>NZ_PYBW01000020.1 GCF_003205575.1 Streptomyces tateyamensis
ATCTATCCCTGTAGTACTAGACCTGTCCGCGCACCATGCGGATCAGACGGTCCAGCACCTGGCCGCCACTGGTCCGCAGGCCGTCGTGCTCCCACTCGTTGGTCACCCAGGTCCGCAGCCCCCGCACCGCGTCGGCGGTAGCGAGCGAGTCAGCGGTGTCCACGTACATGTCGTCGTGGTAGACCGCCGCTGCTACCGGCACCTCGTTCGCCGCGAGCGCCTGCGGTGCGTACAGGTCGGGCCAGTCCGTGTGCGCCGCCAGCGCCTCGGCCGTCTCGCGCAGCGGTCGCAGCGCCGGGTCGGTCTCGAACATCCAGGGGTAGATCATCTCCCCGGTGAAGCTGACCGGGCCGTCGCCCTTCAGCGCCAGTGCGGCGTCGAACTCCGGGAACTCCGCCCGGACCCGCTGCGCCGCCCAGTCGGTCGGACCGCCGTCCACCGAGCGCTGCCCGTAGATGGACTCGTGCAGCACGGCGTAGAGCGGCCCGTCGGCGAAGGAGAGCCGAGCCTGTGCGCCGCCCAAAAAGGTGTCGGACAGTTCGAGGCCGGAGGCGCCGCGGATCCAGGCGTCCTCCAACAGGTAGTGCAGGGTGTCCGAGCCGGTGCCGGAGCCGAGCAGCAGCCCGAGCGCCTGGAACGCCTCGACGGTGAGCAGCCCGCCGCCCGGCAGCCGGGCGGGCCTCTCGGCCAAGTGCCCCGCGACCTGCCGCACCGCTTCGACGTCCTGCGGGTAGCGCGCGTAGTGCGCCGCGTTCTTCCGGGCCACCCGAGGGTAGGCGACCCGGTAGACGTGCTCCGCGCTGCTGCGCAGTCCGGGCAGCCCGCCCGTCACCAGCGCCTCTCGCACGCCCTGCGGCGCCAGCGAGAGGTAGGTGAGGGTGCAGAAGCCGCCGAAGCTCTGCCCGAGCAGGGTCCACTTGCGGTGCTCGCCGAGCAACCGGCGGCGGATCAACTCCGCGTCCCGCACGATCGAGTCCGCCCGGAAGTGCGCCAGGTATGCGGCCTGCTCGACAGCACCGCCGCGCAGCGGCAGGCTCTGCCGGGTGGCCGGGGTCGACCGCCCGGTACCGCGCTGGTCCAGCAGCAGCACCCGGTAGTCGTCCAGCGCCCGGTCCAGCCAGGAGTCCCGTCCCAGCGGGCGGCCGGCCCGTCCGCCGGGGCCGCCCTGCAGGTAGAGCAGCCAGGGCAGCTCGTCCCGTTCCTTGCCGGCCGCCACCACCTCGCGGGCGTAGACCTCGATCTGCTCCCCCTGCGGCGCCGTGTGGTCGAGCGGCACCTGGAACTGATGGTCGGTCAGGACGACGCCTGGCTGTCGGATCACGACGGACATCGGACTCCTCGGTCTGTGCGCGGCACGGTGGGTGTCCGTGCGCCATCTGCTGCGCCGAAGCCGGGCACGCCGCCCGCGCTGGCCACGGAATCCCGTCGGCGCCGACCTGGGCACTTCCCGGTGCGGGCGGTGCCACCCGGGCACCGTATCCTGGCGCTCGATGAGCGGCAGCGGCGCCGTCCATCCCCGCGGGGGCGAGGCCCGGCGGAGCGTCGGCGGGCAGCGACGGCAGCCACCTCGGTGGCGCCGACCGCGCCAACGCCGGTTCGCCGAGCCGTGGGGCGTGACCTGTGCCCAGTGCGCCGCGTTCACTGCGGGGAGCATCTGCGGCCACACTGCCGTGGGCGGCCCCCGTCCGTGGGGAAAGCTGCGCCGGGTGATCCGGTCTGGCCTACCGTGATCCTGGTGCCCCGCCAGGGAGCGCGCGGCCCAGCCCGCGCGCCTTGGAGACCACCGACGGCAGCCCCGCACACGGGCCCGCGCTGCCGACCGACAGGAGGAGACCCGGTGACGGCCAGCAGGCCACCGCAGACCGCGCTGCCGACCGAGACGGTGGGTGGCCCTCGCGCGGGCGTACAGCCCAGGCTCGACTCCCCGGCCGCCGGTCCCGGCCGACCTGCGACCCAGGCCCGCCGGTCGCCCGCCTCGACGCACACCGACGTGCTCTGCGTGAAGGCTCCGGCGATGGCTGCCTCCGGGGCCGACGGCCAACTGCGTGGTGACGGCTTGCACGGGTTCTTCCGCTCCGGGGTGCGCGTGGTCAGCCGCATGGAGATCCGTCTCGGCGGCATCGAGCCGCTGGCGCTGCAGGGCGACCTCTCCTCGGCCGCGCAGGCACGATTCATCGGTGCGGTCCGCATTCCCGGCGAGCTCGACCCCGATCCGGCCCTGACGGTGGAGCGGCTGCGCCACGCGGACGGGGCGGAGAGCATCACCGTGCGCAACGCGGGTGCCCGGCCGGCCAGGATCCCGCTGGAGATCGCGCTCGGCACGGACCTGGGCAACCTCGCCGAGATCGGCGCCGGAGCGAGGCCGCCCGAGGTGCCGGCCCAGGTCCAGTCGGCCGGCCTGCGCTGGACCGGCCGCACCCACAACGCGACGGTCAGCGCCCGCCCTTCGCCGCACGCGGTTCTGGCCGGGGCCGGAGTGCTCCGCTGGGACTTGGAGCTGCAGCCCGGGGCGCGGTGGGCGGTGGACTTGAGGGTGGAGCTGGAGCCGTCGGCGGCTCCGCCGGTCCGCCCGCCGATCGGCCGCGGCGCGGGGGTCCCCGCGCCCTGGACGGACCTGCGGGTCCGCTGCGACGACCCGCGGGTCGAGCAGTTGCTGACCAGATCACTGGACGGGCTCGACGGCCTGCTGCTGGCCGACGCCGACCGGCCCATCGACCTCTACGCGGCCTCCGGTGCTCCGTGGCGCTTCGGCCTGACCCCCGCGGACGCGCTCTGGGCGGCGCGCTACACGCTGCCGCTGGGCACCCGGCTGGCGGCCGGCACCCTGCGGGCCCTCGCCCGCCGACAGCAGCCGGCCGGCGCGGGCAGCCAGGCCGAGGGGATCATTCCCGGGCCACTGCGCCACGGCGGCCCCGAGCTGCCGCCGATCTGCACGGCCACCGAGGCCACCCTGCTGTTCGTCACCGTGCTGGCGGAGGCCTGGCGCTGGGGTATGCCCGCCGGGGAGGTCGCCGAACTGCTGCCGGTCGCCGAACGGGCGCTGGCCGCGATGCGGGCCAATGCCGAGGGCGACTTGGTGGACGGCTTCGTCACCGACCTCGGTCGCACCGGCGAGGACCGCTCAGGACAGCCGCCCGCAGCGCGCTGCGAGGTGCAGGCCCAAGCCCACCGCGCCGCTCTGCACGGTGCCGAGCTGCTCGACGCCTTCGGCCGCCCCGACGCGGCCGGCTGGCGCGAGTGGGCGGAGCAGTTGCGCGGTCGCTTCCGTGAGCGCTTCTGGGTCGACGACCTCTCCGGTGGGCGCCCTGCCGCCGCGCTGACCGTCGGCGGCCGACCGCTGGGCGCGCTGTCCTCCTCGGTGGGCCACCTCCTCGACCTGGGGCTCGCCGGTGCCGGTGCCGCGCTGCCCGGCCTGCTCGACCGGGAGCAGGAACGCCTGGTCGCCCACCGGCTGGTGGCCCCGGACATGGACTGCGGTTGGGGCCTGCGGACGCTGAGCGCCAAGTCGCCGCGGTTCAACCCGCTGGGTCACCGCAGCGGGGCGGTGCGGATCCACGAGACGGCGCTGGCTGTCTCCGGGCTGGCCGCGACCGGCTACGAGAACGAGGCCGAGGTCCTGCTGGAGGGCCTGCTCGCCGCTTCGGAGGCGTTTTCCGGGCGCCTGCCGGAGATGTTCGCCGGGGAGCAGCGGCTGCCGAACTGCCCGCCGGTGCCCCACCCGTCCGCGTGCCGGCCGGCAGCCGCCTCGGCGGCCGCGCTGGCGCACACCCTGATCGCGCTGGCCGGCACCCGGCCGGACGTGCCGGCCAAGCGGGTCACCGTCCGCCCGGTGACCACCGCGCCGCTGGGCGAGTTGGAGCTGGCCGGCCTGCGGGTCGCGGGGGAGCCGTTCTCGGTGCGGGTCAGCCGGATCGGCGTGGCCGTGGTGGAGGAGGCCTCGCCGGAGCTGCTGCTGGGCAAGGACTGAGCGGCCGGCCAGACGCTGACCGAGCGCGGTCCAGGCGTTGGCGGGCGGCGCCCGGCCACGGGACCCGGTAGTCGAGCCGTGCCGGGAGCCCGAGCCGGGCGCAGTCCGGCTGACCCGGTGTTTATCGTCAAAGAGACGACTATGATCTACCCCATGTCGCGCTATGACCCGTCGGCCTTTCCCCCCTTCGCAGTCACGGTCGACCTGGTACTGCTGACGGTTCGGGAGCACGAGCTCTGCGCGCTGCTGGTGCGCCGGGGCGAGCCGCCCTTCCAGGGGTACTGGGCGCTGCCGGGCGGCTTCGTCCGCCCTGGCGAGGGGCTGGGCGAGGCGGCCTCCCGTGAGTTGGCCGAGGAGACCGGCCTGCGGGCGCACGCGTCGCCGGGGCAGGTGATGGCCGGAGCCCACCTCGAGCAGCTGGCCACCTACGGGCACCCGCAGCGCGACCCTCGGATGCGGGTGGTCAGCGTCGCGCACCTCGCACTGGCCCCCGACCTGCCCACGCCCAAGCCCGGTGGGGACGCCCGCGGCGCTCGCTGGGCTCCGGTGAGCGAACTGCTCGGGCCCGGTCGGACGGATCGCGAGCCGCTCGCCTTCGACCACGAGCTGATCCTCGCCGACGGGGTCGAGCGAGCCCGCTCCAAGATCGAGTACTCCGCGCTCGCCACCGCCTTCTGCCCCGAGGAGTTCACCGTGGGTGAGCTGCGGCGGGTCTACGAGGCGGTCTGGGGAGTGGTGCTGGACCCGCGGAACTTCCACCGCAAGGTCACCGGCACCCCCGGCTTCCTGGTGCCGTCCGGCGGCACCACGACCCGGCAGGGCGGCCGTCCCGCCCAGCTGTTCAAGGCCGGCGGCGCCACCGTGCTCAACCCGCCGATGCTGCGCCCGGAGTCCTGAACCGGCCCGCCGGCCCCGTCACTGCACCGCGTTCCGCTGCTGTCCCCTGATCGAGTGAGAGGGGCGGGCGAGTTGTCCGCATCGCGCAGGCCAATGCCCGAATTCTCCCGATGCTCCCCCTAGGGTGCTGAATCCGGGGCGGCCACGCCGCAGGGGCAGCCGAGCAGGTGGGAGCAGCCAGTGATGATCCAGGCCAGCGGACTCACGAAGGTCTATCGCCGTGGCCGCCCGGCCCTGCTGGATCTCGGATTCGTCGTCAGACCGGGCACGGTGACGGTGCTGCTGGGCCCCGAGGGCGCCGGCAAGACCACGGCGCTCCGGTTGATGCTGGAGCTCGAGCAGGGGTCGGGCGTGACCCTGTTCGACGGTTCCACCTACCGGAAACTGCGTCAGCCCGAGCGGCAGGTGGGCGTGGTGCTGCCCAGCGCGTACCGCCGCGCCGGCAGCCCCGGGCGTACCGCGCGTTCGCACCTGCGGATGCTCGCCGCCGCCGTCGGCGTGCCTGTCCGCCGGGCCGAGGAACTGCTGGAGCAGACCCGGCTCGCCACCGTCGCCGACCACCGGCTCCGGTCCTTCTCGCCCGGCATGACCTGCCGCCTCGAACTAGCCGCCGCACTGCTGGGCGACCCCGGCACGCTCCTCCTCGACGCGCCGACCGACGGCCAGTCACCCCGCAACGTGGAGTGGCTGCACGCGTTCGTCCGTGCCTTCGCCGCCGGCGGCGGATCGGTGCTGGTCACCACGCGCAGCCCGCAGGAGGCGGCCCAGCTCGGGGACCGCGTGGTGACCCTGGACGGCGGGCAGTTGCTCGCCGACCAGTCGCTCGCCGAGTTCCGGCGCACCCGGCTGCATCCCGAGGTCGCGGTCCGCGGCCCGCAGATGGCCCGACTCGCTGACCTGCTGATGGCCCAGGGCGCGACGGTTCGGCCCGACGGTGGTGCCGGCCTCGCCGTCAGCGGCCTGGGGCGCACCGAGATCGGTGAACTGGCGTACCGGAACGGCATCCTGCTGCACGAGCTGGCCGACCGGGTGGTCGAGCAGCCGGCGCCGCGTGCCCCGCGACCCGTCGTGCCACCGGCACCGGTCGCCCCGACGGTCCAACTGCGCCGGGTGACCCGGGCCACCGTGGGGGAGCAGGGCCTGACTGCCCGGCAGCCGGAGGCGGCCGCCGCCGGGGGAGGCGGGGGCACCAGGAGCACCCGGAGCACCGAGACGGCAGTGCGGGCGGCCGCAGTGGAGCAGGACGCGGCCGCAGCGGGCGCCGGCGCGGGGACAGCGGTCGTTGCGGCTGCCGTCGGCGAGGTGCACGCGGATCCACCGGCTGCGGTTCTGGAGGCGATCACGGTCCCGGTCACGGCTGGTGCGACGGTGGCCGTTGACGGGGTGTACGCCGCGGTGGTCCAGCAGGCCGAACAGGACGGGCCCGACGGTCACGCGGTCGGCAGGCCGGCCGGGGCGACGGCGCTGGCCGGCCCGGCTCGTCGGCCGGGGCAGGCGCTGCCGATGACCGACGGAGCGGTGGGCGGCGCGCAGCCCGCAGACTCTGCCGGAGCCGTGCCGGCGGCCGGCGAGGCCGGCCACGAGGGCCTCCCGGGGGCAGGCGTGACCGTACCGGCGCCGGCCGAACCCCTGGGCGACCGGGCACCAGTCGGCGCCGCACTGATCAGCGTGCTGGAGTCCGGCCGAACGCTCGCGCCCGCCCGCACGTCCTCGTTCCTGGCCGAGCCCGCAACCGACCCCGCAACCGACCCCGCAGCCGATCCCCGGCCGGCTCCCGCCGCGGCCGGAGCTCCCGGCACGACGCCGGTCGGCCTGCGCCCAGCAGAGCCCGCCCTCACGGGGGCCGCAGGCGCTGCCCCCACGGGCGTTGCCGCCCCCGGGCCGGCCGTCCCGCCACCCGCCGAGGAGCGGTATCAGCAGGCCGAGCAGGTCCAGATGCCGCTCGCCGGCCCTGCCCGCGACCGGCTCGCCGCCTTCCTCGGCGTTGCAGCCCTGCCGGACACCGCCGTGCCCGTGCCCCCGGCCCTCGCCGATGCCCCGGTCCTGACCAGCTTCCCCGCCGACGTCCCCACCCTGAACAGCTTCCCCGCCGATTCCCCGCAGCCCCTGACCGGGCCCGACCACTGGAACGGGTGACCCCGTGCGCGTACTCGCCTACGAAGGCCGTCGCCTCCTCGGCCTCCGCTCGACCTGGCTGATCCTGCTCACCGCCCTGGTCGCCCAGCTCGCCCTGACGGTGGCCCAGGCCCGCCGGCTCGCCCCGACCCCGCTGCCCGTGGCCGATGCCGTCCACCTGGTCAGCGCGGCCGTGCCGGTGCTCCCGGTCCCGCTCGCCGCCCTCGCGGTCGGCCTGCTGGGCGCTCTCGGGGTGGCACACGAAGTCCGCCACCCCGGCCTGACGGCCGCTCATGTCCGGTACGCGGCCCGGTTGCGCCTGCTGGTGGCCAAATCGGTCGTGCTCAGCGCGGTCGCCGCCGGCTTCGCCGTGCTGTCCCTGGTGGCGAACGCCCTGGCGATCCGGCTTACGGCCTCGTCCGGCGACGCGGTGTCCCGCTTCTTCGCACCGGGTGCCCTGCGCACCGATCCGCGTTCGGTGCCGGTGCTGCTCACCTTCACCGCGCTGGTGGTGGCCGCGGGCTGGGTGGCAATCCTGGCCACCGCCCTGACCCGCAGTGCCGTCGCCGGCGTGCTGCTGCTCTGTGCCCTGCCGACCCTGGTCGTCCTGGCAGCGGGCTCGGCGGCGCTGCGCGGACTGCCCGCCGCGGCACACCTGCGGACCCCGGGCTCGCCCTGGACGGCTTGGACCGGCCTGGCGGCCCTCGACATCGGCTCCGGCCGCGGCGGCCCGGCAGCCGCTGCCACCGTGCCCACCCACCTCGCACAGAGCCTGGCCACCCTGCTGCTGCCCACCGTGCTGCTGCTGGCGGCCTGCCTGCTGACCCAGCTCCGCCGCCGCTCCCTCTGACCGTCCCTCACCTCCGCAGACCTCCGACCCTGCCCGACCTGATCTGCCGGCCCCGGGCTCCGGTGTCCGTGCCGCCCGGCCCACCCGGGCCACCCGTACCGGCCGGCCCGGCGCCGGCGAGCGATAACGCCCGTGCGGGAACGGCCATTTCTTCCTGATAAGAAGTCAATTATCCAGCCATGGGCGATCACCCTTTCGTGTGCTTTTCACGAGAATCCTCAAGCCGCGCGCGCGGATCGCCGACAAAGGACCTGTGAGTACCCTTGCGCACCCCGCCATGACCGTCGCCCGCACCGCCGAGGCCGCCGCGCCCGGCGCCGGCGAACTCGACCGTTTCTCCTACGCCGATCGGCCGACTCCACCCGTCCCCCGCTGGGAGGGGGCGGAGAGCGACCTCGCCAGGGTCGGCCGCAAGGCCACCAGCAGCCGCGGCCGCGGCCTGCACGGCCAGCTGGTCCAGCAGCTCGGCCAGATGATCGTCGCCGGAGATCTGGGCGCCGACCGCCCGCTGGTCCCGGAGGAGATCGGCCAGCGCTTCGAGGTGTCCCGGACCGTGGTCCGCGAGTCGCTGCGGGTGCTGGAGGCCAAGGGCCTGGTCAGCGCCCGTCCGAACGTCGGTACCCGGGTCCGCCCGGTCAGTGACTGGAACCTCCTCGACCCCGACATCATCGAGTGGCGTGCCTACGGCCCGCAGCGCGAGGAGCAGCGCCGGGAGCTGTTCGAGATGCGCTGGGCGATGGAGCCGCTGGGCGCCCGGCTGGCCGCCGGCCACGGCCGCGAGGACATCCAGCAGCGGCTCGCCGAGATGACCGAGATCATGAGCCACGCGGCGGCGCAGGGTGACCTGATCACCTTCTCGCGCGCCGACGGCGAACTGCACTCGCTGGTCCTGCAGCTGGCCGGGAACCGGATGCTGGAGCACCTGACCGGGATCGTGAGTTCGGCGCTGCAGGTCAGCGGCGGCCCGGCGACGGCCTGCGAGCGTCCCTCGGACGCCTCCGTGAGCATGCACACCCGGCTGGTGGACGCGATCGCCGCCGGTGACGGCGGAGCGGCCGAGGTGGCCATGCGCACCCTGCTCACGGTCCACCCGGACGTCGAGCACGCCGTGCCCGCCCCGCGGGAGCACTGAGCCGGACACCTCGAAGCGGCCGGCTCGGCGTCCGGACCGCCGTGATCGGCAGGCGGGTCCGAACCCGGACCCCGGCCGGTCAGCGGCTGGTCCCGACCCCGACCGGCCCCGGACCGAGCACGGAGCGGAGTCGACCACGGAACCGCCGGACACCAGCAGAGCCCTCCGGAGGTCAGCGCCCCAGCGGCCGCGACCCCACCGGAGGGCCCGCCGGCACGAGGGCCGCAGCGGCCGTCGGGGAGCGTGTGACCTGTGCCACGAGCGGCATGCGTAACACTTGGGGAGCGGCAGCGATGTGTACGGAGCGGAAGCAGCTCCGGAATACCCGCGCCATGTCAGAATGCTGTGTTGGTCTGCGGCGCTGCTGCCGTCCCACAAGCCCAGCGTCCTGCTACCCCAGTCCTCAAGTCCGAGCCGGTCGGAACCTCCACGTGCCTTCGGTACGTGCTTCTTCCTCGCCCTCTCGGGCGGACCGGTACGGGTTCGAGTCCACTCATCGTCCGAGAGGTTGTTCGTGTCGGCCAGCACTTCCCGTTCGCTCCCCCCCGAGATCGCAGAGTCCGCGGCCCTGCTGGCGCTCATCGAGCGGGGCAAGGCCCAGGGGCAGATCGCCGGTGACGACGTGCGTCAGGCATTCGAGGCGGACCAGATCCCGGTCACCAAGTGGAAGAACGTCATGCGCAGCCTCAATCAGGTGCTGATTGAGGAGGGGGTGGACCTCATGGTGAGCGCGGCCGAGCCGTCCGCCGCCAAGCGCAAGAGCGTCGCTGCCAAGAGCCCGACCAAGCGCACCGCCACCAAGGCGGTCACCACCCGTACCCCCGCCGCACCGACCAAGCCGCCGGTGCGGA
Organism: Streptomyces tateyamensis; assembly: GCF_003205575.1. Classification (GTDB taxonomy): domain Bacteria; phylum Actinomycetota; class Actinomycetes; order Streptomycetales; family Streptomycetaceae; genus Kitasatospora; species Kitasatospora tateyamensis. The sequence goes on from NZ_PYBW01000020.1 coordinate 9,813, forward strand.
TCGCCCCGGCCGCGACCGTGGCCCCCGCCGCCGTGGCCTCGGTCACCACCGTCACCTCGGTCGCCGTGGAGGCTCCGCTGGACGAGTCGGGGGAGCTCGGGTCGACCGCGACGGCGGCCAAGAAGGCCGCTGCCACCGCCCCGGCCAAGAAGGCCGTGGCCAAGAAGGCGGCCGCCCCGGCCAAGAAGACGGCTGCCAAGAAGACCGCCGCCACCGGTACCGCCAAGACGGACAAGGGCGACGAGGAGCTGCTCGGCGACGAGGAGCTGGTCGAGGACGTGGCCCTGCCCAGCGGCAAGCCCGAGGCCGAGGGCGAGCCGGAGGAGGAGTCGGAGGGCTTCGTCCTCTCCGACGACGACGAGGACGACGCGCCCGCCCAGCAGGTCGCCGTCGCCGGTGCCACCGCCGACCCGGTCAAGGACTACCTCAAGCAGATCGGCAAGGTCCCGCTGCTCAACGCCGAGCAGGAGGTCGAGCTCGCCAAGCGGATCGAGGCCGGCCTGTTCGCCGAGGACAAGCTGAGCCAGGCCGACAAGCTGGCCCCCAAGCTCAAGCGCGAGCTGGAGATCATCGCCGAGGACGGCCGCCGGGCCAAGAACCACCTGCTGGAGGCCAACCTCCGCCTGGTGGTCTCGCTGGCGAAGCGTTACACCGGCCGCGGCATGCTCTTCCTGGACCTGATCCAGGAAGGCAACCTGGGCCTGATCCGTGCGGTCGAGAAGTTCGACTACACCAAGGGCTACAAGTTCTCCACCTACGCGACCTGGTGGATCCGCCAGGCGATCACCCGCGCGATGGCCGACCAGGCCCGCACCATCCGCATCCCGGTGCACATGGTCGAGGTCATCAACAAGCTGGCCCGCGTGCAGCGCCAGATGCTCCAGGACCTGGGCCGCGAGCCCACCCCGGAGGAGCTGGCCAAGGAACTCGACATGACCCCCGAGAAGGTCATCGAGGTCCAGAAGTACGGCCGTGAGCCGATCTCGCTGCACACCCCGCTCGGCGAGGACGGCGACAGCGAGTTCGGTGACCTGATCGAGGACTCCGAAGCGGTCGTGCCGGCCGACGCGGTCTCCTTCACCCTGCTCCAGGAGCAGCTGCACTCGGTGCTCGACACCCTGAGCGAGCGCGAGGCCGGCGTGGTCTCGATGCGGTTCGGGCTCACCGACGGCCAGCCGAAGACGCTGGACGAGATCGGCAAGGTCTACGGGGTCACCCGTGAGCGCATCCGCCAGATCGAGTCGAAGACCATGTCGAAGCTGCGCCACCCCTCGCGTTCCCAGGTCCTGCGCGACTACCTGGACTGATCGGCAGCGCTCCACCGGCCCGCCGGCCGAGCGCGGCACCCACTGCAGCACCGGAAGGCCCGGGCGGACTCACTCGCCCGGGCCTTCCGGCGTTCCTGGCCGAGGCGTCCGGGCGCGCCGTGTCCTCCGTCCGGGTGGTTGACCGGCCGCCGACGAGCACTCAGGGTCAGTTTCTGACTACGCTGTGGCGGTTGCCGCCGTCGAAGCGCTCGGAGTTTCTGTGATGTCCGTCTCGTCCGTTCCGTCCGGTTCCGGTGTTCGCCGCGTTCTGGGCGCGCTTCCCGGTGGCCGCCGGCGGGTGGCCGCGCTGGCGCTGTTGGCGGTGCTGCCGGGCGCCCTGGTCTCGCTCGGGGCCTCGCCCGCCCAGGCTGACCGGCGGATCGTGGGTGGCTGGGCGGACAGCGCGACCCAGCACCCCTGGGTGGTCGCGGTGGCCAGTCGGGTCCAGTACGGCGACAGCCGGTCGGGCCAGTTCTGCGGCGGCACCCTGGTGGCGCCGACGAAGGTGGTGACCGCCGCCCACTGCTTCTACGACGAGCGCACGGGTCGGCCGACGGGCCGGCCGGGGCTGACCGTGGTGATCGGTAGGACCGATCTGACCACCAGTGCCGGCGCCGAGGTCCCGGTGGCCAAGGTCTGGATCCATCCGCAGTACTCGTTCGACGAGAACATGCAGGACGTGGCGGTCCTCACGCTGCAGACGGCCCAGGATCCGCGAGCGGTGCTGCCGATGGTCGGCCAGGACGAGACCGCGCCGTACGCCCCCGGCACTTCGGCACAGGTTTACGGCTGGGGTGACACCAGCGGTCGAGCCAACTACGCCGACGCCCTGCACGGTGTGCAGGTGCCGATCGTGGCCGACGCGGTGTGTGCGCGCGACTACCCGGGAGGCCCGGACGGGGCCTTCGACGCCCGCGGAATGGTCTGCGCGGGCGAGGCGCACGGCGGCAAGGACGCCTGCCAGGGGGACAGCGGCGGCCCGCTGGTGGTGGGCGGTCGGCTGGTCGGCCTGGTGTCCTGGGGCACCGGCTGCGCGGAGGCCGGCCACCCGGGCGTGTATACCCGGCTGGCAGCGGTCGCCGACGCGGTCGATGCCGAACTGTGACGGGCCGGTTAGCTCCGGCTGGACATGACGCCGGGCGGCAGGCTGTACAGCCTGCCGCCCGGTGGCCGGCCCGCAAGGGCCGACCTCAGCGCATCAGATGGAGCGCCGAAGGCTCAGCGCTCGTCCTCGGTGGCCGAGGCCGTCGTGGTGGCGAGACGACCACTCTCGTCCTGTATCTCCACGGCGATCTTCTTGAGCTCCGGCTCGAACTTCCGCCCGTGGTGGGCGCAGAAGAGCAGCTCCCCGCCGCTGGCCAGCACGACGCGCAGGTAGGCCTGGGCGCCGCAGCGGTCGCAGCGGTCAGCCGCGGTGAGCGGGCTCGCAGGTGTCAGAACAGTAGTCACGTCGCCTCTTCTCTAGCTCGACGAGCTGTCGTACCAGGGTCAACATCCAACCAGGCCGAAAACGTTCCCGCTCGTGGCTTTTCTTCTTTGAGGATTCTGCTTTGTTGATGAGGAGGTGCCCAGGGCGCCGGTGGTTCATGCGGTTCATGCGTGCCGGAATCCGTGAGCCGTCCACCGCTCGAACGCATCTTCGAACTGTTGTCCGAGGGTGGGCGTAGCATAATCCCCTACTGGGTTGGAGCATAAGCCCAGTCCCGCGCACCGGTAGCCTGCATCCCGGCAGCTCCAGCGCTCGCGGCCGGTTCGACGATCCGCCAGGATCCGTCGGGCGGCGGCGAGATGGCGCTTCCGCACGGCCAACCGGGCGCGGCCCGTGTTCGCGCAGCGCGTACAGCCGCAGGGTCGGGCAGCAGGTGCGGCGGCCGTGCGGCAGCGGGCGCGGCGGCTGCCCGGGGGTGGGTCCGACGAGCGCCGCCGTCGGACCGAGTCAGGAAGTCTCTTAGGAGGAGTGCACCGCGTGAGTGCCGAAACGACCGTGCCGTCCGCCCTACGCGCCGCGGAGGACAGCTCCAACTACACCGCTCGGCACCTGCTCGTCCTGGAGGGGCTGGAGGCGGTCCGCAAGCGGCCCGGCATGTACATCGGCTCGACCGACAGCCGCGGCCTGATGCACTGCCTCTGGGAGATCATCGACAACGCGGTGGACGAGGCGCTGGGCGGCTTCTGCGACCGGATCGACGTCCTGCTGCACGACGACGGGTCGGTGGAGGTCCGGGACAACGGCCGTGGCATCCCGGTCGACGTGGAGCCCAAGACCGGCCTGTCCGGCGTCGAGGTCGTTATGACCAAGCTGCACGCCGGCGGCAAGTTCGGCGGTGGCTCCTACGCCGCCTCCGGCGGTCTGCACGGCGTCGGCGCCTCGGTGGTCAACGCGCTGTCGGCCCGGCTCGACGTCGAGGTGGACCGCGACGGCCACACCCACGCGATCAGCTTCCGGCGCGGCACCCCCGGCATCTTCACCGAGCTGAGCCCGGACGCGCCGTTCGACCCGTCCAGCGGGCTGACCCGGACCCGCAAGGTGCCCAAGGCCCGCACCGGCACCCGGATCCGCTACTGGGCCGACCGGCAGATCTTCCTCAAGGAGGCCAAGCTCTCGCTGGAGCACCTGCACAGTCGGGCTCGGCAGACCGCCTTCCTGGTCCCCGGCCTGACCATCGTGGTGCGTGACGAGCGGCGCACCGAGAGCGAGCAGGTGGACGAGGCCACCTTCCGCTACGACGGCGGCATCGGCGAGTTCTGCGAGTTCCTGGCCCCGGACAAGCCGGTCTGCGACGTGCTCCGGCTGCGCGGTGAGGGCACCTTCAAGGAGACCGTCCCGGTGCTGGACGAGCTCGGCCACATGACCCCCACCGAGGTCACCCGGGAGCTCGGGGTGGACATCGCGCTGCGCTGGGGAGCCGGCTACGACACCACGCTGCGCTCGTTCGTGAACATCATCGCCACCCCCAAGGGCGGCACCCACGTCACCGGCTTCGAGCGCTCACTGGCCAAGACGGTCAACGAGGCGCTGCGCGCCGCCAAGCTGCTCCGGGTCGCCGAGGACGACATCACCAAGGACGACGCGACCGAGGGCCTGACCGCGGTGGTCACCGTCCGGCTGGCCGAGCCGCAGTTCGAGGGGCAGACCAAGGAGGTGCTGGGCACCTCGGCGGCCAACCGGATCGTGGCCGCAGTGGTGGCCCGCGAGCTCAAGGCCTTCCTCGGCTCCTCCAAGAAGGACGAGAAGGCCCAGGCCCGGGCGGTGCTGGAAAAGGTGGTGGCCGCGGCCAGGACGAGGGTGGCGGCGCGCCAGCACAAGGAGGCGCAGCGTCGCAAGACCGCGCTGGAGACCTCCTCGCTGCCCGCCAAGCTGGCCGACTGCCGCAGCGACGACGTGGAGCGCAGCGAACTGTTCATCGTCGAGGGCGACTCGGCGCTGGGCACCGCCAAGCTGGCCCGCAACTCCGAGTTCCAGGCACTGCTGCCGATCCGCGGCAAGATTCTGAACGTCCAGAAGGCCTCGGTCTCGGACATGCTGAAGAACGCCGAGTGCGCGGCGATCATCCAGGTGATAGGAGCCGGCTCCGGGCGGACCTTCGACATCGACCAGGCCCGCTACGGCCGGGTGATCTTCATGGCCGACGCCGATGTGGACGGCTCGCACATCCGCACCCTGCTGCTCACCCTCTTCCACCGGTACATGCGCCCGATGGTGGAGCAGGGCCGGGTCTTCGCCGCGGTGCCGCCGCTGCACCGGATCGAGCTCACCAATCCCAAGCGCGGCCAGGAGAAGTACCACTACACCTACTCGGACGGCGAGCTGCGCCGGACCATGCTGGAGTTCCAGGCCAAGGGGCTGCGCTGGAAGGAGCCGGTCCAGCGGTACAAGGGCCTCGGCGAGATGGACGCCGACCAGCTGGCCGAGACCACCATGGACCCGCGCTACCGGATCCTGCGCCGGATCAACCTGGGCGACCTGGACGCCGCCGAGCAGGTCTTCGACCTGCTGATGGGCAACGACGTGGCGCCGCGCAAGGAGTTCATCGTGGACTCGGCGGCGACCATGGACCGGTCCCGGATCGATGCCTGACCGGGGGCGGGCCGCTCCGGCCCGTCGGCGGGCCGGCCGGATGCCTGCGTAGCGGGGGTTCTCCACCTCGCACCAGTCGGTACCAGGGGGTTCTCCACCCACGGGTGGAGAACCCCCTTCGCGTTGAATCAACCCTGGAGCCGATCAGTCGCAGCCGGTGAATCCCTAGCGTCGTAGCTGTCCGAACCCCCTTGCGAGCGCGACGGAGCAGTCCGATGACCGGCATCGTGAACATCCTCATCATCCTCGCGGTGGCAGCCTTCGTGGCCGGCCGCCAGTTCCAGGCCCGCAAGGTCACTGCCGACCGCCGCTTCTGGGTGGTCCCGCTGATCCTCGTCGCGGTGGCCCTGCAGAACCACTCGCTGATCGACCCGCAGCACAAGGCGACGGCGATCGTGCTGCTGGCCGTCTCCGCAGTGGTGGTGATGGCGATGGGCTCGGTCTGGGGTTGGACGGTCAGGCTCTGGCGGGAGAGCGACGGCAGCATCTGGGCCAAGGGCACCATGGCGACGGTCGCGGCTTGGGCCGGGCTGATAGCCGTGCGGGTCGGCCTGTACGGGCTCGGCGACGCTCTCCACATCCACGAGAGCACCAACGCGCTGCTGCTGACCCTCGGCGTGCTGCTGTTCACTCGTGGCCTCGTGGTGAACTGGAGGGCCCGTACCCTGGACGCCCCGCAGCCCCTGCGCACGGTGGCCTGAGTCATCGTCACCGTGGAAGGACCGTCTGTGCAGTTGGAGACCTGGACGCGTTGGCCCTCAAGAGAGGCCCTGGGGAAGGAGGAGCGCTCCCGCCCCGGACAGGTGCTCTCGTTCGCCGGCCGGCTGGCCCTGCTGCTCACCGTACTCCTGGGCACAGTGAGCAGCAGGAAGTTCACCGGCGGGGCGGCAGTGGTCGCCATCCTCATCCTGGTCGCCTCCGTCCTGCTCTTCCTACTGCTGTTCCGCGCCACCAGGAACCACCGGATCGGGTGGGCGCTGGCTGCCGCCGGTCAGTTGGTCGTGCTGGCTCCGATCGCCCACCAGATCGGTGCCGAGACACTGGCGAACCTCATCTGGTGCGCGCTCAGCGTGATCGCCCTGATCCGGTTGCCGCTGGTGGCAGCGGTTCCCACCTTCGGGGCAGCAGTGATCTCCTACTCGGTGGAGAGCGGGGACAGTTACCTGGCGCTGGTCGCCACAGTGGTCGGCCTCGCTCTGCTCGGTTACCTGATCCGCCTGGACTCCGAGGCCCGGGGCACGGCCCTGCGGTTGCAGCAGCAGGAACGGGCCATCAGGGTCGCCGAGGCGGAGAGCGCGGCGCTCGCCGAGCGGGCCCGGATCGCCCGGGAGATCCACGACGTCCTGGCTCACAGCCTCTCGGCGCAGTTGGTCCACCTGGAGGCGGCCCGGCTCATGCTGGACGGCGGAGCGGAGCGGGAACAGGTCAGGGAGCGGGTGGTCGCGGCCCGGCGGATGGCTCAGGAAGGGCTCATAGAGACCAGGCAGGCGCTCTCGGCCCTGCGAGGGGAGTTCACCACCGTCGGCGAGTTCCTGGTCGAGCTGACCAATCGGGAGCACATCCCGCTCACCGTGACCGGCACCCCGCGTCCGCTCGCCGCCGAGGTCGGGTTGGCGGTGCGCAGGACGGCCCAGGAGGCGCTGACCAATGTTCGCAAGCACGCACCCCGAGCCCGCTGCGCGGTGGAGTTGAGGTACCTGGCGGAGGAGGTGGAGCTGGAGATCCGCAACACGGTGGCACCGGCCACCCCGGTGTCGGCCGAACTGGCCGGTACCGGCAGCGGGTACGGTCTGCTGGGTATGCGGGAGCGAGCCGAACTCCTGGGTGGCAGCCTTCAGGCCGGGTCGGACGAGGATGGTTGGCTGGTCAGGCTGCGGCTGCCGGTCTGAGGCGAGGCCGGCGCCCGGTGCAGGGGAGCGGCCGGGAAGCGGTCACCGGTGACCGGTCGGCGGCGGACCATGCGCCCGCCCCGCAGACGATCACCGACCAGCAGAGGAGCAGGACGGCCCAATGAGCCAGCCGAGCGGTGCCCAGACGGCAGGAGCGACCACCCGGGTGCTCGTCGCGGACGATCAGACCGTCGTCCGCGAGGGGATCGTGATGCTGCTGGGGCTCCTCCCGGGGATCGAGGTGGTCGGCGCCGCGGCTGACGGCGAGGAGGCACTCGAACTGGTCGCGCACCACCGGCCGGACGTGGTGCTGATGGACCTTCGGATGCCGCGCTGCGACGGGGTGGAGGCCACCCGCAGGATCCGAGCCGAGTACCCCGGCACCGAGATCGTGGTGCTGACCACCTATGCGGACGACGACTCGCTCTTTCCGGCCCTGCAGGCCGGCGCCCGCGGCTACTTGACCAAGGACGCCGGGGCGGAGGAGATCGCCAAGGCGATCGCGGACGTGCGGGCCGGGGCGGCAGGCCTGTCACCGCAGGTTCAGCGCCGCCTGCTGGAGCGTCTGGCGGGTCCGCCCGCCGCCGCGAGCGAAGCACCGCCCACCGAGGCACCTGGCGCTGCCGACACCGATTCCAACCCCACCCCCACTCCGACCGCTGATCCGACTTCACCGCACGCCGCTTCTTCACCGCTCATCCCGACCTCACCTCACACCCCGACCTCATCGGCCGCGCCCCGCACCCGTCGCCCCTACCAGCCCCCGGAGCTTCCAGACGGTCTGACTGTCCGTGAGGCAGAGGTGCTCGCGTTGATCGCTGAGGGCCTGTCCAACAGCGAGATCGCCACCGCGCTCTTCGTCAGTCCGGCCACCGTGAAAACACATATCAACAACCTCTTTGCCAAGACAGCGGTCAGAGATCGCGCACAAGCGGTCAGTTATGCGTTTCGACATGGTCTTTTTCAGAGTTCGCAAACAGACTGAAATCACCTCATCGAGTGAAACTCCTGACTGAATGCCACAAATGGGTTTTTGACGGGCCATCATGGAGCCGTCAGGGCGCCGTCGGTACGCCGAATGGATCTTCGGGGCGGGCTGTCCGGAAGTGCGGGTGCCGATACCGGAAGCCCATCATCGAGTGGCGCCTCTCGGCCAGGAGCAGCATTGGCACAGCACGAAGTCACGGGACCAGCCGGTCCGGCGCCCCGACGCGGGCAGCGGTTCGACTGGTGGTCCGCACCGAGCGTGGCGGGCCCGCTGGGAGCAGTCCGGCGCCAAGCCGGCGGGCTGGCGGCCGGTAAGCGGTCTTCTACCAGTCCGGAGCAGCGGTCGGTGCGCGGTGGCGAGCCCCAGAGCGACGCGTCGGCGGCTCACGTTCCGGCCCAGCCGGCGCCCGGCGACCAGGCGGCCGCCGCCGGTCGGCCGGTGCGCGATTCCCGGCCTGAGGCCGTCGATCAGCCGGATCTGCGGCTGAGCGACCGTCACGGCGGCAGCCGCAGTGACACCCGCAGCGATGTCCGCAGTGATGTCCGAAGCGACTCTCACCACAACGTCCGAAATGACAGCCGCGGCGACCGTCGCGGCGACCAACTCGGCGCCCCTTACGCGAACGTGACCCTGTATCCAAGCCAGTACCACAACCCCTACGCCCATCAGTACGGCACCGAGCTCGCCGGCGAGTTCGAGGTCCTGCTGGCCGAGCAGCAGGACCAGGCGGCGGCCGAGGTCTACCGGGAGGTGCAGCGCAGCCGGGCCTTCCAGGACATCCGGCGCAGCTACCGAAGCTTCGTCTTCCCCGCCACCGCTATCTTCCTCGGCTGGTACCTGCTCTACGTCACGCTCCAGGCGGCGGCTCCGGATCTCATGCGCGCCCAGCTCGCCGGTCCGTTCAGCGTGGCCTGGCTGCTGGGTCTGATGCAGTTCGTCTCGACCTTCGTGATCACCTGGCTCTACTCCCGCAACGCCCGCACCAAGCGCGACCGAGCCGCCCTCGGTCTGCGCTGGGACACTCAGGACCAGCTCCGATGACACAACTCACCCAACAGGCCGCCCTCGTGGTCGGCGCCACCGTGACCAGTGCTTCCCGCCGGGTCGGTGCCGCCGTCACCACCGCTGTGCACAACGCCGGCGCCGCCTATGTCGCGCCCGCCCCGGGAGCCGCCGGGCCCGCCGCACCCCACGTGCCCGCCGCACCCGTCCACCCCGCCGCCGAGCAGCACCACGGGCTGGCCGTGGTGCTCTTCGCCCTGGTGGTCGTGGTCACCTTGGCGATCACGCTCTGGGTGGGCCGGCGTGGCCAGGCCGCGGAGGACTTCTACGCCGGCGGCCGGGACTTCGGTCCGCTGCAGAACGGCATCGCGCTCTCCGGCGACTACCTCTCCGCAGCCTCCTTCCTCGGCGTCACCGGCCTGATCGCGCTCTACGGCTACGACGGCGTGCTCTACAGCATCGGCTTCCTGGTGGCCTGGCTGGTGGTGCTGATGTGGGTGGCCGAACTGGTCCGCAACACCGGCCGCTACACCCTGGCCGACGTGCTGGCCACCCGGATGCGGCAGCGCCCGGTCCGTGCTGCCGCCGGCTCCGCGAGCGTGGTGGTCACGCTGCTCTACCTGATCGCTCAGATGGTCGGCGCCGGCAGCCTGGTGGCCCTGCTCCTGGGCACCACCGGGGCGGCGGCCAAGACCTGGACCATCGTGGCGGTCGGCGCCCTGATGATCATCTACGTCACGGTCGGCGGCATGCGCGCCACCACCTGGATCCAGATCGTCAAGGCGCTGATGCTGATGGCAGGGGCGGTGCTGATGACCATCCTGGTGCTCTTCCGTTTCCACGGCGATGTGGCCGACCTGATGAACTCCGCCGCGCACGGCAGCGGGGCAGGGGCGAAGTTCCTCGAGCCCGGCCTCAAGTACGGTGCGTCGACCACCAGTCGGCTCGACTTCGTCAGCCTGGGCGTGGCACTGGTGCTGGGCACCGCGGGGCTGCCGCACATCCTCTCGCGGTTCTACACCGTACCGACCGCCCGGGCCGCCCGCCGGTCCACGATCTGGGCGATCGGCCTGGTCGGCTGCTTCTACCTGATGACCATCGTGCTGGGGTTGGGCGCGGCCGCGCTGGTCGGTTCCAAGGCGGTCAAGGCCGCCAACTCCGCGGGCAACACCGCGGTCCCGCTGTTGGCCCTCAACCTGGGCGGCGGCGAGGGCAGCACCGGCGGCACCTTCTTCTTCGCCGTCACCTCGGCGATCGCCTTCGCCACCATCCTGGCCGTGGTGGCGGGCCTGACCCTGGCCTCCTCGGTCTCCTTCGCCCATGACCTCTACGCGCAGGCGTTCCGCCGCTCGGGCCGGCCGCCAGTGACGGAGCGCCAGGAGATCGTGGTCGCGCGGCTGGCCGCTGTGCTGATCGGCGGACTGGCCATCGTGCTCAGCCTCTTCGCGCAGCGGCTGAACGTGGCCTTCCTGGTGAGTCTGGCCTTCGCGGTGGCCGCTTCGGCCAACCTGCCGACGCTGGTCTACAACCTGTTCTGGCGCCGCTTCACCACCCGCGGCGCCTGCTGGTCCACCTACGGCGGTCTGGTGCCGGCGTTGGTCCTGGTGCTCTTCTCGCCGGTGGTCTCCGGCAGCAAGACCGCCATGTTCCCCGGCGTGGACTTCCACTGGTTCCCGCTGGAGAACCCCGGCCTGATCTCCATCCCGCTCGGTTTCCTGATGGGCTGGATCGGCACGGTCAGCGGCGAGGAGCGCGCCGACCCGGATAAGTTCGCCGAGCTTGAGGTCCGCTCTCTCACCGGCGCGGGCGCGGTCTGAGCCCGCTGGCACGACCGAGCAGGCAGGCAGGCAGGCAGCAGGGATGCAGCAGGCAGGTGGCTGAGCAGGTAGGCAAGGTGCCGAGCAGGTAGGCCGGCGCCCCAAGCAGAGGGCGGATGTCACGGGGTGCGCGCACCCCGTGACATCCGCCCTCTGCTTGACTGGAGGGCAGCCACCCCTGCCCCGCTCCAGCCATCCCTGCTCAGCCGGCGGTCACCGATCCGACCACCATCCGCACCGGCGAACCAGGCGCCTTGCCGCAGCTTTCCGCCCGGGGCGGCTCACTGGCCGCCGCCATGACCTCGACCTGCCAGCTCCGCCCGTCCTGATGGTGCACCAGGCAGCGCCAGCCGCCGCTGTCCAAGGCCTGCTGAACGACCGTCAGTACCTCGGCGGCCACCTCGCCGGTCAGTTCCCGCACCGCGTGCTCGGCCGCCTGCCCCGGCCGGTCCCAACAGGACCGGCCGCGGGAGACCTCCGGCACCGTCCGCCCGGCCGCCGTCGCGGCCAGCACCTCCTTGGCCGCCTCCTCGGTCAACCGCCCGTAGGCGTACCCGTACGGCAGCACCAGCATGGTGGGGGAGAACCGGTGGCCGCCCAGGTGGGTGACCTCCCAGACCTCACTGTGGCCCTGGGCCGCCAGCTGGGCCGCCAGCGGCCGGCCGAGCAGCGCGCAGCAGCGGTCCCGGCGTCCGTTGGTGCACACCAGTGCCAGCGGGGCGCCCGCGTGCGGGGCCCCGAAACCGGTGTGGTCACCGGCTCCCAGCGCAGCGAAGTCGAGTTCGAGCAGCTCGGCGGGCCGTTCCAGCTCGGCCCGCCGGATCCAGCTCCGCCCCGGCAGCGTGTGCGCCACCAGTACCTGGTGACGGGCCGTCGGCCGGTCGTCCGCGTGCCGCCCGGGGCGGCGGATCAGCGCGACCCGTACCCCGGTGCCGGCCGTGGCCGCATCCAGCGCCCGGCCCAGCTCGGCGTCGAAGTGGCTCTCGGTCAGTGCCTTGGCACCCCACGGGCCGGCCTGCTCGATGAGCAGCCAGGTCCGTGCGCTGGCGGCCGTCGCGGCCAGCGGCTCGTGCAGTTCGTTCGACAGCGTCGTACAGGTCGTCATCGCGGCCACCCTACCTCCGGCCTGGGGGAGCGGGGCGGCCGCACTCGCGTCACCCCTGCTCCCCGAGCACGAGCCCCGGCCTGGCTCCGAGCCTGGCTCCGGGCCCGCGCCCGCTATGGGCCCGGCTGCCCGGCCACCACCGTCAGCTCCCGGTCGCCACCGCCGCGATCGGCGTGCCCACCGGCGTCCCGGACCCGTCGCGCCGCGGGTCGCGCTCCGGCAGCGCCACCGGCGAGCCGTTCGCCGCCGCCGCCCGGGCCGGTGCCGCGCCCGCCCAGGCGAACGCCAGCATCTCCTCTCCGCGCAGGAAGCGCTGGCAGCGCACCCCGCCGGTGGCCCGGCCCTTGCGCGGGTACAGGTCGAACGGCGTGACCTTCCAGGTGGACTGCGACTCGCCGGTCAGCGTCCCGGACGCCCCGGCCACCGAGACCACCACCGCGTCGACAGCCGGATCCACCGCGGTGAACGAGATCACCCGGGCCCCGTCCGCCAGCTTCACCCCGGCCATGCCACCGGCCGGCCGCCCCTGCGGCCGCACCTGCCCGGCCGGGTAGCGCAGCAACTGCGCGTCGCTGGTGATGAAGACCAGGTCCTCCTCACCCGTGCGCAGCTCCACCGCGCCCACCAGCTCGTCCCCCTCCTTGAGGGCGATCACCTCGAACTCGTCCTTGTTGGCCGGCCACTCCGGCACCACGCGCTTGACCACGCCCTGCACCGTGCCCAGCGCCAGACCCGGCGAGGACTCGTCCAGGGTGGTCAGCGCGATCAGCCGCTCACCGGCCGCCAGCTTCAGGAACTCGCTCACTGCCGCGCCGCCCGCCAGCGACAGCTCTTCCTGCGGCGGCAGCGCCGGCAGGTCGATCACCGGCAGCCGCAGCACCCGCCCGGCCGAGGTCACCGCGCCGACATCGGCCCGCGCGGTGGCCGGCACCGAGGAGACGACCAGGTCGTGCTTGGACCGCTTGCGATCCGCCGACCCGCTCTCCGGCGCCACCGGCTCGCCGTCCGCCGTGCGGGCCAGCAGCCCGGTCGAGGAGAGCATCACCCGGCACGGGTCGTCCGCCACCTCCAGCGGCACCGCCAGCGCCGCCGACGGCACCGCACCCGCCTCCAGCAGCACCGTGCGCCGCTCGGTGCCGAACTGCTTGGCCACCGCCGCCAGCTCCCCGGAGACCACGCCGCGCAGCCGGGAGTCCGACTCCAGGATCTCGGTCAGCTCCGCGATCTCGGTGAGCAGCTTCGCCTGCTCCGTCTCCAGCTCGACCCGGTCGAACCTGGTCAGCCGGCGCAGCGGGGTGTCCAGGATGTAGGCCGTCTGCACCTCGGACAGCGAGAAGCGCTCCATCAGGCGCTCCTTGGCCTGCTGGGCGTTCTCGCTGCTGCGGATCAGCGCGATGACCTCGTCGATGTCCAGCAGCGCCACCAGCAGGCCCTCGACCAGGTGCAGCCGCTCCTGGCGCTTGCGGCGGCGGAACTCGCTGCGCCGACGGACCACCTCGAAGCGGTGGTCGACGTAGACCTCCAGCAGCTCCTTCAGGCCCATGGTCAACGGCTGGCCGTCCACCAGGGCCACGTTGTTGATGCCGAAGGTCTCCTCCAGCGGGGTCAGCTTGTACAGCTGCTCCAGCAGCGCCTCCGGCACGAAGCCGTTCTTGACCTCGATCACCAGCCGCAGGCCGTGCACACGGTCCGTCAGGTCCTTGACGTCCGCGACACCCTGCAGCTTCTTCGAGTTGACCAGGTCCTTGATCTTGCCGATCACCTTCTCCGGACCCACCGCGAACGGGAGTTCGGTGACCACGATGCCCTTGCGGCGCGGCGTCACGTCCTCCACCGTCGCGGTGGCGCGGATCCTGAAGGTGCCGCGGCCGCTCTCGTACGCGTCCCGGATCCCGGCCAGGCCCACGATTCGCCCGCCCGTCGGCAGGTCCGGACCCGGCACGAACCGCATCAGCGTGTCCAGGTCGGCGGTCGGGTGCTTGATCAGGTGCCGGGCCGCCGCCACCACCTCGGACAGGTTGTGCGGCGGCATGTTGGTCGCCATGCCGACCGCGATCCCGGTCGCGCCGTTCACCAGCAGGTTCGGGAACGCCGCCGGCAGCACCCCCGGCTCCTGCTCCGAACCGTCGTAGTTCGGGCCGAAGTCGACCGTCTCCTCGTGGATCGACTCCACCAGCGCCATCGACGCCGCGGTCAGCCGCGACTCGGTGTAACGCATTGCGGCCGGCGGGTCGTCATTGCCCAGCGAACCGAAGTTCCCGTGACCGTCGATCAGCGGCACCCGCATCGAGAACGGCTGCGCCATCCGCACGATCGAGTCGTAGATCGAGGCGTCACCGTGCGGGTGCAGCCGGCCCATCACCTCGCCGACCACCCGGGCGCACTTCACGTGCGCGCGGTCCGGACGCAGCCCCATCTCGTTGGCCTGGTACAGGATGCGGCGGTGCACCGGCTTGAGACCGTCCCGCGCGTCCGGCAGCGCCCGGGAGTAGATCACCGAATAGGCGTACTCCAGGAAGGAACCCTGCATCTCGTCCACCACGTCGACATCGAGGATCCGCTCCTCGAAGTCTCCGGGCGGCGGGGTCGGCGAACTGCGGCGGGCCATCGCGGCGGGGCTCCCTTGCGTCTGTCAGCTCTGGGTACGGCGCCCCCCATTGTGGACCCTCGGGCCGACACTCCCCACCAGGGTGTTGCGCCGGTGGCGAACGCAGCCCGCGCGCGGGCACACCACGGCACCGTATGCGTTGCACCACAATGGGGGCGGTACAGCTCCTCGACCCAACAACGGGAAGGACCCGAGCGCATGGCCAACCCGGCCGCCGAAGCCACCTCCACCGGAGGCACTGGCGCCCCCATCGCCATCACCGAGCACCGCCTGGCCAACGGCCTGCGGGTGGTGCTCTCCGAGGACCACCTCACCCCGGTCGCCGCGGTCTGCCTCTGGTACGACGTGGGTTCCCGGCACGAGGTGAAGGGTCGCACCGGGCTGGCGCACCTCTTCGAGCACCTGATGTTCCAGGGCTCGGCCAACGTCTCCGGCAACGGCCACTTCGAACTGGTCCAGGGCGCCGGCGGTTCGCTCAACGGCACCACCAGCTTCGAGCGGACCAACTACTTCGAGACCATGCCCGCCCACCAGCTCGAGCTCGCCCTCTGGCTGGAGGCCGACCGGATGGGCTCGCTGCTGGCCGCTCTTGACGAGACGTCGATGGAGAACCAGCGCGACGTGGTCAAGAACGAGCGCCGCCAGCGCTACGACAACGTGCCCTACGGCACCGCGCTGGAGAAGCTCACCGCCCTCGCCTACCCCGAGGGCCACCCGTACCACCACACCCCGATCGGCTCGATGGCCGACCTCGACGCGGCCACCCTGGCCGACGCCCAGGAGTTCTTCCGCACCTACTACGCGCCCAACAACGCGGTCCTCTCGGTGGTCGGCGACATCGACCTCGAGCAGACCATCGCCTGGGTCGAGAAGTACTTCGGCTCCATCCCCGAGCACCACGGCAAGCAGCCCCCGCGCGACGGCACGCTGCCCGACACCATGGGCGGCGAACTGCGCGAGGAACTGCACGAAGAGGTCCCCTCCCGTGCCCTGATGAGCGCCTACCGGCTCCCGCACGACGGCACCCGCGAGGCCGACGCGGCCGACCTGGCCCTGACCGTGCTCGGCTCCGGCGAGTCCAGCCGCCTCTACAACCGCCTGGTCCGCCGCGACCGCACCGCCGTCTCGGCCGGCTTCGGCCTGCTGCGGCTGGCCGGGGCCCCCTCGCTCGGCTGGCTCGACGTCAAGTCCTCCGGCGAGGCCACGATCGCCCAGATCGACCAGGCCATCGACGAGGAGCTGGCCCGGTTCGCCGCCGACGGCCCCACCGCCGAGGAACTCGAGCGCGCCCAGGCGCAGATCGAGCGCGAGTGGCTCGACCGGCTCACCACCGTGGCCGGCCGCGCCGACGAACTCTGCCGCTACGCCGTGCTCTTCGGCGACCCCAAGCTGGTCAACGGAGCGCTCGGCCGGGTGCTGGACGTCACCGCGGACGAGGTCCGTGCCGTCGCCGCAGCCCGCCTGCGCCCCGACAACCGCGCCGTGCTGGTCTACGAGCCCACCACCGACGCCACCGAGACCGAGGAGGATGCCGCGTGAGCACGCCGACCATGACCTTCCACCCGCAGCCGCAGCCCGGCACCCCCACCCCGTGGGCGTTCCCGGCCCCCCAGCGGCTCACCCTGGCCAACGGCCTCACCGTGCTGCACTGCGACCGCCCCGGCCAGCAGCTGGTCGCCGTCGAGGTGCTGCTCGACGCCCCGCTCGCCGCCGAGCCGCCCGGCCTGGACGGCGTCGCCACCCTGCTCGCCCGGGCGTTCAACGAGGGCACCGACACCCTCACCGCCGAGGAGTTCGCCGCCGAACTCGAGCGGGCCGGCGCCACCATGGACGCCCACGCCGACCACCCCTGCCTGCGGGTCGTGCTGGACGTGCCCGCCTCCCGCCTGGAGCGCGGCCTCACCCTGCTCGCCGACGCGCTGCGCGCCCCCGCGCTGCCCGCCGACGAGATCGAGCGCCTGGTCGCCAACCGGCTGGACGAGATCGTCCACGAGCAGGCCAACCCGGCCCGGCGCGCCGCCAAGGCCCTGTACGCCGAGCTCTTCGACGCCGCAGACCGGCTCTCCCGGCCGCGGGCCGGCAGCGCCGAAACCGTCCGGGGCATCGACCGGGCCGCCGTCCAGGCCTTCTACGCCGCCCACGTGCGCCCCTCCACCGCCACCCTGGTCATCGTCGGCGACCTCACCGGCGTCGACCTGCCCGCCCTGCTCGAGTCCACCCTGGGCCGCTGGACCGGCGAGAAGGCCGAACCCGGCACCACCACCCCGGTCACCGCGGACGACCGCGGCCGCGTGGTCATCGTGGACCGGCCCGGTTCGGTGCAGACCCAGGTGCTGATCGGCCGGATCGGCCCCGACCGCCACGACCCCAGCTGGGCCGCCCAGATCCTGGGCACCTACTGCCTGGGCGGCACCCTCACCTCCCGGCTGGACCGGGTGCTGCGCGAGGAGAAGGGCTACACCTACGGCGTGCGGGCCTTCGCCCAGCCGCTGCGCTCCGACGCCCAGGGCACCGGCCGGGCGCTGCTGGCGATCAGCGGCTCGGTGGACACCGCCTCCACCGCCCCCGCCCTCGCCGACACCTGGACCATCCTGCGCACCCTGGCCGCCGAGGGCCTGACCGACTCCGAGCGCGAGGAGGCGGTGCAGTTCATGGTCGGCGTCGCGCCGCTCAAGTACGAGACCGCCGGTTCGGTGGCCGGCACCCTGGCCGACCAGGTCGAGCAGCAGCTGCCGGACGACTTCCAGGCCAAGGTCTACCAGCAGCTCGCCGCGCTCTCCACCGAGGAGGCCACCACCGCCGTGGTGGCCGCCTTCCCGCCCGAGCGGCTGGTCACCGTCCTGGTCGGCGACGCCTCGGTGATCGCCGAGGACGTCAAGGCGCTGGGGATCGGCGAGGTCACCGTCGTCAGCTGACCTTGCGTCACCGGGCCCGGCGGGTACTCCCGCCGGGCCCTTCGCGTGTCCGAAAAGCCGTTGCGGGCCGGGGGCGCGGCGTGGCTTGATACTCCCGTCGCGGTGCGCGGCACCAGGCGAACGGCACAGCGGAGGGAGGCGGTCACCATGCGGGTCGAGCAACGACGTTCGCGCTCCCCGAGGCCGCTGGACCCCTTCCGCACCGCCTCCGTCCGCGCCGCCTGAGCGCGCGCGACCCCTCCACGTCCCCGAGCCACGCCGGATGCTTCGCGTGGCAGTCATACGCTTGAACTGTCGACCTTTTGGGGGTCTGTTCCACCATGTCGTACACCGAAGTCCCCGGCGCGCGGGTCCCGATCCGGATGTGGGCCGACCCGGCCACCGTCGAAGGCGCGGCGATGCAGCAGCTGCGCAACATCTCCACCCTGCCCTGGCTGCACGGCCTGGCCGTGATGCCCGACGTCCACCTGGGCAAGGGCGCCACCGTCGGCTCCGTCATCGCGATGAAGGGCGCCGTCTGCCCGGCCGCGGTCGGCGTCGACATCGGCTGCGGCATGAGCGCGGTGAAGACCTCGCTCACCGCTCGCGACCTCCCGGACGACCTCGGCCGCCTGCGCACCAAGATCGAACAGGCCATCCCGGTCGGCCGCGGCCTCCACGACGACCCGGTCGACCCGGCCAAGCTCCACGGCTTCGCGGCCGCCGGCTTCGAGCGGATGTGGGCGGGGTTCGATTCGATCGCGCCTTCGGTCAAGTTCCGTCACGAGCGGGCACTGAAGCAGATGGGAACGCTCGGATCCGGCAACCACATGATCGAGCTTTGTCTCGATACGTCAGGTTCGGTCTGGCTGATGCTCCACTCGGGGTCGCGCAACATCGGCAAGGAGCTGGCGGAGCACCACATGGAGGTGGCCCGCTCGCTGCCGCACAACCAGGGGCTGGTCGACCGCGACCTGGCGGTGTTCATCTCGGACACGCCGCAGATGGGTGCCTACCGGCAGGATCTGTTCTGGGCGCAGGAGTACGCCAAGTACAACCGGGCGGTCATGATGGCGCTCTACCAGGACGTGCTCCGGCGCGAGTTCAGCCGGGCCAAGGTCACCTTCGACGAGGTGATCAGCTGCCACCACAACTATGTGGCGGAGGAGCGCTACGACGGGGTGGACCTGCTGGTCACCCGCAAGGGCGCGATCCGGGCCGGCTCCGGCGAGTACGGGATCATCCCGGGCTCGATGGGCACGAGTTCGTTCATCGTGCGTGGCCTGGGCAACGCGGCCTCGTTCAACTCGGCCTCGCACGGCGCCGGTCGGAAGATGAGCCGGACGGCGGCCAAGAAGCGGTTCACCGTGCGGGACCTGGCGGAGCAGACCCGCGGTGTCGAGTGCCGCAAGGACTCGGGCGTGCTCGACGAGATCCCGGGTGCCTACAAGTCCATCGAGAAGGTGATGGAGCAGCAGCGGGATCTGGTCGAGATCGTGGCTCAGATCAAGCAGGTGATCTGCATCAAGGGGTGAGGTCGGGCGCTGCGGCGTCCCGCGCCGCAGCGCCCGGGTCACGCGCTGGTGCGGGTCTGCCTCGGTCCGGGGGCGGGAGCCCCTACTCCGCCCGGCGCAGCAGCAGGGTGACGAAGCCGAAGGTGCCCTGGTAGCCGCGGAGCCATTCGGTGCGGTGGGTGGTGGCGCGGGTGAGGGCGTCGGGGGCGGCGGGGTGGGTGGGGTGGTCGAGAGCCCACTCGGTGAGGGAGCCGGTCCAGCACCACTCGTAGTCGTCGAGTTCGCGCTGGCTGCTCTGGTGGCCGAAGACCGGGAGCCAGCCCGCCGTGGTGACGGTGTCGACCAGGGTGGGCAGGTCGTCGAGGTCCTCGCGGGCGGCGCCGCCGAAGCCGGCCAGCGCGGCCTCGTCCGGCTCACGCTGCCAGTAGCCCTCGCCGAGCAGCACCTGGCCCCCGGGGGCCAGGTGCTGCTCGGCGGCGGCCAAGGTGGGCAGCAGGCCGCCGAAGGCGTGGCTGGCGCCGACGCTGAGCACCAGGTCGTAGCGGTGCGGCGAGGTGTGTTCGGCGGCGGGGCGGTGGTGCAGGCCGAGCCGGCTGATCACGCCGAGCCGCTCTGCGGCGGCCCGGGCGGCGGTGAGGGCGCCGGCGTCGGTGTCCACGCCGTCGGCCCGCAGGCCGGGGTGGGCGGCCAGGGCGCGCAGCAGCCAGGGGGCCTCGCCGCAGCCGAGGTCCAGGATCCGTTCGTCCCCGCGCCGGACGGCGCGCCGCAGCAGCGCGGCCACGTTCGAGTCGTCCAGCGGCGCGGCGACGGGGTGGTGGGTGTGGGCGATGCGGGAGAGCTCCTGACGGTCCATCCGTTCAGCGTGCCAGGCTGTGGTGCCGCCTGCACCGGGATTTCACCGGGTGTCCGGAACCACCCCGCTGACCAGGCATGTCCTAGGGGCTGGCAGCATGATGGTCCGTCAGTCGCACCGGCTGGCGCACGCGGGAGCCACGGGGGAACCGAGGGGAGGCCGGGATTGTCGATCGAACTTCCGGACGATCTGGTCTGGGTGATGGGTGTGATCGGCCTCAACTGGCCCGAGATCGACGAGGACGAGCTGCGGGAGTGGGCCAACCACATCCGGGAGTACGCCAAGGGTGTGCGGGAGGCGCACGACGACACCCACGGCGTGGTGACGAACCTGGGCGCGGTCTACCAGGGCGCCTCCTACGAGGCGATGGTGGCCCGCTGGGCGCTGGCCTCGGACGGTCACTTCAAGGTGCTGATCGACCACTGCGGCACGCTGGCCGGTGCGCTGGACCTGGCGGCCGACGCGGTGGTCGTCGCCAAGGGCGCGGTGATCACCGAGCTGGTCGCGATGGTGGCCGAGTTCGCGGCCGAGCAGGCGGCCGCAGTCGCCACCCTGGGCCTGGCGGAGGCGGCGAACGCGGCGATCATCGAGGGCGGCAAGCTGATCGTCAACGCCCTGCTGCAGCAGATCGAGCAGGACATCATCGGGCAACTGGTGACCACCGCGATCGAGCCGTTCCAGGCGGCGATCCAGGAGGCGGTGTCGGGGTTGGCCTTCCACGGGGTGCAGGCGGCGCTCGGCCCGGCGGCCACCGGCGGCGCGATCCTCGGTGAGGGGAACGCGGCGTGAGCGAGGGCTTCCAGGCTCACTCCGACCACATAGGCACGGCCGCCGGGCAGGTGCACGGCCACGCGGACCGGGTGGCCAGCCACGCCGGGAACCTGGACGCGGCCACCCGCGGCCGGCTGCTGGGCCGGGGCAAGTACGGCCAGATCGTCGAGAAGGCGGTCCGGCCGATCGTGGACTCGATGATCACCGACATGTCGAAGGCGATGGAGCACGGCCACCGCTCGATCGGCCACGGCCTGGAGATGACCAAGAAGAACCTGGACGACGCGGAGGAGCGGATCCGCAAGACCCTGCGCAAGCACGCCGACGGCGAGCGCGACCCGATCAAGCTCAAGCCCGGCCAGAACGCGCTGGGCGAGGACGGCATGCGCGACCAGTACGAGCGCCGGGTGGCCACCCGGATCGACGCGCTGGACAAGGAAGGCCACGGGGTCGGCCGGCACCTGGACGTGACGGACGACCAGCTGAAGGACCGGCTCGGCACCCCGGTGATGCAGGGTCCGGCCCACGCCCAGGTGCCGGCCTACGACAACAAGGGCTACGTGGTGTCGACCAACAAGATCGACCCGCTGCACGGCCCGAAGGCCAAGGAGAAGCTCCAGCCGCCGGACCTCTACCTGGACGCCGACGTCAAGCCGGGCGAGTCCCCGCGCAACCACAAGTGCGGCACGTACGCGACGGCCTTCGGCGACAACGAGTCCTTCATGTACGCGGACCAGTACGCCCGCGGCCGGATCCCCGAGACCCCGCCGCACGAGGTGACGTTCTCTCCGGGCGATGCCTGGGGCCCGGGCGACCACTCGGACCGGCTGCGCGGGTACTACGTCGACCCGAAGGAACCGCTGGATGCGGCCGGCAACGTGAGGTACCGGAACGTCGATTTCACGGGCGCTACGATCAAGGCGATCTACCGCCCGGACGGGAACGGCGGGTTCAAACTCCACACGATGTTCCCGGAGCCGCTCAACCATCACAATCCGGGCCGCTGAGTGAAGGAGCGCACCATGACAGGGGCCGAATGGGACGGCAGTGACATCCCGGGCTGGGCGGAGAGCGACCAGCTGCGGCGGTTCTACCGGTCCTGCTTCCACCCGGAGATCATCGACGACCTCTACCTGGCCCGCGGCTGGGCCCGGGACTCGCGGACGTTCGCGAAGTACCTGGCCGACAGCCTGGCCTACCTGATCGAGCAGCGGCCGGTGGGCACGGGCGGCTTCCAGGACCTGACCGGTTACTACTTCTCCACCGACGACGAGCTGTACGACTTCCTGGTCGACCTGCGGGACTACGTGTTCGGCAACCGCCAGGAGCACCCGATCGCGCCCGCCCCGTGATCCGCCACGCCCTGGCCCGCCGCGCCCGCCGACCCTGGACGGAGTAGACCCGACCGATGCCCATCCGTGACGAACTGCCACCCCGCACCGGCCCCTGGGCCACCCGCTTCGACTCGGGCGAGGGCCTGGTGCTGGCCGACGAGGTGCTGCGGGCGGCTGCCCTGAAGGACCACGACCTGGCGCCGATCATGCCGTTCCGCCAGCTGTACGGTCCGCCGCCGGCCGGGGACGCCTGGGCCACCGGCTTCGGCATCGACCCGCAGGTGCCGTACGGGCCGGGGGGCGAGGTGAACTACGTGCGGGCGGACTTCTCCACGGGGTTCGTCTACGGCGTGTACCGCCCGGCGCCCGCCCTGGTGGCGGCCGGACCTGCGGGTGCCGAGCCGGGCGCGGGGGCCGGTCCGCAGCGCGCCGATGACCTTCTGCTGACCACCGCCTACCCGTACCCGGGTGGCCGGATCGACCCGTTGCGGGTCCCGCTCGCCGAGCTGGGCCTGGACGTGCCGGGGGTGGACGGCCGGTTCGTCCGGTTCTGCGCCGGGGTGCTCGGCGTGGAGGCGGCGGACGACCTGGGCGAGCTGCGCGAGGGCTTCGCCGCGGCCTGGCCGGACTACCGGGAGACGGTGCGGGCCGGTCTGGTCCACCTGGTCCGCGAGCGTCCGCTCGGCGTGGACCAGTGGTACGGCCTGACGTACATCGGATTCCCGGACGTCCAGGCGCTGACCGGCTACCTGGCCCAGGTCTACGCCTACCTGTTCGACGGGTTCGACGCGATGCCGGTGGCGCCGCACTGAGTGCGGCGCCACCGGCATCGACGGTGCGTGGGGCCGGTCAGGCCGCGGGCAGCTCGTCCAGGCCGTTCTGGACCAGCGCGGCCAGCCGGTCCAGCGCCGCCTCGGCCCCGGGGGCGTCGGAGGCCAGCACGACCTCCTCGCCGCCCTCGGCGCCGAGCGCCAGCAGGCCGAGCATGGAGGCGGCGTTGACCGGGTTGCCGCCCGCCTTGGCGATGGTGACGGGCACGCCGACGGCAGCCGCCGCCCGGACGAAGACGGAGGCGGGACGGGCGTGCAGGCCCTCGGGCCAACCGATGGTGACGCGGCGCTCAGCCATGTGACGTGCCTTTCAGGTGGTGCATGTTGTCTAGACCATTCTGGCACGAACCGGGTCGGAACGGTTCCGGCCGGGCCCCCGGACCGGCGGCCTGGCCGCCCGCGGGCACCACCCTGCCGTGCCCGTCCGCCGGGCGCCATCCGGCTCGCCGCCCGCCGACGCCGCGTCAGGCCGCTCGCGCCCCGGCAACCGCCGCCGCCCGCTGATCCGACGCGAATCGGCCGACAGGCCCTAGGCTCCCCGGTGTGAGCCCCGC
This sequence comes from Streptomyces tateyamensis, assembly GCF_003205575.1. Taxonomy (GTDB): domain Bacteria; phylum Actinomycetota; class Actinomycetes; order Streptomycetales; family Streptomycetaceae; genus Kitasatospora; species Kitasatospora tateyamensis. The sequence goes on from NZ_PYBW01000020.1 coordinate 33,357, forward strand.
CCAGTCCGACGCGCAGGACGACATTCCCGGCTACCCCCAGCACTGGGAGGCCGACATCCTGCTGCGCGACGGCGGCACCGCGCGGATCCGCCCGATCGTGCCCGGCGACGCCGAGCGGCTGGTGGAGTTCTACGCCCAGGTCTCCGACCAGTCCAAGTACTTCCGCTTCTTCGCCCCCTACCCGCGCCTGTCCGACAAGGACGTGCGCCGCTTCACCCACCACGACTACGTGGACCGGGTGGCCCTGGCAGTGGTGGTGCGCGACCGGTTCATCGCCACCGTGCGCTACGACCGGATCGACGAGTCCGGCCGCCCGTCCGCCACCGGCACCGACGCCGAGGTGGCCTTCCTGGTGCAGGACGCGCACCAGGGCCGTGGCGTGGCCTCGGCGCTGCTGGAGCACGTCGCCGCGGTGGCCCAGGAGCGCGGCATCCGCCGGTTCGTGGCCGAGGTGCTGCCCGAGAACCGCAAGATGACCAAGGTGTTCACCGACGCCGGCTACGTCCAGCGGCGCAGCATCGCCGACGGCGTGGTCCACCTTGAGTTCGACCTGGAGCCGACCGCAGCCTCGCTGGAGGTGATGCGGGCCCGCGAGCACCGGGCCGAAGCCCGCTCGGTGCAGCGGCTGCTGACGCCCCGTTCGGTCGCGGTGATCGGCGTCTCCCGGCAGGAGTCCTCGCCGGGCCGCGCGCTGCTGCGCTCGGTGCTGGGCAGCGGCTTCACCGGTGAGGTGTACGCGGTGAACGCCAAGGCGCCGGTCGGCACCCGGCTGGACGGGGTGGTGCTGCACCGCTCGGTGCTGGAGATCCCCGGGCCGGTCGACCTGGCAGTGGTCGCGGTGCCGGCCCAGGCGGTGCCGGCGGTAGTCGCCGAGTGCGGGGCGCACGGCGTGCGCGGCCTGGTGGTGGTGACCGCCGGCTACGCCGAGACCGGCGCGCAGGGCCGCGACCGCCAGCGCGCCCTGGTCCGCCAGGCCCGGGCGGCGGGCATGCGGGTGATCGGTCCGAACGCCTTCGGCCTGCTGAGCACGGCGGTCGAGCACCCGCTGAACGCCTCGCTGGCCCCGCTGCTGCCGCAGCCCGGCCCGTTCGGCATCTTCTGCCAGTCCGGTGCGATCGGGGTGGCGCTGCTGGAGGCGGTGCACCGCCGGGGCCTGGGCGTCTCCTCCTTCGCCTCGGTCGGCAACCGGGCCGACGTCTCCGGCAACGACCTCCTCCAGTACTGGGAGGAGGACCCGGCCACCGAGGTGGTGCTGCTCTACCTGGAGTCCTTCGGCAACCCGCGCAAGTTCACCCGGATCGCCCGCCGGCTGGCCACCACCAAGCCGATCGTGGTGGTCAAGGGGGCCCGGCACACCGGCTCGCTGCCGCCGGGCCACGCGGTGCCGCCCACCGCCAGCGGACTGCGCGACGCCACCGTGGACGCGCTCTTCCAGCAGGCCGGCGTGGTGCGGGTGGAGACCATCACCGAGCTGCTGGACACCGGCGAGCTGCTGGCCCGTCAGCCGCTGCCGGCCGGTGACCGGGTGGCGGTGGTGGGCAACTCCGACTCGCTGGGCCTGCTCACCCATGACGCCTGCCTGAGCGCGGGGCTGCGCCCGCGCCCGCCGGTGGACCTGACCACCACGGCCACCGGGGAGCACTTCCGGGTGGCGCTGGAGACCGCGCTCAGCGACTCCGCGGTGGACGCGGTGATCGCGGTGGCGATCCCGCCGATCACCAGCCCGGGCCTGGCACTGCCCGGCGCGGGGCCGGCGGCCGACGCCGTCGGGGCCGGCGACGACCCGGCGCTGGGCGAGGGGCTGCTGCACGCGGCGGCCACCGCCCGCCGGCTCGGCAAGCCGCTGCTGCTCACCCACCTGGCGCTGACCGAGCTGTCCGAGGTGCTGCGCGCCGCCGAGGACCCGCTGCCCGCCTACCCGGCCCCCGAGCGGGCGGTGCGCGCCCTGACGCACGCCGTGCGCTACGGGCAGTGGCGGCGCACCGCCGAGGCCGCCGAGCGGCACGCCCGGGTCCCGGAGCTGGCCGGGGTGGACGCCCCGGCTGCCCGCGCCCTGGTGGCGGCCGCGCTGGACACCCGCACCGCCACCGCCGCGCGCACCCAGCCCGGCGGGGCCCGGTTCACCCTGCCCGAGGAGCAGGCCGCCGCCCTGCTGGGCCACTACGGGATCGAGGTGCAGCGCGCGCTGCCCGCCGTCGAGGAGGAGCACGCGGTGCGGGCCGCCGCCCGCCTCGGCTACCCGGTGGCGCTCAAGGCCACCGCCACCCACCTGCGGCACCGCCCGGACCTGGGCGGGGTACGGCTGGACCTGCCGGACGAGGAGGGGCTGCGCCGGGCCCACCGGGAGCTGGCCGCGCTGCTGGGCGGCGCGGCGCGGGCCGAGCTGGTGGTGCAGCGGATGGCGCCGCGCGGGGTGGACACGGTGATCGGTGCCGCCGTCGACCCGGCGGTCGGCGCGATCCTCTCCTTCGGGCTGGCCGGCGCCCCGGCCGAGCTGCTCGGCGACGTGGCGCACCGGCTGGTCCCGGCCACCGACCTCGACGTGGCCGCGCTGGTGCGCGAGGTGCGGGCGGCCCCGCTGCTGTTCGGCTGGCGCGGCGCGGCACCGGTGGACACCGCGGCCCTGGAGGAGCTGCTGCTGCGCATCTCCCAGCTGCTCGACGACCTGCCGGAGGTGGCCGCGGTGGACCTGGAGCCGGTGGTGGTGGCCCAGCGGGGACTGACCGTGCTGTCCGCCCGCGTTCGACTGGCGCCGCTGCCCGTCCGCACCGATCTGGGCCCGCGCAGTATGAGCACCCTGTAACCTTCCTGGGTTGCGCCTTTCGGCATCCGGCGGTCGGCGCAGTCCAGCCCGCCGCCCAGGCGGGGCATGCCAGGATGGAGTTATGGCGAAGACCGGTACCACCACGCAGGACCTGCGCTCGGCGATCGAGCGCAGCGGCTACTACCCCGCGCTGGTCTCCGAGGCGGTGGAGTCCGCGGTGGGTCCGGAGCCGATCCTGTCCTACCTGGTCCACCAGGAGACCACCTTCGACGCCAACGAGGTCCGCCGGCACGTCACCGTGCTGGTGCTCACCGGCACCCGCTTCGTGGTCAGCCACACCGACGAGCAGGCCGCCGACGCGGCCAGCCCGGTGCCGTACGCGACCACCTCCACCGAGAGCGTGCGCCTGGACCGGATCGCCTCGGTGGTGCTGAGCCGGATGGTGGCCAACCCGGAGACCTACACCCCCGGCACCCTGCCGCGCGAGGTGGTGCTGACCATCGGCTGGGGCGCGGTGCAGCGGATCGACCTGGAGCCGGCCGGCTGCTCCGACCCGAGCTGCGAGGCGGACCACGGCTACACCGGCTCGACCACCGCTGACGACCTGTCACTTCGGGTCAGCGAGGCGGGCGACGGCCCCGAGACGGTCGCCCAGGCGCTGATCTTCGCCCGGGCGCTGTCCGAGGCCACCATCAGCAGGGTCTGAGGTCCGCCGCCGGATGATGCCGCACGCTTTCGACCACGACGGCTTCGAGCTGCTCGACCCCGCCGACGCTCCCGCCCCGGGCTACGGCTCCGGCTCGCTGAGCGACCTGCTGCCCACGGTGGCGGCCGGCCTCGGCGTGGACGGGTTCACCGCCACCCTGCCGCTGGCCCCGGCCGACCGGGTCTGCGTCTTCCTGGTGGACGGCCTTGGCTGGGAGCTGATCCGCCGCCACCCCGACTGGGCGCCGTTCCTCACCTCGCTGCTGCCCAGCTCGCTGGGCGGCACCGGGCGCCCGCTGACGGCCGGCTTCCCGTCCACCACCGCCACCTCGCTGGCCTCGGTGGGCACCGGCCTGCCGCCGGGCCTGCACGGCCTGGCCGGGTACACGGTGGCGATCCCGGGCCGCAACCGGCTGATGAACCAGCTGCGCTGGCAGCCCCCGGAGGACCCGCACAGCTGGCAGCCGTACCCGACCGTCTTCGAGCGGGTGCACGCGGCGGGCGTGGCGACCAGCCAGGTCTCCTCGCCGCTGTTCGCTCAGACCCCGCTGACCCGGATCGCGCTCTCCGGCGGCCAGTTCCTCGGCCGCACCACCGGGGAGGAGCGGATGGACCTGGCAGCCAGTCAGCTCGCCGCCAGTGACCGGGCGCTGGTGTACACCTACGTCAGCGAGCTGGACGGGACCGGCCACCGCTACGGGGTGGACTCGGACGAGTGGCGGCTGATGCTGAACTCGGTGGACCGGCTGGCGCTGCGGCTGGCCGAGCAGCTGCCGCCGCGCTCGGCGATGTACGTGACCGCCGACCACGGCATGATCGACATCGCCCCCGAGGACCGGATCGACTTCGACGAGGACTGGGAGCTGGGCGCCGGAGTGGCGCTGCTGGGCGGCGAGGCCCGGGCCCGGCACGTGTACGCGGTGCCGGGCGCGGCCGCCGACGTCTTCACGGTCTGGAGCGAGGTGCTCGGCGACCGGATGTGGGTGGCCACCCGCGACCAGGCGATCGTGGCGGGCTGGTTCGGGCCGGCCGTGGACGACCGGGTCTACCACCGGATCGGCGACGTGGTGGCCGCGGCCCGCGACGACGTGGCGGTGATCGCCTCGCGCAGCGAGCCGGGGGAGTCCGCGATGACCGGGCTGCACGGCTCGATGACGCCGGTCGAACAGTTCGTCCCGCTGCTCGAAGTCCGCAAGCCCTGAGGCGTCCGCACCCGGGACGCCCGCACCCGAGGCGTCCGCACCTGAGAAGCACGCACCCCTTGAGAGAGGCGCTCCCACCCCACCATGGCTGAACTGGTCTTCTTCTCGGGGACGATGGACTGCGGCAAGTCCACCCTGGCGCTGCAGATGAACCACAACCACTCCGCGCGCGGCCGGCAGGGCATCATCTTCGCCCGCCACGACCGGGCCGGCGCCTCCACCATCTCCAGCCGGCTGGGCCTCAAGGCCGAGGCGGTCGAGGTGACCGACGGCTTCGAGTTCCAGCACTACGTGGTGCAGCTGCTCTCGTCCGGCGGCAAGGTGGACTACCTGATCTGCGACGAGGCCAACTTCTACACCGCCGCGCAGGTCGACCAGCTGGCCCGGGTGGTGGACGAACTGGGCATCGACGTGTTCACCTTCGGCATCACCACCGACTTCCGCACCCGGCTCTTCCCCGGTTCGCAGCGCCTGCTGGAGCTGGCCGACCGGGTCGAGGTGCTCCAGGTCCAGGCCCTGTGCTGGTGCGGGGCGCGGGCCACCCACAACGCCCGCACGGTGGGCGGGGTGATGGTGGTGGAGGGCCCGCAGGTGGTGGTCGGCGACGTCGCCGTCAGCCCGGACGAGGTGGGCTACGAGGTGCTCTGCCGCCGCCACCACCGCCGCCGGCTGACCTCCGCCACCGCCCGGGCCGCCGCGCTCTCGCCGGACGTGCTCCCGTTCGAGCAGGCCTAGGGGCCGCGGCCTCCCAGGCCCGGGGACCCCGCTACGGCAGCGCCACCACCGAGAACCGCCCGCCCTCCGGGTCGGCGAGGCGGGCCACCCGGCCGTACGGGGTGTCGTGCGGGGCCACCAGCACGCTGCCGCCCAGCGCGGTGCACTGAGCGGCCGTCAGGTCCACGTCGGTGACGCCGAAGTAGATCCGCCAGCGCGGCGGCCCGTCGCGCAGGTCGGTGGTCTGCCGGATCCCGGCCACCCGGTGCCCGTCCACCCGCAGGGTGGCGTCCTCCTCGCCGCGGGCCACCGCCGAGGGGTCGGCCTCGACCACCTGGCGCTGGAAGACCGTGCCGTAGAACCCGGCGGCCAGCGGTTCGTCACTGGTCACCAGCTCGCTCCAGACCGGTGCGCCCGGCTCGCCCACCACCTCCCAGCCCAGGTGGTCCGCGCCCTCCCACAGGCCGAAGAAGGCACCCGACAGGTCGGCGGCCACCGAGAGGCGCCCGGCCGCGTCGGCCTGCAGCGGGCCGACCGCCACCGTGCCGCCGCAGTCGCGCACCCGGGCCGAGGCCGCGTCGGCGCTGTCCACCGCGAAGTAGGTGGTCCATTCGGTGGGCAGCGCGGGCTGGTCCGGGGCCAGGCCGATCCCGGCCACCTTCGCCCCGTGCAGACTGGCCCGCAGGTAACCGCCGAGCTCGGCCCCGCCGCCGGTGAAACTCCAGTCCAGCAGCGGACCGTAGAACGCCTTGGCACGTTCGAGATCGTGCACCAGCAGACTCACCCAGCAGGGTGAACCATGCGCCACCCGGACCTGTACCGCAGTCATCGCCGGTCCTCCTCGCCGCCCGCTCTTCCAGGGTCCCGGCCCGGCGGCACGGGTCCCGCGGCGATGCTCCCACCTGCGCGCCCGACACACCGGGTGACCGCGCGGAACGCATGGCAAAGAGAGCACAAAGGAGCGGGAACGGCAACCGGACGACCGGGCCTGGCAGCAGAATGGCCGTCATGGACAAGACTTCCGCACTGATCTCCGTCGAGGAACTGGCCGCGGCGCTGGCCGGCGAGCAGCCCCCGGTGCTGCTGGACATCCGCTGGCAGCTGGGCGGCCCGCCCGGGCGTGAGGACTACCTGGCCGGCCACCTGCCCGGTGCGCACTTCCTGGAGCTGGACGGCGAGCTGTCCGCGCCGCCCGGCCCGCCCGGCGAGGGCGGTCGGCACCCGCTGCCGGATCCGGAGCTGCTGGGCGGTGCGCTGCGGGCCGCCGGGGTGAGCGCGGACCGCCCGGTGGTGGTGTACGACTCGGGCCCGGCCACCGCGGCCGCCCGTGCCTGGTGGGTGCTGCGCTGGGCCGGCCACTCCAAGGTGCGGGTGCTGGACGGCGGGTTCGAGGCCTGGCGGGCGGCCGGGCAGCCGGTCAGCGACGAGCTGCCGGCGGTGGGGGAAGGCGACTTCAAGCCGGTCCCCGGACAACTGCCCACGCTGGACAAGGACGGGGCCGCCGCGCTGGCCCGCACCGGTCTGCTGCTGGACTCGCGGGCCGCCGAGCGGTACCGGGGCGAGGTGGAGCCGATCGACTCCCGGGCCGGGCACATCCCCGGTGCGGTGAGTGCGCCGACCTTCGACAACAACGCGGCCGACGGGCGGTTCCGACCGGTCGCCGAGTTGGTCGAGCGGTTCGCGGCGCTGGGCGCCGACGGGCAGCAGGTGGTCGGGGTCTACTGCGGCTCCGGGGTGACCGCGGCGCACCAGGCGCTGGCGCTGGAGCTGGCGGGCCATCAGGTGGCGCTCTACCCGGGATCCTGGAGCGAGTGGTCCGGCGACCCCGGGCGCCCGGTGGCCACCGGCCCCGAGCGCGGCTGAGTCCGGGCACGCAGTGGGGCCGCCCGAACCGGGCGGCCCCACTGTCGAGTCCTGCTGCTCCTACTACTCCTGCTTCTTGCGCCGGCTGCCGAAGACGATCTCGTCCCAGCTGGGCACGGTGGCCCGGCGACCCGGACGCACCCCGTCCGCCTCGGCCTGGCGGTCGGTGGTGCCGACCAGCCGCTCGCGGTGCGGGGCGACCGAGCGCGGCATCAGGATGTCGGCGTAGGCGGAACCGGCGCCGACCGCAGGCGCGGCGGCCGCCGCGGCGGGCTCCTCGACCTGCTGCTCCTCGATCACCGGCGCGGGCTCGATCACTGACGGACCCACCGACAGGTCGCCCCGGAAGGCCGGGACCACGTCCAGCAGGCTGGTCAGCGAATCGCGCTCGGCTCCGGCGGCGGCAACGGCCTCGCGCGCCTCCCGGGCCGGCAGCCGCTCGGGCGGCGACATGATCCGGTCGGCGGAGGGCCGCTCGATCATCGGGCGGTGCGGGCGGTCCTGGGGGAGCCGGGCGATCCGCGGGATGAACGGGAAGACCGACTCCTCCTCACGCTCGACGCTCTCGCCGATCAGCGCGCGGGCCTCGTCGTCGTTCGGCTGGACCAGGCGGCGCGGCGGGTCGTACGTCCAGCTCGCGGTGCGGCCCTCGCCGTCCGAGCGGTAGGAGAGGACGACCTCCCAGGTGCCGTCGTCGCGGCGCCAGGAGTCCCAGCGCTCGGTCTCCTTCTCGGCGGCGCGCAGCACCAGGCGCTCGGCGACGGCCTCACCCAGCTGCGGGCCGGTGGACTCACCGGGGCGGCGGATCGGGGTCTTGCGGGCCCGCTCGGCCATGAAGGCGCGCTCGGCCAGCACCGGGCCCTCGAAGCGGCGCACTCGGTCCACCGAGATGCCGGCGGCCTGGGCGACCTCCTCGGCGGAGGCACCGGCTCGTATCCGCGCCTGGATGTCGCGGGGGCGGAGGTGGCTCTCCACCTCGATCTCGATCTGCCCCAGGCGCGGTCGGTCGCCGCGGACGGCGGCGCGCAGGCGCTCGTCGATCGGGAGGGTGTACTCCGTGCTGTCGGCAGCCTTGAGCACCAGCCGTGTGCCGTCGTTGCTGACGGCCACAACCCGCAGTTCGGGCACGGTTACCTCCCGGGTGGTGCCTGCCGACGTCACCTGCGTCGCTGCTCCCGTACTGAGTGTGGCCTGCCCGCTGTCGACTTGCCACAACCTTGCAGAGTTCTCCGGCGTGTCGGACTTGGGTCCGATCACACCGCTGTGGCACGGTGGCCTGTTCGCCGCGTCGCCTTGTGACGCCGCGTCAGGACCTCCCGGCCGTTCCCCGCACGTGGATGTGGAGCGACGGTTCGGGTCGAGCGCCGCCGTGCGTGCCCGCTCCTCGGGCCCCCGCCCCAGCTGCTCGTGAGAAGCAGTCGAGAGGATGACCGAAGGCTCAGACCCCACGAACAGTACTCCATTCGTGGCATCCACAGGGGCGGCTCGCCGCTCAAGTCTCCCGCGATTCACGGGAATCTCAAGAGAGCGGACTCCATTGGCGGACCACCGATCAGCTGACGGTGATCATCTTCACATATATCGACCGCAAAGAACCGGATTTTCGCCCCTTGTGTCCTTCTATGTGCACAATGGGCGTTCCTGCGGGAGCGACTGACGAACTGAGGGGCCGCCCGGGGGTGGACCTGACGAGATACGAGGAAGCTGGCGAGGGGCGGATGGCCGAACGGAATCAGGCGGCGAAGCGCGAGCGGCGGATCGACCTGAGCATGGCCCAGGTGGCCGCGAGTGCGCTGGCGGCCGTGGTCGGCGCGGTGCTCGCCTCCGAACTCGGCGTCTACGGCACGGTCATCGGCGCAGCCGTGGTGAGCGTCGGCGCCACCACCGGCAGCGCGGTCTTCCACCACCTCTTCAAACACACCGGCCAACAACTGCGCGAGGCGGTGGGCAGCAGCCCGGGATCCACGGTGAACGAACTGCGCCAGGTCCCGGTAGAAGGCATCGCCCCCCCGCCGCCGGCCGCGCCCGGGGCGGCCGGCGGGCTCGACGGGACCGATGCCGGGTGGAACCGGTCGGCGGTGCAGCGGGCCGGTCGGCGCTGGGGCCGGCGGCGGTACGCGGTGGCCTCGGCCCTGGTCTTCGTGCTGGCGATGACCCCGATCGTGGTCGTCGAGCTGGCCTCCGGGAAGAACCTGCACGCCATCACCACCGGTGAGAGCGGCGGCGGCACCTCGATACTGCCGGGCCGCGGCCCGGGTGCGGGCACCACGCCGTTCCCGACCCCGAAGCCGACTCCGAAGCCCACCCCGCAGCCGAGCGGCCCGGCCGGCGGGCCGTCCTCGCCCGGGGCCGACCCCTCGACCGGGTCGCCCAGCCCTGCGCCGAGCACCAGTCCGAGCCAGGGCCGGAGCCCGCAGCCGAGCGGTTCGCCGAGCGGTTCGCCGGTCACCCCCGGGCCCACCCCCGGTACGGCCACCCCGACCCCGCAGCCGCCGGTGCCGCCGGTCACCGGGGTCCCGCAGTCCACGCCCGTCTCGCCGTGACGCCTCGTCAGTCGCCCAGCACCCGGCGCAGGTAGGCGTTGGCGAAGCGGCGCTGGGGGTCCACCCGGTCGCGCAGCGCGGTGAAGTCGGCGAAGTGCGGATAGGCGCCCGCCAGGTACTCGGCGTCCCGGGTGTGCAGCTTGCCCCAGTGCGGTCGGCCCTGATGAGCCGTCATCAGCTGCTCCACCGCGGTGAAGTAACCCTGCTCGGCGGTGCCCCGGTAGAGGTGGACAGCGATGTAGACCGTGTCGCGCCCGCTCGCGGTGGACAGCCACAGGTCGTCGGCGGGCGCGCAGCGCACCTCCACCGGGAAGCTGATCCGCCAGTCGCTGCGCTCCACCAGCTGCTTGAGCTCGCGCAGCACGGTGGTGGCCGCCGCCCGGGGCACCGCGTACTCCATCTCGGTGAAGCGGACCCGGCGCGGGCTGGTGAACACCTTGTGGGCGGTGTCCGTGTAGGTCCGCTCGGACCAGGCCCGGCTGGCGACGGCGGCGATGGCCGGGACGCTGCCCGGGAAGGCCCGGCCGATCCGGCAGGCGCCCTCCCACACGGTGTTGGAGAGGAAGTCGTCCTCCAGCCAGGACTTGAACGCGGGCAGCGGGGCGGCCGGGCCCTGGCTGCGGTTGTTCCGCTTGGTGCTGCACCGGTCGGTGTGCGGGAACCAGTAGAACTCGAAGTGCTCGTTGACCTGGCTGAGCTCCTCGAAGTCGGCCAACACCTGGTCGAAGCCCATCGGCGCCTCGTGCGCGGTGAGCAGGAAGGCCGGTTCCACCGCGAAGGTGAGCGCACTGATCACGCCGAGCGCGCCCAACCCCAGCCGGGCGCCCTGGAAGAGCTCCGGCTGCTCGGTGGGGGAGCACTGCTGGACGCTGCCGTCGGCCAGCACGATCTCCACCGCGCGCAGCTGTGCGGCCAGCGAGCCGGAGTCGCGCCCGGTGCCGTGGGTGCCGGTGCTGGTGGCGCCGGCCACCGTCTGCACGTCGATGTCGCCCATGTTGGTGAGCGAGAGCCCGGCCTCGGCCAGCAGGCGGTTCAACCGGGCCAGCGGCAGACCGGACTCCACCGTCACGGTGCCGGCCGCCCGGTCCAGCTCGCGCACCGCGGTCAGGCCCTCGGGGCGGATCAGCAGCGCCTGGTCGGCGGCGGCAACGGCGGTGAAGGAGTGCCCGGAGCCGATCGCCTTGACCGGGCGGTGCTCTTCGCCGGCCTGCCTGACCAGGGCGGCCAGCTCCTCGGTCGAGGTGGGGGTGGCGACCTGCGCGGGGGTGGCGCTCTGGTTGCCCGCCCAGTTGGTCCAGCGGCCGTTGCTGACGGTTGCGGGCATGCGCGCCTCCTGTGCGGGGCACCGCGGGTGCCCTCCTACCAGTGGGTAGGGAGCCTAGCCACCGGCCCGGCACAGGTCTACGGCCGCCACGGGCGGGTCAGCGGGCGGCGGGCACCGGCTCCGGCACAATGCGGCGGACCACCGGCTGCAGCCGGCGGCCGCCCGCCAGGGCCACCACCAGGCCGAAGAGCCCGGCCGCGAACGGGACCCAGTAACCGGCCGCGGCGCCCGCGGAGTCCACCACCATCCCGGCCGCCGGGGCTCCGACGGCCACACCGACGGCCAGGCCGGTGTTCGTCCAGGTCATCCCCTCGGTCAGCTGGTCGGCCGGCACCAGCTGCTCCACCAGGCCCATCGTGGTGATCATGGTCGGGGCTATGGTCAGGCCGGAGACGAACAGCGCCCCGCCCACGGCCAGGAGGCCGATCACGCCGCTGCACAGGGCCGATACCAGCACCAGGGGGACCAGGGTCACCGCCATCACGCCCACCCCGACCCGGAACCGCCCGGAGGCGGTGCCGCGCGGGCGCAGCGCGCCGACGACCATCCCGGCCAGGCCCGAGCCGAGCGCGTAGGCGGCCAGCACCAGGCTGGCGGAGGCTTTGTGCCCCTGGGCCTGGGCGTAGGCCACGGTGACCACCTCGACCGAGCCGAAGATCGCTCCGGTGGCCACGAAGGTCAGCACCAGCACCTGCAGCCCGGAGGAGGCGATCGCGCTGCCCCCGGTACGCCGGGCAGCCGCGTGCACCGGCGGTTCGGTGCGCCGCTGGGCGGTGAACAGCGCGACCCCGAACGCCAGCAGCACCGCGGCCAGCAGCACCCCGGCCTCCGGGAAGACCGAGGTGGCCAGCCCGATCGACAGGATCGGGCCGACGATGAAGATGATCTCGTCGACCACCGACTCCAGCGCGTAGGCGGTGTGCAGCTTGGCGGGGCTGTCGCGGTAGAGCAGCGCCCAGCGGGCCCGGACCAGTGCCCCGGTGCTCGGCATGGCGCCCATGCCGATCGCGCACACGAAGAGGGTCCAGTCCGGTGCACCGGCCCGGGCGCAGAGCAGCATCGCGGCCGCGGCCAGCACCGAGACCGCGGTGGCCGGGCGGGCCACCCGGCGCTGCCCGTACTGGTCGACCAGCCAGGAGGCCAGCGGGCCCATCACCGCGCCGGCCACGGCCAGGGTCGCGACGACCGCGCCGGGGAGCCAGTAGGAGCCGCGCATCTGGGACAGCATGGTCACCACCCCGATGCCGGTCATCGAGATCGGCAGCCTGGACAGGAAGCCGGTGGCCGAGAAGGCCAGGCTGCCGGGCGCGGCGAAGATCTGGCGGTAGCTGGACAGCACGGGGTCTCCGGGACGGTCGTCGGTCGGTCGGGGCAGGGTCGACCGGGAAGCGTAAGGAACATTTCTAACTGAGACAGCTTACGAACATTGGCAAACGGAATAAACCGGACCGCTGGCGGGGCCCTGGAGGGCGGCCTCGCCCGGCAGTGGCAGGATCGGGGCCATGGCTGACTCGACTGCCGGGGGCCCGGCCCCCTACGACGCGCTGCTGCTGCTCTCCTTCGGCGGGCCGGAGGGCCCGGAGGAGGTGGTGCCGTTCCTGGAGAACGTCACCCGCGGGCGCGGCATCCCCAAGGAGCGGCTGGCCGAGGTGGGGCAGCACTACTTCCTGTTCGGCGGGGTCAGCCCGATCAACGCGCAGAACCGCGAGCTGCTGGCCGCGCTGCGCAAGGACTTCGCCGAGCACGGCCTGGACCTGCCGGTCTACTGGGGCAACCGGAACTGGGCGCCCTACCTGGTGGACGCGCTGCGCGAGCTGGTCGACGACGGCCACCGCCGGATCGCGGTGCTGGCCACCAGCGCCTACGCCGGCTACTCGGGCTGCCGCCAGTATCGGGAGAACCTGGCCGACGCGCTGGCCACCCTGGCCGCCGAGGGCCGCCCGGAGCCGACCGTGGACAAGCTGCGGCACTTCTACAACCACCCCGGCTTCGTCGAGCCGATGGTCGAGGCCACCCTGGCCGCGCTGGCCGACCTGCCCGAGGAGCTGCGCGCCGGCGCCGAGCTGGCCTTCACCACGCACTCGATCCCCACCGCGATGGCGGACAGCTCCGGTGCGCCGGACGACCCGGCCCGCGCCACCCCGGGCGGCGCCTACGTGGCCCAGCACCTGGAGGTGGCCGGGCTGATCGCCGCCGCGGTCGCCGGGGCCACCGGGGTGGCCGACCGCCGCTGGCAGCTGGTCTACCAGTCGCGCAGCGGCGCCCCGCACATCCCGTGGCTGGAGCCGGACATCTGCGACCACCTGACGCAGCGCCAGCAGGGCGGCGCCGACGCGGTGGTGATGGTGCCGATCGGCTTCGTCTCGGACCACATGGAGGTCAAGTACGACCTCGACACCGAGGCGGTGGCCAGGGCCGCCGAGCTCGGCCTGCCGGTGGCCCGGGCGGCCACCGTCGGCGCCGACCCCCGGTTCACCGCCGCGGTGCGCGAGCTGCTGCTGGAGCGGGCGGCCGCGGAGCGCGGCGAGCCGGTGCGCCGCTGCGCGCTCGGCGCCCTGGGTCCCAGTCACGACCGCTGCCCGGCCGCCTGCTGCCCCAACCCCCGGGCCCCGCGCCCGGCGGCAGCTCAGGACTGACGACCCCGCCGCCGACCCCGCCGAGTTGAGGAGAACCGTGTCCGACCAGACCGCACCCGAGGCCGCCCTGCTGGACGAGCTGCTCGCCCTGGCCCTGGAGGCCGCCCGGCAGGCCGGCACCCTGCTGCACGAGGGACGCCCGGCCGACCTGGGCGTCGCGGCCACCAAGAGCAGCCCGGTGGACGTGGTGACCGAGATGGACCTGGCCTCCGAGAAGCTCATCGTCGAGCTGATCTCCGGCCGCCGCCCGCAGGACGGCTACCTGGGCGAGGAGGGCACCGAGCGGCCCAGCGCGAGCGGGGTCCGGTGGGTCGTCGACCCGCTCGACGGCACCGTCAACTACCTGTACGGACAGCCGAACTGGGGCGTCAGCGTGGCCGCCGAGCTGGACGGCGAGGTGCTGGTCGCCGTGGTCGCGGCGCCGGCCCGCGGCGAGCTGTTCCAGGCGGTGCGCGGCCGCGGTGCCCAGCGCGACGGCCAGGCGCTGACGGTGCGGCCGGCCCCGGTCTGGGGCCAGGCGCTGGTGGCCACCGGGTTCAACTACGTGCAGCCGGTCCGGGTGCACCAGGCCGGGGTGCTGCACCGGCTGATGCCCGAGGTGCGCGACATCCGCCGCGGCGGCGCGGCCGCCATCGACCTGTGTGACCTGGCCGCGGGCCGGCTGGACGGCTACTACGAGCGCGGCCTGCAGCCCTGGGACCTGGCGGCCGGCGGCCTGATCGCCCGCGAGGCCGGTGCGCTGACCGGCGGGCGGCCCGGCACCCCGGCCTCCGGCGAACTGGTGGTGGCCGCGGCGCCCGGCGTCTTCGAGCCGCTGCAGGCCCGCCTGGAGGAACTCGGCGCCTGGCACGACTGAGCGGCGGGACGGGCGAACCCCGGCGCGGTGGGCCGCGCCGGGGTTCGTCAGGTGTGAGGGGCCGGGTGACCGGCCCTGGGCAGGAGCGCCGCGCGAGGCGGGCGCCGGGTCAGGCGCTGCGGGGCAGCGAGAGGACCGGGTCGACACCGTGCTCGGCGGCAATCCGGCGCAGGTCTTCCAGTTCGGACTGTTCGACCTCGGCGAGGAACTCGTCCCCGGACTCGAGTGCACGGTGCAGATCCTGCTCGGCGCTCCTTATGCGCTGCAGGATTCCGGCGGTGAAGGCGTCCATGCGGCAGACCCCCTTACGGTGTCGGACGTGCGCGGTCGAGCGTTCCTTGGTCGGGAGGGCGGGTGGTCCAACGGGTGCGCCCGACGGGTCGACTGACCCCGAACGGGTGCTGGTGCGGCCGATGGCCGCTCGCTGGATGGCTGCGAACCCCCGACCAGTGCGGATGGAACGCACGGCGGGTGGGATGCGACTGCCTGACGGCGTGATCGCGGGTGTGCATTCGTCCTCCCCCGCCCGGGGGGCGGGAAACCTGCGGATCGTGAGAAACCGTGGAAAGTTGCCGCAGTCACATTCCCGCCGCGCGCCCGGAGCCGGTCGGGCGGTGGCGACTTACCGCTGCTTTACCGGCGGACCAGGCAGGATGGAGGCACCGTCGCCAGTCGCAGGCCCGTCCGGGGACCCTCCCGCGGCGGGCCCCAGAGAAGGGACCACCAAGTTGCGGGTTCTAGTCGTCGAGGACGAGCAGCTGCTCGCCGAAGCGGTGGCCACCGGCCTGCGCCGGGAGGCCATGGCCGTCGACGTGGTGTACGACGGCGAGGCCGCGCTCCAGCGGATCGCCGTCAACGACTACGACGTGGTGGTGCTCGACCGGGACCTGCCGCTGGTGCACGGGGACGACGTGTGCCGCAGCGTGGTCGAGCAGGGCCTGGCCACCCGGGTGATCATGCTGACCGCCTCCGGCGACATCAGCGACCGGGTCGAGGGCCTGGAGATCGGCGCGGACGACTACCTGCCCAAGCCGTTCGCTTTCAGCGAACTCGTCGCCCGGGTGCGCGCGCTGGGCCGGCGCGCCACCGTGCCGCTGCCGCCGGTGCTGGAGCGGGCCGGCATCAGCGTCGACCCCGGCCGGCGCGAGGTGCTGCGCGACGGGCGCTCGATCCAGCTCGCACCCAAGGAGTTCGCGGTGCTGGAGGTGCTGATGCGGGCCGGCGGTGCCGTGGTCTCGGCCGAGCAACTGCTGGAGAAGGCCTGGGACGAGCACACCGACCCGTTCACCAACGTGGTCCGGGTGACCGTGATGACGCTGCGCCGCAAGCTCGGTGACCCCGCGGTGATCGTCACCGTGCCGGGCTCCGGGTACCGGATCTGATCCACCCCCGCAGTACCCCCACCCAAAGGGATGACTTCGATGACCACCCCGCCGCAGACCGGCGGGCCCTCCGGCAGTCCGCACGCGGTGCCGCCGCGGCCCACCCACCCGCCACACCCGACCCAGCCGCCGACGAACGGCGAGCCCTCGTTCTACAGCTACGGCGACGGCCTGAGCTGGCTGCCGTTCCGCCCGACCATCCGGATCCGGCTCACCCTGCTGTACGGCGGGATGTTCCTGATGGCCGGGGTGCTGCTGCTGCTGATCATGTATGTGGTGTTCCGGCAGGCCCTGCAGGACAACGTGGTGCCGATCAAGCTCGACCCCACGGTCGGCGTCACCTACCAGGGCGTGCCGATGACCGGGCAGCAGTTCAACGACCGGCTGCGCGACATCCAGGCCGCCAGCGCGCAGAGCGAGCTGGACTCGCTGCTGCGCAAGTCGCTGACCATCCTGGTGGCCCTGGCCGTGATCGCCTTCGCGGCCGGCTACGCGATGGCCGGTCGGGTGCTGCGCCCGCTGGGCCGGATCACCCGCGCCGCACGCGAGGTGGTCAGCTCCGACCTGCACCGGCGGATCGAGCTGGACGGCCCGGACGACGAGCTCAAGGAGCTCGCCGACACCTTCGACGACATGCTCGACCGGCTGGACCGCTCGTTCGACTCGCAGCGCCGCTTCGTCGCCAACGCCTCGCACGAGCTGCGCACCCCGTTGGCGATCAACCGGACGCTGCTGGAGGTGCAGCTGGCCGACCCGGGCGCCTCGCCGGACCTGCAGCAGCTGGGCAAGACCCTGCTGGCCACCAACGAGCGCAGCGAGCAACTGGTGGAGGGCCTGCTGCTGCTGGCCCGCAGCGACAACGAGCTGCTCGACCGGCGCCCGGTGGAACTGGCCGAGGTGGCCGCCCGGGCCATCGAGCAGACCCGCTCCGAGGCCGTCGGCCGCGAGGTGGAGATCCGCTCCGAGCTGCACCCGGTGGCGGTCGCGGGCAACGGCGTGCTGCTGGAGCGGATCGCGCTCAACCTGCTGCAGAACGCGGTCCGCTACAACCTGCCGGACGGCTGGGTGGAGATCACCTCGGCGCCCGGTCCCGGCGGGGTGGGCGAGCTGGTGGTGACCAACACCGGCCCGGTGGTGCCGGGGTACGAACTGGAGCACATCTTCGAGCCGTTCCGCCGGGTGAAGGGCGCGGACCGGACCCGCAGCGACAAGGGAGTGGGCCTGGGGCTGTCCATCGTGCGCTCGGTGGTGCGTGCGCACGGCGGTGCCATCGAGGCGGTCCCCAGGCCCGGCGGCGGGCTGGTCATGCGGGTACGAATCCCCGCCGCCTGAGTGTCGCAAGCGACGCGCAAGCGCCCCGTGCACCCTTCCCACCTGCGGGAAGGAGTGCGTGGGGCGCTTGTCTTTTCCCCCCGCAGTTACTTACGCTGGCGTAACCTACGCTGCCGTAAGGTACGGAAGCGTAAGTGCCGTTCCCGCACCGACGCCCCCGTGCACGACCCCTGTCAGGAGCCACCGCCGTGACCATCGCCCCCGCCCAGCGCACCGCCCCGGCCGGCTCGACCGCGTGGACCGACGCCAGGCTGATCATGGCCCTGGAGGAGGTCGTCGAGACCGAGCTCAACCGGCACCTCAAGGCCGCCAAGGAGTGGATGCCGCACGAGTACATCCCGTGGAGCCAGGGCCGGGACTTCGACGGCGTGATGGGCGGTGAGGCGTGGGAGGTGGGCCAGTCCAAGGTGACCCCGCTGGGCCGGATCTCGCTGGTGGTCAACCTGCTGACCGAGGACAACCTGCCCAGCTACCACCACGAGATCGCCTCCATGTTCGGCCGCGAGGGCGCCTGGGGGACCTGGGTGCACCGCTGGACGGCCGAGGAGGGGCGGCACGGCATAGCCCTCCGCGACTACCTGCTGGCCACCCGCGCGGTCGACCCGGTGGCGCTGGAGCGGGCCCGGATGGACCACATGTCGGCCGGCTTCGAGTCGGACAACGCGCACAGCATGCTGCAGTCGGTGGCCTACGTGGCCTTCCAGGAGCTGGCCACCCGGATCTCGCACCGCAACACCGGCCACCACGCCGGCGACCCGCTCTGCGAGCAGCTGCTGGCCAAGATCGCCAACGACGAGAACCTGCACATGGTCTTCTACCGCAACCTGCTCAAGGCGGCCCTGGAGATCGCGCCGGACCAGGCCATGCAGGCGGTGCGCGACGTGGTGACCGACTTCCGGATGCCCGGCCACGGGATGCCCGGATTCGAGCGGGCCGCCGCCCAGATCGCCATCGGCGGCATCTACAACCTGCGCATCCACCACGACGACGTGCTGCAGCCGGTGCTGCGCCACCTGCGGGTGCTGGAGATCACCGGCCTCGGTCCGGCCGGCCTGCAGGCCCAGCAGGAGCTCGGCCTCTTCCTGGACGGACTGGACGCCCAGGCCACCAAGTTCGACGAGCGGCAGGCCGCGCTGCTGGCCCGGCGGGCCGCCGCAGCCGAGCGCAAGGCGGGCTGAACACCTCTGCGGCAGGGCGGTTTCCCACCCATTCGTCCGATTCACCGGCCCGCGTGACGAAGCTCACAGTGCTCTACGCGGGCGGCTCGGACGATCTCGCAGCGTGATCATCTCCGCACGAGGCCCGATCGCTGAGCGTAGCGACCACAGGTGCTCGGCGGCGCACTCCCGGGTGCCGCCGAGCGCCTTCTCGCTGCGCCTGGGCGCCCTGGCAGGCCCCCCGAGCAGGGCGTACCATCACCTTCCGTATTCGACGGCGGATGTTCACGTACCGTGGGTGGACACTGTCCGCAAGCCCCCCGGAAGTGGCCCCGATCACACGGTCGGGTCGCCCGTTGAGTGTCGATTGAGTAACAGGGCTTGAAGTAAGGCACAATCTCGGCTTCGGGTCGGGCACAAGACCGGCCCCTCATGCGTTACGTGCGCTGGAGATACCGCACACACCCAGAGGGGGAGAGCGAAACATGGCGACTGACTACGACACCCCACGCAAGACCGATGACGACCTCAACGAGGACAGCATCGAAGAACTGAAGGCCCGCCGGAACGACAAGTCGACGAGCACCGTCGACATCGAGGACTTCGATTCGGCGGAGAGCCTGGAGCTCCCCGGCGCCGACCTGTCCAACGAGGAGCTGTCGGTCCGGGTGCTGCCCCGCCAGGCCGACGAGTTCACCTGCATGAGCTGCTTCCTCGTGCACCACCGCAGCCAGCTGGCCAGGGAGAAGAACGGCCAGCCGATCTGCCGGGACTGCGACTGAGCCTCGGGCCGATCCGGCCCGGGTCAGGCGGCGAGGCCTCGGGGCGCCGCCAACGACTCGGCACCACGTCCCGACCGGTCCGGACCCCCGGACCGGAGGCAGCTCCAGCGCCCGCCACGGCGGACGCACACGCACGGCGAAGGGGCGGTCCCGACTCACGGGCCGCCCCTTCGCCGTGCTCGGAAGCCGGCTACTCCGGCCGCCCCGCACCGATCGCGGCGGCCAGCGCCTGCGGGTCGCGGGTGGAGAGGTAGAGGTACGGGGTGGGGTCGGCCGGATCGACCACCTCGACCCGCAGCGCGGTCCGCACGTAGCTGCGCAGCAGCATGAAGGCGCGCGGATCGGCCTTGACCGAACGCCAGGCCACCGCCTCCGCCTGGTCCAGCGGGTGCGCCGGGCCGAGCGCCGAGAGCGGGATCCGCGCCTGGCCGGCCACCAGCGAACCCTGCACCACCCGGATCCGCGCACTGCCGTAGGAGCTGAGCGCGACCGCGCCGGCGAGGAGCCCCGCCAGCAGGCCGACCAGCCCCGGCACCAGACCGAAGCGCAGCAGGATCAGGCCCGCCGAAAGGCCGGCCGCGACCGGCAGCAGCCACCAGGAAGGGGGAGCGGTGAGGCGTTCGTCGTACATGCCGCCATTGTGTCCCAGGCCTGTTTCCGGCTGACCGTTGCACCTCGGCTACTGGTGAGTAGGGTCGACTCCGTGACCGCGAACACGACCCCCACCAGCACGCCCACCACGCCGCCCGCCGACGCGACCGCCCCGGTCCGCCACGTGGACGCCCCCGCCCCCGGCACCTCGCTCGGCTCGCACTACGTGCATTGCTTCGGCTGCGGGCCGCAGCAGAGCGCCGGGCTGCAGATCGACGTCCGGGCCGGCGAAGGCGTCGACGTCACGGCCGAGTTCACCGTCAAGCCGGTGCACCAGGGCGGACCCGGCCTGGCCCACGGCGGCATCCTGACCACCGCGATGGACGAGACCCTCGGCTCGTTGAACTGGCTGCTGCACACCGCCTCGGTGACCGGCCGGCTGGAGACGGACTTCCTGCGCCCGGTCCAGGTCGACTCGGTACTGCACATCCGCGCCTGGGTCGCCGGACTGCACGGCCGCAAGATCTACTGCGCCGCCGAGGGCCGGATCGGCGGCCCCGAGGGACCGGTCGCCATCCGGGCCGCGGCGCTCTTCATCCAGGTGAAGCTGGAACACTTCACCACGCACGGTCGTCCCGCGGACATCAAGGCCGCCCTGGACGACCCCGACCTGTTCAAGCGCGCCAGAGCCTTCGAGGTGAATCCGTGAGTTCCACCGTCCGTCCCCCGGTCGACATCCTGATCCGGCGGCTCGACCCCGAGCTGCCGCTGCCCGCCTACGCCCAGCCGGGAGACGCCGGCGCGGACCTGGTGGCCGCCGTCGATGCCGAGCTGGAGCCGGGCGAGCGCGCGGTCGTTCCCACCGGCATCGCCATCGCGTTGCCGGACGGCTACGCGGCGTTCGTCCACCCGCGCTCGGGCCTGGCAGCTCGTTGCGGAGTTGCGCTCGTGAACGCCCCAGGGACGGTCGATGCCGGGTACCGTGGTGAGATCAAGGTGATCGTCGTCAACCTGGATCCGCGTGAGCGGGTCAGCTTCCGCCGTGGGGACCGCATCGCCCAGCTGGTCATCCAGCAGGTCGAGAAGGCCCGCTTCCACGAGGTGGCAGAACTGCCCGGGTCCGCACGCGCCGAGGGTGGGTTCGGGTCGACCGGCGGCCATGCTGCGATCTAGTGCCGCCGAGCGGTACGCTCCGCGGCGATCCAGCAGGTACGAGCAGGTATTCGCATCGGTCTTGGACCGGGAAGGACAGTGACCGTGTTCCGTCGTCGCCAGAAGAGCGAGGACGCTGTCGAGCAGCTCGCCGAGGACGCCATCAGCGCCGACGAGACGGCCGATGACGTCGAAGACTCCGCCGACTCCGAGAGTGAGACCGAAGCCGAGGAGCTGGAGGAGGACCCGGCCGACCGCGTCGGCCTGCCGCCGGCCCCCCGTCCCGACGGCCCCTGGGACGTGTCCGAGCTGGAGAACCCGCAGGAGGGCCGGGTGGACCTCGGTGGTCTGCTGATCCCCGGTGTCGAGGGCATGGAGCTGCGGGTCGAGGTGGCCGGCGACGCGATCGTGGCCGCCACCCTGGTGCTCGGCAACAGCGCCGTCCAGCTGCAGGCGTTCGCCGCCCCCAAGTCCGAGGGCATCTGGACCGAGGTCCGGGACGAGATCGCCGAGGGCATCCGCTCCCAGGGCGGGCTGGCCGAGGAGGAGGAGGGTCCGCTCGGCTGGCACCTGCGGGCCCAGGTCCCGGTGCAGCTGCCGGACGGCACACAGGGTGTCCAGCTGGTCCGTTTCGTCGGCTGTGACGGCCCGCGCTGGTTCCTGCGCGGTGTCATCTCCGGTCAGGCCGCGGTGCAGCCGGAGACCGCGGACGTGCTGGAGCAGGTCTTCCGGCAGACCGTCGTGGTCCGCGGCGAGGTCCCGATGGCGCCGCGCGACCCGATCGTGCTCAAGCTCCCCGAGGACGCGCAGATGGTGGCCGACGGCGGCGTCGGCTCCGACGAGGCGGAGGGTACGCGCTTCAGCGGCGACCTCAGCCCGTTCGCCCGCGGCCCGGAGATCACCGAGGTGCACTGACCCGGGTGGCCTCGGCCCCCACTGCTCCACTCGCCGGCCCCGGACAGTGCACCTGTCCGGGGCCGGTTTGACTCCAGGTGGACCGATGCGTAACGTTCTCCGGGTTGCCCCGCAGGCGCGCGGCTCCGTTCCGGTATCGGATTTCGATTCGAATGAGGGCGGGGAAAGCGGGCCGAGGAACTCTGCTAGAGTTCGGGAGCGCCGAAAGGCGAAAGCAAATCCGATGAAGTCCGGAGCCGGAAACGGCGCGGAAGACGTCTGATAAGCTGGAAACACGAAAGAACGAAGCCCGGAGAGAACGCGAGAGCGGGATCAAAGGAAGCGTCCGTTCCT
>NZ_PYBW01000197.1 GCF_003205575.1 Streptomyces tateyamensis
TTCAGACCCTGCGACGACGCAACCGACTTGACGTACTGCGCGTACGAGTTCCAGAAATCGGTGTCCGCCCGGGGCAGATCGACACCGAGCTTCGGCTGTCCGCCACCCGAGGCCGAAGCACCCGAGTCACTGCCACGATTACAGGCCGTGGCGAAGCCGGCGAGGACGACGAAGGCGGCTGCGGCGGCCGCGAGTCTGGCGGAGCGGGGAGTCATCTGCTGATCTCCTTGGGGAGGGATCGCCGGTGGGACGGCGGGGTGGGTTTCCCGGTGAGCACGGTGAGCGCAGTGATGCACGGCGATGGCGGCTGGCAGGGGCCGCTTAATCATCGGATGGATCGCGGTAGGCAGGACCATACGAGCCTCTCCGGCTGCTGACAAGAGGAGACCTCTGACGAATCCCAACCGTGACATCCGGGTGTCCGTTCCGTACCACCGCAAACCGTTATCCCTGGCGGCCGAGGGAAAGTTGCCGGGGAATCGGCTCCCCGGACCCGCGAAAAAGAGACATCGGAGGACTCCTTGCCCGGGTCGGGTAACTGCCCGTATGGTCAGACCACGCCAGAGAGATCCGATGTATCGGCGAGGAGATGACGCATGAGGCTGTTGCGGCTTGGCGAGGTGGGCGCGGAGGCGCCGGCAGACACCGTCGAGCTCTCCATCTCCGGTCTCGACACCCAGCGCCAGACCTTCGTCCCCGCGTGAAAGGCACCCACGTGTTCGCTTCCGCTCCCACAGCGGCGCGCATCACCGCCGTCGACACCTATGACATCCGCTTTCCCACGTCGCGG
>NZ_PYBW01000198.1 GCF_003205575.1 Streptomyces tateyamensis
ATCGGAACTACTCGTCTAGGCCCGAGGGCCGGTCCGGTCCTAGCCGCCGATCGCTGACATCGGCCGGTCCGGCTGGTGGAACTCGGGGTCGTCGATCCCCGCGCCGGCCTTCTTGCCCCACATCGCCGCCCGCCACAGCGCGCCCAGCTCCTGGTCGCTCGCGCCCGAGCGCAGCGCGGTGCGCAGGTCGGTCTCCCCGGTGGCGAACAGGCAGTTGCGCACCTGGCCGTCGGCGGTCAGCCTGGTCCGGTCGCAGGCCCGGCAGAACGGCCGGGTGACCGACGCGATCACGCCCACCGTGCCGGGGCCGCCGTCCACCAGCCAGCGCTCGGCCGGTGCCGCGCCGCGGACCGCCGAGGGCTCGGGGGTCAGGGTGAACCGGGCGGCCAGCCGCTCCAGGATCTCCTCGGCGGTGACCATGTCGGTGCGGGTCCAGCCGTGCTGGGCGTCCAGCGGCATCTGCTCGATGAACCGCAGCTGGTAGCCGCGCTCCAGGCACCAGGCGAGCAGGTCCGGGGCCTCGTGGTCGTTGATCCCGCGCATCAGCACCGCGTTCAGCTTGACCGGGACCAGCCCGGCCGCCTCGGCGGCGGCCAGCCCGGCCAGCACGTCCTGGTGGCGGTGGCGCCGGGTCATGGTGTGGAAGGTCTCGGGATCCAGGGTGTCGAGCGAGACGTTCACCCGGTCCAGGCCGGCCGCCCGCAGCGCCTCGGCGGTGCGGGCCAGGCCCACCGCGTTGGTGGTCAGGGAGAGCTCCGGGCGCGGGTCGAGCTCGGCGCAGGCGGCCACGATGGCCACCAGCCCGGG
This sequence comes from Streptomyces tateyamensis, assembly GCF_003205575.1. Taxonomy (GTDB): domain Bacteria; phylum Actinomycetota; class Actinomycetes; order Streptomycetales; family Streptomycetaceae; genus Kitasatospora; species Kitasatospora tateyamensis. Next base: position 808 of record NZ_PYBW01000198.1, read on the forward strand.
ACGCAGCAACGGCTCCCCACCGGTGAACCGCACCTCGCGCACCCCCAGGTCGCGCACCGCCAGGCCGACCAGGCGGACGATCTCCTCGTCGGTCAGCAGTTCCGGCTTGGCCAGCCACTGCAGGCCCTGCTCCGGCATGCAGTAGGTGCAGCGCAGGTTGCACCGGTCGGTCAACGAGACCCGCAGGTCGACGGCCTGGCGGCCGAAGGTGTCCAGCAGCACGGTGCCCACCTTCCCTTCCTGCAGACGACGGCCGGCGCCCGGCCCACCGGAACCGGTGGACCGGGCGCCAGCTTAGACCCGCCCGAGCTGCTGAGGGATCTTGGACCCTAGTGCGCACCGATCCCGGTGAGGGAACGGACTTCCAGTTCAGCGTACTTCGCCGGGTCGGCCCGCTCGGAGGAGAGCAGGGTGGCCGCCCAGCCGAGCAGGAAGCCCAGCGGGATCGAGACCAGCCCTGGGTTCTCCAACGGGAACCAGTGGAAGTCGGAGTGCGGGAAGAGCGAGGTCTTGGCCCCGGAGACGACCGGCGAGAAGATCACCAGGGTCACCGAGCTGATCAGGCCGCCGTACACCGACCAGACCGCACCGGTGGTGTTGAACCGCTTCCAGTAGAGCGAGTAGAGCAGGTTGGGCAGGTTGGCCGAGGCGGCCACCGCGAAGGCCAGCGCGACCAGCGCTGCGGTGTTCAGCTTCTCCGCGTAGATGCTCAGCACGATCGCCACCGCGCCGATCGCCACCGCGGCCAGCTTGGCCGAGCGGACCTCCTCCTGCTCGGTCACCTTGCCCTTGCGGATCACGTTGGCGTAGAGGTCGTGGGCGAAGGAGGCCGAGGAGGCGAGGGTGAGCCCGGCGACCACCGCGAGGATGGTGGCGAAGGCCACCGCCGAGATCACCGCCAGCATGATCGCCCCGCCGGTGGTGCCCTCGCCGCCGCCCAGGTGCTGGGCCAGCAGCGGAGCCGCGGTGTTGCCGGCCGCGTTGGAGGCCTTGATCACCTTCGGGCCGACCAGCGCCGCCGCGCCGTAGCCGAGCACCAGGGTCATCAGGTAGAAGACACCGATGATGCCGATCGCCCAGAGCACTGACTTCCGCGCGGTCCTGCCGGTCGGCACGGTGTAGAAGCGGACCAGGATGTGCGGCAGGCCCGCGGTGCCCAGCACCAGGGCCAGGCCCAGGCTGATGAAGTCCAGCTTGGTGGTCCCGGTGGCCCCGTACTTGAGCCCCGGCTCCAGGAACGCCGAGCCCTTGCCGCTGGCGTGCGCGGCCGCGCCCAGCAGGCTGGAGGGGTTGAAGTGGTACTTGGCCAGCACCAGCACCGTCATCAGCGCCGCGCCCACGATCAGCAGCACCGCCTTGACGATCTGCACCCAGGTGGTGCCCTTCATGCCGCCGATCGCCACGTACAGCACCATCAGCGCGCCGACCGCCACCACCGTCCAGCGCTTGGCGGCCTCGCCCTCGATCCCCAGCAGCAGCGCCACCAGCGAACCGGCGCCGACCATCTGGGCCAGCAGGTAGAAGATCGAGACCACGATGGTGGAGATGCCGGCCGCGGTGCGCACCGGACGCTGGCGCATCCGGAAGGCCAGCACGTCGGCCATGGTGTAGCGGCCGGAGTTGCGCAGCGGCTCGGCGATCAGCAGCAGCGCTACCAGCCAGGCCACCAGGAAGCCGATCGAGTACAGGAAGCCGTCGTAGCCGGCGAGTGCGATGGCGCCGGCGATGCCCAGGAAGGAGGCCGCCGACATGTAGTCGCCGGAGACCGCCAGGCCGTTCTGGAACCCGGTGAAGCTGCGGCCGCCGGCGTAGAAGTCGGTGGCGGTCCTGGTCTGCCGGCCGGCCCAGATCGTGATGCCCAGGGTGAGCAGCACGAAGACGGCGAACAGCGACATGGTCAGCACGCGGTGGTCGCCGGCCGAGCCGGCCAGCAGGGTGGTGGTGGTCATTCGGCGGCCTCCCGGGGCGAGTTGACCTGTCCGTACTCGGCGCGCAGCGCGGTGGCCGGCGGGTCGAGTCGGCGGTCGGCGAACCGCGCGTACCAGGCGGCGATCGCGAAGGTGCTGGCGAACTGGAGCAGGCCGAGCAGCAGGGCGACATTGACGTTGCCGAACAGCTTGGTGGCCATGAAGCCGTGCGCGTAGCTGGAGAGCAGCACGTAGAGCAGGTACCAGAGCAGGAAGCCCACCGTCACCGGGAAGGCGAAGCCCCGGAAGGTGCTGCGCAGTTCACGGAACTCCGGGGTCTGTTCGATGAGTTCAGCGGAGGACTGGGCAGCGGGGACGGCGCTTTCTGCCGGGGAATCGGGCCGCGGGGGATGGTCCACTCCATCTCTCCTGACGTCGTGGTGGGGCAGCCCGCGCGGGGCAGGGACAGTGGGACGGTCCGCACGGGGCTGCCACGGTAGGGCGCGCCTGCAGTGGCAGGTGTCACTCCGGCGCGCGTGCCGATGAATGCTAAGAGCGAGCCGCCGGTTGCGAACAGTGTTTGGACACATTCGGCCCTCTCTTCACACTGACGCGCCGTGAATCTGGCCGAAATGCGCCGGTGCACGCCCCGAGTTGCCGGAAAACGGAGGGGGCGGTACCGGCTGGCGGTACCGCCCCGGCAGGGCTCTGACGGGCCGTCAGCGGGTCCCGGGGGTCACAGTGCGATCCGCACCTTGAGCGCCGAACGGTCGTCCATCGCCCGGTAGCCCTCGGGCACCTCGGCCAGCGACACGGTCCGGTCGAAGACCAGGCCCGGGGTGATCGACCCGTTCAGCACGTCGGCGAGCAGCTCCGGAATGTAGGCGCGGGCGGGGGCGACACCGCCGCCGAGCGAAACGTTCCGGCCGAACATCTGACCGATCTCGACGCCGGCCGAGCCGCCGTGCGGCACGCCGACGTAGCCGACCGCGCCGCCGTCGCGGGCGATGGAGATGGCGGTGCGCATCGACTCCTCGGTGCCGACCGCCTCCAGCACGGCGTGCGCTCCCTGACCGCCGGTCAGCTCGCGCACCGCCTCGACGGCCGCCTCGCCCCGCTCGGCGACCACGTCGGTGGCGCCGAACTCGCGGGCGATCGCGGTGCGGTCCTGGTGCCGGCCGAGCGCGATGATGCGCCCGGCGCCCAGCCGCCGCGCGGCCAGCACCCCGCACAGGCCCACCGCGCCGTCGCCGACCACCGCGACCGTGGCACCGGGGCGCACCCGGGCGGCCAGCGCCGCGTGGTGGCCGGTGGCCATCACGTCGGACAGTGCCAGCAGGCTGGGCAGCAGTGCCTGGTCGGTGGCCGTCTCCTCGGGCAGCTTCACCAGGGTGCCGTCGGCGAACGGCACCCGGACCGCCTCGCCCTGGCCGCCGTCCGACTGCGCACCGTCCGGGCCCACGCCGCCCCAGAAGCCGCCGCGCGGGCAGGAGGTCTGCAGGCCCTCGCGGCAGTACTCGCAGGTGCCGTCCGACCAGACGAAGGGCGCCACCACGAAGTCGCCCGTCCTGACGCCGGCCACCTGGGCGCCGACCGCCTCGACGAAGCCGATGAACTCGTGGCCGATCCGCTGCCCTGGCGCGCGGTCGGCCACCCCGCGGTACGCCCACAGGTCGCTGCCGCAGATACAGGCGTTGACCACCCGCACCACCGCGTCCGTGGGCTGCTGCACGACCGGGTCGGGCACCTCCTCGATCCGGATGTCCTGAGGGCCGTTGATCACGGTGGCGCGCATGACCATTCCTTCGTTCTGTACGACTAACGGGGTATATGTCGCCCCATTGGTCACTCTATGCCCGCGCCGTCGGCCGCTCCCCTTAAGCTGGTGCACCATGCACGCGCTCCAGTCCTCCCTCGGCCCGCTCCCCACGCAGCGCACCGGTGCACCCGCGGCCGACGCTCCGACGGGCTACGCGGTGGTCGACGTGGAGACCACCGGCCTGGGCCGCACCGACCGGGTGATCTCGGCGGGCGTCTACCGGCTGGACGAGGCCGGCGAGGTGGAGGACCACTGGTACACCCTGGTCAACCCGCTGCGCGATCCCGGACCGGTCTGGATCCACGGACTGACCAGCGCGATGCTGGTCGGCGCGCCGACCTTCCCGGAGGTGGCCGGGGAGTTCGCCGAGCGGCTGCGCGGCCGGGTGATGGTGGCGCACAACGCGCTCTTCGACTGGAACATGATCTCCCGTGAGTTCTCCCGCGCCGGCCTGCGGGCGCCGGTGGAGCAGCGGCTGTGCACCATGGTGCTCTCCCGCGACCTCGGGCTGCCGCTGACCAACGGCAAGTTGGCCACCCTGGCCGAGTACTTCGGGGTCCGCCAACGGCACGCGCACAACGCGCTGGACGACGCCCGGGTGCTGGCCGAGGCGTTCCGGCCCAGCCTGCAACTGGCGCGCAGCGGCGGGGTTCCGCTGCCGCTGACCGCCTGCGTGGCCGTCACCGACCTGGGCGAGGACGGAGCGGGGGGCCCGTCGGCGCCGGTGCGGGGTTCGTGGAGCTCCTCCTACCGTCCCGCGCGCAAACGGCCGGCCTGCCCGTACCCCAACCCCGGGCGGTGGCGCGACGGCGGTCCGCTGGTCCAGGGCATGCGGGTGGCGATCACCGGCGACACCGCGACCGACCGCGAGGTGCTGGAGGACCGGGCGATCGCGGCCGGCCTGCACATCGCGAGCTCGGTGAGCCGGCTCACCAGCCTGCTGGTCACCAACGAGCCGGGCAGCTGGAGCGGCAAGGCCCGCCGGGCCCGTGAGCTGGGCACTCCGGTGATCGGCGAGGACGCCTTCCTGCAGTTGCTCACGGACGTGGCGCCGCACCCCGGTGGCTGAGCCCGCACGATCGGGGCGTAGCGTGCCGGGTGTGTACCGTTTTCTGCTCTCCTGGCGCTGGGCGATCACTGTCCTGGTCGCGCTGCTGCTGATTCCGGCCTGCATCCGGCTCGGGTTCTGGCAGCTCCACCGGCACGAGGCGCGGGTCGCTCGCAACACCCTGATCGGCCAGAGCCTCAAGGCCGTGCCGGTCGCCTTCGACTCGCTCTCCACCGGCCCCGGCTTCGCCGTGCCCACCGACCTCACCTGGCGGACCGTCACCGCGACCGGCGAGTACGACACCGCACACGAGTTCGTGGTCCGCCAGCGCACCGCCTCGGACGGCAGCACCATCGGCTTCTTCGTGGTCACCCCGCTGCGGCTGGCCGACGGGCACGGCGAGGTACTGGTCAACCGCGGCTGGGTGGACTCCGGCCCGGACGCCACCCAGTACCCCCCGGTGCCGGCCGCGCCCACCGGGCCGGTCACCGTGACCGGACGGCTGCGGGCCGACGAGACGCGCGCCTCCAGCGGCATCCGGGACCGGGGCGGGCTGCCCGACCGGCAGTTCATGCTGATCAACAGCGCCCAGCAGGCCACCGCGGACCGCACCGCGGTGCTCGGCGGCTACCTGGAGCTGGCCGCTTCCTCCCCCGCGCCCGCCGACGCCCCGCAGGCGCTGCCCGAGCCCGAGCACTCCGACATCGGGCCGCACATGGCCTACGCCATCCAGTGGTGGCTCTTCGCCTCGCTGGTCCCGGTCGGCCTGCTGGTGCTGGTCCGCCGCGAGGCCCGCGACCGGCGCGCCGCGACCGCGACGCCGGCCTCCCCCGCCGAGCCCGAGGCGCCGGACGCGTCCGGGCTGGAGCCGCTGCCGGCCGGCTGACCTGGTACCGGGTGCCGGGTCCCCGGTGGGGCAGGATGGGCCCCATGGATCTCGGATTGCAGGACAGGGTGTACGTGGTCACCGGCGCCAGCCGGGGCCTGGGTCTGGCGGCCGCGCGCGAGCTGGTGGCCGACGGGGCCAAGGTGGTGCTGACCGGCCGTCAGCAGGAGCGGCTGGATGCGGCCGTCGCCGAGCTCGGCGGGCCGGACCACGCACTGGGCCTAGTCGCCGACAACGGCGACGCGGCGGCGGCCGAGCAGGTCCTGGACGGTGCGGTCGAGCGGTTCGGACGCTTCGACGGGATCCTGATCAGCGTCGGCGGCCCGACCGCGGGGCCGGTGCTGACCGCAACGGACGAGGCCTGGCGCACCGCCTTCGACACCGTCTTCCTGGGCGCCCTGCGGCTGGCCCGGGTGGCGGCCGAGCGGCTGGACGAGGGCGGCGTGATCGCCTTCGTGCTGTCCAGCTCGGTGCGCGAGCCGATCCCGGGGCTCGGCATCTCCAACGGGCTGCGCCCGGGGCTGGCGATGGCCGCCAAGAGCCTGGCCAACGAGCTGGGCCCGCGCGGCGTCCGGGTGCTCGGGCTGCTGCCGGCCCGGATCGACACCGACCGGGTCCGCGAACTCGACGGCCTGGCCGCGGATCCCGCGGCCGCGCGCGCCGCCGCCAGCGCCCGCATCCCGCTGGGCCGCTACGGCACCCCCGCGGAGTTCGGCAAGGTCGCCGCCTTCGCCCTCTCGCCGGCCGCCTCCTACCTCACCGGCGTCATGCTGCCGGTGGACGGCGGTGCCCTGCACGCCCTCTGACGCACCCGAGCCCGCACCCCGCACCGCTACTGCACCCGCGGCGCCCGGCGGCGACGGCGCTCGCGGGGTTCGCGGGGCTTGGGGGTGGGGGCGACCTGGAGGCGCAGGTCCAGCGGGAGCGGGGTCGGGCTGCCCAGGGTGGCGGTGGCCGCGGTGTTCGGGCCGGTGCGGAAGGCGGCCACCGCGGCGCCGGGGTCGGTACCGGGTTCGAGCAGCAGCACCGCCCGCAGCTTCGGCTCCGGGCGCCCGGTCAGCGCCACCCGCGCCGCGCTCACCCGGGGCAGCCCCACCGCAGTCTCCCGCACCGCCGCCACCAGCGCCGCCGACCGCACCCGCAGCCGCAGCCCGGGGTGGTCCGCAGTGTCCCGGTCCAGCTCGGCCGGCACGGGTCGGCGCAGCTGCGCGGCCAGCCACCACAGCGCCAGCAGCACCAGCACCGCCAGTGCGCCCACCACGGCCGGCCACCACCACTCCCGGTCCCGCCACCTGGTCCGCGCGGCGCTGCTCAGCACCGGCTGCCGCGCCGAGGTCAGCGGCCACCCGGACGGCGGGGTGACCCCCAGCCGCCGGTAAAGGTGCAGCCCGCCGGCCAGCACCAGCAGCGCCCCGGCCAGCAGCACCACCGCGACCAGCCCGAGCACCACCCGGTTGACGGTGGATCGGCTCACCTCGTCCCAACCCTTCCCACAGCTCGTCAGTGCATCGGCGGCCGGTGCCGGGCCGGCCGCCCCCGCACCCGCAGCGCCGGCTCCCGGACCAGGCCGATCCGGGCCAGCTCCGCCGCCGCCGCCTCGCGCACCTGCACCAGGTCCGCACTGCCGTACACGGTGACCCGGGCCCGTCGCCGCCGCACCCGCACCCGGGCGGCCGCCACCATCGGCAGCCCGACCACCCTGGTCTCCACCAGCGCGGCCACCCCCACCCGGTCGATCACCGCCCCCGGGTGCTGCCGCAGCGGCAGCCAGCGCCGCTCCCCGCGCGCGCAGGCCAGCACCAGCAGCCAGCAGCCGAGCAGCGCCAGCACCGCGGCCCCGGCCAGCACCCAGCCCGAGTCCAGCGGCCGGGTGGCCAGTTGGTGGGCGGCCCGGCTGCGCCAGCTCCCGGCCCGGTGGCCGGTCCAGGAGGCGGCCGCGTCGTAGAGCAGCGCCCCGGCCACGGCCAGCCCCAGCAGCCCGACCACCAGGGCGGGCCGGACCCGCTCCGACCGCGGTCCGGGCCGGCGCCCGGCCGACGAGGGCTCAGACATCGGGCTGACCCACCTTCAGCCGCTCCACCACCACGACCACCTCGCGCGCCGGGATCCCGGTCAGCGCCCCGACCCGGTCCACCACCGCCGCCCGCACCCGCTCCGCCTGCTCGACCAGGTCCGAGCCGAACTCCAGCACCAGCCCGACCCGCACCCGGGCCGAGCCGTCCACCACCTGCACCGAGACCCGCGGCACCTCGTCCCGCCCGAGCCCGAGCGCCTCCCGGGTGGCCAGCCAGGCGATCCGGGCCGGCACCCGGTCGGCGATCCGCAGCCGTCCGCGCCGCACCGGCGGGGTGTCCCGGCCGGTGTCCGGCCCCCAGCCGCCGAACCGGTGCAGTTCGCCCGCCGTCATCCAGCCCCGCCCGCCCGGGCCGCGACACCGACCGGCACCCCGACCGGCCCTGCACCGCCCAGCCCTGCACAGACCGGCCCTGCACCGCCCAGCCCTGCACAGACCGGCCCTGCACCGCCCACCCGTGCGCCGCCCCGCATCAGCGGCGCCGGTCGCGGCTGCGCAGCAGGTCGCCCAGGTCGCCGAGGTCCAGGTCGCCCTCCAGCAGTCGGCCGACCACGAAGCCGACGGCGCCCAGCGCCGCGACCAGCAGGAAGGCGGCGAACCCGCCGAAGTAGCCGGCGAAGCCGAGGGCCATGCCGGCCACCAGGCCGACCAGGGCGAGATTCATCGGTTGCTCCCAAGCAGAGTGGACCGGCTATGACAGTGCGGACCGGCTACTGGACCCGGGAGCGCCCCCCGGAGGAGGCGGGCTCCTCGCCCTCCTCCTCGTCCGGCTCGTCGGGCAGGTGGACGTCGTTGACCGCGATGTTCACCTCGACCACTTCCAGCCCGGTCATCCGCTCCACCGCGGCGATGATGTTGCGCCGCACCGCCGCGGCCAGCTCGGGGATCACCACCCCGTACTGCACCACCAGGGCGATGTCGATCGCGGTCTGCCGCTCGCCCACCTCGGCCTTGATGCCGCGTGAGATGCTGGCCCGCCCGCCGGGCACCCGGTCGCGCATCGCGCCGAAGGTGCGGGACAGGCCGGAGCCGAGCGCGTGGATGCCGGGCACCTCGCGGGCTGCCATGCCGGCGATCTTCTCCACCACGCCGTCGGCCAGCGCGGTGCGACCGCGGCCCTCGCCCGCGTCGGCGGGCACGGCGGCGACGTGGGGCGGCGCGGCGGCGTGGGGCAGGTCGGACGGCTTGGGGGTGTCGGGCATGGGGGTGCCTCCAGAGGTACGGGTCCAGCTATACCGCAAACTGCCCCAACTCTGACATTCCGCCACGGAACCTGCTCCCGGAAGCACTCCGCCGGAAACGCGAAGCGGGGCCCGGCTCCTCCCCACCCCGGGAGCCGGACCCCGCCGTCAGGCAGCGGTCGGAGACGGTGCTCAGTCCCCGATCCCCGCCAGGTCCCGCAGCCGGCGCGCCTGGGCGGCCCGCTCGGCCGCGTACTGCTGCTCGTGGTCGCGCCCGCCGGCCCCCTGCAGCAGCGCCTTGGTCTCGATCACCGCGTTGCGCGGCGCGGCCAGCAGCTCGGCGGCCAGCGCACGAGCGGCCGCCTCCAGCTCCTCACCCGGGACCACCCGGTTGGCCAACCCGGTCGCCCCCGCCTCGGCGGCGCCGATCCACCGGCCGGTGGCGCACATCTCCAGCGCCCGGGCGTAGCCGACCAGGTCGGTCAGCGGCTTGGTGCCGGTCAGGTCGGGGACCAGGCCGAGCGAGGTCTCCTTCATCGCGAACTGCACGTCCTCGGCGCAGACCCGCAGGTCGCAGGCGAGCGCCAGCTGGAAGCCGGCCCCGACCGCGTGCCCCTGCACCGCGGCGACGGTGATCACGTCGGCCCGCCGCCACCAGCTGAAGCCCTCCTGGAAGCCGGCGATCGCGGCATCCAGCTCCTGGTCCGAAGCCCCGGCCAGGGCACGGAAGTTGGGCTCGCCGGGGATCCCCTCGGGGGTGAACATGGCGCGGTCCAGGCCGGCCGAGAAGGAGAGCCCCTCGGCCTTCAGCAGCACCACCCGCACGGTGCCGGGCAGCTCCCGGCCGACGGCGGCCAGCGCGCGCCACATCGCGGGGCTCTGCGCGTTGCGCCGCTTCGGGTTGCAGAGCGTGACCACCGCCAGCTCACCCTCGAGCTCCACCCGTACGCCGGCGGCCTCCAGGGCGGCGGGGTCGGCAAGGGTCGGGACGGGCGCGGTCATGGCCACCTCCGGCGGGGTTCCGGGCAGGCGCCCATGCGCCGCCCACAGTTCTACCGGAGAGTAACTTATTGCCGGGGAGTTGGGTACCACTCACCCCGCGGCTGCGCCGGGCCGCGGACATGACGATCGGCGGCCATGGCGGGCACCTCCGGGCCGCAGGCCGCGGCAGGGGTACCGATCACGGTCGCCGATGCGTCGTGCGGACGTGAAGGACTGTCAGAAGGCATGCCGAGCGCCGGGGGCGAACCGCACCCACCGCTCCGGAGCGGGACCGGGGCTCGGTCTGATGGTCCGTCAGGATCCGGCTGCCGCAGCAGCCTTGGCCTTCCCGCGCGTGGCGCCACCGCGACCCCGGAGGTTGACCCCGGACTCGCTCAGCATGCGGTGCACGAAGCCGTAGGAGCGGCCGGTCTCCTCCGCGAGCGCGCGGATGCTCGCCCCGGAGTCGTACTTCTTCTTCAACTCGGCCGCGAGCTTCTCACGCGCGGCACCAGTTACCCGGCTGCCCTTTTTCAGAGTCTCGGCCACCCGTGCCTCCTCGTAGCTGTGCTCGGTCAGATTCCCATGATCACCCATCCCCCGGCTCCTGGCCACCCATTCGACAAGGGTTGTCCGGCGAATGGCGCGGCGCCGAGTGGTACCGCCAGCGCAGCGGGGCGCTCACCCTGGGTGCGCACGCCCCCCGAGGTGACGGCTGCGGAGCGTGAAACTGCTGATCAGCAGGGTGCCGGCCGAGCGGAACAGGCGGGCAGGGTAAAACGGAATCAGCCGCCCCGGCATTCCCGGTTCGGCGCGGCTGATGAGAGATCATCGGCCGGATGCAGGAGCACGCGTCTACGAAACGGCGCTGCCCGCGATCGGCGAACCGGTCGCGGGCAGGGTGCGCCCAGGTGAGGGCGGACCGTCGGCTCAGGCCAGCGAGACCAGGTCGTGGTAGGCCGGGGTCCACAGGTCCTCGACGCCGTCCGGCAGCAGGATGATCCGCTCCGGCTCCAGCGCGTCGACCGCGCCCTCGTCGTGGGTGACCAGGACCACCGCGCCGGTGAAGGTGCGCAGCGCGCCGAGGATCTCCTCGCGGCTGGCCGGGTCGAGGTTGTTGGTCGGCTCGTCGAGGAGCAGCACGTTGGCCGAGGAGACCACCAGCGAGGCCAGCGCCAGCCGGGTCTTCTCACCGCCGGAGAGCACCCCGGCCGGCTTGTCCACGTCGTCCCCGGAGAACAGGAAGGAGCCGAGGATCTTGCGGATCTGCACCAGGTCGGTGTCCGGCGCGGCCGAGCGCATGTTCTCCAGCACCGTGCGCGCCGGGTCGAGCGTCTCGTGCTCCTGGGCGTAGTAGCCGATCTTCAGGCCGTGACCCGGGATCACCTCGCCGGTGTCCGGCTGCTCCACACCGGCCAGCATCCGCAGCAGGGTGGTCTTTCCGGCGCCGTTGAGCCCCAGCACCACGACCCGGGAGCCGCGGTCGATGGCCAGGTCGACGTCGGTGAAGATCTCCAGCGAGCCGTAGGACTTGGACAGTCCACTGGCCGTCAGCGGGGTCTTGCCGCACGGGGCCGGGTCGGGGAAGCGCAGCTTGGCCACCTTGTCGGAGGCCCGCACCTCCTCCAGCCCGGAGAGCAGCTTCTCGGCCCGGCGGGCCATGTTCTGCGCGGCCACCGTCTTGGTCGCCTTGGCGCGCATCTTGTCGGCCTGCGCGTTCAGCGTGGCGGCCTTCTTCTCCGCGTTGGCCCGCTCGCGCTTGCGGCGCTTCTCGTCGTCCTCGCGCTGCTGCTGGTACTGCTTCCAGCCCATGTTGTAGACGTCGATGCAGGAGCGGTTGGCGTCCAGGTAGAAGACCTTGTTGACCACCGTCTCGACCAGGTCGACGTCGTGCGAGATGACGATGAAGCCGCCCTTGTAGCTCTTCAGGAAGTCGCGCAGCCAGGTGATCGAGTCCGCGTCCAGGTGGTTGGTGGGCTCGTCCAGCAGCAGGATGTCGGCGTCCGAGAAGAGGATCCGGGCCAGCTCGACCCGGCGGCGCTGACCACCCGAGAGGGTGTGCAGCTCCTGGCCGAGGATCCGGTCCGGCAGGCCGAGCGCGGCGGCGATGGTGGCGGCCTCGGCCTCGGCGGCGTAGCCGCCCTTGGTGAGGAACTCGGTCTCCAGCCGGGCGTACTTCTTCATCGCGGTGTCCCGGGTGGCGCCCTTGCCGTTGGCCATCCGCTCCTCGTTCTCGCGCATCTTCTTGAGCACGGTGTCGAGGCCGCGGGCCGACAGGATCCGGTCCCGGGCGAGCACGTCGAGGTCGCCGGTGCGCGGGTCCTGCGGGAGGTAGCCGACCTCGCCGGAGCGGGTCACGGTGCCGCCGGCCGGCAGGCCCTCGCCGGCCAGCACCTTGGTCAGCGTGGTCTTGCCGGCGCCGTTGCGCCCGACCAGGCCGATCCGGTCGCCGGGGGCGATCCGGAAGCTGGCGGTCTCGATGAGGATGCGGGCGCCGGCGCGCAGTTCGAGGGCGTTGGCGGAAATCATGGCTGGTCAAACTCCTGTGACGGGACGCGGCGGTGGGCAGGGCGAGCTGGCGGAGCGCCGCGCTAATGCAGAAGGGAAGCAGCCATGCGGTCGAGTCTACCGGGCCCCGGGAGCGGCTCCGGAGGAATATGCCCGCGGGGGGCCGGCCGGGGCGCCGCGCGGGTCAGCCGGCGCCCGGCAGCGGGCAGCCGGTCTGCGGGTGCAGCGCGGCGAACGGCGCGGCCGGGTTCTGGCACGGGGTCTCCGGCACGCCCAGGTCGGTGTCGAAGACGGTGGAGCCGACCAGCGGGCCGTCGTCGATCCGCACCCGGTGGCCGTCCAGCCGCTCGAGCTCCACCTTGGGGCCGGCGCTGAGCACGTAGCCGTGGCCGTCCAGCCGGAAGCCGGTGATCCCGCCGGGCAGCGCGCGCCCCGCGCCGGTGGTGCCGGTGCAGGCGCGCGGCAGCATCACGGTGGAGTCGGTGCCGACCGCGCGGGCCGGGTCGTAGAGGCAGCCGCCCGGCGGGCGGGAGTTGAACCTGAGATCCCCGTCACGGTCCCGGAAACCCATGGTCAGGCCGGGGGTCAGGGCCAGCACCCAGGGCTCGGGGACCGTCACCGTCTGCACCGCGGCGGCCGCCCGCTCCAGCTGCAACTGCTTGCGCTGGGCGTCGGTGCGCTGGGCGTCGCCCGGCTCACCGGTGCCGCGCAGCCAGTCGGCCATCCCCGGCACCGCGCGGTGCCAGCGGACCTCGTGGTCGTCGATCTGGATCGAGGTGATCATGCCGTCGTCCCAGACCACCACGGCGCTCTGGCCCAGCAGCGAGACGTGCAGCGCGGTGGCGCCGTCCCGGCGGTAGGACCAGAGCAGCGAGCCGCCGGCCGGGTCGTAGGCCTCCAGGCCGGGGCCGACCCGGAAGTCCGGGGTGACGGGGTCGGCGGCCTGTGCGCCGACCGGGCTGGCGCCGGCGTGGCCGGGGGCCGAGACCTGGTCGCCGAACGGCACCGGGCGGTTGGCGTGCGCGGCAGCGCCCACACCGAGCACCAGCAGCACCGCCGCGGCGGGCAGTGCGGAGCGGGGGGTCAGGGTTCGAAGCGGCTTCCAGGACACCTCGGGAGGGTACCTGGCCCGCGCTCCGGCGTCAGCATGACGGGGCCGGTCGTCCAGCCTGCGGACTGATGAACGGACAATCGGCGGGGGTCGAACGGCCGGGCCGGACGAGTGCGCACCGGCCGGGCAGCCACTGACGACGGATCAGGTGCCGACGATCGGTCATCACAGCGATCATGTCTCGTCGGATTCGGCCAGGCTCGCGCCAATTGTCCACTTTAGAGTGACATTCGGCTTTTCTGACGGCGCATCGGATTACTCTCAGTGTGCACGTGCACACACCGGCTCGGAGGAGAGACGATGCGACTGGGCCGCCTGACCCTGGCCGCCGCCGCCCTGGTGCTGCTCACCACCGCCGGCCTGGAGAGCAGCGGCGGACCGCTGACCACGGCCGACCGCGGGCCGGCCGCCACCGACTCGCCGAGCCCCGCCCCGCGCTCCGCCGCGCCGCGGCCCGCCACCCGGATGGCCAGCCACGAGGTGCCGTTCGGCGCCTTCGTCGGCTCCTGGGACAACTACATCCCACAGATCGCCCGGATGGAGAGCTGGCTCGGCGGCGCCGACATGCAGGTCGGCCACACCTACCTGGCCGGCAACAGCTGGGCCGACGTGGAGGGCGAGACCAAGGTGCTGGCCCTGTGGTCGCAGTGGCGGATGGCTGACCGCAGCCGGACCCTGGTGGTCAACGTGCCGATGGTCACCCCCAACGAGGGCGACCTGCCGGACAGCCAGGTGGCCCGGCTGCTCGGCCAGGGCGCCCAGGGCGCCTTCGACCAGCACTACCTCAAGCTGGCCCGCAAACTGGTCGCGCTCGGCGGTGCCGACACCGTGCTGGTGCCCGGCTGGGAGATGAACGGGGTCACCTACAGCAGCCGCTGCAAGCCCGACCCGGCTGCCTGGAAGGCCTACTGGCGCCGGATCGTCGGCGTGATGCGCTCGGTGCCGGGCCAGCGGTTCCGCTTCGACTTCACCCCGAGCCGCGGGCTGGACGCGATCGCCTGGACCAAGTGCTACCCGGGCGACGACGTGGTCGACATCATCGGCACCGACAGCTACGACCAGCCGGCCGGCGCCACCTTCGACGACTTCGTGCACGAGCCGTACGGCCTGGAGGACCAGGTGGAGTTCGCCGCCCGGCGCGGCAAGCCGGTCTCGTACCCGGAGTGGGGACTGTTCCGCAACGGCGACAACCCGGAGTTCGTCCGCCGGATGGTCGACTGGATGCGCACCCACGACACCGCCTACCAGACCCTCACCGACTACTGCCCGCACGGCATGTGGGAGTGCCACGACAATCCCCGGGCCAGCCAGGTCTTCCAGCAGCTGATGACCGGTTCGAAGGGCGCCGCTCCGCAGCTGCCCGGGCACCCGGTGACTCCGGGCAAGCCGCGGCCCAGCGCCCCGGCCTCGCCCTCGGCCACCCCGTCCCCCGCACCCGCGAGCCCGTCCGCCACCGCCTCGGCCACCCCGTCCGCGCCGCCGCGCCCCAGCCTGCCGGCCTTCCCCGGTTTCCCCTCGGGCTTTCCGCAGCTGCCCGGCTTCCCGGCGGTCCGGGAGAACTGACCGCCGGGGGCGGCTGACCGGGCGTCAGCGCCCCAGCAGGGTCCGCACCCGGCGCAGCCGCGGCGCCAGCGCGGTGCGGGCCCGCACCACCGCCAGCCGCACGCTGAGCGCGACCGCGAAGTGCCGCGGGCCCAGCAGCAGCCGGTGGTTGCGCTCCTGCTCGGGCCGCCAGCGCTGCTTGTACGGCTCCTCACCGCGCATCAGGCTCAGCTCCGGGATGCCGGCCGCCACCGCCTCCTGCAGCGAGGTGCCGAACAGCAGGCCGGCGATGTCGATCCGCTCCCGCAGCCGCGGGTGCGCACCGTACAGGTAGAGCCCCGCCAGGGACGGACAGAGCAGCAGCAGGTCCACCGCCAGCAGCTCCCCGTCCAGGTGGTAGCGGTAGACCACCGCCTGCCCGATCCGGGCCAGCCCCGCGGTGGACTCGGTCAGGTGCTGGCGGAACCGCGCGCTGACGTGTTCCGGAGTGACCGAGCGGCTCTCCCACTGCAGTGCGTGCAGCCGCAGCAGGTCCTCCATCGCCGCGCCGGTCTGCTCCGGCGGCACCCGGGTGGCCACCACCCCCGCCTCCAGCAGCTTGCGCTGCTTGGCCCGGCTGCGCTGCGCGGTGCGCCCGGGCAGCCGGGCCAGCAGCTGGTCCATCGGCACCGCGGGCAGGTGCTGGCAGACCGAGTCGAGCAGTTGGTGGCGCCGGCCGGTCCAGGCCGCGTACAGCAGGTGCGCGGCCGAACCGGGCCGCACCTCGTGCAGCTCCAGCAGCTGCCACGGGCGGCGCAGCGGCAGCGCGGCGGCCAGCCGGGCGGCCGCCTGCTCGGCGCACGCGTCGTCCAGCAGTACGTCGGTGAAGTCGATCAGCCTGCCGCCCAGGCCGGTCAGCCGCCCGCCCCGGTCCAGCCGCAGCGCGGCCGCGCCGACCAGGAGGCCGTCCCGGCGCACCAGCACCACCCGCAGCCGGCCCGGCCGCCCGTAGGCGCGCCACCAGGAGGCCTGCCAGGCGGCCGACTGGAACGGGGTGGCGGTGCGGCAGCGGGCGGCCAGCTCCTGCCACTGTGCGGCCAGGGTGACCAGTGCGTCGTCCTCGCGGCGGACCTCGCTGGTCCACACCGCCTCGGCCGCCGAGCTGCGGGCCGGCGGGACCTGGGCGGTGCGCTGCCCGGTACGGACCGCTCTCACTTGCGCCTCCCCGCCCGCTGCGGTTCGGGCACCGGCGCCGGCTCGGCGGCAGCGGGCTCGGCGCTGGGCTGCGGCAGCACCGGCTCGGCGGCGGCGGGCTCGGTGCTCGGCTGCGGCAGCACCGGCTCGGCGGCAGTCGGCTCGGTGCTCGGCTGCGGCAGCACCGGCTGGACCGGCTCGCCCGCGCCCGGGCCCCGCTCGGCCGTCAGCTTGCGCCGGGTCATCATGCCCAGCGCCCCGACCAGCACCCCGGCCGCGGCACCCACCGCCACGTCCAGCTTGCCGCTGGGCGTGGTCGGCGCCTGCGGCTCGGCGGCGGCGGCCAGCGGGACCAGCTTGACCCCGGTCTCCTTGGAACTGGTGTTGCCGAAGGTGATCAGCGCCTTGGCCACCGCGTCGGCCGCCTTCACCGCCTCGCCCGGGCGCCGTCCGGTGCCGTCGATCTCGATCACCGGCGCGTCCGGCGAGGTGGTGCCGTGCACCAGCGCGGCCAGCTCAGCCCCGGTGTGCCCGGAGTCGGCGGCGGCCAGGCCCAGCACCTGCGGCTGTCCGGCCAGCCGCCCGTACGCCTGGGCGAAGTTGACCGCCACCCCGGGCTCGGTGGTGTTCTCCGGGACCACCACCACGTAGGAGTTGGCCGCGTAGGACGGCGGGGCGACCACCGCGTACCCGGCCCCGGCCACCGCGCCGAGCGGCACGGCCACCGCCAGCGGCCACCAACGCCCGGCTGCGGCCCGGACCTTCTCCAGTCGAGCGGTCATCTCAGCTCTCCCTCCCGGCCGGTGAGGGCCGTCGGCCCTCCCTCAGCCGCTGGTACAGCGCGCCCAGGCGGGCCGCCGTGCGGACAATGTCGTAGTGCGCCACCGCGGCCGGGCGCGGCGGCACCGCGGTCGGCGGGCGGGTGGCCAGGTCGAAGACGGCCGCCCGGTAGGCGCCGGCCACCGAGGGCAGCTTGCGGGCGCCGGGCGCGGCCTCGGCCGGGAGCTCCTCCAGCGCCGGGCAGCCGCTGTGCAGGATCGGCAGCCCGGCCGCCAGGCCCTCGAGGACCGCCAGGCCGAAGGTCTCCTCCGTCGAGGGCGCGGCCAGCACGTCCATCGCGGTCAACAGGGCGGGCACGTCGGAGCGTTCGCCGGTGAACACGGCCCGCTCGCCGGCCGCCGCGGCCAGCCGGGCGCGCTCCGGGCCGTCCCCGACCACCAGCAGCCGGACCTTCGGCGACAGCTCGCGCAGCGCCTGGACCAGCACGTCGAACCGCTTGCCCGGCACCAGCCGGCCCACCGCGCCGACCACGAAGTCGCCGGGAGCGAAACCGAGTTCGGCCCGCATCCGGGCCCGTTGCAGGTCGCGCAGGCGGCCGGCCGGGGTGAACCGGTGGGCCTCGATGCCGTTGGGCAGCACCGCCACCCGCTGTTCGGGCACGCCCCAGTCGCAGAGCGTCCCGGCCACCCGCTGGGAGACCGCCACGGTGGTGCTGCCGAGCCGCTCGGCCACCAGGTAGAGCGACTTGACGCCGGCGCCGACCGTGCGGCCCTCGATGGTGCCCGCGTGCAGCGAGTGCTCGGTGGCCAGCACCACCCGCACGCCGGCCAGCCGCGCCGCGAGCCGCCCGTACAGGCCGGCCCGGTACAGGTGGGTGTGCACCACGTCGTAGCGCCCGCGCCGGATCAGCGCGGTCAGCCGGGGCAGCACCGCCAGGTCCCGGTTGCCGCGCATGCCCAGCTCGTGCACCCGCACCCCCTCGGCCCGCAGGGCGGCCGCCACGCTGCCGGGGTTGGTCAGCGTGGCCACCTCGCACTCGATCCCGGGCGGCAGGTGGCGGATGGTCAGCAGCAGCTGCTGCTCGGCGCCGCCGGCCGCCAGCCCGGTGATGACGTGCAGCACCCTCATCGCGCGCTCCCCCGCCGCCGCAGCTCGGTGACCACGTCGCGCAGCCCGTGCCGGCCGCGCTTGGCCCGCAGCCGCCAGGCGCCGTCCCGGTCGCCGACGTAGCAGCGCGGCAGCGCGAACCGGCCGGCCAGCCTCGAGTGCTGGATCGCCACCGCGTAGTCGTAGCCGGCCTCGGCCGCGGCCCGGGCGGCCGGCTCGTCCACCGCGCCGTAGGGGTAGCAGAAGCCCGCCACCCGGCCGCCGACCAGCTCCTCGAGGATCGCCCGGCTCTCCCGCACCTCGGCCCGCAGCTGCTCGGCGGGCACCCCGGGCAGCGCCAGGTGGGTCAGCCCGTGCGAGCCGATCTCCCAGCCGGTGGAGGACAGTTCACGCACCTGACGGTCAGTCAGCAGCGCCTTGCGCGGCCCCTCGGCGTCCCAGCCGTTCTCGCCGCCGAGCCGGTCCGCGACCACGTAGGCGGTCGCGGTGAAGCCGTAGCCGGCCAGCACCGGGACGGCGTGCCGGGCGAAGTCCGCGTAGCCGTCGTCGAAGGTCAGGCCGACCAACCGCTCGCGGCTGCCGGCCGCCCGGGCCGCCAGCAGCTCGCCGACGCTGACCCCGCGCCAGCCGCGGGCCGCCAGCCAGCGCATCTGGGCGGCGAACCGGTCAGGGCTGACGGTGAGTTGGTACGGGTCCTCGTCCTCGTCGGCCACCGAGTGGTACATCAGGATCCACGGTGCTCCGTACCGCCGTCCCACCTCGGCGCGGCCCTGGCGGGGCAGGTGCGTCAGCCCGCTGAGTTCAGCCACCATCGGTCAGCGTTCCTTCCTCCATCCGGGGCGCCGACCCGGCGCCCGCCCCGCCCGGCCGGCGCCCGCGCAGCAGCGCGAGGGCCGTCCGGGTGGGAACGTCCAGTTCGCGGGCACCGAGGGCCGCGCCGAGGGCCAGGTAGCCGAGCAGCACCGTGAAGCCGCCGGCCAGCATCGAGAGCGGGGCCGGGCCCACCGCGCGGGCCGCCACCGTGCCCGCGCCGGCCGCGCCGATCGCGGAGAGCACCAGGCGGGCCTGGCCGATCAGCACCTGCCGGGTGCGCAGCGCGATGCCGCGCAGCGCCAGGCCGCGCAGCAGCAGCACCGCGGTCGTGGTGATGCCGGCCGCGTTGCCCGCCGCCAGGCCGAGCGCACCGAAGCGGTGGGTGGTGCAGACCCCGACCAGGGTGGTGACCACCAGGCCCAGCGCCATCGCGGCCACCGGGTACCAGTCGAGCAGCCGGTCGGCGGCGACCGGACGCGGGTCTTCGGCCCGGCGGACCGCCGGGCGCATCGAGAAGAACGGCCGCACCATGACGCCGATCAGCGCCTGGGCCAGCAGCCC
Source organism: Streptomyces tateyamensis (assembly GCF_003205575.1). Classification (GTDB taxonomy): domain Bacteria; phylum Actinomycetota; class Actinomycetes; order Streptomycetales; family Streptomycetaceae; genus Kitasatospora; species Kitasatospora tateyamensis. The sequence goes on from NZ_PYBW01000198.1 coordinate 20,299, forward strand.
GAAGCTGTACACCTGAATCACCTGGGCGGTGGCCGCGGTGTCCGCGGGCGAGAAGGCGCCGCGCTGGAAGAGCAGCGAGACCACCGCGGGTGCGCAGGCGATCAGGAAGGCCATCCCGGCCAGTACCACGGCCGCGGCCTGTCCGAGGTCCTTCTCCACCCGGTCGCGGGCTGCGACCAGATCCCCGGCCGCCAGCGCCCGGGCCACCAGCGGGAAGGTGACGGTGCAGATCAGGATCGCCGTGGTCATCGCCAACTGGGAGACCTTGGCGGCGTAGTTGAGGTGCGAGATGGTGCCGGCCGGCAGCGCCGAGCCGAGGTAGCGCTCGATGAAGACCTGCGACTGCCGGGTGAGCGTGAAGGCCGCCACCGGCAGCAGCGCCAGCGGGCTGAGCCGCAGTCCGCGCGGGCCGCGCCGGGGCCGCCGGCGCCGGCCGTCGCGCAGCGCGCGGCCGAACGGGGCGAGCAGCACTCCGGCCATCAGCAGCGAGCCGAAGGCCACCCCGAGCGCCGCCGCCCTTACCCCGAACAGCAGGTGACAGGTGGTCAGGACCGCCAGGATGCCCAGGTTGTAGGCCACGTAGATGACCGCGGGGGCGGTGAACCGGTGGTGGGCGCGCAGCGCCGCGCCCAGGTAGCCGGCCACCCCGAAGGGCAGCACGGCCACCGCGGTGATCCGGGTGCAGGCGACGGCCAGCCCCGGGTCGGCCAGGCCGGGGGCCAGCAGCTGCACCAGCTGCGGCGCCCAGAGCATGGTGGCCCCGGACAGCGCGCACAGCCCGGACAGCAGCCAGGGCAGCGTGGTCCTGGTCAACTGCCGTACCGGGTCCGGCCCGTCGGGCCGCTCCTCGCGCAGCACCAGGGCCAGACTGAAGGCCGGGACCATCAGGAACGCCATCGCGTCCTCGATCAGCAGCGGCGCGGCGGTCTCCGGCACCGTCCAGGAGACCAGGAAGGCGTCGGTGCCCTCGTCGGCGCCGAAGTACCGGGCCAGCAGCAGGTCGCGCAGCAGCCCGAGCGCCGAGCCGGCCGCGCTCAGGATCGCGGTGATGCCGAAGGCGCGGGCCAGGAAGGAGGGTTGGCGCTCGCGCGCGACCGGGGGCGCGACCGGCGGGCTCTCGGTGGCGGTCACTGCGGCTCCCCGGCCGCCGGCTCGCGCGCGGGCAGCGCCCACCAGGTGGCCACACCCAGGATCACCGAGGTGAGCACCGTGGTGGTGCCGCCGATGTCGGCGTAGAGGAAGTCCACCAGCACCCAGCAGAGCAGGCCGAGCGCGGCCGGTCCGGCGCTGCCCGGGCGGCGGGCGGCACCGATCAGCAGGGCCAGGAAGAAACCCAGGTAGGCCACCGCCCCGACCAGCCCCTGCTCGCTCAGCACCAGGAAGTACATGTTGTGCGGCGAGAGCAGCGGCTCCCGGGTGAAGCCGATCGTCGAGTCGGCCGCGTCACTGCCGGAGGAGAGCCGCAGCGGGGCGTGCGAGTCGCGCAGCTGCTGGAAGCTCTTCGGCCCGGCGCCGGTGACCGGATGGTCGGCCCAGATCGCCCGGGCCGTGGTCCACAGGTCGTAGCGGTCGCTGACCGAGTGGTCCTCGTTGCCGCCGGAGACCGAGCCGATGCTGTCCAGCCGCTCGGTCACCGCGGCGCCGCCCAGCCCCAGGCCGCCGACCGCGACCAGCACGGCGGCGGCCCCGATCCCGGCCCAGCGCAGCGCGCGCCGCAGGTCCGCCTTGACCAGCAGCGCGGTGACGCCGACCGCGGTGGCGATCCAACTCCCCCGGCTGAACGAGACGGCCAGCGGGAAGGCCAGGAAGGCGGCCGCGGCCAGCCCGCCGCGCCGGGCCCAGCTGCCCGGGGGCTCGGCCAGCCCGAGCGCCAGCGCGGCCAGCAGGCCGAAGCTGACCACCCCGGACATCGCCATCACGTCCAGCGCGCCGAAGGTGCCGACCGCGCGGATCGGCTCGCCGGTGTAGGAGGCGCCGGTCTTCGTCAGGTACTGCAGGGCGCCGACCGCGCCCTCGATCAGCGCGGCCAGCACGAAGGCGCCGAGCACCAGCCGCAGGTCGGTGCGGTCGCGCAGCGCGGCCAGCACCGCGGCCGGCACCAGCACGAAGATCTGCACCAGCCGGACGAAGCCGGTCAGGCTGGTCGAGGGGTCGATCGAGGTCACGGTGGCGGCCGCGGCCGCCACCGTGACGGCGCCGAAGAGCAGCGCGGCCGGGCCGCTCAGACCCAGCCGGCGCCCGCGCAGCAGGTCCACCGCGAGCAGCGCGACCAGGGCCAGTGAGGCGAGGTCGGCGGCGGTGACGTGCACGGCGGCGCTGACGTCCTTCTCACCGGTCGGCACGCAGACCAGCAGCACGGTGGCGGCGGCCAGCAGGCTGGGCCGGCGCAGCACGGCGAGCTGACGGCGGGTGAGTAAGGCTCCGGCGGCAGGCAGGGGCAGGGCCACGGTCGGTCAGCTCCCGTCCGGCCGGAGCATCAGGGCCGCCGTGCGCAGCAGGATCTTGACGTCCTGCCACAGGCTCCAGCTCTCGATGTAGCGGTTGTCGAAGCGGGCCCGGTCCTCGATCGAGGTGTCGCCGCGCAGCCCGTTCACCTGGGCCAGGCCGGTCAGCCCGACCGGGACCCGGTGCCGGTCGGCGTACTCGGGGTAGGCCTGGCTGAACCGCATCACGAAGTACGGGCGCTCGGGGCGCGGGCCGACCAGGGTCATGTCGCCGCGCAGCACGTTCCACAGCTGCGGCAGCTCGTCCAGCGAGCTGCGGCGCATCAGGTGGCCGATCCGGCTCATCCGGTGGTCCTGGGAGATGTTCCAGTGGGTGGCCGACTCGTGCTCGTTGGCCGGGCGCAGGGTGCGGAACTTGAGCAGGGTGAAGACCTGGCCGTCCAGGCCCGTGCGCTGCTGGCGGAAGAGCACGCCCTTGCCGGTGTCCAGCCGCACCGCGAGGGCGCAGGCGCCGAGCAGCGGGGAGACCAGCAGCAGGCCGCCGGCGGCGGCGAGGATGTCGGCGAGCCGCTTGAGCACCCAGCCGGGCCGGCGCATCGCGGGCTGGGGCAGCCGTAGGCAGGGGTAGCCCCAGAGGTGGTCGCTGGTGCGGGCGATGCCGTCGGCCAGGGCCGCGTGCTCGCGCAGCGCCGGGACCACCCAGACCTGGCAGCCGAGCCGGGCCGCCGCGCGCATGGTGGTGGCGGTCTCCTGCTCGTCGCTGGCGCCGGCCACCGCGATCAGCCGCCGCACGCCGTGCCGGCGGATGACCCGCCCGAGCATCTCGCGGCCGCCGAGCACCGGCACCGGGGTGTCGCTGAGCAGCGTGGGGGCCGGGTCCAGGTAGCCGACCGGGCGCATGCCGTACTCGGGGCGCTCCAGCAGGGTGCGGGCGATCTGCCGGCCGAGCTCGCCGGCGCCGAGCAGCAGCACCGGGATCGGGCGGCGGCGGCGGACCCGGCGCAGCAGGGCGTAGAGCAGGGCGCGCCCCAGCAGGGCCAGCACGACCTGGGCGGTGAGCAGGGCCAGCAGGTGCGGCCAGTCGGTGGCACCGCAGGAGGGCCAGGCGCCGGGCAGCACCCCGGCCAGGGTGACCGCGACCGCGAGGGCCACGGCGGCCCGGCCGGCCAGGGCGGGCAGCTCGTCCAGGGCGGAGGGGGTCATCCGGGTGCGGTAGAGGCCGGCGGCCAGGTGGAGCGGCAGCAGGACCGGCAGGACGGCGGCGGCGGTACTCAGCGGATGGACCGGGCCGGCGCTGCACAGCATCGAGGCGGCGCCGGCGGCCAGCAGGTCGATCACGAGCAGCCCGCCCGGCAGGGCCGCGCGCGAGCGCAACCCCCGGCGGTGGCGCCCCAGTTGTGCGGGGCCGCGGCTCAGGGACGGTCGGGTCGGCCGCTCCAGCACCCCGGTCGCGAGCCGCCGGGCGTTGGCCGCCGGGCGCCCGGGCCGTGGCACGCTCTCGTGGTCAATGGTCATCGGCGCACGAACTCCCCTGCTGTGTGACCGGCATTACCGGTACCGGGTGTGCCCACCTGATCATCGTTCCTCATCGCTCCGCTGATATTTAGGAAAGAAGCAGGCGAATTCAGACATTACCGAACGTGGGCTGCATCGCAGGGAGTTGACTTGCCATTTCATTCCACCCGCCCATTAATATGAATTTCCTACCTTCATTCCGCCAAGGCTCCACCAGGGTTGAGCCGATCCGGCGGTCGAACGCATGTCGGGGTCGTGCCAGGCGGAATATCATGCGTTTCACTGTCTGAGAACGATCAGATCCGCGCGGAGACACGGGGAGTCGGCTGGCCTGCGCTCGTCGACTTCTGGTACAGATCGTCAACCCGTTCGACCATGGTCCGCGTGTCGTGACGCTCCGTCACCCAGGCCCGGGCGGCGGCCCCGCGGCGGGCGCAGTCCAGCGGATCGGCCAGCGCGGCGGCCAGCGCACCGGCCAGCGCGGCCGGGTCCTCGACCGGCACCAGGGCACTCTCCCGCTCGGCGGCCGGCAACTGCTCGCGGGCGCCGGGCACGTCGGCCAGCAGCACCGGACGGGCCATCGCCATCGCCTCCAGCGGCGCCAGCGCCATCCCCTCCCAGCGCGAGGGCAGCACCACCAGGTCGGCCGCCGCCAGCCAGGGGCGCGGGTCGGCCACGTCGCCGACCAGCCGCACCCGGTACGGCTCCGGCAGCGCGCGGGCCCGGGCCTGCAGCGCCTGCTGGTCGGGGCCACCGCCGACCAGCGCCAGCTGCGCGCCCGGCACCGCGCACAGCACGTCCGGCCAGGCGGCCAGCAGCAGGTCCTGGCCCTTCTGCCGGCACAGCCGGCCCACGCAGACCGCCAGCGGCCCGGACAGGTCCAGCCCGAGCGAGAGCCGGGCCGCCCGCCGCTCGGCGGGCGCGTAGTACGCCAGGTCCACCCCGTTGGGCACCACGGTGTAGGCGGCCTCGATCCCGGCGGCCAGGCCGTCCGCCCGCTCCCGCTCGCTGACGCAGAGCACGGCGGCGGCCCACCGGGCGGCGTACCGCTCCCAACGGGTGCTGGCGGTGGCCAGGGCGCCGGTCGCGGCGGCGAAGGACCAGGCGTGCGGCTGGAAGACGGTGGGCACCCGGCCGCGCACCGCGAGGCGGCCGGCCAAGCCCGCCTTGGCGCTGTGCAGGTGGACCAGGTCGGGGGCGGCCTGCCGGACCAGCCGGCGCAGCCGCGCCGTCTCGGCGGGCACGCTCGGGCCGGGCGAGCGGCGGGCCGGCCAGTCGAGGTGTTCGGCCCCCGCAGCCTTGGCGGCGGGGGCCAGCCGGCCACCGGACGGGCAGGCCACCAGCACCCGGTGGCCGGCGGCGCGCTGACCGCGCACCAGGTCGGTGACCACCCGGGCCACCCCGCCGTCCACCGGCTGGGAGATGTGAAGGATCGTCAGTTGCACGGCCGCGAGCCTAGGGTGGGGCGTGGCGGGGTCCGGGCCGGGTTGCGCTGACGGGGGGCGGGGTTCGCCCGTTCGGGTTACTTGACCTGGTCGGCCAGGCGGGCGAGCACCTCGTCGTGGATCCTGTTCAGCCCCTTCGGCGCGAAGGTGCGCTCGAAGAAGCCGCCGATCCCGCCGGCACCGTTCCAGGTGGCCTCGATCGCGACTGTGGCCCCGTCGGCGGCCTTGCCGACCGTCCAGGTGATCACCATCGAGGAGTTGGCGTCCGTCTCCACCAGGGTGCCCGGCGCGGGGGCGCTGACCGTGAACAGGCAGTCGCGCACCCGCTTCTCGGTGGCCTGCAGCTTCCAGTGCACCTGGGTGCCCGCACCGACGCCGCCGGCCTTCACCTGGTACTCGCTGTACTGGGCCGGGAGCAGCTTGGGGCGGACCGTCGCGTAGTCCGCGATCGCCTCGTACAGCTGCTCGGGCGTAGCGGTGTAGGTCCGCTCGGTGCGGGCCTTGACCTGGGCCATGACGGGCTCCTGGGGTGTTTCGTACGGCTGTGTCGCGCTCAGCTTAGGCTGGCGTGCGTGCTGACTACCGTGAAGGCCCTGCGCTACCTCGACCCGCTGCGGGCCGGCGGCTCCGTGCCCGGCATCGTGGAGGCCTCCGACCTGGGCACCTACGTGGTCAAGTTCGCGGGCGCGGCACAGGGGCACAAGGCGCTGGTGGCCGAGGTGATCGTCGGCGAACTCGGGCGGCGGCTTGGGCTGCGGGTGCCGGAACTGGTGCTGGTCGACTTCGATCCGGCGGTCGGGGCGCACGAGCCGGACCAGGAGATCCAGGACCTGCTGCGGGCGAGTGCGGGACTGAACCTGGGGATGGACTACCTGCCCGGGGCTCGCGACTTCCGGCCCGGTGAGGCGCTGGGCGTCGGGGCCCTGGAGGCGGGCCGGGTGGTCTGGCTGGACGCGCTGACCGCCAACGTCGACCGCACCCGGGCCAATCCGAACCTGATGGTCTGGCACAAGCGGCTGTGGCTGATCGACAACGGCGCCGGGCTGGTCTTCCACCACCGCTGGTCCACCCACCTGACGGCGGTCGACCGCGCCTACGACATGAGCGGGCACGCACTGGGCTCGTACACCCCCGATGTGGCCGCCGCTGACGCGGAGTTGGCGCCGCTCGTCACGCCCGAGCTGCTGCGCGAGGTGGTCGCGCTGGTGCCCTCGCAGTGGCTCGCCCCGGCGGAGGACGGGTTCGCCTCGGCCGACGAGCTGCGCGAGGCGTACGTGGCGCACCTGGCCGCGCGGGTGGCGGTGTCGCCGCGGTGGCTGCCGCGCTGCTTCGCGACGGAGGAGCAGCTGCGGGCCGCCGAGGAGGCGGCGCGGGCCCGGACGGCGGCGGGTCGGCCGAGCTGGCTGCAGCAGGTGCCGCGACTGGGGCGGGAGGAGTAAGAAGACTTCAGAACACCGCGACCTGAACGACGAAGACACGTTCGAGACGCGGAGCGATGAAGTAGGAGTGCGGGCTGTCTCAGGAAAGCGCTCGATCTCGACAATCGAAGCCCAGTGCACCAAGAAGGCGCGCACCGGTGTGAGGCTGTCCTGCTCGGCTGCCCGATTGAACGCCTTGTCGACATCAGCCTGCATCTTCGGCAGGAGGTCCGGCGCCACCACTGCCAGTGCAGATCTCAGGGCGGCCGGGGTCTTCGCGGGCCTCGGAATCAGTTGCTCTCCACGGTGCACTGCTGGGCTCAACCAGTCCTCCCATGGGTACCTCGGCTGCCGTACGGCAGTCCGGGCAGGATCGGGCGTCGGAACACCGAGACCTTGCCGGCATTGCGGACAAGAGGACCGGCCGACTTGGTCAAGGTGACCTCCGGCATTCCTCGCACCGGCAGGCGGGCCACTCTGCGCTGATCGGATGGAGGTAGGGCTCGCCGTCGGCCACCACCCAGTCGGCGCGCTCCTCGCGCTCCCCGTCGGCGGTGATCCGGTAGACCCGGACCGTCATGACGCTGGGCCGCCGCTCCTTGCTGTACTTCATCGTTCCTCGCAGACGGGGCAGTTGGGCCAGCGAAGGGGACACCCCGCGGCCGGCCGACGCGTCAGCCGGCCCCGCAGCCGCGACCACCAGGGTTCAGTGGTGCCCACACGCCACCCCGCGCCGCACCAGCACCGCGATCTTCCGCACGGTGTCCGGCTGGGCCCGCCCCAGCTCCACGAGCACGTGCCCGGTGAGGAACGAGGGCAGGTCGAGGCCGAGGGAGGGGAGGCGGATCCCGGCGGAGGCGAGGGCCGCGGCGAGCTCACGCTGGGCGTCGGCCGCATCCGCGCGCTGCGGGGCGACGGCTGCTTCGTACTTGTACTACAGCGGCGGAT
>NZ_PYBW01000199.1 GCF_003205575.1 Streptomyces tateyamensis
GACCCGCTGAATACCCGAGGTCAACGGAGCAATTCCCGGAGCAGCGACACCAAACCGAACACCGAGCCAGGACCGCGGCCTGGGCGGGCCCCGAGACGGCCGAGCAACCCGGGGGCCAGGACGGCGGCCTGGACGAACGACCAGGGCGCAGCAGCGGGCAGCCCCGGCGACGGGCGGGACGCCACCAGGGCGGGCGCGGGCCCGGTGGGCAGGACGGCCAAGTCGGGCGCTGCGGGACGGCCTGGCGGCCGACCAGACGGCGGCCAGGCCCCAGCAGCGGAGCGCGCCACCGGGTGGCGCGGGCGGGCGGCGGCGGGCCGCCGAGGCCGGCGGACCAGCGCAACACGAAGTGCAACACGCCCACCCACCCCCGCCCCAGCCACATAACACCAGGTCAGACCCGCAACACGACCCCATGTTGCACCCCAGCCCAACACCGCGTTGCACCCCCAGACCCCCGGACGACTCAGGCGGGCGGCGGGTTCAGCAGGCCAGCGAGAGTGGCGGCCTGGTCGCCGGTCAGCTCGCCTTCCTCGTCGAGTGCTCCTGCCACGGCGAGCACCGCCGGCCAGTGCTGGCCAAGGACTTCCTCCGCCTGGTCCCCGAAGTGGACGTACGCCCCGAGCACGGTCGCCAGGTCGTCGCTCCCGGTGAACATCCGAAGCCTCGGGATAGCCGCATCGCGGTCGTGCAGGGCGCCCATCTCGGCAGCCCACCCGCGGTCTTGGGTCCAGAGGCCGTAGTCCCGGAGCCATCGCTGCTCGGCCCGCTCCCCGGCTGCCAACTGCTTGACCACCGCCGAGTGCGCCAGCTCGTAGTCGCCCGGGCTCATAGTGCCTTCCAGCTCAAGCCGCGGTCCGCAGCCCAGGTCCCGGGTGCGCTCGACGATCTTGACGTCCTTGACGTGCATCCCGACATGGAGGGCGATCACCGTGTGGCCGGCCTCGTGCACGGAGACGGCCCTCCGGTAGGTGGCAGGGTCGAGCCCTGGCACGTGACCATGGCAGCACCAGCTCGTCGGCTCAGGATGCCGCGAGTACGTCTCACGGCCCCACTTGAGCGTGGTCGGATAGAAGACCATCCCGTCCTGGCTGCCAGCAGGGGGCGTGCTCACCGCGCGTGCTCCTCTCCTCCGCCACGGAGACCGGGCGATCGTGCAGGGGTACTTGCGAACCAGCGTCCAAGCCGACCCAAGAGTTCCCAGTAGCGGGCCCAGCGAGGCGGGCAGGAGCGGCTGCCCCAGCCCAGCGGGCAGGAGCGGTGGGCCGTCAGCGGCGGCACGGGCAGAGACCAGCCCCGCGCGGGTCCAGACGCCGACGCGGACAGAGGCCAGCCCGGCACGGGCCTGGACAGCGGCGCAGCCTGGCCACCCAAAACCGAACACCGACCCCCGCCACCACCCCACACCCATAAATCCAGACCGAACCCAGGAAACCATTAGCAGCCAACCCACCAAAACAAACAGACGGAATTCACTGCGGAATTTACATCCGAATACAGGCCCAAAACACCCCGACCGACCCCACCAGCGAACCGACAGGACCCCCGACCCCACTAGCCAGCACAAACAGTCACCACACTAGCCATCCACCCACTACCCAACAGGTCCAACCAACACGACACGAGAGGCCATTCCACGCCCCAGGCCGCATCAGGTCACACCCGACGGCCCTCGCTGGGTAGAGCCTCGCGGGCAGCACCCGTTCCTCCCACCACCGATCATCCGGAGCCGAGACCAGCGCAGCTATCAGCTCCCGCTTGGTCCGGGTGGGCAGCATCAGCGGGCCCAAGTCCTTTGGGTGCGGTTCTTCTGCAGGGAAGGGCTGAACTGGGAGAACGTTGAGCGGGGCTGCGCTGGGGGCTGTTCGTCTCTACCTTGATGGTGGAGGAGGGCGGTTGGATGGGTTCGCTGTTCGAGGAGTTGGAGGCCCGCGAGGCGTTCGCCCGGGCGCGGGTGGAGGAGTTCGAGGCTGAACTCTCGGCGGTCGTCGCCAAGTTGGAGCTGGCCCGGGAGGGGATGGAGCGTCTGCGGATCACACGGGAGACGCTCGCCGAGGTGCTCGCGGAGATAACGCCCCAGATGCCCGCGGTGACAGCCGATGCCGGACAGCCGCCTGCGGGAGAGCGGGTGGCGTCGGCGTATGCGGGGGTGGAGCGGCGGGTGGTCGGGGTGTTGACGGTGCCGAACTGGCAGCCCGGTATGGGAGTTGACGCCCTGCCGCGGGCGTATCGGGACATCGTGGAGGTGGTAGCCGATGCGCCGGGACCGGTCCGTGCCAAGCAGATCGCGCCCAGGATCGGGCTGCCGGCTGAGACCGGGAAGATCGAGGGCACTCGCTCGAAGCTGAAGCGATTGGTGGAGCGGGGCTGGCTGGACGAGGACGCCCCGGGACTGTTCACGCCCGCCCGCCACCGGACGGCTGCTTCGTCCAACTCCCTTTAGCAGCAGGGCTCTTCCGCCTACATTCGAAGGTGCGACCCATATCGGATGCGGGACAGGAAGAGCCCTGGAGATGAAACAGTACGACACTCATGCCACCGCTGACCCCTTTGCCCGCTCCATCAACGCCTTCGAGACGCTGATGGGCACCCTGTCAGGCGGCGATGCGGACGCGTGGACTCACGCGGAGCTGGAAGAACACCTGGAGACGGCGGGGCGGGAACTACTGCGGCAGCTGCTGCAGGACCATCTGGACCTGCGCGCGGTGCGGGAGGAGAACCTGGTCTGCTCCGGCGCGGGCCCGGTCGTCAGGGGCCCGGAGGGGCGGGTGCGGCCCTGGCGGGAGACGGGCCACGAACGCTGGCTGGCCAGCATGTTCGGGCTGGTCCGCGTCACCCGCATCGCCCACCGGGGCCCAGGCGCTGGCAACGTCCACCCGGCCGATGCCGCGCTGTCCCTGCCGGCGGGCCGGCACTCGATGGGCCTGCGGCGGCTCGCGGTCACCGAAGCGGTGCGCGGCTCGTTCGACCAGGCCCAGCAGGCCGTCGAGCGCCGCTGCGGGAAAGTGCTGGGCAAGCGCCGGCTCGAAGAGCTGGTGGTCGCCGCCGCCGTCGATGTCGACGGCTTCTACCGGACGAGGATCCCGCTCCCGTGCAGCCGTCAGATGCCGCTGGTGGTCCAGATCGACGGCAAGGGCGTGGTCATGCGGCCCGAGGCCCTGCGGGAGGCCACCCGCCGCTCCGCCGCGAAAGCCGCCGCCGAGGGCGGTCACCGCGCACGGCTCGCACCGGGCGAGAAGCCGAACCGCAAGCGAATGGCGACCGTGGCCTGCGTCTTCGATACCCGCCCGGCGCCCAGACGTCCCCACGACGTGATCCACCCGCCCGGCGGCCGCAGCGACGAGCGACCGGTCCGCCCGGGTCCGCGAGCGGAGAACAAGTGGTGCACCGCCTCGCTCATCCGCCCTCCCGGGCAGGTCATCGCCGACGCCTTCGACCAAGCTCAGGCCCGCGACCCGAAGCACCTGCGGCCCTGGGTCGTCCTGGTCGACGGCGCCCGCCACCAGCTCGATCTGATCACCGCCGAGGCGGCCCGACGCGGCGTCACGATCCACATCCTGCTGGACTTCGTCCACGTCGCCGAGTACGTCTGGGCCGCCGACCACCTGACCGCGATCCTCGCAGGCCACGCCGCCCGCACCGCCAACGAGATAATCACCCAGGCTGAGCGGGACCACCTGTCGGCTGCCCGGCGCGAGGCCGTCGACACCTGCCACCGCTATCTGACCGGCCACCTCGACCAGCTCCACTACGACACGGCGCTGGAAAGCGGCTGGCCGATCGCCACCGGCGCGATCGAAGGCGCCTGCCGCCACCTGATCGCCGACCGTCTCGACATCACCGGCGCCCGCTGGGGCCTTGACGGAGCCGAAGCCGTCCTCCGACTCCGTGCCCTCGTCTCCAACGGCGACCTCGGCCCCTACTGGCGCTACCACACCGCCCGCGAGCACAAACGCCTCTACCCCACCCCCGACCAGGACGAATACGAGCTCATGGCCTGAGTACGAACCTTCCGACGAAGAGCCACAACCCTCTCGACTCATGCCGTACCGAACCGGAAGACCATGTCGGTCCAGTCGGTGTCAGGTACTCCGTCGTCGAGCGCCTTGCTGATCGCCCGCTCTTCATAGCCGAAGTGCGATTCCATGATCGCCGCCAATCCGTCAAGCTCACGCCCGATCGCTTCCAGGACCGGGCCGCGCGATTCGGCAGCCCTGTCAGCGATTCCACGCACACGGGACAGGATCGAGGCGATCATGCCGTGATCTTCAACAAGACTCGCGACCGTCGACGCGAGATCCGGACGTTCGCGCAGCAGCTGGGAGAACAGCCCGTCGTCCTCGCCCTGATGGTGCGACGTCAGCGCGGCACAAAACGCCAGGCAGTGGGTGACAAGTGCGTCGTCGCTCAACCGGCGCTGTCCGAGACTTGTCCTGATCTCGTTGACCTGACGACGCAGTTCTTGATGTGCTTGTGAGAGCTGCAGACTCAAGGCGGCCACACGGTCGCCATCGCGGGAAGCCACGGATGGCGGTCCCTTCGGTTCCGCACCTCCATGCCTGACGTAGTCCGCCACCGGCACGCGATGCTGCCGCAATCCGATCACGCAACGGGGCGCTACGGCAAGCACGCTGCCTGCCCGCGCCTATAGCCGGCTCCATGCCCCCAGCGTTCAGCCAGCTCAGCCCTTCACTCCAGAAGAACCACACCCAAGTCCTTTTCCGTGCGGGCCTGTTCGCAACCCGGGCACTCCAGCCGGTCCAGGTCGTCCTTCTCCTGCAGCTCCAGCTTCGAGCCCTCCCTCCCCGCCGATCGAGCCCCGGCACGTCCAGCACGGGCGCACCGCGGCGTTCGCCTCCCGGGCGGCCACCAACTGCTCCTGGTTCTCGCGGCGGGCGGCCTGGGCGCAAGTTAGCCGTCCATTTCCCGCCAGCCGGTGCCCTGCTGCTGATCCAGCCGCCGGTATGCACCGTTCATCACTCGTACTGCCCCGCCGGAGTCCACGTGCCACTCTGCTCCGACCAGCCGCTGGGGCCCGTCCCCTTCGTCAACAACGAGCTGAGGGGCTATCAGTCGGCCGTCTATGGTCCCGTTCGGCATGAACCTGGCCGGGAGGTTGCCGAAGACCTCCGACTCGCCGGCCCTGTCCGGGCTCAGGTGGGAGGCCACGCACTCCTCGCTCACAGTGTTCTCCGCGCGGCTGGCCGCGGCCCTGCTGGCCTCGGCCGCCACCCGTCGAAGTCGCGCGGGCGACGTGCCAGCGTTCATCAGCGCTTCGAGGGACGCCGTCTGTCTGCTGTCGACAGCGGGGGCATAGCCCGTCACCAGGCACCACGGCTGCTCGGGCTGCAGGCGGTAGCAGCAGAACGCGGCCGGCCGCTCCGACTTCCACGAGCCGTCCGGCCGCATGACGTTCGAGACCAGGTAGACAGTCGGACGTCCCTGTTCGAAGGTCGTCAGCGTGAAAGCGTGTACCCGGTGCTCCTCCGGGATCTGGCGCAGCCAGGCTCTGCCCTTGCGCGCCAAAGTGTCAGCGATGTCCTGGGGCGTCCGCTGCCCCGCTGGGTGGGGCAGCACCTGGTCGAGCCAGGCGGCGGTGTCGTGGTCACCCCACTTCGCAATGCCGGTGTAGCAGACCAAGCCAGACCAGTCGCGGTACTGCAGGACAGTCTGCTTCTGGGCAGTGTGACTCCTGATCTCGCGGCCGGCTGTAAGGCGAAAGTCGGACGTTTGAACGATGAGGTTCGGGCTCACCAGCGTCAGGTTCAGGGTCATGGCTCATGTCCTCCTGCCACGGCGGTCTGTCGCCATGGTGGCGGCCCCAGTGAGGTACTGCTCGCTGGGCACGATGTGAACCCCCTGAGCAGCGGAGAGCCTCGACCGAGCCGCGTCAACAGCCGCCTCGCGGAATCAGGTACTGGCCTAGGTCGTCGGCTGTTGGGTGGCCTTACGCCAGGGTGCCGCGGGGTCGCGGAGGGTGTCGAGCATGAGCTCACACCAGGTGAGGGCAGCGTTGGCTGCGAGGTGGGCGTGGCGGGCGCCAAGTCCGGTCGGTGTGCTGGCCTGGCCGTGGCCGGTGCCATAGCCACGGTTTCGCAGTTCAGCGACGCCGACGGCGATGGCGGCGACTCCGCCGAGGATCTTCTTGACGGCGTCGGTGCCGTCGGGGCCGGGAGTGACGGCCGAGGCGTCGAGGGCGAGGGCCTTCTGGGCCTGCTTGACCAGGGCGGGGACCTTGGCGTTCTCGTCGACAGCCAGGCCGCGCTCCAGCAGGACGGTCTTGGCGGTCGCCTCGATGAGCTGCTTGGCGCTGCCAATGGCGCCGGCCGGATCGCTTGCAAGGTCGCGGGAGACGCGTTGGAGTTCGGCAAGGATCCCGGAGGGGTCGCGCAGGCCGCTGAGGTCCTGGGCCTGGCTGCGCAACGGTGGGCGGACCCAGGCGATGCGGCCTCGCTCGCTGACGGTCAGGCCGTCGCGTTCCAGCGGGACGGCGATCTCGTCCATCCACGTGCCCTGCCATCCCTCGCGGATGCCGTGGAGCACCAGGTCCTCGAAGACGATCAGGGCGCGGTCGACGTGGGCTGGATCGGTCCAGTCCACGGCCTGCGCATAGGACTGGAAGGCGGTGCGGCGAGCCCCGGAGTCCTGGTAGCGGAGATCACCCGGGGCAACCGGTGCGAAGCCCTGGTTCTCCCAGCTCGTCTCGATCACACGGAGCACGATGTCCGTACACAGTGAGCGGAAGGCATTTCGGGTAGCCGGGCTGATGAGTTCGGGTCGGCCTATGACCATGACGGGACGATACCGGACCAATCACTGCGTGAAGGAGGGTTTTCGGCGCGGGCTGGGCCGAGGCCCGCCCCGATGTTCCGGGATGGCCGTCGGTGTGTTCGTTATTCGCTGTGGTCGCCAATTGCTGGGTCGGTCAAAACTGGCTGCGGCGCGCCCTCGGACGGGTAGGCGGGGCCTGCTCGGGGCCGCGTAGCGCGAGGGCCGCGGTGCAGGTGGCTCCAGCCAGCTCATGACCCGGCGCAGCGTAACGGGGTCGAGGTTGGGCGCGCGGTGTGTGTTGGAGGGCGGTGTCGTGGTCGGGGTCGTGGCGCTCGGCGCGGGTCTTGGCGGTGTGGTCGCGTACGCGCTGCCACTCAGCGCAGATGACGGCCGCGATGCCGAAGGCGGTCTCGTCTCCGGCGTCGGCGTACCGGTCGGCGGTGCGCTCGTCGTCTCGGGCCCGGTGCAGGGCCTGTTGGAGGTTCTCCAGGGTCATCCCGGCCGCCCGGCGACTGACCGACCGCGGACGTCGCTGAGCAGCCCGTGCTCCTGGTCGTCGGGCTCGTCCTCGTCCTGGGCGTGGTCGGTGCGGGCGGGGTGCAGCGTCGCGCCAGCCTCCCATGCCTCGGCGTGCACGACGGGCTCCGGCACGGCGCGGCCCGGGCAGGCACCGAGGCCGATTCGGCCGTCGACCAAAGCCACCCAGCCGTCCAGGCCGTCGACGTCCTTCTCCGTCCATCCTCGGGCGAAGCCGGCGCCCTGGTGCAGAGTGCGGAATGCCGTCATGACCGGACCAACACAGCCACATCGAGCCGCGCACCAGCGGGAAGTCGAAGACCGCGCGGACCGGGGCGGCCCCGCAGCACGAAGAGGACCGGAAGCAGTGGTCAGAACGGTGGTTCCTCCGTGTACTTGCCGTTTCCTGGTGCTGCCTGAGCCCACGGATCGTCGGCTGGTGTTCGCTGCGGCGGGGCCCCGAATCCGCTGGCTTGCTGGGACCCCCAGCCGCCGGTCTGCGGTTGAGGAGGAGGCGTGGGCTCGGATCGTGGTGGTGGCGTCACGTCGAGGTCTTCGTCGTCGATGCTGTCGTGCCACAGCTTTCGCAGATGGTCACGGCAAGTGGTGTCGTCGTCGTATCCGTCGTACTCCCAACGCCTGCGCTCTGGGTCCTGACCGGCAAGGTGACAGAGGGCGCGCAAGACCAGGTCGACGTTCTTCCAGGTGGCGTCACCTTGACCCGTGAGGATTCGGCGGACCGTTTCCCGGCGGACGGGCTTGTCGTCTGGCGCGAGCGCGGTCGCGCCAGCGATCTCCTGAAGCTTCGGCCGGTCGGCCTCTCGATAGTGCATGTGGAGCTCAGCGACGAACTTCCGCTTCGGGCCGTCGGGGAGTGTCTCCCGGGTCGGCATCTTCAACAACCTGGGCACCGATGCCTCCCTCTACCAATCACCCGGTGCAGCAAGGCTCGGGTCGCCAGGCCAAGCTTCACGAAGACCCAGGTAGACACATTCTGACTGACTAGAGCTCATATAAGCCTTCGCTTACCCGAATGTGCTTTGTTCTGGCTCTCAAGTACCTGTGGAAACTTCTTTGAACAATCGCCTATTTCCGCTGGTCAAAGGCCCTTTCGTGGTGCAAATCTTGTCGTCGTCGACCTGGAAACGCCTCCGAGGCGTCTCACTGCTTGGACAGCGGCACAGCCGCCACGCAAGCACGCCGGCCCCCTGGTGGGCAGGGAGCTATCGGCAGCAGACACGACCTGAAGGAGCAGCGCATGTCCGGTCCCGCCCCTACGAGCAACCTCGCGAACCCGGAACTACCTATGAATTCGAGCCCGCCCGAGGACACCGGTCGATGGAAGCGGCGGGTACGCAGGGCTCGTCGCGACGCCAGCCTCTACATGGTCCGGGGAGCCGCCACCGCACTTGGCGGTGCCGTGGTGTCCCACGGGATCCTGTGGGTTCGCCTGCACATCTGACCAGACGCCAGATCCGGTGGCCGCAGTACCCGATCACCGAGACCTGGCAAGCCGCTCGGCGGTTTCAGCAGCCCACGGGCCTGTTGCGACCGAAGCTGTTGCCGCGAGGCGAATTGGGCGAGTCAGTCGGTGACGGCCACGGCGGTCGGCGAAGCTCGTCCAGGAGCGCGGTCTGCTGCTCGGTCAGCTTCCCCACGGTGCGGGCCTTGTCCTGCTTGCGCAGCCACGTGCCGGGCCGGAACGTCGGGTCGGCTTCGCCGCCGGTGCGGTTCGCCGGGCCGTCCAGGGTGCCGCCGACGGCGAGGTAGGCAAGCAGGCGGCGGTAGGAGCGGTTCCAGTCCGGCTCGAAGCGCCACAGCTCGTCCAGCCCGTCCAGCTTCGCCGCCTGGTCGTGGGTGAGGCCCGCGGCCTTGCGCTGGCGGCGCATCCACGCCCCCACCGCGTAGTCGTCCAGCTTCGCGGTGGCCGGGATCGCCAAGTGACCGTGCTGGTGGTGGAAGGCCTTCGCGTACGCCAGGCCCCTCTCCCAGGCATTGGCGTTCTTCGACCAGATCATGCCGAGTGCGTCGAGTTCGGTGATACGGGTGGGGCCGAGTTCGCCGCAGCCCTTGAGGTGCCGCTGCCGGACGATCCAGGCCATCAGGGGGCCGTCGTGGTCGAGGTCGGTGGGGTCCAGATGGTGGTGCGCGGCGTAGAAGGCGGCTGCTGCGGCGTACATGCGTTCCCACTCGCGCCAGCGCGTGCCCTCTTCCTTCAGTCGGCGGCGCCGGTGAACTGCGCCGGCCAGGTGCGGGGGCACGTCGGGAACGTCGACAAAGGCCGTCCAGTCGGGGCCGTCCGGCAGCGCTCCGGGGAAGGCGCAGCGGGTGGGTCGCCTGGTGGGGTGGGGGTGTTGGGGCGGGGCGAGGTGGCAGTGTTCGGCGCTCTGCAGCAGGGGTGCCAGTGCGTGGTCGGGTGGGGCGAGGAGGCGGGTGCCGGCGGTGGTGAGGTTCAGGTAGTGGGGGGCGGCGTTCAGCAGGGGGCTGGCCCAGGGCGGGGGGTGGTGGGTGGCGCAGCGGGCGGGGGTTCGGCCGTGGGGTGGGGCGTGGAGGGTGAGGGTGGCGCGGGTGGGGTGGTAGTCGGCGGAGGTGGCGGTGGCGAGGTGGTGGAAGGGGGCGCCGGTGATGAGGGCGGTGGCGAGGGTTGCGGCGTGTTGGGGGTGGGTGAGGCGGTGGATGCGTTCGGCGGCCCGGTGGTGGGGGTCGTCGGGGGGTGGGGGTGGCAGGCGGTCGTTGGTGGGCGGGGCGGGGGGGCAGGGGGAGGGGGGGTCGGGGGGGGCGGGCAGGGCGGGGCGGGGCGGGGGGGGGGGGGGGAGGCAGTGCAGGCGGGCGGGGCGGCGGGGGGGGGGGGGCAGCGGGGCGCGGTGGGGGCAGGGGCGGGGGTGGGGGGGGGGGGCGGGGGAGGGCGGGTGCGCGGACG
>NZ_PYBW01000200.1 GCF_003205575.1 Streptomyces tateyamensis
CGCCGTGAGACAAAGAGGCCGGGGCGCATTGTCCGGCGAGGCAGCCAGCGGGCAGGATGACAGACATGACGCACGTGATGGCGAAGGGCGCCAACATCTCGCTGACCGCGGCGGCGGTCCGCGCCGTGCTGCGCTGGAGCGCGCCGCCGGGGGCACCGGACCTGGACGCCTCCGCGCTGCTGCTCGGGGCGGCGGGCAAGGTGCGGTCCGACGCCGACTTCGTCTTCTACAACCAGCCCCGGCACCCCTCCGGCGTGGTGCGCCACCTGCCCAAGCAGCGGGTGCCCGGCACTGACGAGATCGCCGACACCGTCGAGGTGGACCTGGCCAAACTGCCGGTCGAGGTGCAGCGGGTGGTGCTGGCCGGGTCCGCCGAGACCGGGACCTTCCAGCAGGTGCGCAACCTGCGGGTGCTGCTGCACGACGCGGCCGCACCGGTCGGCAGCCCGCCGCTGGCCGAGTTCGCGGTGCTCGAGGTGGAGCCGGTCGCCGCGCTGATCTGCGCCGAGCTCTACCGGCGCGACGGCGGCTGGAAGTTCCGCGCGGTCGGCCAGGGCTACGCCTCCGGGCTGAGCGGCCTGGCCACCGACTTCGGCATCACGGTGGACGAGGAGCCGCTCCCGGCCCCGGCCCAGGCGGCGCCGACCCCGCCCCCCGCCGAGCCCGCCCGACCGGCCCACCCCGCACCCTCGCCGGTTGCCGCGCCGACCCCGCCGCCGCCCGCCGATCCGCCGACCAACTCGCCCGCCTACGGCTACCCTCAACCGGTGCAGCCCCAGCCCCGGCCGACGTACGGCTACCCGCCCCAGCCCCAACCGCAGCCCAGCTACGGCTACCCGCCGCAGCCCCCGGCGCCACCGCAGCCGCAACCGCAGCCGCAGCCCCCGGTGCAGCAACCCGCCTTCGTCCTCCCCCCGCAGGGCCCGCAGTTCCTCCCCCGCTAGCGGAGGCGCGGGGACCAGGGCGGTCAGCGAGCCGCTACTCCTCCTTGTACCCCCGCTGCCACTGCATCCCGAACCCGTACAGCCGGTCCAGGTCCGCCTGGAACCCGTGCACGTACCGCACCTCCCGACGGGCCATCAGCTTCCCGCCCTGGTTCTCGATCAGCAGCACCGCACACGAACGGGCCGCGCCGGCCCGCTCGTCCAGGTTCACCTCCAGCCGCTGCCCGCTCGGCGGCACGATCTGGATCTGGGCGTGCGTCTGGTCGAAGGCCGGGGTGCCGTCGTAGATGTAGACGAAGATCAGCAGCCGCTTGAACTCGTCCTTCTTCTCCAGGTTGATGTACATCGACTCACCGGACGGCGCCCCGTACTGGTCGTCCCCGCTGAGCTTGATGTACGGCGCCTGCTGCAGGTCGCCGAAGAACTTGCCCAGCGGCTGAACCACCCCGCGGGCGCCGTTGGTCATCTCGTACATGCAGGCCAGATCCAGGTCGACGTTCTGGGCGCCGCTCTGCACGGGCTCCTCGCCCTGGCGCAGCAACTGCCGCGGCTGCAACAGCTTGCGCCGCAGGTTGCCCTGGGAGGAGCCGTCGACCACCCGGGCCGTCCAGTGCAGGTTCACGTACAGGGTGCCGGTGGTCGGCCCCTCCCCGGCCAACTGGTGCGTCGGACGGGACTTGGTGAGGATCACCTTGCCGCCCTGGCCCACCACGTCCGGCACGTTCCGCTCCCCGCGCAGGAACTCCCAGACCGTGCCCATGCCGACCCGCCCCCACCCTCAGCTCGATCCTTCGTCCCCCCCGTGACCGGCGGTGACGGTGCTCTGACGCACCATTGTGCACTGCGCTCCATACCCAGCACCGGGGCTGAGCCACCGTCCGATCCGATCCCCCGTCAGGCCCTGGACCAGCCACCCGCCTGGCGGATGGTCCCACAACTCCTACTCCCGTACCATGCGGCCTCTTCGGACGCGATATCGTCTTGCCGCACAGGTGTCCCCCCGTCACGCGCGGGTCAGTCCAAACCTCCCGCCCCGATCGCGGAAAGCAGAGGCTCACGCCGCAATGTCACTTTCGCCCACTCAACTGGTCTGGGCCGGCATAGCCGGCGCCGGCCTGCTCTTCGTCGCCGTGCTGGTGGCGGTGCTGCGCATGAAGAACTCCAAGCCCGAGGAGAGCGGGGACTCCTGGGAGCGCACCGAGGAGCGCCGGCGGCGCAAGGAGGCGGTCTACGGGATCGCCTCGTACGTCCTGCTGTTCTGCTGCGCCGGCGTCGCGGCCGCGCTCTCCTTCCACGGCCTGGTCGGCTTCGGCACCCAGAACCTGGGCCTGTCGAACGGCTGGGAGTACCTGGTCCCGTTCGGCCTGGACGGCGCCGCCATGTTCTGCTCGGTGCTCGCGGTGCGCGAAGCCAGCCACGGTGACGCGGCGCTCGGCTCGCGCCTGCTGGTCTGGGTCTTCGCGGTCGCCTCGGCCTGGTTCAACTGGGTGCACGCCCCGCGCGGCGGCGACCACGCCGGCGCCCCGCAGTTCTTCTCCGGCATGTCCATCTCGGCGGCCATCCTCTTCGACCGGGCGCTCAAGCAGACCCGCCGCGCCGCGCTGCGCGAGCAGGGCCTGATCCCCCGTCCGCTGCCGCAGATCCGCATCGTGCGCTGGCTGCGGGCGCCGCGCGAGACCTACGCGGCCTGGTCGCTGATGCTGCTGGAGAACGTGCGCAGCCTGGACGAGGCGGTCGAGGAGGTGCGCGACGAGCGGGCCTCCCGGCAGGAGGCCCGCAATGCCGCGCGCAGCGCCGACCGCCGTGAGCGGGCCGAGCTGAAGGCGCTCTCCCGCGGCGGCGTGCTGGGCCGCGGCCGGGGTGGCCGCCAGGTGGCCGCGCTGACCTCCGGCGGCGCCGGCGAGCCCGCTACGGAGCCTGCGCTAGAAGCTGAGGACCCGATGGCCAAGGTCGGCCCCTCCGCGCTGGAGCCCGCCGCCCTGTCCGCCGCGCCGCGCCGCACCGCCGTCGAGGCCGGCCGGTCCGCGAGCGTCGACCTGACTCCGGACGACGACACCCTGTCGATGCCCCGGCTGGAGTCCCCCTTCGACTCGCTGGAGCGCAAGCTGCGGGCGATGGAGAAGAAGCTCGGCTGACCCGGCGCCGTCCGGAGCAGCACACAGCCCCGCACACCACCGGTGTGCGGGGCTGCTTCGTGCCTGCGTCGTGTCTGCTTCGTCCCTGCGTCGTGTCTGCTTCGTCCCTGCGTCGTGCCTGCGCTGTCCCTGCGTCGTGCCTGCGCTGTCCCTGGGTGCCCGGGACCGGCCCGGCGTCAGGGACGGCCGCTGGGCACCGGCTCCAGGTCGGCCATCGCTTCCTCCAACTCGGCCTCGCGGCGGTTGCGCCGCACCGAGGAGGCCAGCGCGGCGCCGATGAAGGCCACGCCGATCAGCCCGGTGACCAACTCCGGGATCTTGTGCGCGATGGAGACCAGCAGGATGACCGCCAGCGCCCCGATCGCGTAGTGCGCACCGTGCTCCAGGTACACGTAGTCGTCCAGGGTGCCCTTGCGGACCAGGTAGACCGTCAACGAGCGGATGTAGAGCGCTCCGATGCCCAGACCCAGGGTGATCTGGAACAGGTTGTCGGTGACGGCGAAGGCGCCGACCACCCCGTCGAAGGAGAACGAGGCGTCCAGCACCTCCAGGTACAGGAAGAGGAAGAACGCCGCCTTGCCGGCCAGCAGCATCGGCGAGGAGCCGTGCAGTTGCGCTGGGACCGCGTCCTGCGCCGGGACCGCGTCCCGCAGATCGGGGATCGCGTCCTGCGGCCCCCTCGGGCCCGGCTCGGCCTCCTCGGCGCCCTCCAGCGAGGACTCGAACAGGCTGGACAGCCCGTTCACCACCAGATAGGTCGCCAGGCCCAACAGACCGGCCAGCAGCACCGTTTCGGCGTGCTCCCCGGCCAGCAGGCGGGCCGCCAGCACCAGCGAGAGCAACGCGATCACCGAGGAGGCCGAACTCAGCCGCCCGATCCGCTCCAGCGGCCGCTCCAGCAGCCGCAGCCAGTGGTAGTCCTTCTCCCCCAGCACGAAGTCCAGGAAGATCATCAGCAGGAAGATGCCGCCGAACGCCGCGATCGCCGGCCCGGCGGCCTCCAGGTGCTGCCCGTAGGTCAGGCCGTCTGCGGTGTGGTCCGAGTTGAGCGCCAGGTCCAGCACGGTGGTCGGGCTCAGCTGCGCGGTCAGGCCGACCACCGCGAGCGGGAAGACCAGCCGCATGCCGAAGACCGCGATCAGCACGCCCAGGGTGAGGAACAGTCGCTGCCAGAACGGGTTCATCCGCTTCAGCACCGTGGCGTTGACCACCGCGTTGTCGAAGGAGAGCGAGATCTCCAGGATCGCGAGGACCAGCACCACGCCGAAGCCCTGGGCGCCCCAGATCAGACCGGCTGCCACCAGCCCGGCGATCGTGGTCGCGACGGACCATCCGAAAGTGCGGAGGAACACGGGGACGACTACCTTTCGGCCGGCAGTTCGGCGCACGCCAGGGGCGTGACCGTCACTGGACGTTGACTCCAAAATCCAGGGCGATGCCACGAAGACCCGATGCGTACCCCTGCCCGACCGCGCGGAACTTCCACTCCCCCTGGTAGCGGTAGAGCTCCCCGAAGATCATCGCGGTCTCGCCGGAGGCGTCCTCGGACAGGTCGTAACGCGCGATCTCCTGGCCGGTGGCCAGGTTGACCACCCGGATGTACGCGTTGCGGACCTGGCCGAAGTTCTGCACCCGCAGTTCGGCGTCGTAGATCGACACCGCGAAGACCACCCGGTCGACGGAGGGCGGCACCAGGTCGAGGGTGACCACCACGACCTCCTCGTCGCCGTCCCCCTCGGCGCCGCCGGTCAGGTTGTCGCCCAGATGCTCCACCGAGCCGTCGGGGCTCTTGAGGTTGTTGTAGAAGACGAAGTGCTCGTCACCGGGCACCCGCCCGCCCGCACACAGCAGCGCGCTCGCGTCGAGGTCGAAGGGCGTGCCGGTGGTGGACCGGGCGTCCCAGCCCAGGCCGATCTGCACCTGCGTCAGGTTCGGCACGGCCTTGCTCAGCGAGACGTTGCCGCCCTTGGCGAGCGTGACACTCATGGTGGCTCTTCCTCCCACTCCCTGGCGGCCCGACTGCGCGCCAGAGCACAGGCGGGCCGACATATATCTCTACGCCATCCCCGCCCGGTCCATGCCGGTCCGGCCGCTGAACATCCTGAACTTGGAACCTATCAAGCGGCCGAAAGCCCTACGATCTCCAGCACACCAGCTACGGGGGAGCCACACCATGTCGATCCAGCCACTGGACCCGACCGATCCGGCCGGGGTCGGGCCGTACCGCCTGATCGCCCGGCTCGGCGCCGGCGGGATGGGTGTGGTCTACCTGGCCCGCTCGGCCGGCGGCCGTACGGTCGCGGTCAAGGTGGTCCGCCCGGAGCTGGCCGCGGACCGCGAGTTCCGCACCCGGTTCGCCCGCGAGGCGGCCGCCGCCCGCGCGGTGGGCGGCGCCTTCACCGCCCCGGTGGTGGACGCCGACACCGAGGCCGCGGTGCCCTGGCTGGCCACCGGCTACGTGCTGGGCACCCCGCTGGGCGAGGCGGTGGCCGAGCACGGGCCGCTGCCCCTCGCCTCGGTGCGCACCCTGGCCTCGGGCCTGGCCCGGGCGCTGGTCGCGGTGCACGCGGCCGGCCTGGTACACCGCGACCTCAAGCCCTCCAACGTGCTGCTCAGCTCGGCCGGCCCGCGGGTCATCGACTTCGGCATCGCCCGCGCACTGGACGAGGAGAAGCTCACCGGCACCGGCCTGGTGGTCGGCTCGGCCGGCTTCATGAGCCCCGAGCAGGCGTCCGGGCAGGCGGCCGGCCCGGCCTCGGACGTCTTCTCGCTCGGCTCGGTGCTGGTCTTCGCCGCCACCGGGACCGGCCCGTTCGGCCGGTCGGACGAGTCCTCGGCGGCCGCGCAGCTGTACCGGGTGGTGCACGAGGAGCCGGACCTGGCGGCACTGCCCGAGGAGCTCTGGCCGGTGGTCACCGCCTGCCTGGCCAAGGACCCGGCCGACCGGCTCACCCCGGTCGAGCTGGTCGAACTGCTCGGCCCGGGCGACTCCACCAGCTGGCTGCCGGCCGCGCTGGCCGCCCGGATCGCCGACCACGCGGCCGCCGTGCTGGACCTGGAGCCGCCCACCCAGCCGCACCGGTCAGCCGCCCCGCTGACGCCTGCTCAGCCCCTGACGCCCGCTCAGCCCGGCGCCGCGCCCGGCTCCGCACCCGGCTCCGCACCCGCCGGCGCGCTCCCCGCCGCCGAGGTTCCGACCGTCGCGGTCCCCGCCCGAACCCCGTCCCGCCGCGCCCTGCTGACCGGTGGCGGCGCGCTGCTGCTGGCCGCCGCGGGCGGTACCGCCTGGGCGCTGCGCGGCCACTCGCCCGCCCCGACGCCGGCCCCCGTCCCGCCCACCGGCGGCCCGACCACCGGCACCGCAGCCCCGAGCCCGTCCCGCTCCCGCGCCAAGGGCGAGCCCCCGCGGCCCAACTGGACCTGGACCGTCCCCACCAACTTCCTCGACGCCCGCCCGGTCTGCTCGCACGGCCTGGTGCTGATCGGCGGCGACGGGGTGTACGCGCTGGACGGCAAGGACCACTCGGTCCGCTGGACCGACCCCAAGGCCGCCGCCGACGACATCCACGCCGAGGGCGACTCGGTCTTCTACAGCCAGCTCAACCTGATGGCGGTCGACCCGGCCGGCGGCTCGGTGAAGTGGAGCTTCGCCCAGAAGCCGGGCCCGGACGCGAACACCCTGGTGACCGCGGCCAGGGTGCTGGCCGCCGACGACCACGCGGTCTACGCCCTGTGCGACGTGATGGGTGCCGACCTGACCACCGACACCCACGTCAAGGGCATCATGGCGCTCTCGCACAAGGACGGTTCGCTGCTCTGGCTGCAGCACCGCAAGCCGGACGCGGACCCGGACGTACTCGCCGTGGTGGCCGGCGACACCCTGCTGTACACCGACTCCTCCACCAACCTGGTGGCCCGCTCCACCGCCAACGGCGAGCAGCTCTGGTTCGCCGACACCCAGTCCCAGGCGCCCTATCCGCCGGCCACCGACGGGACCAGGGCGTTCTGCTCCGCACCGGGCCTGGGCCTGCAGGCGGTCGCGGTGAAGGGCGGCAAGCAGGCCTGGCTGAAGACGCCGCCGCAGAAGCGGCTCTGGTACACCCCGGTCTCGCTCGGCGGCGGGGTGGTCTACGCGGTGCTCGGCGGCGCGACGATGACCATCGACGGCACCACCTACACCCCGCCCGCCGGGCCGGTGCTGATCGCCTACCAGGCGGACAACGGCACCGAGCTGTGGCGGGTCGCGCTCCCGGAGGAGGTCACCATGGCGGAGCCGCCGTTCCTGGCCGGCTCCACCGTGGTGGTGGGCAGCGACACCAAGGGGGTGTTCGCCGTGGACACCAGGACCCATCAGGTCGCCTGGAACTTCCGCAGCCCCTCCACCGCGGCGGCGAGCTGGCAGTTCGCCACCGACGGAAAACAGCTGATCGCCCTTCAGGACAACCAGGTGTACGCCCTGCCGCTGGACTGAGCCGGGGCCCGGACGGGTTGAACCGGCGCCAGACTGAAACGGCGTCAGGCTGAACCAGCGTCAGACGTTGACGCCGAAGTCCAGCGCGATGCCGCGCAGGCCGCTCGCGTAGCCCTGTCCGATGGCCCGGAACTTCCACTCACCGGCGTTGCGGTAGAGCTCGCCGAAGACCATCGCGGTCTGGGTGGAGGCGTCCTCGGTCAGGTCGTAGCGGGCCAGCTCGCGCCCGTCGGCCGGGTCGAGCACCCGGATGTAGGCGTTGCGCACCTGGCCGAAGGTCTGGCCGCGCTGCTCGGCCTCGTAGATCGAGACCGGGAAGACGATCTTGGCGACCTCGTCGGGAACGGTGGCCAGGTCGACCCGGATCACCTCGTCGTCGCCGTGGCCGAGGCCGGTCAGGTTGTCCCCGGCGTGCTCGACCGAGCCGTCCGGGCTCCGCAGGTTGTTGAAGAAGACGAAGTTGGCGTCACTGGTCACCCGGCCCTGCTCGGTGCAGAGCAGGGCGCTGGCGTCCAGGTCGAACTCGGCGCCGGTGGTGGTCCTAACGTCCCAGCCCAGGCCCACCAGCACGCCGGTCAGGCCGGGCGCCTCCTTGCCCAGCGAGACGTTGCCGCCCTTGCTCAGGCTGACACCCATCAGGTTCCTTTCACCGTCCTGCGCGCTCCCGCACCCCGGGCAACGGGCCGATCGTAGTGCGGGGTTCCCTTACCGGGGGACGACGCGGCCCGGCGCGCCGGGGGGGGTTCCCCGTCAGGCCGGGCCGGGCCGAGCCGTGGCTCGGGGGGCGCTCAGAGCGCGCCGAGCGCCGTCAGGTACTCCTTGATGTCCCGCGCGTCCGGCAGGCCGTTGACCACGGACCAGCGCACCGCGCCGGCCTTGTCGATCACGAAGGTGCCGCGCACCGCGCAGCCCTTCTCCTCGTCGAACACGCCGTAGGCGCGCGAGGCGGCACCGTGCGGCCAGAAGTCGGACAGCAGCGGGTACTCCAGCCCCTGCTGCTCGGCGAAGACCCGCAGGGTGAACGGCGAGTCGTTGGAGACCGCGAGGACCTGCACGTCGTCGTTCTGCAGCCGGGGCAGCTCGTTCTGGATCTCGCAGACCTCGCCGGTGCAGACACCGGTGAAGGCGAACGGGTAGAACACCAGCACGACGTTCTTCTCGCCGCGGAAGTCGGAGAGCTTGACCAGCTCGCCGTGCTGGTTCTTCAGCTCGAAGTCCGGAGCCTGGGTGCCGACCTCGATGGCCATGGTGAGGAACCTTTCTCAGCGGTGGGCGCGGCACTGCGACGCGTCCCTGGGTCACGGTGGCGTCCCGAGGGGCCGACCGCGGGCACATCCTCGCATCCACGCGGGGCGATTCGGCCGAACGAGTGAGTTCAGGGGGCGGTTAGGGGGAATGTTCGCCCCGGGCGAACAGTGCTCTCGGCGGCGGCTACAGGGCGGCCGCAGATGCGGACGGGCCCCGCTGGAGCTTCCTCCAGCGGGGCCCGTCGAGCGCGGTGTCAGCGCTTCTTGGCCGCCTTCGGAGTGGCCAACCGGGTGCCGGCCCAGTCCGCCGCGACGGCGACCGAGCTGGTCTGGGAGAGCCCGGCGGTGCTGGCCGCCTCGGCGATCTCGTGCGCCTCGACGTGGCCGTCACGACCCTTCTTCGGGGTCAGCAGCCAGATCAGCCCACCGTCGGCCAGGTACTCCTGGGCGTCGACGAGGCTGTCGGTGAGATCCCCGTCGTCCTCGCGGTGCCACAGCAGGACGGCGTCAGCGACGTCGTCATAGTCCTCGTCGACGAGATCCTCACCGGTGATCTCCTCGACGCCGTCGCGGAGGTCCTGATCGGTGTCTTCGTCGTACCCCAGCTCTTGGACGATCTGACCGGGCTCGAAGCCCAGCTTGACGGCCGGGTTGGACTTGTCCGCGGGGTCCGCGGTCGCGCTCACGGGAATAACCTCCAGTATTTCGGCCCAAGCGTCGGTGCCAGGGCTGTGGCCGTAGTCCACACGGGCGCGGCGGTTCGCGCAAGTACCCGACCCCCGATCCCACCCAAAGGTTGACGTGTCGTAGCAAGACACGCCGTGACCTGTGCCGGGGATCACACCGATTTGCCCTTTTGTCGACGGTTCGCCCATGCTGCGCATGCCGCACGCCATTCGGCAACTTCCGACCCCTGTTCCCATGCTGTGCGCCCGAGATGCGAACGGCATTCGAGGCGGACCCGAGCACGGGCGTAGAGTCTCCTGTTGGCCCTCACACCGGCGGCCCAAGGCGGACCGCCGGCCCGCACGCCACCTGACCGGCTCCCTGACCAGGGGAGATGGTTACCGATCGGTAGATATGACGGATCTCCGAACGCGGTAGCACGATGGAGGCGGCGCGACACACCAAGAGATTCGTCCGAGAGTGAAGGAACAGCGTGGCTTCCGGATCCGATCGCAACCCGATCATCATTGGCGGCCTTCCGAGTCAGGTCCCGGACTTCGATCCCGAGGAGACTGCGGAATGGCTGGAGTCGCTCGACGCGGCCATCGACGAGCGGGGACGTGAGCGCGCCCGCTACCTGATGCTCCGCCTCATCGAGCGGGCCCGTGAGAAGCGCGTGGCCGTGCCCGAGATGCGCAGCACGGACTACGTCAACACCATCGCGACCAAGGACGAGCCGTTCTTCCCCGGCAACGAGGAGATCGAGCGCAAGGTCCTCAACGCGACCCGCTGGAACGCGGCCGTCATGGTCTCCCGGGCCCAGCGCCCGGGCATCGGCGTGGGCGGCCACATCGCCACCTTCGCCTCCTCCGCGTCGCTCTACGACGTGGGCTTCAACTACTTCTTCCGCGGCAAGGACGCCGAGGGCGAGTCCGGTGACCAGATCTTCTTCCAGGGTCACGCCTCCCCCGGCATCTACGCCCGCGCCTTCCTGCTGGACCGACTGAGCGAGCAGCAGCTCGACTCGTTCCGCCAGGAGAAGTCCAAGGCCCCCTACGGACTGTCCAGCTACCCGCACCCGCGGCTGATGCCGGACTTCTGGGAGTTCCCCACCGTCTCGATGGGCCTGGGCCCGCTCGGTGCGATCTACCAGGCCCGGATGAACCGCTACCTGGAGCACCGGGGCATCAAGGACACCTCCGACTCGCAGGTCTACGCCTTCCTCGGCGACGGCGAGATGGACGAGCCCGAGTCGCTGGGCCAGCTGTCGCTCGCCGCGCGCGAGGGCCTGGACAACCTGACCTTCGTGGTCAACTGCAACCTGCAGCGCCTGGACGGCCCGGTCCGCGGCAACGGCAAGATCATCCAGGAGCTGGAGTCGCAGTTCCGCGGCGCCGGCTGGAACGTCATCAAGCTGATCTGGGACCGGACCTGGGACCCGCTGCTGGCCCAGGACCGCGACGGCGTCCTGGTGAACAAGCTGAACACCACCCCGGACGGCCAGTTCCAGACCTACGCCACCGAGACCGGCGCGTACATCCGCGACCACTTCTTCGGCGACGACCTGCGGCTGCGCGCCATGGTCGAGGACATGACCGACCAGCAGATCCAGCACCTGGGTCGCGGCGGCCACGACCACAAGAAGGTCTACGCGGCCTTCAAGGCGGCCCGCGAGCACAAGGGCCAGCCGACCGTCATCCTGGCGCAGACCGTCAAGGGCTGGACCCTGGGCCCCAACTTCGAGGGCCGCAACGCGACCCACCAGATGAAGAAGCTGACGGTCGAGGACCTCAAGCGGTTCCGCGACCGCCTGCACATCCCGATCACGGACAAGCAGCTGGAGGAGGGCTACCCGCCCTACTACCACCCGGGCCGTGACTCGGAGGAGATCCAGTACATGCACGACCGGCGCAGGGAGCTGGGCGGCTACGTGCCGACCCGCAAGGTGCGCCCGACGCAGCTGGTGCTCCCGGGCGACGACGCGTACAAGGCGGTCAAGAAGGGCTCCGGCCAGCAGACCATCGCCACCACGATGGCCTTCGTCCGGGTGCTCAAGGACCTGATGCGGGACAAGGGCATCGGCAACCGCTTCGTGCCGATCGCGCCGGACGAGTACCGCACCTTCGGCATGGACTCGCTCTTCCCCTCGGCCAAGATCTACAACCCGCTCGGCCAGACCTACGAGTCGGTCGACCGCGAGCTGCTGCTGGCCTACAAGGAGTCGCCGACCGGTCAGATGCTGCACGACGGCATCTCCGAGGCCGGCTGCACCGCCTCGCTGATCGCCGCCGGGTCGTCCTACGCGACCCACGGCGAGCCGCTGATCCCGGTCTACGTCTTCTACTCGATGTTCGGGTTCCAGCGAACCGGCGACCAGTTCTGGCAGATGGCCGACCAGCTGGCCCGCGGCTTCGTGATCGGCGCCACCGCCGGCCGCACCACGCTGACCGGTGAGGGCCTGCAGCACGCCGACGGCCACTCGCACCTGCTGGCCTCGACCAACCCCGGCGTCGTCGCCTACGACCCGGCGTACGGCTTCGAGATCGCGCACATCGTCCAGGACG
This sequence comes from Streptomyces tateyamensis, assembly GCF_003205575.1. Lineage (GTDB taxonomy): Bacteria > Actinomycetota > Actinomycetes > Streptomycetales > Streptomycetaceae > Kitasatospora > Kitasatospora tateyamensis. The sequence goes on from NZ_PYBW01000200.1 coordinate 12,028, forward strand.
GCCTGCGCCGCATGTACGGCTCCTCCGCCGAGCACCCGCACGGCGAGGACGTCTTCTACTACATGACGGTGTACAACGAGCCGATCCAGATGCCGGCCGAGCCGGAGGACGTGGACGTCGAGGGCATCCTCAAGGGCATCCACAAGTACCGGGCCGGCACCGCGGGCCAGGTCCCGGCGCAGATCCTCGCCTCCGGCGTGGCCGTGCCGTGGGCGCTGGAGGCCCAGCGGATCCTGGCCGAGGAGTGGAACGTCAGGGCCGACGTCTGGTCCGCGACCTCCTGGAACGAGCTGCGCCGCGACGCGGTGGAGGCCGAGGAGTTCAACCTGCTGCACCCGGAGGAGCCGCAGCGCGTCCCGTACGTGACGCAGAAGCTCCAGGGCGCCGAGGGTCCGTTCGTCGCGGTCTCCGACTGGATGCGCGCGGTGCCGGACCAGATCTCGCGCTGGGTGCCGGGTCAGTGGCAGTCGCTGGGTGCGGACGGCTTCGGTTTCGCCGACACCCGCGGTGCCGCCCGCCGGTTCTTCCACATCGACGCGCAGTCGGTGGTGCTGGGCGTGCTGACCGAGCTGGCCAAGCAGGGCAAGATCGACCGCTCCGCGCTGAAGGAGGCGATCGACCGCTACCAGCTGCTGGACGTGGCCGCCGCCCACCCGGGCGCGGCCGGCGGCGACGCCTGAGTCCGGTCCCAGTGAACGGCCGAGGGCCGGCC
>NZ_PYBW01000201.1:0-12438 GCF_003205575.1 Streptomyces tateyamensis
CCAACTGTGGAACTCAGGGCGGCAGCCGCAGGTCACCGAGTCCGCCGCGGTGGGCAAGGTGTTCTTCACCGACCCCAGCGACGGCCAGGACCACGTCTGCACCGGCAGCGCCCTCAACACCCCCTCCAAGCAGCTGGTGATCACGGCCGGCTCCTGCGTGCACGGCGGCCAGGGCCGGACCTGGATGACCAACTGGGTCTACGCACCCCGCTACCGGTCCGGCTCCTACCCGTACGGCACCTTCGCCGCCAAGGAGTTCCGCATCTTCACCGCCTGGATCGACAGCAGCGCCCCCGGTCGCGACCTCGCCGTAGTGACCACCTGGCCGCAGGACGGCACCCGCCTGGTGGACGCCACCGGCGGCCAGGGGCTCTCCTGGAACTACCCGCGGACCGTGCCCGTCATGGTCCTCACCTACTCGCTGGACCGCAGCAACGGCGAGAGCCAGCAGCCGTGCGCCGACACCACCACGCAGGGGTTCTACAGCGGGACGATCGGGATCTACTGCCAGCTCGGATCCCGGGGGCCCGGCGGTCCCTGGCTGCGCGTGTTCGACGACTCGACCGGCCTCGGACACGTCAACGGCGTCCTGACCGCCATCGACTGCAGCGACTTCAACCAGAGCCCGTACTTCGACGACGCGGTGAAGTCGATGGTCGACGCCCAGGGCAGCGCCACCTGAGGCAGCCTCAGCCGTCCGCTTGCCACCCGGGGCAGCCTCAGCCGCCCGCGCCGCCGTGCCGGGCGGCGCGGGCGCGCCGGGTCAGCTCCCGGGCAGCCTGCGGCCAACGCGGGTGCTCGAAGGCGAAGCCGGCCTCCAGCAGCCGGCCCGGGACGACCCGGCGGCTCTTCAGCAGCAGTTCCGTGTCGGAGCGCAGTGCGAAGGCCCCCAGTTCGGCCATCCAGCGGGTGGCCGGCAGGCCCAGCGGGACGCCCCAGGCCTGGCGCAGGCCCCGCATCAGCTCGCGGTGCGGCAGGGGTTCGGGTGCGGCGAGGTTGACCGGGCCGGCCAGGTCCTGGCGGTCGATCAGGAACTCGACGGCCCGCACGAAGTCCGTGTCGTGGATCCACGACACGTACTGCGCACCGCCCGCCACCGGGCCGCCCAGCCCGAGCCGGACCAGCCAGGACAGCACGTCGAAGGTGCCGCCGCGCTCCGGGGCCATCACCATCGCCGTGCGCAGCGCGATCTTGCGGGTGGCCGGGGTGTCGGCCCGGTCCAGCTCCGCCTCCCAGTTCCGGGCGATGTCGACGCTGTAGCCCCAGTAGGCGGGCACATCCGGCTCGCTGCCGCCGGGCCGGCCGGTGGCCTCGTCGTTGGCGGCGTCGAAGCGGTGGGCGTAGTAGGTGGCGGTGCTCATCTGCAGCCACACCTGCGGGGGCCGGTCGGCGGCCGCGATCGCCTCGCCCACCACCCGGGCGGAGTCGACCCGGGAGTCCATCATCTCGCGCAGGTTGGCCGGGGTGTAACGGCAGCTGACACTGCGTCCGGCCAGGTTGATCACGGCATCGCTGCCGTCGATCTCCGCCGCCCACGCACCCAGCCGCTCGCCGTCCCAACGGACCTCGCGGGCCCGCCGCGCGTTCCTGGTCAGCACCACGACCTGGTGGCCGGCGGCGGTCAGCGCGCGGTCCAGCACGCCGCCCAGCTGGCCGGTCCCCCCGGGAATCACGATCTTCATGGAGCCCCCTCCTCAGTTCCTGGAAAGAGCCTAGCCCACTATTGAACACGTTCAAACCAGCCGCATGCAGCACCAGCCGATCGCGGACGCGGCCGGCCTCGGCTACCTGCCGAACACCTGCGACCCCGCCGGCGGCCCGCGGTGAACCGCGCCGCCGGGCCGCCGTGGACAACCGGCAGACGGCGCGATCACCGCTGGTAGAGTGCCCGCCCGGTGACCGGCGGCCGGACTCCGCGACCGCCCGCCGCACCGTCCGCCAGCTTCCCGGGAGGAACACCGTGTTCAAGGTCAACGAGTACTTCGAGGGCTCGGTCAAGTCGATCGCCTTCACCCAGGAGCAGGGCGCGGCGACGATCGGCGTGATGGCGCCCGGGGAGTACGAGTTCGGCACGGCGGCGCCGGAGGTCATGCACGTGGTCAGCGGCGCCCTCACCGTCAAGCTGCCGGGCGCGGACGACTGGGAGACCTTCGCGGCGGGCAGCCGGTTCGAGGTTCCCGGGGAGAGCCGCTTCCAGCTCCGGGTGGCGGTGGAGACCGCCTACCTGTGCGAGTACCGCTGACCACGCGGACAGCGTCGGGGGCTCAGGCCTCGCCGGTCGCGCCGTCGGTGAGCTCGCGGACGACGTCCAGGTGGCCCGCGTGACGGGCGTACTCCTGCAGGACGTGGAACAGGATCCACCCGAGGGTGGGTCGCGCGGTCCCGTCGTCCGGGAACCGGCCGCCGGCCGGTGGTCACCTCTGCCGAACAGCGCGCACCAGCGCGCGGCGCACCCGCCGCGTGCGCCCCAGCGACCTGACGTAGACGCACCGAGGTTGTCAAGGGAGTTGCCCGGGAGCAGAGTTGGCGCGAACCGCAGCCGCGGGACAGCACTACGGATCGGAGCGGACATGCCCGACAACGACGAGCAGGACGACGAGACCCCCGTCTTCACCTACGAGCCGCCGGAGCAGGAGTCCGGGCACTGGGAGGTGGTGGCCGACGTGCTGAAGGGCGTCACCAACATCATCCACGGCGCCGACGGCGGCCACCACCACTGACCAGGTACCGCGACCGACCACAGCCCGGTCGGCCGCCGCCCGACCGGCGGCCGACCGGGCTGCGCGTTTACTGGGTCAACCGTTCGATGTCCGCATCACGGGTCAGGCCAGTCACCCGAGGTGACCGAGTTCGACGGACTTCCGATGTTCCGTCACCTGCTGTTCATGCCGTAGCCGCTGCCTCCCGCCTGAATGAGGGCTCAGTTGTTCAGCCAACTTGCCCCCGTTGCGGACAGGAAGCACCGTGCCCACAGGCAGCACCCTCACGCTCAGCTCCACCACCGGTCCGGTGGAGGGCGACAAGCTCACCTTCCACTGGACCACCGATGCGCCCGATGCCAAGAACTGGGTGGGCATCTACGACGGCACCCGCCGGCCCGGGACCGGGTCCTCGCTGCTGTGGAAGTACACCCCTGCTGCCGCCGGTGACGTCGCTCTCGACACCTCCGCGCTCACCGGCGGCCCGTACACCGCCTACCTGCTGGCCAAGGACGGCTACGGGATCCTCGCGCAGAGCGCGCCGTTCAGCTTCCAGCCCAAGCCGGTGCCCGCCCCGGCGCACTGCGCGGTCGACGCGCTGACGGCCACCGAGGTGGCGCCGGGTCAGCAGGTGACGGTCAAGCTGGCCGGTCTGTGGACCGGCAGCACCGCGCCCGCCTTCCGCCGGACCGGCGGCGACTCCTGGCTCTCCGTCAGCCCGCAGGGCGTGGTCAGCGGCACCGCGCCCGCCAAGCCGCTCGCCCACCCGGCGGTGATCACCGTCGCGGTCAAGGACGCGAACGGGGCGAGCGACACCCTCACCGTGCAGGTGCCGGTGCGCGAGCCCAAGGGCCGCCGGCAGCTGAAGACCGCCACCCTCAACCTGTGGGACGCCGGCGCGCACACCACCGACGCCCGGGAGAAGCAGCTGCGGGTGGTGCTGACCCAGGGCTGGGACGTGGTCGCGCTGCAGGAGACCGGCGGCACGGCCGCGCAGGCGCTGGCCGACGCGCTCGGCTGGTACGCCTACCAGAGCCCGGGCAGCGTGGGCGTGCTGAGCCGCTACCCGCTCACCGACCTCTCCCCGGCCACCGCCGCGCTGCCCGCCGCGGGCGTCACCGTGCGGCTGCCGGGCGGGCGCACCGTGCGCTTCTGGGCCGCGCACCTGGACGAGACCGGCTACGGACCCTACGCCTACCAGGACGGCGCGACCGCCGCCCAGGTGCTGGCGAACGAGACCGGCTCGGTCCGGCTCCAGCAGGCAACGGCGCTGGTGGCCGCGATGAGCCTCGGCGAGGACCCGGCCCCGACCGTGCTGGCCGCCGCGCTCTCCTCCCCCTCGCACCTGGACTGGCCGGACCTCGCCTGGCCGGTCAGCACCGCGCTGCAGGCGGCCAACCTGGTGGACAGCTTCCGCGAGGACCACCCGGCCCCCCGGCGGGACCCGGGCTTCACCTGGTCCCCCACCCGCAAGCAGCGCGGCAGCAGGCCCGAACCGCAGGACCGGATCGACTACGTGCTGTACACCGGTCCGCTCGCGCTGCGCGAGGCGCACGTGATCGCCACCGGCTGGCCGGCCGCCGAGCCGAACGCCGCCGCCAACGGCTGGCCCTCGGACACCGCCGCCGCCGTCGCGACCTTCGAGATCTGAGAGGCGTTCACCGATGACCGAGCTCAACCGCCGCACCGTCCTGGGCGCCGCCGCCGCGGCCGCCGCCGCCTCCGTGGTCGGCCTGCCCGACTCCGCCGAAGCCGAGCCCGCCGGCCAGGCCCCCGCGGGCGTCGCCGAGGTCAGGCATGTGGTGATCCTGATGCAGGAGAACCGCAGCTTCGACCACTACTTCGGCACCCTCAACGGCGTGCGCGGCTTCGAGGACAAGCAGGCGCTGCGCTTCCCGAACGGCGACTCCGTCTTCCGCCAGCCCGACCCGCGCCGGGCCGACGGCGGCGTGATGCTGCCGTACCGGATGGACACCACCAAGTACAACGCGCAGAACGCCGGCGGCCTGGCCCACGACTGGGCCACCGGCCATCAGGCGATCAACAACGGTGCGATGAACAAGTGGGTGGCCGCCAAGGGCGAGCGCACCATGGGCTACTTCACCCGCGAGGACATCCCCTACCAGTACGCCCTGGCCGACGCGTTCACGCTCTGCGACGCCTACTTCTGCTCGCTGGCCGGGCCGACCGACCCCAACCGGCTCTACCTGTGGACCGGCACCTCGGGCCCGGGCCGCGACGGCACCACCGGACCGTGGATCGACAACACCCCGGTGACCCAGAACCCGGTGGCCGACTGGACCACCTACGCCGAGCGGCTGGAGCAGGCCGGGATCAGCTGGCGGGTCTACCACAACCCGAGCGAGGACGAGCGGACCGGCGACTACGACGACAACGCGCTCTCCTACTTCAAGCAGTTCCACGCGTTCGCGCCGGACGACCCGCGCTACGTGAACGCGATGACCACATTCGACCTGACCGCCTTCGACGCGCACTGCAAGGACGGCACGCTGCCGACGGTCTCCTGGATGGTCGCGCCGTACCTGTTCTGCGAGCACCCCAACGCCAGCCCGGACTACGGCGCCTGGTGGGTCAACAGCGCGCTGCAGTCGCTGATGTCGAACCCCGAGGTGTGGCGGCACACCGTCTTCCTGGTGATGTACGACGAGAACGACGGCTACTTCGACCACCAGGTGCCGCCCGCGCCCGAGCCGGGCACGGCGGAGGAGTTCGCGCAGGGCCGGCCGATCGGGCTGGGCAACCGGGTGCCGCTGTGGGTGGCCTCGCCGTGGTCGCGCGGCGGGTACGTCAACTCGCAGGTCTTCGACCACACCTCGGTGCTGCGCTTCCTGGAGGTGGTGACCGGGGTCCGGGAGCCCAACATCTCCGACTGGCGGCGCACCGTCTGCGGCGACCTGACCAGCTGCTTCGACTTCACCCGGCCCGACTACTCGCTCCCGGCGCTGCCGGACACCGTCGCGCTGATGGCGAAGGCGGACGGCGCCGCGCAGCTGCCGCCGGTGGCGCTGCCCGCCCAGGGCGCGCAGTCGATGCCGGCCCAGGAGCGCGGCGAGCGCCCGCACCGCCCGCTGCCCTACCGGCCCTGGGCCGAGGTGGAGGTGGACCGGGCCACCGGGAAGGTCACCTGCACGATGACCAACTTCGGCACGGTGGGCTACCACTTCACCGTCTACCCGAACATCGCGCAGCCGTTCGCCGGGACCCCGTTCACCGTGCCGGCCGGGCAGTCGCGGACCTATGTCTGGGACGCCGCGACCACCGACGGCCGCTACGACTTCACCGTGCACGGCGCGGACGGCTTCGTGACCCGCTTCGCGGGCACCGTGGTCCGACTCGCCCAGGAGGACGTCTCGGTCCCGATGGTGACGGCCGACCTGCGCGACCCCAAGGTGCTGCGGCTGGAGCTGGCGAACGACGGCGCGGGCGAGGTCGGCTTCACGGCGGCGGCGAACGACTTCGCGGGCAGCCCGCAGACCGTGTGGGTCGGCGCCGGTCGGACGGTGAAGATCGACTGGCCGCTCGACCGGGTCGGCCGCTACGACGTGACAGTGACCGCCGGCACGGGCACCCGGTTCGTCCAGCGGTACGCGGTCTGGGCACACCAGCTCTGACGGCTCGTCAGGCAGCCTGATGGCGGGTGCCCTCACGGGCGAGGGCACCCGCCATCAACCCTCCCAGCGCACCTCGCCGTCCACCAGCCGCCCGGTGGGCCGCAGTCCCGCGGCCGCCGCGACCGCCGCCGAGGCGGCGTGCCCGGGGTGCACGTGGGCCACCAGCAGGGCCACGCCCTGACCGCGCAGCCAGCCAGCCAGGGCGCGCGCCGCCTCCTTGGCGACGCCCTGCCCCTGCCGGGCGCTGCCCACCACCCAGGCGAGCTCGGCCGCGGCCCGCCCGCTGACGGTCGCCTGCAGCCAGCCGACCAGCTCCCCGCTCGCCCGGTCCCGCAGCACCCAGTTGCACCAGGCCGTCCCCGGCTCACCGGAGCCGGCCACCCAGCGGGCGTAGCGCTCGCGCAGCTCGGCCACCTGCGGCGCGGTACCGCCGGTGTAGGCGTACAGGGCCGGATCGGCGAGCACGGCGGCCATCGCCGGCGCGTGCTCCACCGTCAGCGGTTCGATGACGAATCGTTCGGTGCCGATCGGCTCCGCTTCGATCGCTTGCACACGGTCCCCTTCCGCACGGCCCGGGAGAGTATCCCAGGCACGGTACTGGCGAGCATGGTCAGGGCGCGCCCCTACGATGATCGGCATGGATTCTGGGGGACCGCGGTTGCGGCTCATCGACGGCCGTTTCGCACTGCAGCAGCGCCTCGGCGGCGGCGGCATGGGCCTGGTCTGGCTCGCGCACGACACGGCGCTGCAGCGCGACGTGGCGCTCAAGGAGGTCCGGCCCCCGGATCCCTCGCTGGCCGAGAACGACCCGGCGGCCGCCGCCGAGCTGCGCGAGCGGGTGCTGCGCGAGGCCCGGGCGCTGGCCCGGCTGCAGCACCCCAACGTGGTGACGATCTACCACATCGTGGACAGCCCCGAGCACCCGCACCCGTGGCTGGTGATGGAGCTGGTCACCGGCGGCAGCCTGCACGACCGGCTGGCACACGGACCGCTGACCGTGCCCGAGGCGGCCCGGATCGGCCGCGGCGTCCTCGCGGCGCTCGACGCCGCCCACCGGACGGGCATCCAGCACCGCGACGTCAAGCCGGGCAACGTGCTGCTGCGCCCCGACGGCACCCCCGTGCTCACCGACTTCGGCATCGCCGCCATGCACGGCACCGCGACCCTCACCGAGACCGGCGCGCTGATCGGCTCGCCCGAGTACATAGCGCCCGAGCGGATCCGCGGCGAGGAGGGCAATCCCTCCTCCGACCTGTGGTCGCTCGGCATGATGCTGTACGTCGCGGTCGAGGGCCACCACCCGCTGCGCCGCGGCACCGCGCTGGCCACCCTGGCCGCCGTGCTGGGCGAGCCGCTGCCGCCCGCGCGCAACGCCGGTGCGCTGGCCCCGCTCTTCGCGCAGCTGCTCGGCAAGGACCCGGCCTACCGTCCGGACGCCGCCCAGCTCGACCAGCTGCTCGCCACGGCCGAGACCGCGGGCGCCGCCACTGGTTTCGGCCCGCCGCTCGCCTACACCCCGACCGCGCAGCTGACGCCGCAGGCCTCGACGTCGGCGGGGTACGGCTACCCGCCGGCGGACGCCATCCCGTTCCAGAGCGGGCCGGTGCCGTACCCGAGCGGGCCGCTGGGGCACCCGAGCGGTCCGGCGCCCTATCCGACCGGCGCCGCGCCGCAGCCGCCCGCCGGCCCGGCCCGCCGCCGGGTCGCGCTCGCCGCCGCCGTGGCCACCGTGGTCCTGGTGGCCGGGGGCGTCACCTGGTTCGAGAGCGCCGCCCACCACAGCACCGCCGCCGGCGGCACTCCGGGCGCCTCGGTGCCCGGTGCGGGCTCCTCCCCCGGTGCGGGCTCCTCCCCCGGCGCGACGCCGCCCGGCACGGGCTCGGCACCTGCCACCACGACCCCCAGCGCCCCCGCCACCAAGGCGGCCGCCCCCGGCAAGCAGGACCCGTTCTCAGCGGCCACCGTGCACGCGACGATCGAGGCGATGCACCTGACCGGCTCCAAGGTGGTCTCGCTGACCATCTACGACGACGGCCACGCGGCCGCCGAGGTGCCCACCGCTGCCGACCCGAAGCGCTACGACGACCTGTCGTACGTCAACGGCCGGCTCAGCACCTCGCCGGGGGGAACGGTGGAGGACGCCAACTCCGTGCTCGACCTGGGCAAGTACAACTGGGACGCGCTGCCCGGCCTGGCCCAGCAGGCTCAGTCGACCCTGAAAGTCGACAATCCGACGATGCGCTACCTGGTGGTCGAGTACGACGTCTTCTTCGAGAAGCCGGCCATGCTGCTCTACCGCACCGACTCCTACACCGGTGGCTACCTGGCCGCCGACTACACGGGCAAGGTGCAGCGGACCGTTCCGGCAGGGTGAGCCGGCGGAGTGAGCCGGCGCCCCGGGCTTTCCCGGGGCGCCGGCTGACGGCCTGTCAGTGCAGCGCGAACTTCTGGGCCGCGCTGCCGTTGCAGGTCCAGAGCTGCAGCCTGGTCCCGTTCGCGGTGTTCCCGCTCGGATCGTCCAGGCACAGGCCCGACTGCGGGTTCAGCAGCGAACCGTCCGACTGCTGGACCCACTTCTGACCGCCGACCCCGTTGCAGTCCCACAACTCCACCGGAGTACCGGCCGCCGTCCCGTTTCCGTTGACGTCCAGACACCGGCCCAGCGTGCTGAGCGAGGTGTCACCGCGGTTGAACCAGTGCTGGTCGACGGAGTACGACTGGCAGGACCACAGCGTGACGGCGGTTCCGTCACCGCCGGTGTCGTCACCCAGGACGTCGACGCACTGGCCGCCGGGGGCGCCGATGGCAGCGCCGCCGTTGACCGCGAACTTCTGGGCCGCGCTGCCGTTGCAGGTCCAGAGCTGCAGCCTGGTCCCGTTCGCGGTGTTCCCGCTCGGATCGTCCAGGCACAGGCCCGACTGCGGGTTCAGCAGCGAACCGTCCGACTGCTGCACCCACTTCTGACCGCCGACCCCGTTGCAGTCCCACAGCTCCACCGGAGTACCGGCCGCCGTCCCGTTTCCGTTGACGTCCAGACACCGGCCGATCGTGCTGAGCGAACCGTCGAGGTTGTGGGTCCAGTGCTGGTCCTCGGCGTAGGACTGGCAGTTCCACAGCTGGACGCCCGTGCCGTTCACGCCGGTGTCGTCGGCGGCGACGTCCACGCACTGGCCGCCCGGGCCGGCAATGGTGCCCTGCGGGCCGTTGGGGACGTTGGTCTGGCCGGCGTATCCGACCCCGACGATGTTCGCCTGGACGGCGTTGTCGGTGGCGTCGCTCGGGAAGCCGGCGACCATGACGCCCTCGAAGAACGTGCCCATGTTCCAGTTGCTGTTGTCGCCGCCGATGCCCAGGATGATGCCGCCCTCCTGGTGCATGGGCTGGTAGCCGCCGCGGTCGGGCAGCGCGCCGTTCCACCAGGTGCTCAGGGCGCCGGACTGGGAATTGCCGCCCTTGAGCGCATAGCTGGTCCGGCCGTTGTCCTTCAGAACCGCTGTCACGTAGCTGCTGCTGTTGCCCGCGTTGGCGGTGTTGGAGCCGTTGGCGCCCTGGAACATGCCGTTCTCCATGTCGGCCTCCACCCATGGGCCCGCACCGGTGCAGGGCGCGAAGTAGCAGGTGGTGGCGATCGAGACGGCGTCCATGTGGCCGTTGCCGGTGTCCGCGGGCGTCGACTCGGCGTTGCCGTAGTCGAAGCAGCAGGCAGCACCGACGTGGGTGCCGCTGGCCACCATGTAGGCGCCCTCGGGCTGTCCGTCGACCGCGACGCCGGAGGCGGCGCCGGTGTAGCGGTAGCCGACGCCGGGCGAGATCCACACGCCGTAGACCTTGTGGCCGCCGGCGGTCACGGCGATCTCGCTCGCGTCGGCACCGCGGTCGGCGCCCATGCCGGAGGTGCCGGCCGGGCCCGGTGTGAGGTCGTTGTGGCGGCCCGACTGGTCGTAGATGCGGGTGATCCGGCAACTGGTGCCGGCGCAGAAGGTGTCCTGCGCGCCGGCGTTGGCGTACCCGCCGGGGGCGAGCAGGCCGATGTCGCCGGTGGCACCGTCGGAGCTGCGGGCCACCTGGTAGAGCGGGCCGGTGTAGCCGGAGAGCAGGGCGCGCACGGTGCTGTGCGCGGCGACGCAGGGGGTGCCGCCCGCGGCGTACAGGTCGCAGGGCAGCGAACCGGCCGCGTGCCCGACGGCGGGCAGCCCGATCAGGGCCGCGACGACGAGCGCGAGCGCGGCGAGGGCGGAACGCAGCGTCCCGACTGCGGTCCGGTGGACGGGGGGACTGGACATGGCGGACTCCTGGGGCGGGGTGGTGGCGGATGGGGGTTCCGTACTGACCTGGAGCGCGCGGGCCGGGTCACCGCGGCGGCCCGCGCGCGCCGCGGCGGTCGCGGTTCGCCTTCCGCTCCGGCCCGACCGGCCGGGCGCTGAAACTTCCACGAGCCGTCACGATCGTCCCGGGGCCCGGGCCGCACCGCCGGCACCGCTCCCACCTGAGCAGCCGCCGCGCTGCGGGAGCCGTGGAGAGCGTCCGGATGGTCGTTCAACTCCCAAATGAATGAGCCGTTCGTTGACACCAGCAGCTCAACTCTGTGTTCATTTCCCGCAAATGACAAGGGCCCGTCAGCAAGCCGGGTCGCCCGTGCGCGCTCACCGGGAGAGCGCTTTCTGTCCGGCCCGCAGCTGACCCCCTGTCACCCTGCCCCACCGTCACCCCCGGAAGGGACCCGCTCCATGCCCAAGCCCCCACCCGCCACCCGCCGGCGCAGCGCCCTGGCCACCCTGCTGCTCGCGCTCGCCGCCCTGCTCCCCTTCGCGGTGGCCGCCACCCCCGCCACCGCGGCCGGCACCAGCATCTGCACCCCGCAGGGCACCCTGCCGGTGAACAACAACGAGTACACCCTGCAGGCCAACGAGTGGAACTCCACCGCGCCGCAGTGCGTGACGGCGGGCACCGGCACCGCCTGGTCGGTCAGCACCGCCTCGTTCGGCCTGTCCACCAGCGGCGCGCCCGCCACCTACCCCTCGCTCTACAAGGGCTGCCACTGGGGTGCCTGTACCACCGGCAGCGGACTGCCGATCCAGGTCGCCAACCTCGGTTCGGCCACCTCCTCCTGGAGCACCGAGCAGCCGCAGAGCGGCGCCTACGACGTGGCCTACGACCTGTGGATCAACTCCACGCCCACCACCACCGGCCAGCCCGACGGCACCGAGATCATGATCTGGCTGAACAGCCGGGGCGGGGTGCAGCCCTTCGGCGCCAGGACCGGCACCTCCACCGCCGCCGGGCACGGGTGGGACGTGTGGACCGGCCAGCAGAGCTCGTGGAAGATCATCTCCTACGTGTACCAGGGCGGCACCACCGCCGTGACCGGCCTGGACGTGGCCGCGCTGATCCGGGACGCCGTCTCGCGCGGCTCGGTCAACCCGCAGCACTACCTGATCGACGCCGAGGCCGGCTTCGAGATCTGGCAGGGCGGCCAGGGCCTGGCCACCGACGCCTTCTCGTTCGCCGCCACGGCCGGCGGCGGAGGCGGGGGCGGCGACACCACGCCGCCCTCCGCCCCGACCGGACTGACCGTCACCGGCACGACCAGCAGCAGCGCCTCGCTCAGCTGGACCGCCTCGACCGACAACGTCGGGGTGACCGGCTACACCGTCTACCGCGGCGGCACCCAGGTGGGCACCACCAGCGGCACCGCCTTCACCGACTCCGGGCTGAGCCCGGCCACCGCGTACTCCTACACCGTCACGGCCCACGACGCCGCGGGCAACACCTCCCCCGCCGGCGCCGCGGTCACCGCGACCACCGCTCCCGCCGGCGGGGGCGGCGGCGCGGGCTGCACCGCCGCCTACACCGTCACCCAGGACTGGGGCACCGGGTTCAACGCCAATGTGACGGTCACCAACACCAGCACGACCCCGGTCAACGGATGGCACGTCAGCTGGACCTGGCCCGGGAACCAGACCATCAGCAACCTGTGGAACGGCGCCCTGAGCAGCAGCGGCCGACAGGTCACGGTGGCGGCCCTGAGCTACAACTCGGCGCTCGCCCCCGGGGCCGCCACCACCTTCGGGTTCGGTGCGAGCTACTCCGGCAGCAACCCCGCGCCC
>NZ_PYBW01000201.1:12686-13489 GCF_003205575.1 Streptomyces tateyamensis
CGTCCCACTGACGGGGAGAAAGATCCACTTTTGGGATGATTTGCCATGAATGCCGAAGTTGCCGAAGATGGCGATCCTTTGATCAAAAGGCAAACTTAAGAGGATGGGCGAGAAATGAAAGGCGTTCAGCTCAAGATGGTGTAGAATCGTAACCACAGGGCGGCCCGGAGGACCGACATCGAGGTGATGTCGACGGGCCGGCCACCACTCCAGGGGGAGATCGCCATGACGTACCACCTCGACACCGCGCGGGCCATGATCGACGCGCGACTGCGCGACGCCGAGCAGCACCGCGTCGCCCGCGCGCTGCGCCTGAAGAACCGCGCCGAGCGCACCAGCCGGCAGGCGCGCCGCGCTCTGACCAGCCTCAGCGCGTGATCACCCGGCCGGGAACGGGCCGTCACCGATGACTCGGTGACGGCCCGTTCCGCTTTTGCGGCGCCGTACGCCGTCTGGCAGCAACCCCGGTGCCACGGCGGGCCGGTGACGCGGCGTCCGAGGCAGGTCCGCCCGCGGCCCGGCAGCCGAAATCCGACTGACGCAGACCCGACGGTGCGACAGGATGTCCGCCTGCCGTCCTGACGAGCGAAGGGCAGTCCGCATGCCGCACCCCGCACCGCAGTCGACTCCCCCACCGACCGGCCCGACCGAGCGACCCGACCTGACCGACCAGCTCACGGCCGAACTGGTGGCGGACGCTGCCGCCGCCCTGGCGCCGGCCGTCTCGCCCGACGGCCGCCTGGTCGCCCACACGGTGGTCGCGAACGGCGGGAAGGGCGGGCGTCCGCACAGCTCGCTCTGGG
>NZ_PYBW01000202.1 GCF_003205575.1 Streptomyces tateyamensis
ATCAGCGGCACCAACGCGCACGTGATCCTGGAGCAGGCCCCGGCGGCGGCAGAGCCGGCCCGTACTGATGCGGCGGCACCCGCCCCATGGGTGCTCTCTGCCCGCACCCCCGAGGCGCTGCGGGCCCAGGCGGCCCGCCTGCTGGACCGGCTCACCGGCACCGGGTTCGCCCCGCTGGACGTGGCGTACTCGCTGGCCACCGCACGGGCGTCCTTCGAGCACCGCGCGGCTGTGGCGGGGGAGAGCGGGAAGGAACTGTTGGCCGCGCTGGCGGCGGTGGCCGAGGGGCGGGGTGCGAGCTGGGCTCGGGCTGGCGGGGGGGCGGCGTTCCTGTTT
>NZ_PYBW01000203.1 GCF_003205575.1 Streptomyces tateyamensis
CCTGCTGAAACACCGAGGTCGGAGGGTTTGGGCCTTGACTCTCAGCCTGGTGTCGATGGTGGGGGTCGCAAGCTGTACGAGCGGGCCTTCGCCAAGCGAGGAAGCCACGTCCAGGGCGCCGGGCTCGCCTCCCAGTACGGCTACGGGGACGGTGAGCCCGACGGTGCCCGTGTCCGCTCCCTCATGGTCTGGTCCGCCGGCTCCTCCGGAGGCGCTCGCCGCGTATGACGCGATGTGGGAAGACATCATGACGGCCGCCCTGACGGCTGACTACCGGAATCCGCGCCTCGCTGCCCACATGACGGGGCAGCCGTTGACGGCCTGGTCGCAGACGTTCGCGGACGAGCGGGGCAAGGGGCTCGTGGGTAAGGGCCGACTGGTGTGGAAGGCGCACGTCACCTCGGTGACCCCGGCGACCTCACCGAACCGGGTGGAGGTGGCGGACTGCCTGGATGACACCCACTGGCTGAAGTACAAGGCCGACGGCAGTCTGGCCGACGACGTCCCTGGGGGCCGCAGTCGCTCGGCGTCGGCGATCACGTTGCAGGCGAATGGCAAGTGGGTGGTCACTGAGCAGATCACCGGCGCCGAGGGAACATGCTGAGCCGCGTCGTAGTGGTCGCTTCTGGGTTCCTCTTGGCCTCCACGAACCACGTGGGTGTGGCGCTGGCTGACGGACAGGGCACTCACTACGGCACTACCGTCTGCGGCAATGCTGCCTGTGACCTGTCAGCGGCGCACAATGCGGTGACTCCTGGCGGGTCAGGAGCGGCTCCTCCCACCACAGGCAGCGGAGGACCAGGGGGAGATGGCCAGAAGCCAACCTGTGTCAGCGTGCCTGCATCGGACGTTCTCACCCTCGACAACGGTCACAAGGGCCAGTGGTACGAACTCGACTGCGGGGGCACCTTTCCGCAGGGCAACTTCGGCTCCACACCGCTGACCGGTGGGCCGCTGTGGGCGGACTTCGGCAGCGTGGGCAAGCCGACGCCTGTCGTCGATCCTGCGGTGCTTGCCGCGAAGGCCGTCTCGAAGTTGGAGCTGCCGAAGCCGCAGGTGCGCATGTCGCCGGTGGAGACGTCACGCCAAGTGGTGGGTGTGCCGTCGTGGCTGTGGGTCGAGCGGACGTCATGGGCACCCGTTCGGTCAACCGCCGAGGTGCCCGAGGTGATGGTCGAAGCCACTGCGACGCCCTCCTCCATGACCTGGGACCTGGGCGACGGATCGGACCCCGTGGTGTGCCGGGGCCCCGGGACGCCGTACGGACCGGACTCTGATCCGGACGCGGCGTCGCCGGACTGTGGGCACGTCTTCGAGCGGCCGTCGAGTGAAGAGCCGGGTGGGGTGTTCCACGCGGTTGTGACGGCCCACTGGTCGGTGGCGTGGTCCGGAGCCGGGCAGAACGGCACCTTCCCGGACTTGGTGACGCGCTCCGAGCTGCCGGTGAAGGTCGTGGAGGTGCAGTCGCTCGTGGTGGCGGGAGCCGGCCGCTGACGTGCGGTGGATGTGGCATTGGTCGAGACCGTAGGAGTGGTGCGTTGATGTTGGCGTTGAAGGTTCCGTCCGCACGATCAAAGGGCGGCAGCCCCGCTGCGGTGGCGAAGGCGAGCGCGGGGGAGGGGATGCGGATCGCGGCGGTGAAGCGGCGCGATCGGCTGCGTCTGTTCACCGGGCTCGCGGCCATGGTGGTGTGCGCGCTGCTGTTCGGGGCGGTCGCGGTCGCCACTGGGCAACGGAGCGAAGTGCTCGCGTTGGCACGGCCAGTGTCGGCGGGGCAGGTCCTGACCAATGCTGACGTGAAGTCAGTACTCGTCTCCGCTAACGCGGGGGCCGTGACGATTGCGGCGAGTCGCCAGGGTCAGGTCGTCGGTCAGCGGGCCAACGCGTCGCTGCCGGCGGGGCTGCTGCTCTCCGAGGGCCTGTTCGGCCAGGGGCCGACCCAGCCCGGGACGGCCGTCGTGACCCTCGCGCTCAAGGAAGGGCGGTACCCGCCGACGCTCGGTGCTGGCGACCGGGTTGCTGTCTACGAGACCCATCCGAGCGCGACGGGCAGCCCGACGGCCGGAACTGCGGCGAGCACCGCTTCCGTTGAGGCGATGACTCTCGACGTCCGGTCTGGCAGCGGACCGTCGGGCGGCGCAGTGGCGATGGTGCGCGTTGCTGCCGGACAGGTGGGCCAGCTGGTGGCCGACCAGGAGCCTGCCGTCGTTCTGCTGGGTGGCGAGGCGACCGGGAGTGGTCGCTGATGGCCGTGATCGTGGTCGGTGCGGCGAAGGGTTCACCCGGCGCCAGTACGTCCGCGCTGGCCCTGGCAGCAGCGTGGCCGGGTGACGTTCAGCCGCTGGTGCTCGAGGCGGATGCCGGTGGCGGTGACGCGCTGTTGCGCTTTGGACTGCGGGACAGTCCAGGGTTGGTGAGTCTGGCGGCGGCCTCGCGCCGCGCGGGGCTGACAACGGCCTTGTTGCGGAAGCACGTTCAGCGTCTGCCCGGTGGCGTGGAGATGGTGGTTGCCCCGGCCGAGAGCGCGCAGTGCATGGCCGCCCTGGATGCCCTGAGCCCGGCCTGGGCCGAGGCTGAACTTGACGACGCGCTCTTGATCGTGGACTGCGGCGGCCTTGGGGTGGTCGGCCCGTCGGCCGAGAAGCTGCTGTCGGCCTCGGACGTGCTCGTGCTCGTGACCGCTGGGTCCGTCGAAGCATTGGCGCACACGGCAGAGGCTGCTGCCCGCCTGCGAGACCGGGTCGGGACGCTGGTAGTCGCGGTTGTCGGCCACTGTCCTTGGCCGACGGCGGAGGTGGAGGCGGCCCTCGGGGCCGATGCGTGCCTGATGCTGCCGCACGATCCGCCGACCGCGGCGCTGCTGCGCGGTCGCCCGGCGCCACGGAACCGCTGGCCGCTCAAGCCCCGCCGTCCTCTGCTGGATGCCGTTCGCCGTCTCGCCCTGGAACTGCGTCGGCGTCTTCCCGAGCAGCAGGCGCCCGCAGACCACCAGCCGCCGACGGGCGACGGCGCGGCTGAGCAGACCAACCTCGCCACCGTGCTTCGAGGAGAGCTCACATGACGCTGATCCCGCACCAGGATGCTGCCCTCTCAGAGCCAGCCCAGAGCCTGCCGAGCGAGAAGGCGTTGAGCGAAAGCCTGCGGGTCGAGGTCGCTCAGCTGCTGGTCGCCGACGCCCAGGACCGGGAGGAGAAGGGCGAACGTCCACGGTCGGCCAGGCAGCGCCGGGCGCTCGGGGAGCGGCTGCTCACCGAGACGCTGGAACGCCACACTGCTCGCCTCCTTACCCGGGGCGAGAAGGCCTTGGAGAAGGAAGCCGAGCGCCGGGTCATGAGTGCTGCGCACGGCGCCCTATTCGGCCTCGGCGGCCTGCAGCAGTTGCTGGACGACGCCGAGGTGGAGAACATCGACGCGAACGGCTGTGACGGGGTGTTCGTTCGCTACGCGGACGGCCGCAAGGAGCAGGTTGCGCCGATCGCCTCCTCGGACGGTGAGTTGGTGGAGCTGATCCGTACGGTCGCGGCGCGCGGCGGGGAGGAGGAGCGCCGGTTCGACCGGGCGGTGCCGAGACTGAACGTGCAGCTGCCGGACGGCTCGCGGATGTTCGCCGTGATGGCGGTCTCCGGCCGGGTCTCCCTGTCGATCCGCCGCCACCGCTACCCGCGCGCGACCTTGGCCCAGCTGCGTGACCTCGGGGCGTTCGACGAGGACCTGGAGCAGCTGCTGCGCGCCCTGGTGCGAGCGCGCAAGAACATCATCGTCGCCGGGGGAACGAACGTCGGGAAGACGACCCTGCTGCGCGCGCTGGCCTCCGAGATCCCGGCGTCGGAGCGACTGGTGACCATCGAGGACACCTTCGAACTCGGGCTCCATCAGGACAGCCTGCACCCCGACGTCGTGCCTATGCAGGCGCGCGAGGCGAACATCGAGGGCGAAGGCGCCATCGACCAGGCGGAGCTGGTGCGTTGGGGGCTGCGGATGGCCCCGGACCGGGTGATCGTCGGCGAGATCCGCGGCGCCGAGGTCGTGCCGATGTGCAACGCGATGAGCCAGGGCAACGACGGCTCCCTGTCCACGATCCACGCCTCCACCTCACGCGGCGTGTTCACCAAGCTGGCGGCGTACGCCGTGCAGGCACCCGAGAGGTTGAGCCTGGAGGCCACGAACCTGCTGGTCGCCTCCGCGGTCCACTTCGTGATCCACCTCGCCCGCGACACCTCCGGGCGCCGGGCAGTCTCCTCGATCCGCGAGATCATCGACGCGGACGGCGGACAGCTGATCTCCAACGAGGTCTACCGTCCCGGCCCCGACCGGCGAGCTGTGCCCGCGGTTCCGCTGCGCGCCGCGACGCTGGATGATCTCGCTGCCGTCGGCTACCGCGCACCCCAGACGGCCAGTGGGTGGTCGCTGTGAGCGCCCGACTGCTCCTGGTCCTTCTGCTCGGTGCCGGGTTCGGCGGCGGCGCGTGGCTGCTGTACACCGGGCTACGGCCGACCGAGTCCACCACGGATCGTCAAGAAGGCCGCGTCCTACGCTGGTGGCGGGCCCACCGCCCCACGCGCCCAGGGCGACGGCTCGCTGCGACGGTGCTCACGTCGCTGGCCGTTTTCCTGGTGACCGGATGGCCCGTAGCGGCGCCGTTGGCCGCGTTGGCTGCCTGGTTCCTGCCCAGCCTGCTGGGACGGGACAAGGACCACGAACGCGCTGTCGCCCGAATCGAGGCGATCGCCAGCTGGACCGAGCAGTTGCGCGACACCCTCGCTGCGGCAGCCGGCCTTGAACAGGCGCTGCTCGCCACCGCCGCCACGGCCCCGCAGGCCATCCGCCCCCAGATCGCCGACTGCGCAGGCCGTATCCGTCGCGGCCAGCGGCTGTCCGACGCGCTGCACGAGCTGGCGGACGGCTTGGCGGACCCGCTCGGCGACCTGGTCGTGATCGCGCTCCTGGGCGCCGCCGGGCGGCAGTCCGGACGGCTCGCCGACCTCCTCGCGGGCCTGGCTCGCTCGGCTCGTGAGCAGGCTTTGATGCGGGCTCGAACGGCCTCCTCGCGTGCTCGTATCCGGACTTCGGTGCGGATCGTGGTCGCCACGACCCTCGGCATGGCCATCGGGCTGGTCGTCCTCAACCGGTCCTACCTCCAGCCGTTCGACACCGCCGCCGGACAGCTCGTGCTGCTGCTGGTCGGCGGGCTGTTCGCGGGTGCGTTCGCCTGGCTGCGGCGCATTTCCGCTTTCGCCGAACCGGCTCGCCTGCTCGCGGGCGCGGGGACGGAGCTCACGTCGTGATCTATCTGCTGCTCGGAGCCGGGTTCGGCGCTGGCGCATGGTGGGCCTGGCTCGGCTGGCGCCCACCCGTCCCAGCCCTCGCAACTGCCCTCGCACCAACGCCACCGGCGGCTGCACCACCTCCTCGTGGGGGAGAGTTCGAGGGTTGGTCAGCGCGACTCGGTACGCGGTTCGTGCCGTTGTTGGTGCGCTGCCGTCTGCCTGGACAGAAGATCGCCGCGGATCTGCGTACCCTCGGCGTCCCGGTCGAACGTCACCTCGCGGAGAAGGCGACCGCCGCCGTTGCCGGGCTGCTGATGACCTGGGTGCTCACCGGCACGCTGGCGGTGGCCGGGCTCGACCTGCCGCTGCTCCTGCCGCTCTGGGCCTCGGCGGCGCTGGCTCTCGTGCTCTTCTTCGCCCCAGATCTGGCGCTTCGTCAGCGAGCAGCGCGCTACCGGGACGAGGTCCGCCACGCGCTGTCCACGTTCCTGGACCTGACCGTCGTCGCGCTGTCCGGCGGCGCAGGCGTCGAGCAGGCCCTGACCGCTGCCGCGAACGCCGGCCACGGGGCGGCGTTCGCCGCCTTCCGCCGTGCACTCTCCCAAGCCGAGGTCACCCGGACGCCGCCCTGGACACCGCTGGGTGAGCTCGGCGAACGCCTCGCGGTTCCGGAGCTGTCCGAACTGGCCGCCACCACCGCGCTCGCCGGCCACGAGGGCGCCAAGGTCAAGGCATCCCTGACCAGTAAGGCCGCCACGCTGCGCGCTCACCTGCTCGCCGAGGCAGAAGCCGAAGCCGCCTCCGCCACCGAGCGGATGAGCCTCCCCGTGGTCCTCCTCTTCGCCGGGTTCCTCCTCTTCATCGGCTACCCAGCCCTCGCCCACGCCCTCTCCGGGCTCTGACCCCTCACCACGTTCCCCACGGAGTCCTCGATGCGCACCACCGTCACCTACGCCCGGTCCCTCGCCCGAACTGCCGCCCGCCGCCTGGCAGCCCGACTCGCTGACGGGTATGCCCGCGCCAAGGCCGAGCCCGACGCCGGCTACACCACCGAGACCATCGTCATCACGGCGCTGCTCGTCCTGTGCGGCATTGCTGCGCTCGGCGTCCTGACAACGAAGGTTCTCGACAAGGTCAACGGCCTCAACTTCTAGGACGCGTTCATGCTGCTACGACGCCACTTGCCCCACGAGCGCGACCGAGGAGCGGCCACTCCCGAGCTCGCCCTCGCGGCCCCACTGCTCCTGCTCGTGCTGATGGCCGTCGTGCAGTTCGCCCTGGCGGTTCACGCTCACCACATCGCCCAAGCGGCCGCTGCCCGCGCGCTGGCCACCGCCCGCGCAGAGCGGGCCACGGCTGAGCAAGGCCGGGCAGACGGCCAAGCCTTCCTGGGGCAGGTCGGTTCCGCGACCTTGACCTCGCCGAAGCTTGCGGTGCACCGCGGTGCCGCTGAGGCGAGCGTCGACGTCAGCGGCGGTGTGGTGCATGTCGTGCCCTTTCTCGACCTGCACGTGCGCGCCCACGCGAGCGGCCCCGTCGAACACCTCACGTCACCGAACCACTGACCCGCTACCCAACGGAGGACCCGCGTGGCAGCTCGCAGATGCGGTGACCGGGGCTCGGTGTCCGCCGAGATGGCCCTCATCACCCCGGTACTTCTCGCGCTGCTCCTGGTGGCAGTAGGCGCTGGTCGCCTTGTCTCGGCACGGCTGGATGTCGCGGACGCCGCCCACCAGGCGGCCCGTGCCGCCTCCCTTGCGCGCACGCCGACCGCTGCCGGCGCTGCTGCCCAGGCCGCTGCCCGCTCCGCGCTCGACGGCGCCGGGCTGGCCTGCTCGCGGCTGTCGACCACGGCCGACAGCAACGCCTTCCGGCCCGGTGGACAGATCAACGTCACGGTGGCGTGCACGGCCGACCTCGCGGGCCTCGCCGCGATCCCGTGGCCGGGCAACCACACCATCACGGAGACGTTCAGCGTCCCGCTGGAGACCTACCGCGCCGGAGAACGTCGGTGAACGCCAACGTTGCTCCACGCAGGGAGCGTTGCTCCGACCAGGGATCGATCACGCCGTTCACGGTCGTCGTGGTCATGGGTCTGCTCGCCCTGCTCGGGCTGACGGTCGACGGCGGCCTCGCCCTCGCCGCCAAGGCCCGGGCCTACGGTGAAGCCCAGGAGGCCGCCCGTGACGGTGCCCGCCACCTCGACCTCAAACTGCTCCGCGACCAGCAGCCGCTCACCCTGCGGGCAGGTGAGGCAGAGCAGGCTGCCACCAGCTACCTGCGCACTGCGGGAGCCGCGGGGGAGGCGACGGCGAGCGCCGACCAGGTGACGGTCACCGTCCACCGCACCCAGCGCACCCAGCTCCTCGCCCTCCTCGGCATCACCACCATCAACGTCAGCGCGACGGCCACCGCGCACGCCGAGGAGACGGACACCCAGTGACCTCGACCATCGAACGCCTTGGTCGCCTGCTGCGCGCACTCGGCGCCGCCGCTGCCCTGGCAGGCCTGCTCGCGGGACTGCCGTACGCCCTCCTCGTGTGGGCCGAGGAGTTCCGCCCCAAGAGGCTGCCCGAGTTGGACGAGGTCATGGCCTGGGCCAACAGCCCGCTCTCCACGGTCCTCCTGCTGCAGCTCCTCTACTGCTTGAGCTGGGTGCTCTGGACATACCTTCTACTGCAGACGCTGCGCGAAGTGATCTGGTACGCAGCGAACTTCGGGGCGCTACTGCGCGCTGCAGGATCCGAGACGTTCGCGTTCACCGCCCGGCAGACGGTCGCTGGGCTACTCGTCGGAGCGATCGTTCTCGCACTCGCCGCCAGCCTGCGCAGTGCGCCCGCCGCCCGCAGCACCACCGCGTTGGCAGCATGGAGCACGCCAGTCGCCGCCACCGCTCCGGCAACACCCACCATGACCACGCTGAAGAGCGCCCCCGCTCCCGCCGCTGACCGCGCCGCCGCGCAGGCCGCCAGCGCCTGCACCGTCCGGCCGGGCGACACCCTGTGGGACCTCGCCGACCGTCACCTGGACAACCCCCTTCGCTGGCGCGAGATCTACGAACTCAACAAGCTCCGGCCGCAGTTCGATGGCCGCCACCTGGACGACCCGGATGAGATCACTCCGGGCTGGACCTTCCTCCTGCCCCGCACTCCGGAGCCGGCGACCGCGCCTCCCGCGCCCCCAGCTCCCGACCGCCTGTCAGTCCCCGCCGACCACCACGACTCGGCCGCGCCCACCTCACCGGCTCCGACGCCAAGCGCCACTACGGGCACCCAGCCCGCCCCCGCACCACAGACCGCCCAGTCGAACAATCAGCCTCCACCCCATGTGGCCGCGACCCATCACGAGGCGCCCGAGCCGGGCATCGAGCTGCCGCGCGGCGCCGGCTATCTCGCAGTCACAGTGGGCGCAGCGCTCAGCGCCGCAGCAGTCCGACGCACACTGCGCCGCCGACGCGACTACCGGCCCGGTGATCAGTTCCACGAGCACGAGGACCGTCCAGAGGAGACCCCGCTCGTCGCTGCCATGCGTGGCATCACCCGCCACCACCAGGACGCCTATCCCCAAGCCGGTGGACGGGAATCCGCAGCAGTGGAGCTACCCCTGGCCACCGGCGGAGGCCGGCAACACGGCCTACTCGACCTCCTGGCGAACCAGCAGGTCCCGGCCGCAGCGCTTACTGGACCGGCAGCCGACGATGCGGCTCGCGCGCTGCTCGCCACTGTCCTGACGACCCCGGGACGTGCAAGCCTCCTCATGACCCGTGCGGAAGCCGAGAGGCTGGCACCTGGACTGATGGAGAGTCAGGTCGCGCAGTGCCGCCTGGTTGCCGACACCGAACACGCCTTTGGCGCACTTGAGGAGTAAGCATTCACGAGGTCCG
>NZ_PYBW01000204.1 GCF_003205575.1 Streptomyces tateyamensis
TGTCGTTGAGCGGTCATGCTGGTAGATGTGACAGAGGAGCAACTCGGATGGTGGGCCGAAGAGTTAGCGATCTTCCTCGGAGATTTCGACCACCTGTTCGCGCGGCCGGAGCCCCGTGAGGTGTTCGCGGATCTGGTCGAGGGGTTGCTGTCGGACCTGCGCCGGAAGAACGCGTGGACGATGTCCGCACGGGCGGGCCATGTCACGCCGTCGCGGATCCAGAAGTTCCTGAACGCGGCCTCGTGGTCGGCGGACGCGCTGCTGGACGAGCTGCGCGGGTATGTGGCCGAACACCTGGGCGACCCGGTCGGGTCGCTGGTCCTGGACGACACGCAGGTGCGGAAGAAGGGGACCAAGTCCGTCGGAGTCGCCCCGCAGCACTGCGGAGTGACCGGTGACGTACGGAACTGCCAGGTCATGGTGATGCTGACCTAC
>NZ_PYBW01000205.1 GCF_003205575.1 Streptomyces tateyamensis
GGGCCGGGGTGGTGTCCTGGACCGGGGCGCTCTGCTTGGCGGCGGGGGCCGGGGTGGAGGTGCTGGTGGTCGTGGTGTCGACCTGGGCCGGGGCGCCGCCCGCGGTCAGGCCGGCCTTGACCGAGCAGACCGGCCAGGCGCCGGGGCCCTGGTCGGCCAGGACCTTCTCGGCGACCGAGATCTGCTGCGCCTTGGACGCCTGGTCGGCGCTGGCCGCGTACTGGGTGCCGCCGTACGCGGCCCAGGTGGACGGGGTGAACTGCAGGCCGCCGGAGAAGCCGTTGCCGGTGCTGATGCCCCAGTTGCCGGTGCTCTCGCACTGCGCGACCGCGTCCCACGTCGAGCTGGACGCGGCCGAGGCCGAGTTGGCCGCCACGAGGCCCGCCACCGGAAGGGCGAGCATCGCGCCGCCCATGACCGCCATGCGGACCCGGTTGCGCTTCTTCGGGGTCTCGGTGACAACGGCGGCGGTGGCGGTGTTCTCGTTACGGAAAGTCAAAGTCATCCCTCTCGACAAGGTCCCG
>NZ_PYBW01000206.1 GCF_003205575.1 Streptomyces tateyamensis
GCCTCGGCGTTTCACGAGGTCCCTGCCCGTTGGTGACTGACTGTCACCCGGAAATAGAAGCGGTGCCGCCACCTGCGAGGATGCGAGCTGTCTAGGAACACATCACGCGGCTGGGTGGGGCACCGATTCCGTGCGCAAGGATACTCAACGTCTGCGGGGGCTGACCATCTCGGGCGACGGCAAGGGGCAGGTCGGGCACGCCGGGGGCGTGCACCTGCAACTGCTCGCCGAGCGGATGGGACTGCCTGACGCGCTGTCGGGGGCGATGGCCCGCAAGGGCTTCGTGCCGGGGCATCCGCGCGGGCGGGTGCTGACCGACCTGGCCTGCGCGTTGGTGCTCGGCGCGACCAGCATGCGCGACATTCGCCTGCTGGAGCACCAGCGCCCGGTGCTCGGCGACACCGCCTCGGTGTCCACCGTCAGCCGGACCCTGGGCGAAATCGACGAGCTGCAACTGCGCCGGATCGCCCGCGCCCGGGCCGAGGTCCGCCGCCGGGTCTGGACCCACCTCGCCGACCGTGACCAGGGCTTTCCCTGGATCACCGTGGACGGCCAGGCCCTCCAGGGCTGGACCGTGCTGGACTCCGACGCCACCGTGGTCCCCGCCCCCAGCGAGAAGGAGGGCGCGGCCGGGACCTACAAGAAGGGCGTCTACGGCCACTGCCCCCTGCTCGCCTACTGCGACAACACGGGCGAGATGCTCGCGCAGGAGCTGCGGCCCGGCGACGCGGGGGCCAACGACACCGCCGACAACATCGCCATCTTCGAGGCCGCCGTGGCCGGGCTCCCGTGGCAGTACCGCAAGAAGATCCTGTTCCGCACCGACGGAGCCGGCTTCTCCCACGGCCTGCTCGCCTGGATCGCCGACGCCGGCGGACGCTCCAGCCCCTCCTTCACCTGGGAGTACTCGGTCGGCTGGGCCTTCACCGAGCGCGAGCAGGCCGCAGTCGAACTCCTTGACCGCCAGGGCCTATGGGAAGCGGCCACCGGCCCGGACGGCGAAGCACGCGAGGACGCGTTCGTCGCCGACATCACCGGCCTGCTCGGCAACCTGACCGGATGGCCGCCCCACCACAAGGTGATCGTCCGCAAGGAACCCCTGCACCCGCGCTACGTCAAGGACGCGAGCGACTACGAGAAGAAGCACAACAAGCGGTACCAGACCTTCGCGACCAACACCCGCAGACGCCAACCGGCCTGGCTGGACTGCCGACACAGAAGCCACGCCAGGGTCGAGCTGGGGATCCGCGACAGCAAGGCCGGCGGCCTGGGCCTGTTCCCGTCACAGGAACTGAAGGTCAACCAGGCATGGCTGCTGGCCGTCGCCCTGGCCACCGACCTCCGCGCCTGGCTCCAACTCCTCGCCCTCGAAGGCGAGCTCGCCCGGGCCACCCCCAAGACCCTGCGCTACCGCTTCCTGCACGTCCCCGCCGTGCTCGTACACGGCCAGCGCCGACGCCGACTCAAGATCCTCTAT
>NZ_PYBW01000021.1 GCF_003205575.1 Streptomyces tateyamensis
AGGAACGGACGCTTCCTTTGATCCCGCTCTCGCGTTCTCTCCGGGCTTCGTTCTTACTTCGTAGAGCTTATCAGACTCGTTTCGCTCCGATTTACCGGAGTTTCTCGAGCTCTTCGGCTCCGTCGCCCTTCCCGGCGCGACTCCGGAACTGTACGGGCACCCGGGCGCCACAGGCAAATCGGCCTCCGGCATTCTGAGCAACCGTCAGCCGACTGTGCGAAGGAAGGAACGATTCGTGGGCATGACACCCTTCACGCCGACAGCCCCGGGCATCGGCCAGGCCGCAGGCGTGGTCCGAGCCGGCGCGGCCGAGAATGCGCTCTGGCCGCTGCTACCGGAGCGGTAGCAGCGGCCAGAGGTGCGCGGGGGAGCGGGCGTCAGCGCGCCATCTCCTCCGCGATCGCCGCGGCGAAGGCGTCGATGTCCTCCTCCGTGGTGTCGTAGGAGGCCATCCAGCGCACCTCGCCGGTCTGCTCGTCCCAGAAGTAGAAGCGGTACCGCTTCTGCAGCCGCTCGCTCACCTCGCGCGGCAGGATCGCGAAGACCGCGTTGGCCTGCACGGGACGGACCACGGTGACGCCGTCGATTCCGCGCACGGCGGTCTCCAGGCGCTGGGCCATCGCGTTGGCGTGGCCGGCGTTGCGCAGCCACAGGTCGCCGGTGAGCAGCGCCTCGAACTGGACCGAGACGAAGCGCATCTTCGAGGCGAGCTGCATCGACATCTTGCGCAGGTACTTGATGTTGCGGACCCGCTCGGGGTTGAGCACCACCACGACCTCGCCGAACAGCAGGCCGTTCTTGGTACCGCCGAAGGAGAGCACGTCCACGCCCGCCTCGGTGGTGAACTCGCGGAACGGGCGGCCGAGCGAGGCGGCGGCGTTCCCCAGGCGCGAGCCGTCCATGTGGACCAGCATGCCGCGCTCGTGGGCGTGCTCGCAGATCGCCTTGACCTCGTCCACCGTGTAGAGGGTGCCGAGCTCGGTGGACTGGGTGATGGAGACGGCCAGCGGGGCGGCCCGGTGCTCGTCGTCCCAGCCGTAGGCCTGCTGGTCGATCAGTTCGGGGGTGAGCTTGCCGTCGGGGGTGGGGACGGTGTGGATCTTGATGCCGGCCATCTTCTCCGGCGCCCCGCACTCGTCCACGTTGATGTGCGCGCTCTGGGCCGCGATCACCGCGCCCCAGCGCGGCAGCAGCGCCTGGAGCGCGACCACGTTGGCGCCGGTGCCGTTGAAGACCGGGTAGGCCTCGGCCCGCTCGCCGAAGTGGCGCTTGAAGACGGACTGCAGGTGCTCGGTGTACTGGTCCTCGCCGTAGGCGACCTGGTGGCCGCCGTTGGCCAGCGCGATGGCGGCCAGTACCTCCGGGTGGACGCCGGCGTAGTTGTCGCTGGCGAAACCGCGCACGCCGGCGTCGTGGTGCACCACCGCGTCGGTGCCGGTGGGGAAGGTCATCGGGCTGTCAGCCACAGGTGCTGTCCGTTCAGTTCTGCTGCGGGGCGGTCCCAGAGCGCGGCCAGCTGGTCGGCCAGGTCGGCGGTCTCGGTGTAGCCGGTGAACTTGGCCTCGGGCTTCTCGGCCCGCATCTCCGGGGAGAGCAGCGCCTTGATCACCAGGATGACCGCGGCCGCGGTGGGGCTGCCGTCCTCTGCGGTGGTCTCCTTCTTGAAGGAGTCGGCCATCGCCAGGGTCCAGGCCTCGGTGGCGGCCTTGGCGGCGGCGTAGACCGCGCCGCCGGCGGTGGGCTTGTGGGCCGCGGCGGCACCGATCATCGCGAACCGGCCGGCCTCGCTGCGCAGCAGCGCGGGCTGGAAGGCGAGCGAGGTGTGCTGCAGGGTGCGCACCACGGTGTCGTGCAGGAAGTCCCAGTCGTCGATCCGCGAGTCGTGGAAGGTCTTGCTGCCGCGCCAGCCGCCGACCAGGTGGATCATGCCGTCGACGTGGCCGTGCTCGCCCTCCAGGTGGTCGGCCCAGTCGTGGACCTCCTGGGGGTCGAGCAGGTCGATCACCTGGCCGCTGATCCGCGCGTCCGGGACGGCGGCCTTGACCGCCGTGATCGCCGCGTCGAGGCGCTGCTGGTCGATGTCGGCACCGATCACGGTCGCGCCGCCGGCCGCCAGGCGGCGCAGCACGGCGCGCCCGGCGGGGCCGCTGGCACCGGCGACAGCGATGACCTTGCCCTCGAGTCCGGGGGTGGCGACGGGTCGGCTGGAGCGCTCGCTCTGCTCGCTCATGCGGCCACCTCCTGCAGGCCGGCGCCGGTGATGCCGGTGGTGGCGGCGATGACGCCGCCGAGCTTCTTCGCCAGGGCTTCGTAGAACATGCTGAGCGGGAACTCGTCCGGGTGGACGGCGTCGCACAGGGCCTTGTTGACGGCCTTGGTGTCGCCCGCGTCCAGCGGCAGCGCGGCCGGGCCCTTGGCCCAGGTGGAGGCCGGGTGCGGGGTGAGGTACCGGGAGACCAGCTCGTAGGCGGCGATCCAGTGCGCGGTCTTCGGGCGGTCGATGCCGGCCCGGTAGAGGGCCTCGATCTCGGCGCAGAGCGCGTTGGTGACCTCGGCGACCCGGGTCCAGTCGATGGTCAGCCGGTTGTCGCGCCAGCGCAGCGCGTCGTGCTGGTGCAGGTAGGCGAAGAGCAGCTGGCCGCCCATGCCGTCGTAGTTGCGCACCCGGTCACCGGTGACGGGGAAGCGGAAGAGGCGGTCGAACAGGATCGCGTACTGCACGTCGCGGCCCTGCTTGTAGCCCTCGGCCTCGAGCCGGACGGCCTCCTTGAAGGCGGTCAGGTCGCAGCGCAGCTCCTCCAGCCCGTACATCCAGAACGGGCTGCGCTGCTTGATCATGAAGGGGTCGAACGGCAGGTCGCCGTGGCTGTGGGTGCGGTCGTGGACCAGGTCCCAGAGCACGAAGGTCTGCTGGGCGCGCTCCTGGTCGGCGATCAGCTCGGCGGCGTCGGCCGGGATCTCCAGGCCGAGCTGCTGCACGGCGGAGCTGGAGACGGCGCGGAACCGGGCGGCCTCGCGGTCGCAGAAGATGCCGCCCCAGGTGAAACGTTCCGGCGCCTTGCGCACGGCGACGGTCTCCGGGAAGAGCACCGCGGAGTTGGTGTCGTAGCCGGCGGTGAAGTCGGTGAACGTGATCGGCACGAACATCGGGTTGTCGAAGCGGGTGCGCTCCAGCTCGGCCAGCCAGTCGGGCCAGACCACCTGGAGCAGCACGGCCTCCAGGTTGCGGTTCGGGTTGCCGTTCTGGGTGTACATCGGGAAGACGACCAGGTGGGCCAGGCCGTCGACCCGGTCGGCGGCGGGCTGGAAGGCCAGCAGCGAGTCCAGGAAGTCGGGCTCGCGGTAGCCGGTCTCGGCCCACTTGCGCAGGTCGGCCCCGACGGCCTCGAGGTAGGCGGCATCGTGCGGGAAGAGCGGGGCCAGCTCCTGGACCGCGTCGAGCACGGTGGCGAGCAGCGGGTCCACGGTGCCGCGCTGGACGGCCGACAGATCGATCGAGCCGTCCTTGGACTGCAGCGGGCGCAGTGCCTCGACGGCGTCCTTGAGGCGGAGCCAGGCGGGGTGGTCGGCGGGGGGCGCCACCGGGAGGTCGGCTGCCGCCGCGGGCGGCGACGAAAGATTCTGCATGGGAGACCTGCTTCAACAGAAGGTATTGAGTCAAGAACACGATAAGGACGAAAGGTTCTCCTGTTCAAGGGGGGGTCGGTGAGAGAATCTGCGCGCCACCGCCTGTCTGCCCGGAATCCTTACGGCGGACGGCCGTTGGCTCCGCAGAAAAGTCCGACCGCTTCCGAGCCTCGCGGCGCCCGGAGCGCCGCGCCAGGCGGGACGGCCACCCGGGCGGACGCCCCGCCGGGCGTGCAGCGCGCGAGCCGGGACGGGAAGCGGCCCGCACCTCCGTACGCCCCTGCACGCGCCCTGCTGTCACACCCCCACCCTGGGTGATCGTGGACCTTGTCCCGTGCTGAGCGAGGGGGGTGGCCGTGCACGGACCGGTTCTGCTCTCCTGGCTGCTCACCCTGCTCACCGCCGCCACCGGCACTATCTGCCTGGCCCGGCTGCGCCGGCCGGACGCCCGCCACCCGGAGCGCGGCTCGGACGCGGCCGAGGCGGCGATGGGGCTGGCCACCGCGGTGATGATCGCCAGCGGCAGCCGGTTGCCCGCCCCGCTCTGGGTGGCACTGTTCGGACTGCTCGCCGCCGTCTCGCTCACCGCGGCGGCCGGCCACCGGGCCCGGCGCGAGCGCGGCCACCGCCTGCACCACGCGGTCGGCGCGGCGGCGATGGCCTACATGGCGCTGGCCCGGCCCGGCCACCCCCCGCACCCGGGCATGGCGATGCCGATGGGCTGGCCCGCGCTGACGGCCGTGCTGCTGCTCTACTTCGGCAGCTACGCGCTCTGGGCGGGCAGCCGGCTGCTCACCGTGGACGGCACCCGCACCGCACTGCCCGGCGGCCCGGTCCCGCAGGCCTGCCGACTCGCCATGGGCGTGGGGATGTTCGCCATGCTGCTGGCCATGTAGCCGGGCCGGCACCGGCGGTGGTGTCCTTGGTCACTGCGGGTGGGCCGCCGTTCCGCGCCGGGCGGGCAGCGCCTAGATTGAGCCGCAGCGCACTTCGCGCGCTCTTCCCCCGGGGGGACTGCCTGCCATGACGGCCCTGTTCGGCCTGCTGCTGCTCGGTCTGCTCTTCGCCACCACCGGGCCCCTTCTGCTGGCCCGGGCCCGCTGGGTCGAGCGCGAGCCGGTGCTGGCCCTGCTGGTCTGGCAGTGCCTGGTGGTCGCGGTACTGCTGTGCTGCCTGCTGAGCCTGCTGCTGGCGTTGTCGGCCGCGCTGCCGGCGGTGCGCGAACTGCTGTTCCGCGCCGCGCCCGGCGGCGTGGAGGCCGCCTACGGCCTTGCCGGGCAGGAGGGTTGGGGGCGGCTCGGAGCGGCGCTGCTGGCCCTGGGCGGCCTGCGCACCGCGCTCTCGCTGGCCCGTGAGATCCGCGCGGCCCGGGCCCAGCGCGGCCGCCGGCACCGGGAGTTGGCCGATCGGGCGCCTGAGCTGCCGGCCGGGGTGGGCCACCAGCCGGCCCGGCGCGAGCGCCTGGTGGTGCTGGAGTCGGTGCGCCCCGAGGCCTGGTCGCTGCCCGGCTCGCAGTCCAAACTGGTCGTCACCACCGGGGCGTTGAGCCGGCTGACCGACAACGAGCTGGCGGCGCTGCTCAGTCACGAGCGCGGGCACGTGCGGCACCGCCACCACTGGCTGGCCCAGGGCGCCCAGGCGCTGGCGGCGGGCTTCCCCGGGGTCGGGGTCTTCTCCGCCTTCCGGGACCAGGTGGGCGAGTTGGTGGAGCTGGCTGCCGACGACCGCGCGGCCCGCCGACACGGCCGGATGACCACGGCGCACGCGATGGTGGAGATCAACGCCGGGCGGGGCGTCTTCGAGGGCTGCACCGGGGACGCCGCGCCGACCGGGCTCGCCCAGGCGCCGCGCCGGGTGGACCGGCTGCTGGCCGGCGAGCCGCGGCTGCCCAAGCGCACCCGGCTGGGCCTGACGCTGCTCGCCCTGGCGGCGCCGGCCGCGGTGCTGCTGCTCGCACTGGCCCCCGGCCTGGGCGCACTGCGCTGACCCCGGCCCACGACCGAGGCCGGGCACTACGTGGAGTCAACCGGCGTCACCCAGGGGTAGTCTGAGGCTACGTCAGCATCCGGGCGAGCACCGCGCGGTGCACCGGGCGGGCCGCCAGGTAGCGCTCGCGGCCGGCGGCGGTGAGGGTGACATGGACGCCCCGCCGGTCGTCCGCGCACATGGCGCGCTCGACCAGGCCGGCCTTCTCCAGCCGGCCGATCAGTCGGGACAGCGCGCTCTGGCTCAGGTGCACCGTCTCGGCGAGTTCCTGCACCCGCAGCTTGCCGGGGGCCTCGCCGCCCTGCTCGGCGAGCCGCTCCAGCGCCTCGAACTCACTGGTGCCGAGCTCGAACCGGTCACCCAGCTCCCGGTCGAGCGCGCAGGCGGTGGCCGCATGGCGGGCCAGCAGCTCGCGCCACTCCAGGACCAGGACAGCCGGGTCGAACGGCTCAGTGGTAGGCACGGCCCGGACCTTACCACGTGCACATGAACTATATGCAGAAGCATTAAATTCTCTTGCATTGATTGCACCTGCATGTAGTGTCGGCCCCATGACCACCAGCCATGACGGATCGCCAACTCGCGCCCTGCCAACGACAGACGGCTCCCTTAGCTGGAGTCCCCGTCTCTGGGGCACCCTGATCGTGCTCTGCACCGCGCTCTTCCTGGACGCACTCGACGTCTCGATGGTCGGCGTCGCGCTGCCGTCCATCGGCACCGACCTGAAGCTCTCCACCTCCACCCTGCAGTGGGTGGTCAGCGGCTACGTGCTCGGCTACGGCGGGCTGCTGCTGCTCGGCGGCCGGGCCGCCGACCTGCTCGGCCGCCGCCGGGTCTTCCTGATCGCGCTGGCCGTCTTCGCCGCCGCCTCGCTGCTCGGCGGCCTGGTGGACGACGGCGCGCTGCTGATCGGCGCCCGCTTCCTCAAGGGCGCGGCCGCCGCCTTCACCGCACCCGCCGCCCTGTCGATCATCACCACCACCTTCGCCGAGGGCCCGGCCCGCAACAAGGCGCTGTCGATCTTCACCACCTGCGGGGCCAGCGGCTACTCGCTCGGCCTGGTGCTCAGCGGCCTGCTCACCACGGTCGGCTGGCGCTGGACCTTCCTGATGCCGGTGCCGGTCGCCCTGGCCGCGCTGGCCCTCGCGCTGCGCCTGCTGCCCCGTCAGGCCCGCGAGCCGCACCGCGGCGGGTACGACGTGGCCGGTGCGGTGAGCGGCACGGTGGCGCTGCTGCTGCTGGTCTTCACCGTTACCGAGGCACAGTCGGTCGGATGGGCGAGCCTGCGCACGATCGGCTCGCTGGCCGCGGTGGCCGCGCTGCTGGCCGCCTTCCTGCTGATAGAACAGCGCACCGCGCACCCGCTGGTGCGCCTGGGCATCTTCCGCAACAGCAGTGTGGCCCGCGGCAACCTGGCCGCCTGCTTGCTGATGGGTTCGTACGCCGGCTTCCAGTTCGTGGTCACGCTCTACCTGCAGCGGCTGCTCGGCTGGTCGGCGCTGGGGATGGGCTTCGCCCTGCTGCCGGTCGGCGCGCTGGTGGCGCTGTCGGCGACCAAGATGGGCGCGATCGTGGACCGCTTCGGCACCGGCCGGCTGCTGGTGCTGGGCGCCGGCGCGATGGTGGCCGGCTACCTGTTCTTCCTGCGGCTCGGCCCGCACAGCGGCTTCCTGACCCTGGTGCTGCCCAGCATGGTGCTGCTCGGCATCGGCTTCGCGCTCTTCTACCCCTCCGCCAACATCGCCGCCACCAACGGAGTGGCCGACGAGGAGCAGGGCCTGGCCTCGGGCCTGGTCAACACCGCGATGCAGGTGGGCAATGCGCTGGTGCTGGCGGTGACCGCCGCGGTGATCACCACCGGCAGCCACGGCGGCACCAGCCCGGCCGACCAGCTGGCGGGGTACCGCCCGGCGCTGGTCCTGGTCTCCGGGGTGGCCGCGCTCGGCCTGCTGGCGGTCACCGCGGGCGCGCTGTTCGACCGGCGACGCAGCGCAGCGCGGCACTCGGTGCCGGACTACGATTACCCGCGGATCGGCGCCGAGGCGGCGCTTGAGACGGGGGCGTCCACGGTGCAGGGCCGTGGACGGGTCTGACCGGTAGTCAGCCGCGCAGTCGGCCGGCCGTCGGTCTCACCAGTCCCCCGTTCTGGTGAGACCGACGCCGAGCACCGTACTTGGACCGACGCCCGCCTTCGCCTCGGGCCCAGACCGTCGGTCACTCCCGGTCAAAGTATATTGACCGAGAGCCAACCAACGTACGGAGCTGACACGATGGCACCTCGCGGGGAATCGGTCAACGAGGAGATGCGGCTGCGCTCCCGTCGGCGCCTGATGCGGGCCACCACCGACCTGGTCGACCAGCGCGGATACGCCGCCACCACCCTGGCCGACATCGCCGAGGCCGCCGGACTCGCGCGCGGCCTGGTCTCCTACTACTTCGACGGCAAACGACTGCTGATGCAGTCGGCCACCCACCGCCTGATGCACCTCGAACTGGCCGCGGCGCTGGCCGCGCTGGCCCCGGACGCCGGCGCCGAGCAGCGGCTGGCCACCGCGATCGACCAGGTGCTGCGCACCGCGCTGGACCACCCGCGGGTGATGCGCTCGCACCTGGCGCTGATCCTCGACCCCGACGTCGGCGGCTTCGTGCAGGACCCGGAGCAGCAGCGGCTGGGGGCACTGCTGCGCGAGGTGCTGGCCGACTGGGGCGCCGAGGACCCGGTGGCCGAGCACGCGGTGCTGCGCAGCGCGCTGATGGGCGGCTGCATCGGGGTGCTGCTGCCGAACGCGCAGACCCCGCTGGCGCCGATCCGCGCCGACCTGTTCGCCCGCTACGGGCTGGCCTGGGAGCTGGGCAACCCGCCGCAGGCCGACCCGCCGGCCGGGGTGCACTGGATACGCCAGACGCGGTAGCAGGCGCTGGACTCCTGGCGGATCAGGCCTCGTTGAGGATCGAGGAGAGCAACTCGACCGTGCGCTCGGGGGTGAGGCTGTCGACACACAGCCGCTCCATCACCTGGACGTAGGCGTCCACGTCGTCGCGCTTGTCCAGGTAGAGCGCGCTGGTCAGCTGTTCCAGGTAGACCACGTCCGCCAGGTCCTGCTCCGGGAAGCGCAGGATGCTGAACGCACCGCTCTCACCGGCGTGCGCACCGAACCGGAACGGCATCACCTGGATCACCACGTTGGGCTGCTCGGAGATGTCGATCAGGTACTGCAGCTGGGTGCGCATCACCTTGGGGCCGCCGACCGGGCGGCGCAGCGCGGCCTCGTCGATCACGGCCCACAGCCGCGGGCCCTGACCCTCCGTCAGCAGCTTCTGCCGGCGCAGCCGCAGGCCGACCAGACGGTCGATCTCCTCCTCGCTGAGCACCGGGCGGCTCTGCCCGAAGACCGCGCGGGCGTAGTCCTCGCACTGCAGCAGCCCCGGGATGAACTGCACCTCGTAGGTGCGGATCAGCGAGGCGGCCTCCTCCAGGCCCACGTAGGTCTGGAACCAGCCCGGCAGCACGTCGCTGAAGCTGTGCCACCAGCCGGACTTGTTCGCCTCGCGGACCAGGCCGAGCAGCGACTCGCGCTCCTCGCCGTCGGTGACGCCGTAGAGCGTGAGCAGGTCCGCGACGTCGCGCTCCTTGAAGGAGACCCGACCCAGCTCCATCCGGCTGATCTTCGACTCGGAGGCCCGGATCTGGTAGCCGGCGTCCTCACGCGTGACACCCCGTGCCTCCCGCAGCCGACGCAGCTGGGAGCCCAGCAGGATCCGGCGCACCATGGAACCGCCGCCGCCGGGCTGCGCTGTGGTCATGCCGTCGGAACCTCCGCTTCGGGAAACAGGGCACAGTCTGCCACTATCCGGCCGCTCACAGTGCCGGTGATGGCACAAGGATCTATCAATTCTGCATCGGCACGTCCATCGGCACGGCCAGGAGCACGGTATAGCGCTCGTGCGGATGCACGTGCATCCGGCGTCTGCATATGCCAATGAGTCGACTGCACGTGAATCGACTCTTGCATCCGCCGTAAGCACAGAGCACGATGGTGCACGTGCAGTTGCACGCCCCCTGTGGCAGTCCCGCGGGCTTCGTTGTCGACCCCACGCACTTGGTCGCGGCGTTGGCGAAGCGGCCGAAGCGAGTCGGAGGTGACCGGCATGACCCCGCCGGGTCCAGCCGTGTCCGCCCCCTTATGGGAGGAGCTCTTCATGGGCACCGGTACGGCCGTGGCCGTCGATCCTGACGTGGCGACATGCACTCTCGCCCCTCGCTATGACGCGGTACGCACCGCGCGAGATTTCGCCCGAACCAGCCTGCAACACTGGGGCCTCGACTACCTCTTCGACGATGTCGCCCTGGTGGCCTCGGAGTTGGTGACCAATGCGCTGCGGCACGCGATCGGCGAACCGACCGCCGCAGACCTGTCGCAGAGCCCCGGGCGGGCGTCCTTCCCGATCCAGGCCGGCCCCGGCCAGAGCAGCGAGAGCCGACTGCCGATCCGGATCAGCCTGGTCCACCGGGCACCCCAACTGGTCTGTGCCGTCAGCGATCCGAGCAGCGTGGGCCCGGTGACCAGAGAGGCCGACTTCGTCGCCGAGTCCGGGCGCGGACTGCACCTGGTGGACTCCTTCAGCCAGTCCTGGGGCTGGCACCCGCTGGCCTCCGGCACGGGCAAGGTGGTCTGGGCGCTCTTCCAGGCCGCCGACTGTCCGTCAGTCTCCTCTGCCGTGCTGATAGCTGACGCCGCATCGGCCGGCCGCCACCGGCGCTCCGCCTAGGCCGCCGCCCGCCGTGCCCGGAACGCCGCGCCAGTGCGCGGCGTTTCGTCGTTTCCGCCGCCGGCCGCATCACGGTCGAGGCACTGACAGCGGCGGTAGCAGTGGCAGCGGTGACGGAAGTGGCGGCGATGATCTGCCGGGCCGGGGAACGCCGAACGCCGTCGCGGCTTCCCCCGCCACGACGGCGCGTCCTGGATCCGTCCGAGCACTGCCCGGGTCAGCCGACCAGGTGGTCGAACTCCCCGTCCTTCACGCCGAGCAGCAGCGCCTCGATCTCGTCCCGGGTGTAGATCAGCGCCGGGCCGTCCGGAAAGCGCGAGTTGCGCATCGCGACCGCGCCGCCGGGCAGGGCGGCGAGCTCCACGCAGTTGCCCTTGGAGTTGCTGTGCCGGCTCTTCTGCCAGACCACGCCCTCGAGGTCGGTGGCCGCCATGCCGTTGTACGTGTCGTGCATAGGAATCTCCCAGAGAGCGCTGGAGTGATCGAACCGCTCGGCGCCCGTCCGCTCCGACCGCCGGCCGCCTTCCGGCTCGCATGGGCAGCGCGAATGCCTTACTTGTCGTAATGATAACGCTAATGCACGTGCATCGGCATGTGATTTTGCGCGTGCACGCACGGGCATCCGCGATGCCAGAGTGCCTCGTGGGAGCGGTCTACTGCCGGGCAGAACCGGACAGATGAGGATGAATCAGCTCGTTGATCGTCACCGCCGATGGAGGGGACGCCCGACAGAGCGTGGCCGGTTCGGCCGTTGACAAGCTGCACAAGTGATCAACTTCGCAGCCGGCCCCTCACACTCCGTCACATCTTGACGGCGGGCCGGGCAGATTGCCGGATTTGCTCCGTCTTGTCCCGGAGCTGCCCCCGGATCGGCAGCCGGATGCGAAGTGATCACGGGCATGTCCTACGATTCTGCGCCATGAGCACTGCTGCTATCCCGGGCGCCCCGCTGCCCGTCCGCACGCCCGGCTCCCGTGCACGGGGGCGCCACCGCCGCCCCGAGCGCCCCGAGGTGCCCGCGGGCGCGCCGGCACTGCTGCTGGCCGTGCCCGCGGCGGCGACGCCCGAGGCGGTCGCGTTGGTGGACGAGCTGGTCTCGGTGATCCGCAGCGAGAACCCCGGCCTGCCGCTCGCAGCCGGCTGGCTGGCCGGCGGCAGCGAGTCGGCGGCCGCCCAGGAGTCCACCGCGGACGCCGCCGAGGGCACGCAGGGCAGCCCGACCGCCGAGCGGCCGCGGCCCAGCGTCGAGGACCTGCTGGCGGAGGCCGCCGCGGCCGGCATGCCGGTGCCGGTCCTGGTCCCGCTGCTGTCCGGCCCGCACGCGTACCTGGCCGCACTGCAGGAACTGGCCGCCCGGGCCGGCGCCGTGGTCACCGACCCGCTCGGCCCGCACCCACTGCTGGCCGAGGCCGTGCACGTGCGCCTGTCCGAGGCCGGGCTGGCCCGGGCCGACCGGGCCCGCCTGTTCGCCATCGCCACCGCCGCCGACGGGGTCGTGCTGACCACGGTCGGCGGCGAGGAGGCGGCCGCGGCCGCCGGGATCACCGGCGTGCTGCTGGCGGCCCGGCTGGCGGTCCCGGTGGTCGCCGCCGCGCTGGACGTGCCCGGTTCGGTGGCCGGCGCCGTCGAGCACCTGCGCGCCACCGGTGCTGAGCGCCCGGCGCTCGCCCCGCTGGTGATCGGTCCAGAGGCCCCGACCGAGCTGCTGCTGGCCGCCACCGAGGCGACCGGCTGCCCGAGCGCGGCACCTGTCGGCGCGTACGCCACGGTGGCGCAGCTGATCACCTCCGCCTACCTCGCGGTGCTGCCGGCCCTGCTGCCGGCGGTGGAGGAGGAGCAGGAGCAGGCCGCCGAGCAGGCGGAGGCGGCCGAGTAGGGCCCGCCCCGCCGCACCACGTCCGCAGGCCCCGTGGCCGCCCCTGAGGCAGCCGCGGGGCCTCGCCGCGTTCGGAGGCCTCGTCGCCTCCGGAGCCGGGTCGAGGCGGGCCGGGTCGGAGCGGTCCGCAGTGCGCTCGGGTCCAGCTGAACAGCTGGTGCTGACGGAGTGACAGGCGAGGGCAAAACGGACATCTGAGGGCGAGTCGACTTTGGTCTCGAAACGGTAACCGAGGCTCGGGGCCGGCCCCCGCGGGCCGGAATCCGGACGGTCGACGGAGCCCGTGACCGGGCCGCGGAACCGATGGCCCGTCACCCTGAGATGACGGCAACTGCCCTACTGAGAAGGCGCATTGGTCCGGCAACCGCCGACGCCCCATCAGCTGGCCATGATCCTCGATCTTGAGGGAGTGGTGAAGCCGCTGTGACCGCGCTCACAGCTGTTTGCGGAATCAACTTATGCCTGTCTAACGTGCTCCCCGTTCGTGGTCACACGGACCCAGCGGGCCGGACGCCGAGTCCTGCCACCAGCA
This sequence comes from Streptomyces tateyamensis, assembly GCF_003205575.1. GTDB lineage: Bacteria > Actinomycetota > Actinomycetes > Streptomycetales > Streptomycetaceae > Kitasatospora > Kitasatospora tateyamensis. The sequence continues at coordinate 12,792 of NZ_PYBW01000021.1, forward strand.
CCGCTGGCAGCGCGAAAACGCACCACGGCAGGAGCGGGGGAACCAGGTAAGCCGCCCTGGCACCGGTCATCGACCGGTCGCCGGGCTAGGGGTGAAGCCGTGCTCAGCACGGCCGGGCAACTCCAGCCCGAATCCGACAGCTCACCTCGCAGGCGTAGGAGAGGAACGCGTCTTCATGCTGCCCACCACTGGCACGAACCGTCCCCGCACCGCCAAGCGCGCGATCGCCGCGACCGGCCTGCTCGGCCTCGGCCTGGCGCTGCCCTGCATCACCGCCACCACCGCCTCCGCCGCGCCGGTCTCGGTCTGGGACAAGGTCGCCACCTGCGAGTCGACCAACGACTGGTCGATCAACACCGGCAACGGCTTCTACGGCGGCCTGCAGTTCACCTCCTCCACCTGGGCGGCCTACGGCGGCCACCAGTACGCCTCCGAGGCCAACCTGGCCACCAAGGACCAGCAGATCTCGGTGGCCGAGAAGGTCCTCGCCGACCAGGGCCCCGGCGCCTGGCCGGTCTGCTCCATCCAGGCCGGCCTGACCCGCGGCGGCGCCGCCCCGCAGGTCAACACCTCGGCCCAGCAGGCCCCGCAGGCGCAGCAGGCCCCGCAGGCGCAGAACAGCGGCTCGCAGAGCAGCTCGAACCAGGGCAGCGCCCAGAACCACTCGGGCCGCCACCACGGTGCCTCCCAGGACGCCGTGGCCGCCGCGCCGCAGCAGACCACCAGCACCCAGAACAAGACCTACACCGTGGTCCAGGGCGACTGGCTCTCCACCATCGCCCAGAACCAGCACGTGGACGGCGGCTGGCAGAAGCTCTACGACCTCAACAAGTCGGCCCTGACCCAGGGTCCGGACTGGATCTACCCGGGCGAGCAGCTGGTGCTGGGCACCGTCACGGTCGCCACCCCGGCCGCGCCGGCCGCGCCCTCCAGCGACGAGGACAACGGCTCCTCGGCCCCGGCCGCCGCCCCGGCCGCGCCGTCGGTGAAGACCACCAGCGCCAAGACCGCCGCGCAGCCGGCCTCCGGCGCCTTCGCCTCGGCGATCGCCTTCGCCGAGTCCAAGGTCGGCCAGGCGTACATCTGGGGCGGCACCGGCAACGGCGGCTGGGACTGCTCCGGCCTGACCCAGGCCGCGCTGGCCAAGGCCGGCGTCTCCATCCCGCGCGTCGCCGCCGACCAGGCCGCGGCCACCACCCGGGTCTCGCTGAACAACCTGCAGCCGGGCGATCTGCTCTTCTGGTCGAACGACGGCAGCAACGCGGGCGTCTACCACGTGGGCCTGTACATCGGCGGCGGCCAGTACGTCGAGGCGGCCAACCCGAGCGCGGGCGTGAAGTACGAGACCATCTCGAACTACACCCCGGACTTCGCGGGCCGCGTCTGACCCGCACCGCAGCACAGCGCCCGTAGGCCGGTCCCCCACCTCTCCCGGGGACCGGCCTACGGGCATGGCCGGGCCCGGCCCCGGGCGGGTGACGCAGGCTCACGCACGGGGTGGCCCAGGCACCCGGGCACGCCGAAGCGCCGCCGGCCCGGGTGGGGCCGGCGGCGCTTCGAAGCAGGCTCAGCGGGCGCGGGCCCCGGTGGAGCCGCGCATCACCAGTTCGGGCTGGAACATGAACTCGGCCCGCTGGGCCGGCTCTCCGCCGACCTCCTCCAGCAGCGCGTCCACCGCCGCGGTGGCCATCGCCTCCACCGGCTGCCGGATCGTGGTCAGCGGCGGCTCGGTGAACGCGATCAGCGGCGAGTCGTCGAACCCGACCACCGAGACGTCCCCGGGCACCGACAGCCCGCGCTGCCGCACCGCCCGGATCGCCCCCAGCGCCATCATGTCGCTGCCGCACACGATCGCCGTGCAGCCCCGGTCCAGCAGCGCCCCGGCCGCCGAGTGCCCGCCCTCCACGCTGAACAGCGTGTGGTGCACCAGCTGCTCGGCCTCCTCGGCACCGACGCCGAGCACCGAGCGCATCGCCGCGGTGAACCCCTCGATCTTGCGCAGCACCGGCACGTACCGCCGCTGCCCGACCGCCAGCCCGATCCGCTCGTGCCCGAGCTCGGCCAGGTGCTGGACCGCCATCCACATCGCGGCCCGGTCGTCCGGCGAGATGAACGGTGCGGCGATCCGGTCGCTGTAACCGTTGATCAGCACGAACGGCACCTGACGCCCGGTCAGCTTGGCGTACCGGTCGTGGTCGGCGGTGGAGTCGGCGTGCAGGCCGGAGACGAAGACGATCCCGGCCACCCCCCGCTCCACCAGCATCTCCACCAGTTCGTCCTCGGTGGAGCCGCCGGGGGTCTGGGTGCAGAGCACCGGGGTGTACCCGTGCCGGCTGAGCACCTGCTCGATCACCTGCGCGAGCGCGGGGAAGATCGGGTTGCTCAACTCGGGCGTGATCAGCCCGATCAGCCCGGCGCTGCGCTGGCGCAGCCGGGTCGGCCGCTCGTAGCCGAGCACGTCGAGGGCGGCCAGCACGGTCTGCCGGGTCGTCGCGGAGACGCCCGCCTTGCCGTTGAGGACGCGGCTGACGGTGGCCTCGCTGACCCCCGCCTGCGCCGCGATGTCCGAGAGTCGCGCCGTAGTCACGATCCCAGAGCCTATTGCAACCACGTCAGACCGCCCACCAACTGGTGCTGTCCGGAGCCAGCAGGCCGGGTACCGCGTCAACTGCGGAGCTGACCAGCAGTCGGCCCGGGGTGTCGAACTCCACCGCCTCGCCGGCGGTGTTGGCCAGGCAGACGAAGGAGCCGCGGCGGAACCCGAGCACGCCGGCAGGCGTGTCCAGCCACTGGACCGCCGTGCCCGCCCCCAGGTCCGGGTGCTGCCTGCGGACGGCCAGCGCGCTGCGGTACAGCTCCAGGGTGGAGGTCGGGTCGCCGGTCTGCGCGGCCACGCTGAGCCCGGCCCACTCGGCCGGCTGCGGCAGCCAGCTGGGTCCGCCCTGGGCCGGCCCGAAGCCGAACGGCGCCTCGGTGCCCGACCACGGGATCGGCACCCGGCAGCCGTCGCGGAAGCCGTCCTGGCCGCTGGCCCGGAAGAAGGACGGGTCCTGGCGGACCTCGTCGGGCAGGTCGGTGACGTCCGGCAGGCCGAGTTCCTCGCCCTGGTAGACGTAGGCGGAGCCGGGCAGCGCCAGCATCAGCAGGGTGGCCGCGCGGGCCCGGCGCAGGCCGAGTTCACGGTCGCCGGGCGTGCGGATCTGGGTGCCGCCGGGCGGGTTGGCGAACCGGGTGGCGTGCCGGGTGACGTCGTGGTTGGAGAGCACCCAGGTGGTGGGCGCGCCGACCGGGCGCATCGCGGCCAGCGACCTGTCGATCACCTCGCGCAGCTCGGCGGCGTCCCAGGAGGTGCCGAGGTACTGGAAGTTGAAGGCCTGGTGCATCTCGTCCGGGCGCACGTAGTTGGCGGTGCGCTCGACGGTGGGGGTCCACGCCTCGGCGACCGCGATCCGCTCGCCCGGGTACTCGTCCAGGATCTCGCGCCAGGTGCGGTAGATCTCGTGCACGCCGTCCTGGTCGAAGAACGGCATCACCTCGTTGCCGAGCAGGTGCAGCTGGTTGTGGCTGCCGAGGTCGGGCAGGCCGGGGGCCTTGACCAGGCCGTGCGCCACGTCGACCCGGAAGCCGTCCACGCCCATGTCCAGCCAGAACCGCAGGATCGAGCGGAACTCGTCGGCGACCGCGCGGCTGTCCCAGTTGAAGTCGGGCTGCTCGGGGGCGAACAGGTGCAGGTACCACTCCCCCGGGGTGCCGTCGGGGTTCTCGGTGCGGGTCCAGGCCGGGCCGCCGAAGATGGACTCCCAGTCGTTGGGCGGCAGTTCGCCGTCGGCGCCGAGGCCGGGGCGGAAGTGGTAGCGGTCCCGCAGCGGGGAGCCCGGGCCCTCGCGCAGCGCGCGCTGGAACCACTCGTGCTGGTCGGAGGAGTGGTTGGGCACCAGGTCCACGATGATCCGCAGGCCCAGCTCGTGCGCCTCGCGGATCAGCGCGTCGGCATCCAGCAGAGTGCCGAACATCGGGTCCACGGCGCGGTAGTCGGCCACGTCGTACCCGGCGTCGGCCTGCGGGGAGGCGTAGAACGGGGAGAGCCAGACCGCGTCCACCCCGAGGTCGCGCAGGTAGGGCAGCCGGCTGCGGATGCCGGGCAGGTCGCCCATCCCGTCCCCGTTCGCGTCGGCGAAACTGCGCGGGTACACCTGGTAGATGACCGCGTCGCGCCACCAGCCTCTGGGCTTGCCCGGCGCCTGGGTGTCGGCGGCGGCGAGGGGCCGGGAGGTGTCGGCCGCGCTCTGAGCAGTGGAAACCTGGGTCATCGAAGACAGATCCCTTGGGAACGAGGAGAAGACGTGGGGGTACGGGTGCTGACGCTATGTCAGGACTTCGCGGCACCTGCGGTCAGGCCGGTCACCAGGTGCTTCTGGACGAGGTAGAAGAAGGCCGAGGCCGGCAGGGCGATCAGCACCGAGGTGGCTGCCATCAGGTTCCACTGGCTCTCGTACTGGCTGACGAAGGTGGTCAGGCCGACCGCGAGGGTGTACTTGTCGGAGCTGAGCAGGAAGGTGGAGGCGAACGGCACCTCGGCCCAGGCGGTCAGGAAGGTGTAGAAGGCCGCGACCGCCAGTCCCGGGCGGGCCAGCGGCAGGATCAGCCGCCAGAACGCGCCGAACGGGGAGAGCCCGTCGACCCGGCCGGCCTCGTCGATCTCCACCGGGATGGTGTCGAAGTAGCCCTTGAGCAGCCAGGCGCAGTACGGCACCACGGTGCTGGCGTAGACCAGGATCAGGCCGCCGTAGCTGTCCAGCAGGCCGAGGTTGGCCATGATGTAGTACATCGGCACGATCAGCACGGCGATCGGGAACATCTGCGTGACCAGCAGCGACCACATCAGCGGACGCAGGCCGGGGAAGCGCATCCGGGAGACCGCGTAGCCGGTGCTGGCGGCGATCAGCACGCCGATGACGCAGGTGCCGCCGGCCACCAGGACCGAGTTGAGGAACCAGGTCAGGAAGTCGGTCCGGCCCAGCACCTTGCCGAAGTTGGCGAGCGTCGCCTTGCCGAGGATCTGCCCGGGGTGGAGGTAGTCCATCTTGTCCGGGCCGAGCGAGATGAAGAAGATGTACAGCACCGGGAGGACCGCGATCAGGCTGGCCACGGTCAGCACGGCGTGCGACAGCACGGTGGCCGTTCGGCTGCTCTGACCGCGTCGGCGGACCCGGGCGGGTCGCGCGGCGCTCGGCCGCCCGGCGCGCGTGGCCGTGCCGGTCTGCTGGGTGGGGAGGTCTGCGGTGGTGCTCATCGGGTGGCCTGCCTTCCGTTCCTGCGTGGGTCTCGTCGCTGCTGTCGGCCGAGCGGTCGTCAGATCGCGGCCTGGTCGTTGCGCTTGAGCCAGCGCTGGTAGAAGGCGGTGAAGACGATCAGGATGGAGAGCAGGATGATGCCGTAGCTGGCCGACTGCGCGTAGTCGCGCGGCTGCTGGCCGAACCCGAGGCGGTAGGCCCAGGTCACCAGGATCTGCACGTCGGGAGCGTTCTGACCGAACAGCAGGAAGATGATGACGAACTGGTTGAAGGTCCAGATGATGCCGAGCAGGACCACGGTGCTGCTGACCGCGCGCAGGCCGGGCAGCGTGACGTGGCGGAACCGCTGCCAGGCGCTCGCGCCGTCCATCTCGGCCGCCTCGTAGAGCTCGGCGGGGATCGACTGCAGGCCGCCGAGCAGCGAGACCATCATGAACGGGACGCCGCACCAGGTGTTGACCAGGATCGCGGCGGCCTTCTGGGCCAGCGGGTCGGCCAGCCAGCCGGGCTGGCCCAGGTGCAGCGAGCCGAGCACGGTGTTGACCAGTCCGCCGTCGGCCAGCATCAGGCGCCAGGAGAAGACGGTCACGAAGGTGGGCACGGCCCAGGGCACGATGAGCATCATCCGGTAGGCGGTCCGCCCGCGCAGCTTCTGGTTGAGCAGCATCGCCAGGCCGAGGCCGAGGCTGTAGTGCAGGGCGACGCAGACCACGGTCCACACGATGGTCCAGATGAAGTGCGACCAGAACCGGTCGTACGAGCCGGGGCCGAAGAGCACGTCCTGGTAGTTGTGCAGCCCGACGAACTTGAAGCTGTCGGGGATGTGGTTGACCCCGACGGTGTGCCCGACGTTGAGGCTGGTCGCGTCGGTCAGCGTCAGGTAGATGCCCCGGCCCAGCGGATAGGCCACCAGCAGGCCGAGCACGATGACCACGGGCGCGGCCATCGCGTAGGCGTACCAGTGCTTGCTGTACGAGAGCTTCAGGCGCTGCACCGGTCCGGGACGCGATCCGCGGTCGCGCCCGCCCCGGCCGGCCGTACCCTGCACGGCGACTGTCATTTCGACACCTCTTCGAGAAGTCCGCAGGCTCGGCTACGGCGACTGCTGGTGGTACGGCTGGGCCCGGCCCGCCCGAAGGCGGGCCGGGCGGCGGGGACTACTTCGCGAAGTCCGGGAGGAGCTTGGCGTAGTCGCCGGCAGTGGCGTCCAGGCCGGCCTGCACGCCCTCCTGGTTCTGCGCGATCTTGCCGAGGTTGGTGCCGAGCGAGGTGAACAGCGAGCTGTACTCGGGCAGTTCGGGGCGCGGCTGGGCGGCGCTGAGGATCGCCTGGAAGCCGGCGATGCCCGGGTCGGCCTTGACCTCGGCGGTGAAGGCGTCGGAGCGGGTCGGCAGGGTGGAGTTCTTCTGCGCGATGAAGGCCTCGCTCTCGGCCGAGGTCATGAAGGCGGCGAACTTCTCGGCGGCGGCCTGGTGGGCGGCGTCCGAGCCGGCGAAGACGGCGATGTTGTGGCCGCCGGTCGGCGCGCCGGCCTTGCCCGCGGAGCCGGCCGGGACCGGCGCGATGCCGAGGTTGGCCTTGTCGCCGAACGCGGAGCCCTTGTAGATGTTGGTGATCTCCCAGGGACCCTGGATGATCGCCGCGACCTTGCCGTTGTTGAAGGCGTCCATCATGTGCGCGTACGAGTCGGTGGTCACGTCGGCCTTGACGGTGCCGGGCGAGGTGAACAGCGACTGGTAGGTGCTGACCGCCTTGGCGGCCTGCGGCGAGTTGACGGTGATCTTCTTGCCGGCGGCGTCGACCATGTCGGTGCCCTCGCCGAAGAGCAGCGGCATCGCGTAGTAGCCGTCCGCGGCGCGCATCCAGAAACCGTCCACGCCGGCCTTGTCCTTGAGCGCGGCCGCGTCGGTCTTCAGCTCGTCCCAGGTGGTCGGGGCGGTGGTGATGCCGGCCTTGGCGAAGAGCGCCTTGTTGTACATCAGGCCCAGGGTGTCGGTGACCAGCGGGACGCCGTAGGTCTTGCCCTGGAAGCCGGCCTGCTTGATCAGGCTGGGCTGGAAGGCGGAGGCGTTCGGCAGCGCCGGGGTGCCGTCCAGCGGAGTCAGGTAGCCCGCCTTGGCGAAGGCCGCGGTCCAGCCGACCTCGGAGCGGAAGACGTCCGGGGCGCCCTTGCTGCCCATCGCGGTCTGCAGCTTGTTCTGCGCCTGGTCGAACGGGACGTTGACGAAGTTGACCTTGATGTTCGGGTTGGCGGCCTCGAACTTCTGGGCCAGCGCCTGGTAGTTCGGCGCCTCGTTGGTGGCGTTCGAAGTGTCCCAGTAGGTGATGGTCACCGGGCCGTCGGCCTTGGACGAACTGGAGCCGCTGCTGCCGCAAGCCGCAAGGGAAACCGCGAGGGCCGCAACGAGGGCGGAGGCCGCGATGCCACGCCGCATGAGAACTCCTAGATAAAGGGTGGGGGTGGATGCCCGAGCCGGGGAGGTGGGGGCGCATACTGGCCCCCGACGCCGACCGCACCAGGCGTCGGTTTCGGGCTCGGGCAGGAACGTAACAGCGGGGCGAGCGGCGATGAAAGCCCTTGCAGCAAGTTTCTGCAACAAGAGGGTGATCGTTACATCCACGTGTCCTCCCGGTTGCCTGGACGCGTCCTGCCCCCATCGGCCTCACAAGGGCCCGCGCCCGGTGGTCCTTGACACGCCGGGGTGCGCGCCATGGGATGGGTGCGGGGCCGCCCCCACCCCACGGGCGGGCCCGCCCTGGCCGGCGCAGTCCAGGGCCGCAGTCGCTCAGGAGGCGCTATGGCGTACTACCGCTCCGTCGGCTCCGTGCCGCCCAAGAGGCACACCCAGCACCGCGACGAGGCCGGCGGCCTCTACTACGAGGAGCTGATGGGCGAGGAGGGGTTCTTCTCCGACTCCTCGCTGCTCTACCACCGGGCGATCCCCTCCGCGCTGGTGGACAGCCGGGTCTGGGTGCTGCCGGAGGACAAGCCGGAGCCCAACCACCCGCTCAGGCCCTTCCACTTCAAGCTGCACGACCTGTTCCCGGGCGAGCAGTGGCGCCGGACCGACGCCGTGCGCGGCCGGCGCACCGTGCTGTCCAACGCCGACCTGCGGATCGGCTACGTCGCCTGCGGCCAGGCCTCGCCGCTCTACCGCAACGCGACCGGCGACGAGTGCGTCTACGTGGAGTCCGGCGCCGGCACCGTGGAGACCGTCTTCGGCTCCCTGACGGTGGGCCAGGGCGACTACGTGGTGCTGCCCCGGGCCACCACCCACCGCTGGCTGCCGTCCGGCGAGCAGCCGCTGCGGCTGTACGCGATCGAGGCCAACAGCCACATCACCCCGGCCCGCCGCTACCTGTCCAAGTACGGGCAGCTGCTGGAGCACGCGCCGTTCTGCGAGCGCGACCTGCGCGGACCCGATGGCCCGCTGCTGGTGGAGGACCAAGGCGACGTCGAGATCTACGTCAAGCACCGGGGCAACGGCGCCGCGGGCCTGGCCGGCACGGTCTTCGTCACCCCGACCCACCCGTTCGACGTGGTCGGCTGGGACGGCTGCCTCTACCCGTACGCCTTCAACATCGCCGACTTCGAGCCGATCACCGGCCGGATCCACCAGCCGCCGCCGGTGCACCAGGTCTTCGAGGGCGACAACTTCGTCATCTGCAACTTCGTGCCGCGCAAGGTGGACTACCACCCGCTGTCGGTCCCGGTGCCGTACTACCACTCCAACGTGGACAGCGACGAGGTGATGTTCTACTGCGGCGGCGACTACGAGGCCCGCAAGGGCTCCGGGATCGGGCAGGGCTCGGTCTCGCTGCACCCGGGCGGCCACACCCACGGCCCGCAGCCGGGCGCCTACGAGCGCTCGATCGGCGCCGAGTTCTTCGACGAGCTCGCGGTGATGGTCGACACCTTCCGGCCGCTGGAGGTCGCCGAGGGCGGCCGGGTGAGCGAGGACGGAAAGTACGCGTGGAGCTGGAGCGGGCGCGGCCCGCAGGACGGTGCGGCCAAGTGACCTTGCAGACCTGGATCCCGGTTCCCGAGGGCTCGGACTTCCCGGTGCAGAACCTGCCCTACGGGGTGTTCTCACCGCCCGGCCGCGAGCCCCGGGTGGGCGTGGCGATCGGCGAGCAGGTGCTGGACCTGTCGGCGGTCTGGGCCGGCACCCCGCTCGGCGCCGACCTGGCCACCAGCTCGCTCAACCGCTTCATGCGCCGTGGCCCGCGCGAGTGGGCCTATGTGCGCGAGCGGGTCACCGGGCTGCTCACCGGTGACCAGGAACGGCGCCTGGTGGCGGCCAACCTGTACCGCCAGGACCAGGTGACGATGCACCTGCCGGTCGAGGTCGCCGACTACGTCGACTTCTACGCCTGCGAGCAGCACGCCACCAACCTGGGCCGGATCTTCCGCCCGGACGGGGCGGCGCTGCTGCCCAACTGGAAGCACCTGCCGGTCGGCTACCACGGCCGGGCCGGCACCGTGGTGGTCTCCGGCACCGAGGTCCGGCGCCCGAGCGGCCAGCGAAAGGGCCCGCAGGACCCGGCGCCGGTCTTCGGCCCCTCGGCCCGCCTGGACATCGAGGCCGAGCTGGGCTTCGTGGTCGGCGCCGGCTCCGCGCTCGGCGAGCCGGTGGCCGTCGACGACTTCGCACAGCACGTCTTCGGCGTGGTGCTGCTCAACGACTGGAGCGCCCGGGACGTGCAGGCCTGGGAGTACGTGCCGCTGGGCCCCTTCCTCGGCAAGTCCTTCGCCACCTCGATCTCGCCCTGGGTGGTGCCGCTGGCGGCGCTGGCGGCGGCCCGGACGGCCACCCCGGTGCAGGATCCGCCACCGCTGCCCTACCTGGTGGAGAAGGAGCCGTGGGGCCTGGACCTGGTGCTCGAGGTGGAGCTCAACGGCCAACTGGTCTCCCGCCCGCCGTACGCCGGGATGTACTGGTCGCCGGCCCAGATGCTGGCCCACACCACGGTCAACGGCGCCTCGCTGCGCACCGGCGACCTGTACGGCTCGGGCACCGTCTCGGGGGACGAGCCGGACCAGCGCGGCTCGCTGATCGAGCTGACCTGGAACGGCCGCGACCCGATCGCGCTGGCCGACGGCACCAGCCGGACCTTCCTGCAGGACGGCGACACGGTGCGGATCACCGCCTCGGCGCCGGGCGCGGACGGAGTGCGGATCGGCTTCGGCGAGGTCTCGGGCACCGTGCGCGGCTGAGCAGCTGACGCAGCGTCGGCCCGCTCCGGGAAGCGTCCCGGGGCGGGCCGACGCCCGTTCAGCTGTTCGGACCACGAGCGCTCGTCGGATCATCACTCTGGGCTTAGCGTTGACGACGCACCGTCAATCCCTTGCCCCCACCAGGGAGTCCCCCATGATCCGCCGGTCCCTGGCACTGGCCACCGCCCTCACGGGCGTCCTGGCCTGCGCCGCCCCCGCCCTCGCCGCCCCCGGCCCCGCGAACGCTCCGCTGATCCGCACCCGGCCGCACAGCAGCGGCCCGCACCCCGACCTGGCCAACGGCACCAGCACCAACTGGTCCGGCTACGCCGCCACCGGCTCCCGGTTCACCAGCGTCTCGGCCAGCTGGGTCCAGCCCACCGCCACCTGCACCGGGCAGGACACCTGGTCCAGCTTCTGGGTCGGTCTGGACGGCGACGGCAGCGACTCGGTCGAGCAGACCGGCAGCGAGGCGGACTGTTCGGGCGGACAGCCGAAGTACTACTCCTGGTACGAGATGTACCCCGCCTACCCGGTCAACTACGCCGACCCGGTCGACGCCGGCGACCGGTTCACCGCCTCGGTGACGGCCGGCAGCCGGGGCTCCTTCACCCTGGTGCTCAGCGACACCACCAAGGGCTGGACGCACACCGTGCACCGCACCCTGCGCAACGCCCGGCTGGCCTCGGCCGAGGTGGTGGCCGAGGCGCCGTCCACCATGGCAGGCCCGCTGCCGCTGACCGACTTCGGCACGGTGCACTTCACCGGCGCCACCGCCGACGAGAAGCCGCTGGGCTCCTTCGCCCCGGAGGCGATCACCATGGCGCAGAAGGGCACCACCCTGGTCAGCGTCACCCCGCTCAGCGCCGGGACCGATTTCTCGGCCGACTGGCACCACAGCTGAGCGGGTGACGCTCCGTCACAGTTGACCGGCCCCGGCGCGGCTCAGGCCAGCGCCGGGGTCATCAGGTGGTCGACCAGGGCGAGCAGCACGTCCCGCCCGAAGCCGCGGGTTCGCACGTCGCCGATCAGCAGGGGCACCTGCTGGTCGAGGTCGAGCGCGGCCCGGATCTCGGCGGCCGAGCGGGTGTTCATGCCGTCGAAGCAGTTGATCGCCACCACGAACGGCACCCCGCGGCTCTCGAAGAAGTCGATCGAGGCGAAGCTGGTGTCCAGCCGCCGGGTGTCCGCGATGACCACCCCGCCCAGCACCCCGTTGACCAGGTCGTTCCACATGAACCAGAACCGCTCCTGGCCCGGGGTGCCGAACAGGTAGACCACCAGCTCGGGGCTGATGGTGATCCGGCCGAAGTCCAGGGCCACCGTGGTGGTGTCCTTGGCGTCCACCCCGTCCAGGAAGTCCACCCCGACACTGGCCCGGGTCAGGTACTCCTCGGTGCGCAGCGGGGCGACCTCGCTGACCGAGGCGACCAGGGTGGTCTTGCCCACCCCGAAGCCGCCGGCGATCAGGATCTTGACGGCCGCCGGGGCAGTCTGGTCATTCGTCATCAAAGTCTCCGCAGTCCGTCACGTACAGCGGCCAGCAGGGCGAGGTCGGGGCCGCCGCCGCTGGCCCTGGCCACCGACAGCGGGGCCCGGGCCAGCAGCAACCCCTGGGCGATCAGGTCGCCCAGCAGGATCTTGGTCACCGAGACCGGCAGGTCCAGGTCGGCCGCGAGCTCCGCGACCGCGGCCGGGCGCCGGCAGCGCTGCAGGATCAGCCGGTGCTCGGGCTGCAGCCGCCGCCCGGTCTCGGCCGCGTCCTGAGCGGTGGTCAGCACCGTGATCAGGGTCAGGTCGTCGCGCTCCGGTGCGGTGCGGCCGCGGGTGATGGTGTACGGGCGGACCATGCTCTCCGCGCCGTCGTCCTCCTGGGCCGCCCGTTCGCTCCAGTGCTCGCTCACCCGACGACGCTCCGGATCTCGGTACCCAGTTTCTGGCCCACCTGCTGGACCAGGGTGTGCATGGCCAGCGACATCATCTCGGCGTCCACCTCCTGGGAGGCGATCACCGCCAGGTGGGTGCCCTGGCCGGCCGCGGTGACGAACAGCCACAGTTCGGCCAGCTCGACGATCACCTGGTGCACCGGGCCGCCGTGGAACAGCGTGCCGACCCCGCGGGCCAGGCTCTGCTGGCCGGTCGCCACCGCGGCCAGCCGTTCGGCGTCCGCCCGGTCGATGTTGCGCGAGTGGCTGACCACCAGGCCGTCGTCGGAGAGCAGGACCGCGTGTCTGGTCCCGGCCACCGACCCGACAAGTCCGTCCAGCAGCCAGTCCAGGTCCTGATGGGTGGCGGTGGTGCGCGTCATGACTGGTCCTCGGTCGTCGGGATGTGGGTGGACTCGGCGCTCTCGTCACCGAACTCGCCGGTACGGGCCGCCCGGGAGCGGCGCTGGAAGGCGCCGATGGTGGCGCCGGAGCGGGTGCGCACCGGGTTCGCGCCGCTGGGGGCCGACGGTGCCTCGGGTTCCGGGGTGCGCAGCTCCGCCGCCAGGCTGGCCTGGCGCACCCGCTGCGGAAGTGGGGGTTCGAAGTCGGCATCGGCGGCGCCGTGCTCCAGCGGCTCGCCGTGGCGGGCCCAGGACGGGCGCAGGGTGTCGGCCTCGACCGGTGGTGGCGGCTGGTGCGGCACCGGTACCTCCATGAGCGGCTCGGGCAGGTCGGCCAGCGCACGGCCCCGGGTGCGGGCCGGCAGCGGGTCGGCGTCGCCGATCAGCACGGCGGCCACCGGCTCGGGGGCCGCCGGGGCGCCGGTGACCAGCTCGCCCGGGATCAGCACCACCGCGCGGGTGCCGCCGAACGAGGACGGGCGGAACTCCACCTTCAGGTCCAGTGCGGCGGCCAGCCGGGCGACCACGTAGAGACCGAGCCGGACGTCGTCGGCCTGGGCCAGCACGTCCAGCCGGGGCGGACGGCGCATCAGCTCGTTGGCGGCGTCGTACTGGGCGGCCTCCATGCCCAGGCCGCGGTCCTCGATCTCCACCGCCAGGCCTCGGCCGACCACCGCCGCGCGCACCTCCACCGGGGTGGGCGGCTTGGAGAAGGCGGCCGCGTTCTCCATCAGCTCGGCGAGCACGTGCACCACCGGGCCGACCGCGCGCTCGTTGAGCCACGGGGAGCCCTCGACGTCCAGCAGGATCCGCCGGTAGTCCTGCACCTCGCCCTGGGCAGCACGCAGCACGTCCAGCAGCGGCACCGGGCGGCGCCAGCGGCGCTGCGGCTGGCCGCCGGCGAGGATCACCAGGTTCTCCTCGTAGCGGCGCAGGCGGGCGGTGAGGTGGTCGAGGTCGAACAGCCCCTCCAGCACCTCGGGGTCCTCGTGCTTGCGCTCCATCTCGTCCAGCGTCTTGAGCTGGAGGCCGATGAGTAGCTGGGTGCGGCGCGCGATGCGCTGCAGCAGCTTCTCGAAGCCGCGGTGCTGCTCGGCCTGGCGCACGGCGGCGCCGACCGCGCTGGCCCGGGCCAGGGTGAGCGCCGTGCCGAGGCGGGTCAGCTCGTCGCCGTCCGGACGGGCGTAGTCGCTGCTGATCTCCTCGGCCGCCAAAGGCACTTGCTCGCCGGCCGCCAGCTTGTCGACGACCTCGGGAAGGGTGCGCTCCAGCTCACCGGCCCGGTTGTGCAGCTCCACGATCCGGCGGCGCAGCGAGCGGGTCAGCCGCCAGCTGGTGAAGATGACCACGACCACCGCGGCCAGGCCGACGGCGCTGGTCACCAGCAGCTTGGTCAGCAGCGACTGGATCGCGTCCTCGCCGGTGGCCACCACGCGGTCGGTGCGGGTCCGGGCCATGGTGTCGAACTGCTGCTTGACATCCTGGATCGCGGGCCGGAACTTGTCCTGCAGCGACGGTAGCGGCACCAGGCCCGAGGCGTCCGGCAGGGCCGGGCGCATCAGGTCGGCCTCGATCGCGGTCTTGTTCTTCCAGCCGGCACTGCCGGGCACCTTCTGGGCGTCCGCCTCCTGCGGGAGCAGGTAGGGCTGGATCTCCTCGAGGTAGGTGAAGCCCTGGACGCTGACCTCACCGCGGACGGTGGCCAGGTCGACCGGCGACATCTTGCCGGAGGGCCAGCCGCGGGCGAACATCGCGTCCTCGCGCGAGATCGCCTCGTCGGCCCAGAACATCGCCACCTGGCTGCGCGAGAGGTAGTTGACCTCCGGGTTGTCCACGTGGCTCAGTGCGGTGAACAGGTTGAGGTCGACCTCGATCAGGCCGGAGTAGTACGTGAAGATCGACTCCTGGTCGACCTTGGCCTGGTCCACGGCAGCGCGCTTCTGCGGCAGCTCGTTCAGCACCTGGCGGGCCTTGCCGACGGCCGTCATGACCTCGGCGGGCGCGTTGTCGGCGGAGACCGCGGACTCCCGCAGGAAGGTGCGGACCGAGTCGTCGGTCAGCTTGCGCTGCTGCGCCAGGGCGTCGGTGGAGCTGCCGGGCTTGGCCAGCTCCGTGGCGGAGAGCCGGCGCTCCTCCTGGAGGTTGAAGAAGACGGCGGTGGACGGCTGTCCGGCCTTCTCCGCCAACAGGGTCTGCGCCGCCTGGCGTTGGTAGTCCGAGAACGTCTGCGTCGTGGTGACGCCCCAGAGCGCGGCCAGGGCCACGCTGGGGACGATCGCCAGGACCAGCAGTGCGGTCCGCAGGGTCAGACGCGGCCGACGCGCCTTGGTGGTGCCCAGCCTGGAGGCTCTACGCGTGCGCAGGGCAGTCTCCTCGTGAGGGACGGCAGCCGGGGGCGACACGCCGTCTGTGGTACGACCTTTGACGGAGTGATACTAGTCATACCGCGTGACCACCAAGCAACAGACCGGGGTCACCAGGAAAAACGCAGCACGGTCCTACTGCGGAACTCCTCGTCCGGCCGGAGCTCGGTGCTCGGGTACTCGGGGTGGTGCGGGGAGTCGGGGTGGTGCTGGGTCTCCAGTGCGATCCCCGCATACGGTCCGTAAGGGACCCCGGCCGCGCCGCGCACCGTGCCCGCGAAGGTGTTGGCGGTGTAGACCTGCAGCCCCGGCTCGGTGGTGAGCACCTCCAGGGTCCGCCCGGAGACCGGGTCGGTGAGCAGCGCCGCCCGGGCCGCGACCCCGTCCTGCGGCCTTGCTCGGAGTACGAAGTTGTGGTCGAAGCCGCCGGCCGCCTTCAACTGCGGGTGGTCCTGCGCGAGCTGACCGCCGATCGGCCGGGCGGTGGTGAAGTCGAACGGGGTGCCGGCCACCGACTCGTACGGACCGTAGGGGACCTGGCGCTCGTCGACCGGGGTGTAGGCGTCCGCTTCCAGGGTCAGCAGGTGGTCCAGCACGTCGCCGCTGCCCTCGCCGGCCAGGTTGACGTAGGCATGATTAGTGAGGTTGATCACGGTCGGACGGGTCGTCACCGCCCGGTACTCGATGGACAGTTCGCCGGCCGGGTCGAGCAGGTAGCTGACCCAGACGTCCAGCGCGCCCGGGAAGCCCTGGTCGCCGTCCGGACTGTGCAGATGCAGCCGGACCCCGGCCCGCTCCCCGTCGGCCACCTCCTCGGCCGCCCACAGCCGGTCGGCGAACCCGTCCGGGCCGCCGTGCAGGGTGACCCCGTGCCCGGTCGGGGTGAGCCGGTGCTCGTGGCCGTCCAGGGTGATCCGGCTGTCGGCGATCCGGTTCGCGTAGCGGCCCACGGTGGCACCGAAGTGCCGGGCCGGGCCGAGGATCTGGCCCAGTTCGTCACTGGCCAGCAGCACCTGGGCCACGGCTCCGGTGCGGTCCGGCACCAGCGCGGTGTGCAGGGTGGCGCCGAGGGTCAGCACCGAGACCTCGATCGGCCCGCCCCGCACCGTCCACCGCTCGATCGCCGCCCCGGCCCCGCCGTGCTGCAGCGGGGCGTGCGAGACCTGTACAGGTCGCAGCTCATGGGTCGTCAACTACCGCTCCTTCACTGGGGCCCGGTGACATGCCGAGCCTAGGGGGTGCCGGGCCGCTCGCCCGGCCGCTCGAGCGCCGCCGCCAACGCCCGGCGCGGCTGGTTGACCAGCACTCCCCTGCTCAGTCACCCTCGGTCCCCTCCGGCTCGGAACTGCGTAGTCTCCACCGAGGCTAGCGCCGACCGGGCCGCGAGGGACATGCTTCGCCCAGGTTCCCCCTGACGAGAGGTCAGCCGAGCAGCTTGGCCTTGGCCTGCTGGAACTCCCCGGGGGTGAGCAGGCCCTGTTGGACCATCGTGCCGAGGCGGGTCAGCTGGTCGGCCATGTCGGCGACGCCCGGCGACGCGGCGGCGGCCGGCGGTACGGGCCGGGCCTGCTGCTGGGCCCGGAGGTCGGCGATCGCCTGGTCCTGCGCCTGCTCGTCGGCTGCCGAACGGGCCGCGCCACGCCCCGCCGCGTAGGCCGCACCGCCGACCACCAGGCCGCGCACCAGCGGGGCACCCACCGGGCGCACCACCCTGACCGGCCGGATCGGCCGCATCGGACGGAACACTGCCCCTCACCTCCCGGCCGCGGCGCGCACGGCCTCTTCGATGTGCTCCGGCGGGATCCGCACTCCGGTGGCGATCCGTCCGCCGACCGCGCGCAGCGCCTGGGCCGCCTCCTGGGCCCACAGGTGCTCGATCAGCACCAGCACGGCCACCGTGCCGGGCTCCAGCAGCTCGGCCGTCTCCTGCGCGTCCTCCGGCCCGATCAGCTGCAGTTCCTCGGGGCCGTCGCCGACGATGTCCCGCAGGTGCTCGAAGTCCGCGAGTTCGCCGTAGGTCACCTCGCCGGAGGCGGCGTGGGTGACCACCAGGGAGTCGATCACCCGGATGTCGCCCGCGGTGCGCAGCTTGACCAGCGCCTGGGCGGCCTCGGCCGTGATGGTCTCCTGCGGGAAGGTCAGAACGAGCAGTTCGGCCGGCCCCATGCAGGACTCCTTTCGGTGCGTCGAACGACCCCTTTCGGGATCTAAGCACACTCATTCCAGGCAGGAACGGACCGCCGCGATGAGCCTGCGCGACCGGATGTCGCCGGTCACCCCCGGTTGCATGCCGCAGGTGACGTAGCCGAAGGCCAGGCCCAGCTCCGGATCGGCGAACCCCAGTGCACCGCCGCGCCCCGGGTGCCCGAAGGCCGCCGGGGAGCTCATCGGCGAGGTCGGCCCGTGCCGGAAGTAGCCGTGCCCGAAACGGGAGTTGACGACCAGCACCCGGTCCGGCCCGTCGCTGGCCGGCCCCATCGCCTCGGCCAGCGTGAAGCGGTCGAACAGCGCGGTGCCCTGCTCGGTGGCGCCGATCAGCGCCGCGTAGAACCGGGCCACCGCGCGGGCGGTGCCGATCCCGTTGGCACCGGGGATCTCGGCGGCCTGCACGACCGGGTCGTTCAGATCCAGCTTGGGGCTGACCGCGGCGAACGAGCGGGCGGTCAGCGACTGCGGATCCTGGTAGGCCTCCACCACGCCGCGCCGGGGCCGCAGCCGCAGGCCGCCGTCCGGATCGGCCGGGCGGGGCAGGTCGACCAGCCGGCCCACCCGGGCGGCGACCCGGGCCGGCAGGCCGATCCACAGGTCCAGGCCGAGCGGCTCGGCGATCTCCTCGGCGAAGTAGCGGCCCACGGTGCGCCCGCTCACCCGCCGGACCACCTCGCCGACCAGCCAGCCGTAGGTGTACGGGTGGTAGCCGTGCGCGGTGCCC
The DNA here is from genome assembly GCF_003205575.1 of Streptomyces tateyamensis. Lineage (GTDB taxonomy): Bacteria > Actinomycetota > Actinomycetes > Streptomycetales > Streptomycetaceae > Kitasatospora > Kitasatospora tateyamensis. The sequence continues at coordinate 30,928 of NZ_PYBW01000021.1, forward strand.
GGCTCCCAGAACGGGCGCTGGGCGGCCACCGCCGCCACCGCCGGCTCCCAGGCCAGCACCTCGCCCACCCGCAGTTGGCGGTCCAGCGCGGGCAGCCCGGCCCGGTGCGAGAGCAGCCAACGCACCGGGATCCGCTCCTTGCCGGCCGCCTTGAACTCCGGCCAGTACTGCGCCACCGGGGCGTCCAGGTCCAGCTCGCCGCGCTGGGCCAGCAGCAGGGCGGCGGCGGCCGTCGCCCCTTTGGTGACCGAGCGCAGCACCTGGGTGGAGTCGGCCTGCCAGGCCACCGCGGGCGCCGGCCGGCCGCCCACCTCCGGACGGGCGTCACCGGCCCACAGGTCCACCACCTTGCGGCCGCGGTGGTAGAGCGCGAAGGCCGCGCCGAGTTCGCCGTACTCCCGGAAGTTGGCGGCGAACGCCTCCCGGACCGGCTCGAAGCCCTCGGCCGCACTCCCCTGGATCTGCACGCCGTCCACGCTGACCTCTGCCTTTCGCCGCCCGCTTGCCGCTCGCACTCTAGTCTGAGCCCATGATCGAGCCCGAGGACGAAGTGCTGGACGTGGTCGACGAGCAGGACCGGGTGGTGGGCACCGCGCCGCGCGGCGAGGTGTACCGGCGCAAGCTGACCCACCGCTGCGCGATGGTGCTGGTCCGGGACGCGCAGCAGCGGATCTTCGTGCACCGGCGGGCGGCCGCCAAGTCCTTCGCGCCGGGCACTTACGACGTGTTCGTGGGCGGGGTGCTCGGCACCGGCGAGAGCTACGCCGAGGCGGCGGTGCGCGAGGCCGAGGAGGAGCTGGGGGTGGCCGGGATCAGCACCGAGCCGCTGTTCCGCTTCCTCTACCGGCACGAGGACGGCAGCGCCTGGTTCTGCGACGTGCACCAGGCCCGCTGGACCGGACCGGTCGCACCGCAGCAGTCCGAGATCGACTGGCACGACTGGCTGACGGAGGACCAGATCGCGGCCCGGCTCACCGAGTGGCCCTTCGTCCCCGACGGCCTCGCCGCCTGGCACCGCTACCTGGCCGCCCGCTAGCGGACCGTGTCCCGGTCCCCGTCCCCGTCCTCGTCCTCGGCGGGGTCCCAGTGCGGGTGCTCGCGGGTGGCCCAGAGCGGGTCGGCCCGGCCGGTGCGCATGCTGCGGCGGGCCTCCGGGTCGTTGAACGCCATATAGAGGTGCCCCAGCACCACCACGCCGACCGCCAGTGCCAGCCAGTCGTGCACGAAGGTCGCCCCGGTCCGCCAGGTCAGCGGCGCGAGGTGGGTGAACCACATCAGCAGCCCCGTGCCCAGCATCACCACCGCCGCGCCGGCGATCCAACCCGCGTACAGCTTCTGCCCGGCGTTGAACTTCCCGGCCGGACGGAAGTCGGCGCGGCGCAGCACCGCGCGCAGCCACTGCCGGTCGTACGACTGGAACCGGTTCAGCCGCCCGAGGTCCCGGCGCAGCGCCCGCGAGCCGAGGCCCAGCAGCAGCGGCACCGGCAGCGCCAGGCCCGCCCACTCGTGCACCACCACGACCAGTCGGCGCCGACCCACCAGCTCGGCCAGCTGCGGCAGGTACAGGCAGGCGGCGGTGGCCAGGCAAGTGAGCATCAGCGCGGCCGTGCAGCGGTGCACCCAGCGCTCGGCCCGGGAGAACCGGGGCAGCCGGCCGTCGGCAGCGGTCGGGTCAGCTGGTCGGGGCATCGTCACGTCCGTTCGAGCGGCCGACCCAGGCGTCGGTGTCATAGCCGTAGTGCTCCCAGTAGCCCTTCTGCACGGTCGGGGTGACGGTGATCCCGGAGAGCCACTTGGCCGACTTGTAGAAGTACATCGGCGCCACGTACAGCCGCACCGGTCCGCCGTGGTCGTGGGTGACCGGGCGGTCCTGCATCCGCAGGGCGACCAGCACGTCGTCCCGGCGGGCCTGGTCCAGGGTCAGGCTCTCGCTGTAGCTGCCGTCGAAGCAGCTGAACCGGACCGCGGCGGCACCGCGCTGGATCCCGGCAGCGGCCAGCAGGTCGGCGAGCTTGACCCCCTGGAACGGGGTGGCCGACACCCGCCAGCCGGTCACGCACTGCACGTCGTGCACGATCCGGGTCTGCGGCAGCGCCTCCAGGTCGGCGAGCGTGTAGCTGGCCGGGTGGTCCACCAGGCCGTCCACGGTCAGGCGGTAGTCGGTTGCGCTCCTGGCCTCGACCGGGCCGGTCACCGAGTAGTAGCGGAAGCCGCCGGAGTTGGGCAGCAGGTCGGTCAGGCCGGTCGGGTCCTTCCGGGCCACCCCGGAGAGCACCGAGTCCAGCGCCCGCGAGAGCACCGGCCCGGCCGCCACCCCGGCGGCGCCCAGGCCGATCACCCCCAGCATCACCCGTCGGCCCACCGGGGTGCCGCGCTGTGCCGCATCGTCGTTCACGTTCCCCATTGTCGTCCCGCGGGGACGGCGCCGACAGGACTGCGGGCCCGCCGTCAGACTTTCGTCACCACCGGGGCGCCCGCTCCGCCCGCCGCCACCGCCCCGGGCAGGTCGATAGGGTGGGCCGCATGGCCCCCCGAACGCCCGCTGCCGCTGCCCGGACCCCGTCGCGCCGACGGCTGAGCGTGGACGAGCGGCGCGAGCAGCTGATCGCCGTCGCCCTGGAGCTGTTCAGCGCCCGGCCGCCGGAGGAGGTGTCGATCGACGACATCGCCGCCGCCGCCGGTGCCTCGCGGCCGCTGGTCTACCACTACTTCCCCGGCAAGCAGGCGATCTACGAGGAGTCGCTGCGCCGGGCCGCCGTGGAGCTGGCCGGCCGGTTCGAGGAGCCCGCGGTCGGCGCCCTGTCCGACCGGCTGGACCGGGTGATGGACCGTTACCTGGCCTACGTGGCCGGCCACGGGCCCGGGTTCGCCGCGCTGCTGCGCGGTGGCTCGGTGGCGGCCAGTCCCGGGACCAACGCGGTGATCGACGAGGTGCGCCAGGCCGCCCACGACCAGATCCTGGTGCACCTGGCGCTGCCCGACCCCAGCCCCCAGCTGCGGCTGACCATCCGCGCCTGGATCGCCAAGGCCGAGATCACCTCGCTCGCTTGGCTCGCCGACGGGCAGCGCGAGCCGCGCGAGCTGGTCCGCCGCCGCCTGGTGCAGGACTTCGTGGCCGCCCTGGTGGTCACCGCCGCCCGCGAACCCGAGCTGGCCGCGGCCCTGGCCGGCTACCTGGGCGCCGAGCGCCCGGGCTCGCCCACCTCGGACCTGGTCCAGGACCTGGCCGGCCTGCTCGCCGTCCCGGCGCTGGCGCAGGCGCTGACCGAGCTGGTCGTCGGGGCCGGCGCCGACGGAGCCGATCCGGCGCCGCCGGCGCTCTGATACAAAAAACCACACGCACGCGATCAGGAGCGGGGGCCGCGGAACATGACGCAGGACGGGTACCCGGGCGCAGCGCCCGGCACGACGGCCGCGAGCACGGCGGCCGCGGACACGGCGGAGACCACGACCGGCGCCCCCGCGGGCGGTGCGGAGAGCGCCCGGGCGGCGGCGACCACGGCGGGTGCCGAGGCGATCGGCGCCACCATCGACTCGCTGGCCGCGGCCCTGCTCGGTCCCCGGGCCACCCGCTACCCGGCCCGCGCGCTGACCACCGGCCCGGCCCGCACCCGGCTGTTCGACCGCTGGCTCGCCCTCTCCGGCCCGGGCCGGCTGGCCATCCCCGGTTTCGGCACCGTGCTCTCCTGCAGCACCGCGCCGCCCGCCCCGCACCGCGCGGCCGAGGCGGTCGCCGAGCTGCTGGCCCGCTACGGCGACGGCCCGGTGAGCGGGGTGACCGGTTCGGCCGGGCCGCTGCGGGCCGCCGACTTCCAGCTGCCGGTGGCCGCCCAGCCCTCGGACGCCCGGCTGCGCCCGCCGTTCGCCGCGCCGCTGGCCGAGCTCGCCGGTGGCAGGCACACCCTGACGCCGGAGGAGCTGCCCACCGGCCACGGGGTCGAGGTCCGGCTCGCGCTGCCGGCCGCCTTCCACGCGCTCACCGTGCGCGGCTCGGGCCGGGCCTTGGCCGAGCAGCTGGCCGAGGTGGCCGAGGAGCTGTTCGCGGCCGAGGGGCTGCCGGCCCGCCGGGACTGGGCGGTGCTGACCGCGACGCTGGCCGACCCGGGCGCGGCGGCCGGGGTCCGGTACGCCGGCCTGGCGGCGGTGGAGCTGGACGGCCGCCCGAGCAGCGCCTCGCTGGTCGTGGCGGTGCACCGGGACGCCACCCCGGTGGCCGAGTTGGCCGCGGAGCTGGCCACCTCGCGCCCGCACGCCGAGGTGTGGACGGTGATCCTGCCGGCCGGGCCGGCCGTGGTGCTGGTGCAGAGCCGCACCGGTGCGGTGCCGGCCGCGCTGACCGGGGACGGGGTGCGGCACTGGCTGGTCTGCTCGGTGATGCAGGCCTTCCTGCCGCTGCCGGACGGCGGCTCGCTGCTCTCGGTGCAGCTGGGAACGGCACAGGGCGAGGACTGGGAGCGGTACGCCCAGCTCTTCGCGGACCTGCTGCGCAGTGTGGAGACGGGTTGGGACGGGGAGCCGGCCCAGCTGACGGAGCGGCAGCTGACGGCGGCTCAGCTGCCGCCGGTGCCCCAGCTGGTGCCTGTCCAGCCCGCGGCGGCACCCCCGGTGCCGCCGCGGCCGCCGGCTCCCCCGGTGGTCCCCGCGCCGTCGGCCGCGCCCGCGGTGACACCGGCGCCGGACCCGGACCCGGCCCCGGAGGGAGTCGAGGAGACCCCGGTGCTGGTGCCGCCGGACGACCTCGACCCCTTCGCCAAGCTGCCGGAACCGCCTGGCCAGCCCGTCCGGGCCGCCGCCCCGGAGCCGCCCGCGCCCGAAGCCGTACCCGCGCCCGTGCCCAAGCCCGTGCCGTTGGACCCGTTCGGCACGGTGATGGCCAATCAGCCCCAGGACCCGTTCGGCACCGTCACCCGCCAGACCCCGGCCGGCGCCGCGGCCCCGCCCCGCCCGGCGAGCGCCCCGGCGGCCGCGGCGCCGCCCGGACCCGGCAAGGGGACCCCGGTGCTGGTGCCGCCGGACGACTTCGACCCCTTCGCCCCACAACCCGAGGAGCCGGCCCAGGCCCCGGCCGCCAAGGGCACCCCGGTGCTGATCCCGCCCGACGACTTCGACCCCTTCGCCCCACAACCCGAGGAGCCGGCCCAAGCCCCGGCCGCCAAGGGCACCCCCGTCCTGATCCCGCCCGACGACTTCGACCCCTTCGCCCCACAACCCGAGCAACCCGCCCGGTCGGCGGACAGCCCGGCCTCCAGCGCGGCTTCAGCCCCGCCCAAGCCCGACCCGTTCTCCTAGGGAGCGCGAACGCTGGCGGGGTGCCGGTGACCCGGCCTACCCCTGGGGCCCCGCTCCCGCCACCCCGTCAGCGCGCGCCCAGCCACTAATCCTGCCCCCGCACCTCCGGCGGCAGCCCCATCCCCGGCCCGGCCGTGGCCATCGGCGCTCCGCCCCGCACCCGCGGGCTGCGCCGGCCGCGCCGCTCGACCCAGTGGGCCAGCCAGGAGAGCAGCAGACACATGCCGATGTAGACCGGTGCGATCACCATGACCACCGGGATGAACGGCAGGTCGTAGTCCAGGTTGGTGGCGATCAGCTTGCCCGCGTGCAGGAACTCCTCGTAGGTGATCAGGAAGCCGAGCGAGGTGTCCTTCAACGCCACCACCAGCTGGCTGATGATGCTCGGCAGCATCGCCCGGTTGGCCTGCGGGACCAGCACCGAGGCCATCACCTGGGTCTTGCGCATCCCGAGCGCGAACGCCGCCTCCTGCTGCCCGCGCGGCACCGCCCGCACCCCGGCCCGGAACACCTCGGCCAGCACCGAGCCGTTGTACAGGGTCAGCCCGGCGACCAGGGCCCAGAGCGGCTGCACCTTCATCGCCACGAAGATGAAGAAGATCATCACCAGCAGCGGCATGGCCCGGAAGAACTCCACCACCAGGGTGGACAGCCAGCGCACCACCCGGTGCTCGGACAGCCGCCCGGCCGCGAACAGCGCGCCGAAGGGCAGCGCGAAGAGCACCGTCAGCCCGAAGGCCTTGAGCGTGTTGAGCAGCCCGTGCCAGAGCAGCTCCTGGATCCCGACGTACTGGAACGGGTTCCACTTGGCGTAGCTGAACTGCCCGGTGCTGACCAGCTCGTAGCCGATCCAGGCGAGCAGTCCGGCGATCGCGAGCAGCGCCAGCACCCCGTACAGCCGGTGCCGGGAGCGGGCCTTGGGGCCGGGGATGTCGTAGAGCGCGCTGGCGCTCGGTGCCGCCGCCGTCATCGGGCCACCGCCAGTCGTCGTTCCAGCAGGTTGAAGACGGCGCTGATGGCCAGGGTGATGACCAGGTAGCCGACCGCGATCCAGACGAAGGTCCAGATGATGCTGTAGCCCAGCTCGTTGATGGTCCGGTAGCTGCCGAGCAGTTCGGTGACGCTGAACGAGCCGGCGATCGCCGAGTTCTTGGCCAGCGCGATCAGCAGGCTGCCGATCGGCCCGATCACCGAGCGGGCGGCCTGCGGCAGCACCACCAGCGACAGGGTCTGGCCGAAGGTCATGCCGAGGCTGCGGGCCGCCTCGCCCTGGCCCAGCGGCACCGTGTTGATGCCCGAACGCAGCGCCTCGCAGATGAAGGCCGAGGTGTAGCAGCTCAGCGCCAGCACCGCGAAGGTGAAGAAGGGCAGCGAGATGCCGAACCTGGGCAGGCCCAGCACCACGATGAAGAAGAGCAGGGTCAGCGGGGTGTTGCGCAGCAGCGTGACCCAGACGGTGCCGAAGGCGCGCAGCCCCGGCACCGGGGAGACCCGGAAGCCGGCGATCAGCACCCCGAGCAGCAGCGCCAGCGCCGAGCTGACCGCGGTGAGCTCGATGGTGCCGACGAAGCCTTCCCAGTAGGTGTGCCAGTTGGCGGTCAGGACGTGCATCGGGCCGCTCCTCAGTACCGCTGGATCGCGGGCGGGGTGGGCGCCGGCACGCCGGACAGGCCCAGGGTGGCGTCGTAGGCCTTCTTCCAGTCGCCGTTCTGCTCGTGGCGGGCCAGCGCGTCGTCGATCGCGCCGCGCAGCGCGGTGTCCGACTTGGGGGTGCCGATCCCGTAGGGCTCGGTGGAGAACGGCTGCCCGGCGATCCGCAGCTCGTCCGGCACCTTGGCCGCGTAGCCCTGCAGGATGGCGTTGTCGGTGGTCACCGTGTCCACCTGACCGGTGATCAGGTTGTCGACGCAGGCCGAGTAGGTGTCGTAGCCGACCAGCTTGGCCTTGGGGTACTGCTGCTGGATCCGCTGGTAGGGGGTGGAGCCGGCGGCCGAGCAGACCTTCTTGCCGGCCAGGTCCTGCGGGCCGGTGATGCCGCTCTCGTGCTTGCGCACCAGCAGGCCCTGGCCGGCCACGAAGTAGGGGCCGGCGAAGCCGACCAGCTTCTTGCGGTTGTCGTTGATGGTGTAGGTGCCGACGTAGTAGTCGACCTGGCCGTTCTGCAGCGCAGTCTCCCGGTTGGCCGAGGCGATCGTCTTGAACTCGATCCGGTCGGGCCCGAAGCCCAGGTCGGCGGCGACCATCTTGGCGATCTCGATGTCGAAGCCGGAGTAGACCCCGCTGGCCGGGTCCTTCTGGCCCAGGTAGGGCTGGTCCTCCTTGGCGCCGATCACCAGGTGGCCGCGGCCGCGGGCGGCGTCCACGGTGGGTGAGCCGGTCACCGCCGGGGCGGTGGCGACCTGGTAGCTGGGCAGGCTGGACGGCTGCGGGCCCTTGGCCGGCGGGGTGCCGGGCTTGCCGCAGCCCAGCGGCGCGGCGAGCAGCAGGAGCAGGGCCGAACAGGTGACGAAGCGTCGCACTCCGGCCCCCTCAGTGGTGCAGGATCTTGGAGAGGAAGTCCTTGGCCCGCTCGCTGCGCGGGTTGGCGAAGAACTCCTCCGGGGCCCGGTCCTCGACGATCCGCCCGTCGGCCATGAAGACCACCCGGTTGGCGGCGGAGCGCGCGAAGCCCATCTCGTGGGTGACCACCACCATGGTCATCCCGTCCGCGGCCAGGCCGCGCATCACGTCCAGCACCTCGGTGATCATCTCCGGGTCCAGGGCCGAGGTCGGCTCGTCGAACAGCAGCGCCTTCGGCTCCATCGCCAGCGCCCGGGCGATGGCCACCCGCTGCTGCTGTCCGCCGGAGAGCTGGGCCGGGTACTTGTCAGCGTGCTCCACCAGGCCGACCCGCTCCAGCAGCGACCGGCCCTTGGCCTCGGCCTCGGCCCGACTGCGGCCGCGGACCTTGACCTGGGCCAGCGTCACGTTCTGCAGCACGGTCTTGTGGGCGAACAGGTTGAAGGACTGGAAGACCATCCCGACCTCGGCCCGCAGCCGGGCCAGCCCGCGGCCCTCCGCGGGCAGCGGCTGCCCGTCGATGGTGATGGTGCCGCTCTCGATCGACTCCAGCCGGTTGATGGCGCGGCAGAGCGTCGACTTGCCCGAGCCGGAGGGGCCGATCACCACCACCACCTCGCCCCGGCCCACCGTCAGATCGATGTCCTGGAGCACATGGAGCGCACCGTAGTGCTTGTTGACCCCGCTGAGCTGGATCAGCGGGGTGAAGGGCGCAGTGGTCACGCGCCGTCCCTCCCCTGGTCGAAATCGGTTGCCCGGCTCCCCGGCCGGGTCAGCGCATGTCCCGGCGGCCCTTGACGACGTAGCCGAGCACCGCGCCGATCAGCAGCGTGGTGAGCAGCGCGATCCACAGCGGGGCCGTCACCGTGAACACCCAGAACTGGATCTTCACCTTGTCGAGGTTGGCGAACAGGAACCAGAGCGCGAGCCCGGCGCCCACCACGCCCACCACGACGTTGGTCGGGATGCCGGCGATCTCACTTCGCTTCTGTTTTCCGGAGAACGAACTGCCCGGGTTCTTGGTCACAGGGGCAGTGTGCTCGCCGGGTCGCCCGAAGCCGGGCCGATCCACCGTCAGCTGCCCCTTACGGAGTACCCCGCGTCCCCCACACGAGTGATCGGAAACTGGTTCGACCCGCCCGGGAACACCGACAGCCGGCCAGGGGTTCTCTCTGCGGCACCACTGGACGACCCGAAGGGCACTTCCCTCTCGTGAGCAGCATCCCCACCATCACCCTGAACAACGGTCTGGCCATGCCGCAGCTCGGCTTCGGCGTCTGGCAGGTCCCGGACGAGGCGGCGGCCGCCGCCGTCCGCACTGCCATCGAGGCCGGCTACCGCAGCATCGACACCGCCGCCATCTACGAGAACGAGGCGGGCACCGGCCAGGGCGTCCGCGAGGCGGGCGTGCCGCGCGAGGAGCTGTTCCTCACCACCAAGCTGTGGAACAGCGGCACCAAGGACTGGTCCGGCCAGGCCGGCCGGGACGCGGTGCTGCGCGAGTTCGACGCTTCGCTCGAGCGCCTGGGCACCGACTACGTCGACCTGTACCTGATCCACTGGCCGCGGCCGATGCACGGCAGCTACGGCAACATCTGGCAGGCCTTCGAGGAGCTGGCGGCCGGCGGTCGGGCCAAGGCGGTCGGCGTCTCCAACTTCGGCCAGGCCGAGCTGACGGCGCTGTTCGAGACCACCTCGCTGGTCCCCGCGGTCAACCAGGTCGAGCTGCACCCGTACTTCCCGCAGCGCGAGCTGCGCGCCTTCCACGCGGAGCACGGCATCGCCACCGAGGCGTGGAGCCCGCTGGGCCAGGGCGGGGAGCTGCTGGCCGAGCCGGCGCTGACCAAGGTCGCCGCCAAGCACGGCCGCACCGCGGCCCAGGTGGTGCTCCGCTGGCACCTGCAGAGCGGCGTGATCACCATCCCGAAGTCGGTGACCCCGGCCCGGATCAAGGAGAACTTCGAGGTGGCCGGCTTCGAGCTGGACGCGGAGGACATGGCCGCGGTCGACTCCGTGGCCACCGGTCGGCGGATCGGACCGGACCCGGCCGGTTTCGACTGGAACTGAGCATGAACTGACCACGGGTCAGTGAAAAACCCCGTGGGCGTCCCAGTTCGGGAACGCCCACGGGGGTTTTGCTTTCACCGGATTCCCGGCTGCCCAGGATCCCGGAGGCGAATCGTTACGCCTCCGGCGCGAGCCGGGCCGCCTTGCCCAGCAGTACCAGTACCCGCTGCTGCTCAGCGGGCTCCAGCGGCTCCAGCAGCAGCCGCTCCACCTGCGCCACCCCGGCGGCGGCGCTGTGCAACAGCTCCTGACCGGTGGGCGAGAGCGAGAGCAGGTTGCGCCGGCCGTCCGAGGGGTCCCGCCGGCGCAGCACCAGGCCGCGTCGGACCAGTCGGGAGACCATCTCGGCCATCGTCGCCTTGTCCAGCGAGGCCAGCTCGCCGACCGTGCGCTGGTCCGCCCCCGGTTCGGTCTCCAGGGCGTCCAGCACGGCGAACTGAGGTGCAGTCAGCTCGGAGCCGACGTGCTCCGACCAGAGCTTGGTGTGCACCTGCTGGCCGACCCGGATCAGGTAGCCGACCGCTCGCTGCGCGTCCAGCAGCGGCCGGGTGTCGGTCAGCGCGGCCACTGCGGCCGGCTCGAGCCTGGCTATCTTGGCCAGCACCCGGACGAGCTCGAGCTGCTCGTCGGAGCTGAGCGGTTCGAACAGGGTGCGCTGCACCCTGACCACTCCGCCGGTGGCCTCGCGCACGGCTTGGGCGCCGTTCTGCGAGAGCGCGAGCAGCTTGCGCCGGCCGTCCGCCGGATCGCGGCGGCGCAGCACCAGCCCGCGCCGCACCAGCCGAGCGACCATCTCGGCCATCGTCGCCTTGTCCAGCGACGCACGCTCACCGACGGTGCGCTGGTCGGCGCCCGGTTCGAGAGCGAGCGCGAGCAGGACCGCGAACTGAGGAGCCGTCAGTTCGGCTCCGACATGCTCGGACCACAGCCTGGTGTGTACCTGCTGGGTCACGCGGATGAGGTGTCCGGGCGACTGCTGAAGCCGTCCGGGCACACGGGTCGTCGGGATCTCCCCCAGCACCATGAATCCGTCCTGATGTCACACCCGGCGTGCTGTGGGACACCCGGGCGGGGCAGTAGCGGCGTGCTGGCCTCCCCCGGGCGGGACCGGCACCAACCGCAGTGATGTCGACCCGAATCGAGGGGAGCTCCGCCGTGCAGCCGACGGCTGCTGGCGCACACTATACAAACGGAGCCCCTGATGCGGCAGGCAGGGGCGGACAGTAGACGGATGTTCGGTGTACTTGTGGTAGTTCGTCCCGCGATATCGACTTGACCTTTTACCGAAGCGGCACTCTGGCTCCGTTAACTACTCGCCGGTAGGGTGACTCCACCCCTGAACCGAGTAGAGACGAGTGCTTCGCATGACCGAGCAGAGCAGCAGCCAGCAGGTCGCCGTCGTCACCGGTGCCGCGCGCGGCATCGGCGCCGCCACCGCACTGCGGCTGGCCGCCGACGGGTACGCGGTCGCCGTGGTCGACCTCGAGGAGTCGGCCGGCCGGGAGACCGTGGAGAAGATCATCGCGAACGGCGGGCGGGCCCTGGCCGTCGGCGCGGACGTATCCGACGAGGCCCAGGTCGAGGCGGCCGTGGCGCGGATCGCCGCCGAGCTCGGCGCCCCGGTGGTGCTGGTCAACAACGCCGGCGTGCTGCGCGACAACCTGCTGTTCAAGATGTCCGCGGCGGACTGGGACACCGTGCTGAACGTGCACCTGCGCGGTGCCTTCCTGATGACCCGGGCCTGCCAGAAGCACATGGTGGACGCCGGCTTCGGCCGGATCGTGAACCTCTCCTCCTCCTCGGCCCAGGGCAACCGCGGCCAGGCCAACTACTCCGCCGCCAAGGCGGGCCTGCAGGGCTTCACCAAGACCCTGGCGATCGAGCTGGGCAAGTTCGGCATCACCGCCAACGCGGTGGCCCCGGGCTTCATCGCCACCGACATGACCGCCGCCACCGCGGCCCGGGTGGGCATGGAGTTCGAGGCGTTCAAGCAGGCGGCCGCCTCGCAGATCCCGGTCAACCGGGTCGGCGTGCCCGAGGACATCGCCCACACCATCTCCTTCCTCACCAGCAAGGGCGCCGGTTTCGTCAGCGGTCAGGTGATTTACGTCGCCGGCGGCCCGCTCGACTAGTCATTCCTGCGTAGCGTCCCTGGTCACCCGTCGCCCCGGTGGCCAGGGACGTTGCGTATTCATCCGGTCGTCGGACCGGATGACCAGCTCGCGCCCCGGCGCGCCCCGGGAGGCGGGGGCGCACTCCGTCCGCTCCCACTCACCCCTCACGCCACCAGGGTTTTCCGGTCGAACAATTGACACTCCGTCGCCCGGATGATCGTGCGCTGTCTATGCTGCTGTCAGGACCCAGGCAACCGGGACGAGGGCGGGACTCATGGAGAACGACGTCAGCTGGATGGCCACCGACTGGACCGAGGAGGAGCGGCCGGCCACCGATCTGCGCCCCGAGATGCCGCACCCGGCCCGGATCTACAACTACTTCCTGGGCGGCAAGGACAACTTCCCCGCCGACCGGGCCGCCGCCGAGCAGATGATCGCCGTCGCCCCGCGGACCCCCGGCGCGGCCAAGGCCAACCGGGCCTTCCTGCAGCGGGCCGTGCGCTTCGTCGCCGGCCAGGGCATCGACCAGTTCCTGGACATCGGCACCGGCATCCCCACCGCGGGCAACACCCACGAGGTGGCCCAGCAGGTGAACCCCAAGGCCGGCGTGGTATACGTGGACAACGACCCGATCGTGCTGGCGCACGCCCGGGCCCTGATGGCCGGGGCCGGCCACGGCGCCACCGCGGTGATCCAGGCCGACCTGCGCGAGCCCGCCGCGATCCTGGCCGACCCCCGGGTCCACGAGGTGCTCGACTTCGACCGGCCGGTGGCCCTGATGCTGGTCGCGGTGCTGCACTTCGTCGACGAGGAACTGGACCCGTACGGCCTGGTCGCCACCCTGCTCGAGGCACTGCCCTCCGGCAGCTACCTGATCCTGTCGCACGCCACCGGCGACTTCGACCCGCCGGCCACCGCCGAGGCGGGCAAGCAGATCTACAAGAAGGCCGCCGCCCAGGTCAGTCCGCGCACCCGCGAGCAGGTGGCCCGGTTCACGGCGGGCCTGGAGGAGGTCGAGCCGGGTCTGGTGGCGCTCTCCCGGTGGCGACCGGAGTCGGCCGAGCAGGCCGAGGTCTGGGCGCCGGGCTACGCGGTGGTCGCCCGCAAGCCCTGAGGCGGCGGGCCGTCAGTACTGCTCCGTCAGCGCCCGCAGCCGGGCCGCCTCCGCGGCCATGGCGGCCCGCTCGGCGCGCCGCCGCTTGCGCGCCTCGTCCGCGCCGAGCGGCTCCACCACGTGGAAGCAGGCCCCGCAGACGTAGCCGCCCTGCGGCCCCTCGGACACCGACGTCCCGCAGGACGCGCAGTACCTGGAGTAGGTGACGGTAGCAGCCATGGAGACCTCGCATCGGGTACGAAGAGTGGCTCCACGGTAGCGTTTTGACCGTACATCAGCAAAGAGCGACCTGATGGACGATCAAGCGTCCACGGGGTGACTGGTGGCGATCGACCCGGTGCCGTCGCAGGTCCGGCAGGGTTCCTCGCGGTACGCGTGCTTGCTGCCGTCGGCCGAAACCCGGAAGCGCGTGTACGTACCGGTGCCCGCACACAGGAAGCAGTTGCCGCCGCCGTCGCGCTCGGTCGTTCCGGTGCCCTTGCAGGTCCGGCACTGCAGGCCGGCCAGTCGACCGGTCCCGGTGCAGATGGTGCACACCGCGATACTCACGCCCGCTCCTCCGCTCACTCGCCCGGATGCCCCGGACCACGAAGGGTACCCGGATTAACCTGGAGGTGTCCGGGTACCCGGGTAACGGACGGAGGTGGTCCGGGTGCGCAACGCCACCACACCGCGCCGCTGGCGCAGCGGGACCGAACCGCGGTTCGCCCGCAGCGACCTGAAGCTGCGGTTCCTGCTCTCGGTGCTCTTCACACCGTTCTTCGCGCTGATCACCGCGGCCTTCGCCACCGGCGCCGCGCTGGCGGGGCCGGCCAGCGTGCCCGCCCGCAGCACGCTGATCGGCTTCGCGGCGGTCTGCTTCGCGCTGACCGTCTTCGCCGCCGTCGACCTCTACGTCGTGATCCGCCGCCGGCGGGTCGAGCTCTGAACCGTCAGTGGTCCTCGACGCCTCAGCGGTTCCCGACCGCCTGCCTGACCAGCGTCTTGCCGAAGTCCCACATCAGCCCGCTGCCCCGGTGCGCGTCGTCCATCACGTCGCAGAACGCGTCGACGAACCGGTCCACCTCGCGCTCGGTGATGATCAGCGGCGGGATCAGCTTGATCACCTCCAGGTGGTCACCGGAGACCTGGGTCAGGATCCGGTGCCGCTGCAGCAGCGGGACCACCACCATCTGGGCGAACAGCCCCTTGCGGGCCGCCTGCAGCGCCGTCCAGCCGGTGCGCAGCTTGAGCGACTTGGGCCGGCCGAACTCGATGCCGATCATCAGCCCACGCCCGCGCACCTCGGCCAGCATCTCGTACTTCTCCCCCAGCGCGGCCAGCCGGGAGCGGAACAGCTCGCCCACCACCCGGGCGTTCTCCACCACCCGCTCGTCCTTCATCACCTTCAGGGTGGCCAGGCCCGCCGCCATCGCCTGCGCGTTGGACCCGAAGCTGGCCGAGTGCACCAGCACCCGGTCCATCGAGGAGTAGACCTTCTCGAAGATCCAGTTCTTGCCCAGGGTGGCGCCGATCGGCACGTAGCCGCCGGACAGCGCCTTGGCCGCGCAGACCAGGTCGGGCTGCACCCCCGGCTCGTCCTGGTAGGCGAAGAACGCGCCGGTGCGGCCGATCCCGGTCTGCACCTCGTCGCAGATCAGCAGCGCCTTTTGCTCGTGCAGCAGCGCCTGGGCGGCGGCCAGCCAGCCGGGCGGGGCAGCGTGCACGCCCTTGCCCTGGATCGGCTCGACGATCAGCGCCGCCACGTCGCCCTTGCGCAGCTCGCGCTGGAGCGCGGCCAGGTCGCCGAGCGCGATCGCGGTGTCCGGCAGCAGCGGGTCGAAGCCCTTGCGGAAGCCGGCCTCGCCGTTGACCGAGAGCGAGCCGGTGGTCAGGCCGTGGAAGGCGTGGTCGCAGAAGAGGATCCGCTTCTTCCCCGTCGCGTACCGGGCGAACTTCAGCGCCGTCTCGACCGCCTCGGTGCCGCTGTTGCCGAAGAACACCCGGTCCATCCCCGGGGTCAGCGCCAGCAGCTCCTCGGCCAGCAGGCCCGGCAGCGGGGGGCAGTCGAACCTGGTCAGGTCCGGCAGGTCGAGGTCCATCACCTGCTGGACGGCATCGCGCACCACCGGGTGGTGGCGGCCCAGCGCGAAGATGCCGAAGCCGGCCAGCATGTCCAGGTAGTCGTTGCCCTCGGCGTCGTAGAAGTACGCGCCTTCGGCCCGCTCGTAGGTCTTGTCGAAGCCGATGGTGTGCAGCATCCGGGGCAGCTGCGGATTGAGGTGACGGGCATGCAGCTCGTACCGCTCCCCGCCGCGCGCGGCCAGCAGCGCGGCGAGGTCCATGGCTCCGTCTGGTCGGTCAGCTGGCACGGGGCTCGTTCACTCCTCGGTCGGTCAGTAGGTGCTTGGCGAAGGCGGCGGCCTGGGCGGCGATGCCGGTGCCGGTGAGGCCGGCCTCCTCCATGATCTCTCCCCGCCCGGCGTGCTCCAGGAACTCCTGACGCAGCCCCAGATCGCGCAGCGGGGTGTCCACGTCGGCGTCGCGCAGCGCCTGCGCGACGGCTGCGCCCACGCCACCGGCCCGGCCGTTGTCCTCGACCGTGACCACCAGCTGGTGGGCGGCGGCCAGCTTGACCAGGGCCGGGTCGACCGGCTTGACCCAGCGCGGGTCGACCACCGTGGTGGCGAAGCCGTCGGCGGTGAGCAGCGCGGCCGCGTCCAGGCAGGCGCCGGCCATGGTGCCGACCGAGACCAGCAGGATCTGCTGGCCGGTGCGGCCGGGCACGCCGGTCCGCTGCAGCACGTCCACCCCGCCGAGGTGCTCCACCGCCGGGTGCACCGGGGCGATCTCGCCCTTGGGGAATCGGACCACGGTCGGCGCGTCGGTCACCTCCAGCGCCTCGCGCAGCTGGGCCTTGAGCTGCTCGGCGTCGCGCGGGGCGGCCAGCCGCAGGCCGGGCACCACCTGCAGGATCGACATGTCCCACATGCCGTTGTGCGAGGCGCCGTCGTTCCCGGTGACGCCGGCCCGGTCCAGCACGAAGGTGACGCCGAGCCTGTGCAGCGCCACGTCCATCAGCACCTGGTCGAACGCCCGGTTGAGGAAGGTCGCGTAGACGGCGACCACCGGGTGCAGCCCCGCCGTGGCCAGGCCGGCGGCGCTGGCCACCGCATGCTGCTCGGCGATGCCCACGTCGAAGATCCGCTGCGGGAAGGCCTTGGCGAACGGCGCCAGGCCCACCGGCTGCAGCATCGCCGCGGTGATCGCCACCACGTCCGGCCGCTGGGTGCCGACCGCGAGCATCTCCTCGCCGAAGACCGACGTCCACGAGGTGCCGCCGCCGGGCGACAGCGGCAGGCAGGTGTACGGGTCCATCGCGCCGACCGCGTGGAACCGGTCCGCCTCGTCCAGCTCGGCGGGGCGGTAGCCGCGGCCCTTGACGGTCAGGCAGTGCACGATCACCGGGCCGCCGAAGCCGCGCGCCTTGCGCAGCGCGGACTCCACGGCGGCGATGTCGTGCCCGTCGATCGGGCCGAGGTACTTCAGCCCGAGGTCCTCGAACATGCCCTGCGGGGCGAAGGAGTCCTTGAATCCCTTCTTCGCGCCGTGCAGCGCCTCGAAGATCGGCTGGCCGACCACCGGGGTGCGCTGCAGCGCCTCCTTGCCCCAGGACAGGAAGCGCTCGTAGCCCTGGGTGGTGCGCAGCGTGCTGAGGTGGTTGGCCAGGCCGCCGATGGTCTTGGCGTACGAGCGCTCGTTGTCGTTGACCACGATGACCAGCGGGCGGTCCTGGGCCTCGGCGATGTTGTTCATCGCCTCCCAGGCGAGGCCGCCGGTGAGCGCGCCGTCGCCGATCACCGCGACGGTCTGGCGGTCCCGGCGGCCCTGGAGCTGGTGCGCCTTGGCGATCCCGTCGGCGTAGCTGAGCACGGTGGAGGCGTGCGAGTTCTCGATCACGTCGTGCTCGGACTCGGCCCGGGACGGGTAGCCGGACAGGCCGCCCTTGGCGCGCAGCCGGCTGAAGTCCTGCCGACCGGTCAGCAGCTTGTGCACGTAGGCCTGGTGCCCGGTGTCGAACAGGATCCGGTCCCGCGGCGAGTCGAAGACCCGGTGCAGCGCGATGGTCAGCTCCACCACCCCGAGGTTGGGGCCCAGGTGGCCGCCGGTGCGCGAGACCGCCTCGATCAGGAAGTCGCGGATCTCCTGGGAGAGTTCCGGCAGGCTGTTGGCCGGCAGCCGCTTGAGGTCGGCCGGGCTCTGGACGGAGGACAGCAGTGACATGACTCCACCTCTCGGTCTGGCGGTGCGGGTTGGGGGGTTCAGCCGGCCGTGACCACGGCCGGCGCCCCGCCTGGGCCGCCCTCGGCCAGGTGCTGCTCGGCGAGCAGCATCGCCTCCTCGATCAGGGTCT
>NZ_PYBW01000207.1 GCF_003205575.1 Streptomyces tateyamensis
CTGGGGACCCTGGTAACGTCAGTCAATCCTTTTTCACCCATCACGTGCTGACCAGCGGAAACGTCGCTTTCAAGCTCTGAGCAGGCGGAGGCCGAGATCTGCCGAATCGAGGTCGGCGAGGTCGCTGTTGCGCTCGGCCCACCGGCCGGAGTCGAGGCCGTCGCCGAGGCTTCGTATCGCCCACTGCTCGGCCTGCGGCCCGACCCTCGTCCACACCGACATCGCACGGCGCACGTGATCCTCCAGATACGCCCCTGGTCGGCGCCAGTACGCCTCGAACAGACCGTCAGCGCAGTGCCACGGGAAGGGCACCGGCTCAGCGCGGGCACCCACCGATCGCGTCGGCCATCCCAGCCAGCGAGGGAAAGTCTGCGAGGACGGCGGCGAACTCGGGCAGGTAGTCGCGGATAAGCCAGAACCGGTCCTGCCAGCCGGGCTCGTCGGTGTCGAACGTGAGCACCACCACGCGGCGGGCCACTCGCCGCGTCTCGCGCAGCCCCGCTATCGGGTCCCCCCAGTGGTGAACGGTGGAGACGGCCATCGCGACGTCGAAGGAGTGGTCCTCGAACGGCAGGCTGTCCACCTCACCCTTGCGGGCCCGGTGCACGTGCAGCCGGTAGAACAGTCGGGACGGGTGGTCGGCATGGAAGCAGGAGACACCGGCGATGGACACCCTGCCCCGGTTACTGCCACGGACTTGCACCACCAGCCCCTTTGGGTCAACCCACCACCCTGCGCATACCTCATAGGCACGGCATACCGCAGGGATCAAGGACCGTCAGCCCCTCCCGCCACTACGAGTTCAACCTGAGCAGCCCGGCGAGCCCCGTGAAACAACGAGGCCGGGCCTCGGGCGGCGTCGGCGGCGATGGCGATGGCGATGGCGATCGTATAGGACCGACCTCGGGTATTCAGCCGAACAGGGTGATCTGACGCCCA
>NZ_PYBW01000208.1 GCF_003205575.1 Streptomyces tateyamensis
GCGATCACTTCCCGTCCGGCGCTCTCAGCCTTGGCGCGCAGGATCGTCAGGAACACCCCCCAACCGGCATCCGAGATCGAGCGGTTGAGTCCGGTCTTCGCGGCAGCCCCGTTGGGCAGGAAAGAGCCGGGCTTGTCGGGGTCTGGCTTCGGCGCGACGGCCTTGACCATGTTGCGGATCGTCAGGTTCTCGTGCGCGATGAAGTCGTGCTCACGGACCAGGGTCAGGGCAGTCTTGTGCGCGTGGTCGAGCCGCCGGCGGCGGACCTTGCCGTGCAGCTTGGCGACCTTCTCGACCGCGCGGCGGTGATTCGCCGTGCGCTTGTCGCGGTGGACTCGGGGAAACCGGCTCAGGGCCTGCTGTGCCGCTTCGAGCTTCGCGGCGTTGGTGCGGCCGTGTCGGGGATTGGGCACGAACTCGCCGTTGGAGTCGGCGAGGAAGGCGGCTATGCCCATGTCGATGCCGACCACGGACCCGGTCTTGGGCAGCGGTTGCGGCTGGGCCTGCTCAGCGGTCAGCACGACGAACCACTTGCGGCCCTGGCGCTTGACGCTGATCGTCTTGACCTTGCCGATCACTGGCCGGTGCCGGTGCACCTTGACGTGTCCGACGCCTTGCAGGCGGACACGGGTCACGGGGTCGTGCGGGGTGGCGTCCCAGCGGCATCCGTCGCCGTCCTTGGGGAACTCCACCGTGTCGAACCAGTTCACCCCGCGAAAGCGCGGGTAGCCCGGTGTATCCCCGGACTTGACCCGGCGGAAGAACGCCGCGAACGCCTTGTCGAGACGGCGAAGCGTGGCCTGCTGCGAGGAGAACGACCACCGGCCCTGACGCTGCGGATCGAACGCCCGGATCTCCTTGAGCTGCGCGGACTGCATCCCGTACGTGATGCTCGTCTTGCTGGCGTGCCGGTAGGCGTCGCGTCGTTCCTGCAACGCAGCGTTGTAGAGCGAGCAGTGATCGCGCAGCATCTCGCCGAGCGCGATCGTCTGACCCACGGTGGGCCGCATGAGGAACGTGAACGCCCGGATCACCCGGCCCACCCCCCTTCGGCGCTGACAGTGGATCATACTACACTTGGTACATGTCACCACGCTGGGAACCAGACCCCGATATACGGAGGGGAAACCACGTCATCTATAACCTGCACGCTCACTTGGTGTTCGTCACCAAGTACCGGCGCGGCATCTTCGATGACGCCATGCTGACGCGCTGCGAGGCGATCATGCGGGACGTATGCGAGAGCTTCGGCGCGGAGTTGCGCGAGTTCAACGGCGAGGGTGATCACGTCCACCTGCTGGTGCACTACCCGCCGAAGGTAGCGATCTCCAAGCTGGTGAACAGTCTCAAGGGCGTCAGTTCCCGCTACCTGCGGGCCGAGTACACCGGCCGTA
>NZ_PYBW01000209.1:0-719 GCF_003205575.1 Streptomyces tateyamensis
CGCGATGAGCACCCACCCGGAAAAGAACCGGGAAATGAAAATGCGCCTGCGATATGTCAGCAGGCGCGCAAACGTTCATGGGAACCACTACTGCAACTAGGACGACTGTAGCAGGCGCAGGCCCGCCACGGGCGGACATTCCACCCCCGGTTCTGCCGGACCCCGTCCCGGAGGCCGCAGGGGGCGAGGTGACCTGACCGTCAACGCGGATGAACCACAGCCTGGTTGAGCTGGCGGCGCCAGCCGTCCGAGGCCCGCGACCCACGTCCTCGGACGGGTGCACCGCGCGGGCGCCAAGGGCCTGCCCCGCCGCGCCGGCCACCCGGCGCGCCCACCGGTGCCATCCGTGATCCTCGTGGACGGTGCGCGCGAAATTTCTGCCGCTGCTCAGAAATCGAGCGCACCGGAAAGGCCCGCTCCCACGATTTTCGGCGCATACTGTAGGGGATGACCAGATCTGCAGTCCGCCGCGCCCTGCCCACCAGCCCCTTCAAGGCCCGGATCGAAGCGCCGCGCAAGCACTTCGCCGTCGGCGACCGCGTCACCCACGACACCTACGGCCTCGGCCGGGCCATCGGGGTCGAAGGTGACAGCGATATCGCGGTACTCGTCGACTTCGGATCGCGACGCGAACGCATCACCCAGCCCTACGCCACGATGCACAAGCTCTGACAGGGCGTTAAGTCCCGTTCCTACTCCGTCGGTTCGCGCCCGGCGAC
>NZ_PYBW01000209.1:796-6856 GCF_003205575.1 Streptomyces tateyamensis
GTCGCCGGGCGCGAACCGACTGCATTCTCGTTCCCTGCGGCCAGTCGGTTTCACGTTCCGGCTTCGCGCGGGTTGGTTGGCCAAGGGGGCCGCGAGGGTGCCGTCATCCAGCCGTGGCCTCGACGGCGGCAAGCTGGTGCGCAGGAGCCCGTGACCGTGCCGGGGCACACCGTCTACCCCGGATCAGTCGGAAAATTCCCCCGCATATGTGCCGCAAGCCAGGGCAAGCGGATTGCCGACACTGACTACGGAGGTCGAGATGGTTCCCCTTCTTCTTGTTCTGCTCCTGGCCCTGCTCCTGTTCGGCGCCGGCTTCGCACTCAAGGCCCTGTGGTGGGTGGCGATCGTGGTGCTGGTGGTGTGGCTGGTCGGATTCGTGGCCCGGGGCACCGGCGCCTCCGGCAGCCGCGGCCGCTGGTACCGCTGGTAGGCAGTCAGACCCCGCCGCAGGCACGGCCGGGACGGCGAGGGGGCATGCACCACCGTGCGTGCCCCCTCGCCGTATCCGCTCCTCCAGCAGGGGGTTCTCTCGCCGCGGCGCGAGGCTTCTCCCCGGCGGGTACCGCCGTCCACACCAGGGGGCAGACGGCGACGGGCGAGGAACGACGGTGACGGCCCCCGCACGAGGGCCCAAGGAGAGACGATGGATTCCGAAACGCCCGCAGGAAGCCCCGCCCGCGATCTGGCCCCCGTCCGCCGGGCCGGTGGCCCGCGCACCCGGATCCAGAGCCCCGGGCGCACCGCGCCGCAGGTCAAATCGTGGTTCCGCGCAGGGTTCGCGCTCAGCGTCGGCGCGCTACTGGCCTGGCATCTGACGGACGCGGTACTGCAGCTCACCTCGCTGCTCACGCTGCTGCTCCTCGCCGTGTTCGTCGCGGTCAGCCTGGAGCCCGTGGTCGCGTGGCTGGTACGCCACGGTCTGCGCCGCGCCTGGTCGGTGGCGGTCGTGGTGGTGGGGCTTGCCGCGCTGCTTGCCGCTCTCCTCGCCATGGTCATCCCACCGGTCGACAACGAGGTGGGCGCCCTGGTCGACGCGGTCCCCGGCTGGCTCCAGCAACTGCATGACCACCAGTCGACGCTGGGCCGGATCGAGGACCACTACCACCTCGTCGAGCGGGTCAAGGAGCAGTTGGGCCACAACGGTTCGGCGTCCAGTGCGTTCGGCGGCGTGCTCGGCGCGGGCCAGCTCCTCCTCAGTACGGTGACGTCGACAGTGATCGTCGTCACCGTCTCCCTGTACGTGATGGCGGCCCTACCCGTCATCAAGACGTTCTGCTACCGCTTCGTGCCGCGCAGCCGGCGCGAGGAGGTGGAGGAGATCACCGAGGAGATCCTCCTCCGGACCGGTCGCTACATGCTGGGCAATGTGCTGACCTCCGCCGTCGCGGGTCTGGCGACCTTCGTGTGGTGCGCGGCCACCGGTGTGCCCTACGCGGGGGCGCTGGGGGTGTTCGTGGCGCTGATGGACTTGGTCCCCATGGTCGGCTCGACCATCGGCGGCGTGGTCGTGAGCCTGGTCGCCCTGTCGGTGTCGCTCCCGGTGGCCCTCGCCACCGCCGGTTTCTACATCGCCTTCCGGCTCCTGGAGGACTACCTGATCATGCCCAGGGCCATGAAGTTCGTGGTGGACGTGCACCCGATCGTCACGGTGGTCGCGGTGCTCCTGGGAGGTGCACTGCTGGGCCTGGTGGGAGCGCTGGTCGCGGTGCCGTCCGCCGTCGCACTCGGCCTGATCCTCGACGCGTACGTCTTCCCCCGCATCGAGAACGTCTGAGCGGGTGCAGACGGGGGCGGCGCTCGCCCCCGCACCGCTCTCCTCGGCGAGGACGGCGCCCAGCGCCCACCAGCGGGCGCGTGCCGAACGAGACGTTCCGGTCTTGCCGGGCCGGCGGCGGGATCCGGGTCAAGCAGCCGGGTTGTGGAGTGAGTTGCTGCCGGTGGTCTCCGGCCGACCGGGCCACCAGAACCGGCGGCCGGTGAGCAGCACCAGGGCCGGGACCAGCACGGTTCGCACCAGCAGGGTGTCGAGCAGGACGCCGAGGCCGACGATGACGCCGATCTGGGTGAGGGTGATCAGCGGCAGCACCCCGAGCACGGCGAAGACCGCCGCGAGCAGGATGCCGGCACTGGTGATGACGCCGCCGGTGGAGGCCAGCGCGCGGCGCACCGCGGTGCGCGTGTCGTGGCCCGCGACGGTGTCCTCGCGGGTGCGGGCGATCAGGAAGATGTTGTAGTCCACGCCGAGTGCGACCAGGAAGAGGAATGACAGCAGCGGGACGTCGGTGTCCAGCGCGGGGAAGTCGTACACCGTGCGGAAGAGCAGCCAGGCGGCGCCGAGGGCGGCGAAGTAGGAGGCGATGACGGTGGCGATCAGCAGCACCGGGGCGACCAGCGCGCGCAGCAGGCCGACCAGCACCAGGAAGACGATGGCCAGCACCAGCGGGACGACCAGGCGGGTGTCGTGGGCGTTGGCCCGGCCGGTGTCGTAGGCCTCGGCAGTGGGCCCGCCGACCAGGGCGTCGGCGCCGGGGAGCCGGCCGACCCGGCCGCGCAGGGCTTCCAGGGCCCGGTCCGACGCCACGGTGCCGGGAGCCGCGGTGAGGACCACGCTCGCCTCGGCGTACCGGTCGGTGTGCGCGGTCGCCGTGACGGAGGCGACGCCCGGAACCCGGCGGGCGGCCTCGACCACCTGGTCGGCGGCGGCGACGCCGGACACCAGGGTCAACGGCTCGGCGGCCCCGGCCGGTTGGACGGCGGCGAGGGTGCGCTGGCCGAGCACGGCCTCGGGTGTGGTGCGGAAGGAGTCGGCCTGGGCCAGGCCGGTGTGCAGGCCGAGTCCGCCGCAGGCGAGCAGTGCCAGCACGGCGGTGCCGGCGGCGGCGACCAGGGCGGGCCGGGCGGAGACGGCGGCGCCGATCCGCGACCAGAGGCCGCGGCGGTCGGCCGTCACGGCCCCGCCGACCGCGGGCACCAGCGGCCAGAACAGCCGGCGGCCGGGCAGTACCAGGGCGGCGGGCAGCACGACCAGGCCGAACAGCACGGCGGTGAGGATGCCGATGGCGCCGGCGAAGCCGAGGCCGCGGTTGCCGGTCAGTTCGGCGGCCAGCAGGGTGAGCAGGCTCAGCACCACGGTGGTGCCGCTGGCCAGCACGGCCGGTGCGGTGCCGCGCCAGGCCCGGGCCATGGCGGTGAACCGGTCGTCGGTGAGGTGGAGTTCGTCGCGGTAGCGGGAGACGAGCAGCAGCGCGTAGTCCGTCCCCGCGCCGAAGACCAGGACGGACTGGATCCCGGCGGTGGACGCGTCGACCTGGACGCCGGCGTGCGGGGCCAGCACGCCGACCAGGACGGCGGCGAGGCGGTCGGCGGCGCCGACGACCAGCAGCGGGACCAGCCACAGGATCGGGCTGCGGTAGGTGATGATCAGCAGCACGGCGACGACGGAGGCGGTGGCGAGCAGCAGGTTCGTGTCGGCGCCCTCGAAGACCTTGCCGATGTCGGCCCGGACCGCCGGCGCACCCGTCACTTGGGCACGCAGCGGTGTGGGCAACTGGTCGGCGGCGGTGCGGCGGATCCGTTCGACGGTGTCGCTGTTGGCGCCGTCGGCCGCGCCGGTGGGCAGCAGGACGGCGAGGGTGGCGACCCGGCCCTGCAGCGTTTCCGGCTGGGCCGCCGCCGGTGCCAGGCCCAACGCCCCCAGCGGTGCGGCGCGTTGGGCGATCACGGTCTGCTCCTCGGGGGTGAGCGGACTGCCGTCGGTGTTGCTGAAGACGACGATCGCCGGGGCCACCGCGCCGGTGGGGAAGGTCTTGACGATCTCGGCGACCCGGGCGGACTGCGAGGAGGCGGGCAGCCCCGTGCCGGTCGCCTTGGTGGTGGTGGCATCGCTCGGGCCGAGCGCGAAGGCCGCGCCCAGGCCGACGAGGGTCAGGAGCAGGACGAGCCATGCGAGCGAACGCGGTTGATGCGCCCCGCTCCCGGCGCGTGCGGGCCTGGTGAGCGAGTCGTTGCCTGCCGGCGCAGTGGGCATGGATGCGCACCCCAAAAGTCGTTAAGTAACTTAGCGATTTGTAGCGTGTCAGACTTGCTCCCATGGCGCAACATTCATCGTTCGGAGCGCGCGGCGAGACGGATTCCCGCTCGAGGCCGGCAACGGCCCCTCCGGCGGGCGACCCTCTGTCGCAGGCGCTGCGCGAGGTGCTCACCCTCACCCAACTGGCCCGCGCCGAACTCGCGGAGCGGCTGGGCATGCCGCTGACCAACGTCGAGGCCGTCGAGCACGTCGTCATGGCGTGCGGGGCCGGCGAGCCGATCGGCCCCGTCGAGCTTTCCCGGCGCCTTGGCGTCACCAGCGCCGCCGGCACCCAGTCCGTCAACCGCCTGGTCGCCGAGGGCCACATGACCCGCGGCCCGCACCCGCGCGACCGCCGCCGCCAGGTACTGGACGTGACCACCAGCGGCCACGAGCACGTCATGGGGGAGCTGGGCCCGATGCTCGGCCTGATCCATCAGGCGAGCTCGGAGCTGACCGAAACGGAGCGCGAGGGGGCCCTGCGCTACCTCCAGCTCATCGCCGAGGCCTACCGCTCCTTCCTCCACCCACCGGCGCCCGACTCGCCCCAGACCAGGAACTAGCAGGACGGGCAGCCACGCGCCCGTGCGCCGCTGCGGCCGCAGCCGCCGATCCGATCAGTGCTCCCGCACGGCGCGGGGGAGCTGCTCGGCCACCGCATCTGCGAGGCGTTCGAACTCCGCACGCAACACAGGGGCCGCCAGGCGGGCCAGGCCGTGGAAGCGCAACTGCGCACGGTAGACGAGGACCGTGCGGACACCCTCGGGGCGCACAGTGATGTCGTCGGTCGCGGTGACGGTACGGTTGCTCCCCACGAACACCAGGCGGCCGGGCTCGTACGTCTCCAGCCGGTAGTTCAGCTCGCTGCGCCGGCCCCGGAACCGGGACACGTTGAGCCACCGCGAACCGGCCGCGACCGGACCGGAGTCCAGGCGGGTGCAGCTCTCCGTTCCCGGATCCCAGGCGGGTGTGTTGCCGAAGTCGGCCAAGTAGGTCAGGACCTCCCCGGCCGGCCTCTCGACGATGATGGTGCGCTCCACGGTGATCATTCGGGCTCCCTGCGTCCTCACACCCGCAGGCACGCTGCCCGCGGCATAGGTGGTTCGACACGGCAAGCTGTCCGGATGGTGTTCCGGCGGATATCGAGATGCCCCCGCGCTCCCCGTCCGAGCCCTCGGCATCGCACTGTCGCCGTGAAGTGCTAGCGAGCCGCTGCCGGGGACTGGGCCGTCGGGCAGGAGGGGGTAACTCCCGAGGTCAGAAGGCATGGCATGATTCCGGAGTGGCTCCCGCGACCGGCTCCGAGTACATACCGCCTGCTGAGCGTGCCGTTCTTGTCGACCTGTTGGCCGGTGTTCGGGCCGGCCGGGGCGGGGCGGCGGTCGTGCGGGGTGAGGCGGGCATCGGGAAGACGGCGCTGCTGCGCCACGTCACCGACGGCCTGTCAGGTGTGCGGCTGCTGTGGGTGAACGGGGCGGAGTTCGAGGCTGACTTCGCGTACGCCGCCGTGCACCAGTTGACCCGCCCGCTGCACGAGCGGATCGAGCACTTGCCCACCGCGCAGCGGGACGCGCTGGCGGTGGCGCTGGGAGTGGGCGAGGGTGACACGCCGAGCCGTTTCGCCGTCGGCCTGGCCCTGCTGGGGCTGCTGGCGGACGCTGCTGGGGAGCAGCCCGTGGTGTGCGTGGTGGACGACGCGCAGTGGCTGGATCGGGCGTCGGCGCAGGTGCTGGCGTTCGTGGCCCGGCGGATGGCGGACGAGTCGGTGGCGTTCGTGTTCGGGGTGCGCGACCCGCACGTCGTCGCGGAACTCGAAGGACTGCCGACGCTGACGCTGCCTCGGTTGTCCGACCAGGTAGCGCGACGGATGCTGGCCTCCGGTCTGCTCGGTCCGCTGGACGAGCAGGTGCGGGAGCGGATCCTCGCCGAGGCGCGCGGCAACCCGCTGGCACTGCTGGAGCTGCCGCGCCGGCTCGATCCGGTTGGCCGGG
>NZ_PYBW01000210.1 GCF_003205575.1 Streptomyces tateyamensis
GCGGTCAGCTCCGTTGCGGGTTCGGTGGTGGTGGAGGCGAGGTCGGCGGTCCAGAAGGTGCCGTGGGGGTAGCTGTAGGTGTCGATGGTGGTCTGGTGCATTTCGGCGGAGAAGCCGGGGCGGGTGGGGGCCTGGTAGTGGCCGGCGTGGATCGTGACGGGGTCGAGGAAGTGGTGGTGGAGGTGGTCGACGTATTCGATGACGCGGTCCTGGGTGGTGGCGGAGAGGGCGACGTAGTCGAACATGGAGAGGTGTTGGACGAGTTCGCACAGGCCTACGCCGCCGGCGTGGGGGCAGACGGGGATGTCGAACTTGGCGGCGAGCAGCAGGATGGCGAGGTTCTCGTTGACGCCGGCGACGCGGGCGGAGTCGAGTTGGAGGATGTCGATGGCGTGGGCCTGGAGGAGTTGTTTGAAGACGATGCGGTTCTGGACGTGTTCGCCGGTGGCGACCTTGACGGGTGCGACGCCGGCTCGGATGGCGGCGTGGCCCAGGATGTCGTCGGGGCTGGTGGGCTCTTCGATCCAGTAGGGGTCGAACTGGGCGAGGGCGCGGGTCCATTCGATGGCTTCGTCGATGTTCCAGCGCTGGTTGGCGTCGATGGCCATGCGGATGTGGGGGCCGATGGCGGTGCGGGCGGTGCGGCAGCGGCGGGTGTCGTCGGCGAGGTCGGCGCCGACTTTGAGTTTGATCTGGGTGAAGCCGTCGGCGACGGCCTGTTCGGCCAGGCGGATGAGTTTGTCGTCGGAGTAGCCGAGCCAGCCCGGTGAGGTGGTGTAGGCGGGGTAGCCGCGGGCCAGTAGCTGGTCCGCCCGGTCCGGGGCGCCGTTCTTGCCGCACCGCAGCAGTTCCACGGCCTCTTCGGGGGTGAGGGCGTCGGCGATGTAGCGGTAGTCGACCTGGGAGGCGAGCCACTCGGGTTCGGCGTCGGCGAGCAGTTGCCACAGCGGCTTGCCCTCGCGCTTGGCGGCCAGGTCCCACACGGCGTTGACCACGGCGCCGATCGCCATGTGCATCACGCCCTTCTCCGGTCCCAGCCAACGCAGCTGGCTGTCACCGATCAGGTCCCGGTACAGCGCCCCGGGATCGGCGCACAGCTGGGCGACGTCGCGGCCCACCACGTGGCCGCTCAGCGCCTCGATCGCGGCGACCTGCACGTCGTTGCCGCGCCCGATGGTGAAGGTGAAGCCGTGGCCCTCGGGCTCGCCCGCCGTGGTGCGCAGGACCAGGTAGGCGGCGGAGTAGTCGGGGTCGGGGTTCATCGCGTCCGACCCGTCCAACTCCCGCGACGTGGGAAAGCGGA
>NZ_PYBW01000211.1 GCF_003205575.1 Streptomyces tateyamensis
CCTGCTGAAACACCGAGGTCAGAGGTCTAGTCCATTGGGGAAGAGTCAACCGCCGCGCCGTCTATCCATCGATTGACATCCGAGCTACTGTGGATGTCATGACTGCGGCCTACGAGGACATGCCCTTCAGTGAGCTTCTCCACCATCCCGCCGCGACTACGCGTCGGCTCGACGCCGTCCGCGCGCTGCGGCTGCGCAGACGCGACGCGGAGGACCTGGCCCTGATGCGCGTCGACCAAATGGAGCGCGACACCACCGTCGTGGACTTCACCTCCCGCCTGCTCGCCGGGCTGGTCCGGACCGAGAACATCGGCGCCCTGCGCCAGGCGCTGCCCGAAGCCCTCCCCTGGAGCACCTTCCTGCCCGCCGAGGACATCGACACCCTGCTCGCCGAGCTGGTCGACACGGCGCGCGGCGCGGTGGCCCTGGACAACCTCTCACCGATCGCACTGCTGCTCGCCCAGTGGAGGCACAGCGCCGAGATCTATGCGGACCCTGCCTTGCACGCACTGCTCACCCGTGAACCCGAGGGCGACCTCGGTCCCGTCCCCGCGCCCGGGGCAGCGGAGTGAGCCCGAAGCGCGGAGACCGGGCCGCGCCACCCCCGACCGGCGACGAGTACGACCTCCGGTTCGCCAACACCGAGGCCGCCGACGGCTGGGAACACCTGAGCCGCCAGGCACCGGGCAACCTGCGCCGCGCCTTCGAGCGGATCCGCGCCACTCCCCGCGCCGCCGACATCCCCGACCGCCAGCACCGACTCAAGGGCAAACTCGGTACCACCACCTACAAGGGGCAAACCCTGGAACGCTGGCAGTACGAAGTCACTGGTGGAGGACGTATCTGGTACCTGCTCGACGATGCCAACCGCACCGCCTGGATCACCTACGCCGGCACCGGCCACCCCAAGGCCACGGACTGACGTGCTCACGGGCGACTGTCCGGCAGAGCACGCATGACCCGCCCCCGGGTCAGCCCCTCTTCCCGTTGGATAGCCCGTTGGGATATCCAACGGGACAACTTGCTCTGCCAGGAGCCCGGTTCCGGTCAGCCCGTCGTGCTGGCCGGTTGTCGCTTCCGCTGCCCCACCGTCTCGTCGGCTCGGCTTGTCGCTGAACTGCTCGCGTCCTGACCGTCCCGACCGCGCGGGGGCGAGTTCGGGCAACTGCTGGTCGGAGTCCCGGCACACGGCACGGCTCGTCCGTGGGCCGGTCGCTCGGCGCGGGTGCGGTCAGTGGGTCGGCGCGACGTCGGCCGCCGCCCTCGGCGAGCGCGACGATAGAAACGAAGGGTCGGCCCCCTGGCCGACCCCGTGCCTGCGATCCGGCCGTAGGACGGTCGCAGGCGACAACTTGCTCCGCAAAAGCGGAAGGAGTCCTTACTCCACAACTTGCTCCGACCCTGGGCGGTGCTGGGGTAAGCAGCGCTTACCCCACAACTTGCTCCCATCGGGCACCAGTCGAGCCCCACTCACGACCCGGCGGACCGCTGATCGCCGACACCCGCGAAGACCTCGGGGCCGGTCCGCCCCTGGGTCGGTCGGCGACGTCGCGCTACCTCCAACGGGCGGGGCCCGCCTTGAACCTCGTAGAGAAAATCTGGAACCTCGTAGAGAAAATCTGGACGCACCGCCTCGACCGGCGTCCCGGCGGCTCGCGCCCGCGTGGGGTGGCTGGTCAGTAGAGCTGGACGCGGGTGATAACGCAGTGGGGTTCGGGGGCGTCGGCGACGATGACGTACTCGGCGACCCCGAGGGAGCCTCCGGGGCCGAGTGCGATACGCCGTTGCTGGGGCCAGCGCTCGGAGGCAGTGCTGCCGGGCACGAGGCCGCTTGTGGCGTTGATCCGCACGGTGGCGGAGACGATGGCGCTGAAGATCGCCCCGGTCGCTGCCGGGTCCTGGAACAGGGCCTCGACCTCCGGGGAGAGGTAGCAGGGCCAGCCCTCGTCCTCGTCGTCCTCGTCGTCCTCGTCGTCCTCGTCGTCCTCGTCGTCCTCGTCGTACGGCTGATCGACGTCACTCAACGGGCAGCCCCGCCGCGCGACGGTGCTCGATCACCGAGGCGACGCTGCGCAGGGGCAGCGTGCCTGCCAGGGCGGCGGCGGTCAACTGGTCGCCGCGGGCCTGCCCGACATCGAGGACCGCCTCGCACCACCAGCGCCGCAGCACCGCCTCCGCGTCCTGCGGCGCGGCCGCCAGCAACTCCCGGTAGAACTCCATCCGCCGCGCCCCGGACAGCGCCGCCGCGATCCCCTCCGCGTTGCGCGGCACCGAATCCCCGGCGTCCTCGATCGGCTGCACCGACATCCCAGCTCCCTGCCTCTCCTACTACTCAACCCAGTCTGCCTCCCGGCACCCCAGGCGTCGACACACCACCGCCACGCCCGGGATCCCCGACCCGGCCGACCTTAACCCTGCCCTCACCCCCGACGCGCTGAGAAGCCGGAGAAGTCACCCGATCCAGCGGCCACGGGCCGGAATGCCGCAGCTCACCCCCTCGGCACGCCGCCCGCTTCCAAAGCCTCGACGCGAGCACGCAGGTCGGCGATCCGCTCGACGGCCTCGGCCAGTGCCAGCTCCAGCGCCTCGACGCGCGCCGCCGTCCCGCCGACGGGCGTGTTCCCCGCCTCCCCGTCATCTGAGTCACCGTCGGCGTCGGGGTGGGCGACGAAGGCTCCCTTGCCGGGGCGGGAGATCGCGTAGCCGTCCTGCTTCAGCAGGGCCATGGCCTTCTGCACGGACAGGCTGGAGGCCCCGTACTCCGCCATCAACACGGCCTGCGTCGGCAACGCGTCCCCAGGCTTCAGCTCCCCGGAGCGGATCCGCCCCCGCAGGGCCTCGGCGATGACCTCGAACGTCAGCAACACCGTGCCGCCCGCCGGTCTACGTCCCCGCCGCCCCACCGTCACCGCAGGTCACCACGCCTTCTCTGCGCTACTACCACCGAAATCCGGCCCGTCCAAAACGGAGGACCGGGGCCACAGTACTCGCGTCCCCACCGGCCACCGAAACAGATGAGGAGGGATGCACTTGAATGCGCCCTTGAAGCGATGCTACCTTCACGCACCACCGGTGAACACCACCGCTGACCAGGCCAGACGTCCCCGGCCCACCCTCCGCGCCCGCCGTCACGCGCACCGTGCCCACGTGCGCCGATCACCCGGGTCGCCCCTCAATCGCCTCTCCTCTTCTCCCGACTCCTGCCGGAGGTCTGTCCCCATGCCCGCGCAGCTCCAACTCCCCACCCCCGCAACCACCTCCACTCCCGCCAGCACGGCGTTCGCCGCACCAGCGCTCACCACCAGCCCCGACACAGCCGCGAACAGGAACTCGGCA
The DNA here is from genome assembly GCF_003205575.1 of Streptomyces tateyamensis. Taxonomy (GTDB): domain Bacteria; phylum Actinomycetota; class Actinomycetes; order Streptomycetales; family Streptomycetaceae; genus Kitasatospora; species Kitasatospora tateyamensis. The sequence continues at coordinate 3,337 of NZ_PYBW01000211.1, forward strand.
CTGGAACGCCGGGCGCGGCTGACCGCCAGGCTCGCCGCCGCCGGATACCTCGCACCCCTGGCCCGCCAGATCAGCTCCCTGGGCGGCTGCACCCGCCCGATCCGCCTGACCGGCCACCGCACCCGCCTGGACACCGCCACCGGCCAGATCCTCGACCACCTCGACACCCGCCACCTGCCCGCCGGCGAACTCCTGGTGCGGTGCGGCAACCGCCGCACCACCCGCTGCCCCGCCTGCTCCACCCTCTACCGCTACGACACCTACCAGCTCATCGCCGCCGGACTACGCGGCGGCAAGACCGTCCCCACCAGCGTCGCCACCCACCCCCGCGTCTTCGCCACCCTCACCGCCCCCGGCTTCGGCCCCGTCCACAACCAACCCGGCACCACCCCCTGCACCTGCGGCACCCGACACGCCGACGACGATCCACTCCTCGGCACCCCACTGAACCCGCAGCGGTACGACTACACCGGCGCGGTCCTGTGGAACGCCCACGCCCCCGCCCTGTGGGCCCGATTCACCACCCACCTGCGCCGCGAGATCGCCAAGGCCGCAGGACTGACCCAGCGCACCCTGCGCCACCACGCCACGCTCTCCTACGCCAAGGTCGCCGAATACCAAAAGCGCGGCCAGATCCACTTCCACACCGTCATCCGCATCGACGGACCCACCGGCCCCAACAGCACCCCACCCACCTGGGCCACCACCCAGCTCCTCGACCACGCCATCCGCGCAGCCGCGAACCGCACTCGCGTCCAGCACCAACACCCCTCCCGGGCCGGGGAGGCCGACCCGGCACAGCCGCCGGAACCCCCGGTGTTCCGGTTCGGGCGGCAGATCGACGTCCGCGCCATCCGCAGCACCGACTTCACCGGCGACGCCCCCATCACCGACCGGCACGTCGCCGCCTACATCGCCAAGTACGCCACCAAGGGCGCCGAGACCACCACCGGCACCCTCGATCGCCGACTGCGCTTCCTCGCCGAACTCGCCCAGTACGACCTCACCGACCACGCCCGCCGCATGATCCACACCGCCTGGCACCTTGGTGCCCGGCCCGAGCACGCCCACCTCCGCCTGCGCCAGTGGGCCCACATGCTCGGCTTCCGAGGCCACTTCTCCACCCGCACCCGCCACTACTCCACCACCCTCACCCACCTCCGAGCCGAACGCACCGCCTGGCGCACCCGCCAACCCGAACCCGCTGCGACGCCGACCGACCCGGCAATGGTCGACCGGCACGCCGGACTGCCGATCGGTGGCGGCCGGTCGGGCACTGACCGGCCCGGTGACCGCGATGACCTGATCGCCGGTCACACCGACCCCGGCCCCGGCCACCGCGCCGGTCACCGCGCGAAGGACGGGCGGCACGGCGCCACGGATACGACCCTGGGGATCTCGCACTGGCAGTACGCCGGAACCGGCCTCCTGCCCGAACTCGCCCACCTCGCCGACCTCCTGGCCACCCAGCCGCGCCCCCGACCCGAGCAACCGAGCCGCGCCAGGCACGCACAGCACTCCCGTGACCGGGCCGGTCACTCCACCGACCCGCTGACCACCCCCGTCCAGACGGGGGCGATCGCGTGACCGCCGACAGCGAACTCCTCACCGTCCCCGAGGTCATGGCCCGGCTCAAGATCAGCCGCTCCACCGTCTACGACCTCATCCGCACTCGGCAGCTCGCCTCCCTCACCATCGGCCGCGCCCGCCGCATCCCCGCCCACGCTCTGACCGCCCTCGTCCACCACCACCTCGAAGAGGCATCCTGATGACCACCGGCCCCACCTCCACTCCCGCCACCAGCTCGCGCAGGGTCCGCGCCAACGGCGACGGCACCGTCTATCAGCGCAAGGACGGCCGCTGGGAAGCCGCCGGCTACGTCCTCGCCCCCGGCGACAGCCGCAAGCGAGTCCGCGTCTACGGGATCACCCGCAAGGAAGCCCTCGCCAAGCTCACCGAGAAGACCGCCGCCAGCAACCGCGGCATCCCGGTGGTCTCCGCCCAGGGCAGCCTGGCCGCGTACCTGACGTACTGGCTGGAGAACGTCGCCGTCCACCACCTCCGCGAAACCACCCACACCCGCTACACCGCCTGCGCCAACCAGTACCTCATCCCCGGCCTCGGCAAGAAGAAGCTCGCCAAGCTCACAGCCAAGGACGTACGCACCTGGCTGAACGGGCTGCGGACCGTCTGCCAGTGCTGTGCGCGCGGTATCGACGCCCGCCGGAAGCCCAACGCTCAGGCCAGCCGCCGTCCGCGCTGCTGCGCGATCGGGAAGTGCTGCCGCAAGTACCTCTCCCCGCTGACGCTCGCCTACATCCACTCCGTGCTCAAGTCCGCGCTGGAGCACGCCGTCCGTGAGGAGGAGATCCCGCGCAACGTCGCCCGCAACGTCCGCACCGGCACGCCCCGACCCCGCCGCTTCGAACCCCTCACCGCCGAGGAGGCCCGGCACTTCCTCACCGC
>NZ_PYBW01000212.1 GCF_003205575.1 Streptomyces tateyamensis
ATGAACCGCTGCGGGTTTGACCGAGACTCCTTCTCTTGGAAGGATCGATTCCGTTATGAGGAAGCCATACCCCACTGAGGTCCGGGAGCGGGCGGTGCGCCTGGTGCTGGAGACCCGCGATCAGTACGAGACCGAGTACCAGTGCATCCGGTCGATCGGTGCCAAGCTCGACGTGGGCCCGGAGAGTCTGCGCAAGTGGGTCCGCCAGGCCGAGACCGACGCCGGCGCCCGGCCCGGCACGACGACCGAGGAATCCGCAGCGATGAAGGCACTCAAGCGCGAGAACGCCGAGCTGAAGCGGGCCAACGAGATCCTCAAGGCCGCAGCGTCTTTCTTCGCGGCCGAGCTCGACCGGCCACACACGCGCTCGTAGCGTTCATCGACGAGCACCGGGACCGCTTCGGCGGAGTCGAGCCGATCTGCAGGACGCTCACCGCGAACGACTGCAGCATCCACCCCAGCACCTACTACGCCCACAAGAGCGGCGCCACCTCCGCCCGCGCCCGCCGCGACGCCGAACTCGTCCCGCTCATCAGGGAGATCCACAAGAGCAACTACGGCGTCTACGGCTACCGCAAGGTCTGGGCCGAGCTCAACCGGCGCGGCCACACCGTCGCGCAGTGCACGGTCTCCCGCCTCATGAAGGCAGAGGGGCTGTCAGGGGCGGTGCGCGGCAAGAAGATCGTCACCACGGTCTCGGACAAGAACGTGGACCGGGCACCCGACCTACTGAAGCGCAACTTCGTGGCCGGCGCGCCGAATCGGGTGTGGGTCGCCGACTTCACGCACGTGGCAGCCTGGGCCGGCACCGTCTACGTCGCGTTCGTCGTCGACACCTTCTCACGGCGGATCGTCGGCTGGTCGGCGGCCACCAACAAGAAGACCCCGCTGATCCTGTCCGCGCTCGAGATGGGCCTGTGGCAGCGGGACCGCGCCGGAGTCCCGGTCACGCCAAGGGAGTTGATTCACCACTCGGACGCCGGCTCCCAGTACACGTCGTTCCGCCTGGCGACCCACCTGGCTGCCGAACAGATCGCGGCTTCCATCGGCACAGTCGGAGACGCCCTGGACAACGCCCTGATGGAGTCGACCATCGGCCTCTACAAGACCGAACTCATCAAGCGCCAAGGACCCTGGCGCACCCTGACCGACGTCGAGATCGCCACCGCCGAGTACGTCGACTGGTTCAACTCCACCCGGCTCCACAGTGAACTCGGCCACACCCCACCCGCCGAGTACGAAGCCAAGTACTACAACCAACAGCCAAAACCACAGGTCACAGCCACAATCTAGAGTCTCCGAAGAATCCGCAGCGGTTCACCTACGCCAAGGTCGCCGAATACCAAAAGCGCGGCCAGATCCACTTCCACACCGTCATCCGCATCGACGGACCCACCGGCCCCACCAGCACCCCACCCACCTGGGCCACCACCCAGCTCCTTGATCACGCCGTCCGCGCCGCTGCCAAGCGCACCCGCGTCCAGCACCAACACCCCTCCCGGACCGGGGAGGCCGACCCGGCACAGCCGCCGGAGCCCACGGCGTTCCGCCTCGGGCGGCAGATCGACGTCCGCGCCATCCGCAGCACCGACTTCACCGGCAACGCCCCCGTCACCGACCGGCACGTCGCCGCCTACATCGCCAAGTACGCCACCAAGGGCGCCGAAACCACCACCGGCACCCTCGACCGCCGCCTCCGCTTCCTCGCCGAACTCGCCCAGCACGACCTCACCGACCACGCCCGCCGCATGATCCACACCGCCTGGCACCTCGGCGCCCAGCCCGAGCACACCCACCTCCGCCTGCGCCAGTGGGCCCACATGCTCGGCTTCCGAGGCCACTTCTCCACCCGCACCCGCCGCTACTCCACCACCCTCACCCACCTCCGAGCAGAACGCACCGCCTGGCGCACCCGTCAACCCGAAACCGCCGCCTCCACGGCAGCCGACCCGGCTCTGGTCGGCCGATCCGCCGAGCAGGGGCCCGTGCGTGAGGGTCGGCCGGTCACTGACCGGCACGGTGACCGCGATGACCGCGGTGACCTGACCGCCGGTCACTCCGGCCCCGGCCCCGGTCGCCGTTCCGGTCAGCGCGCGGAAAACAGGCGACACGGCAGCACGGACACGACCCTGGTGATCTCGCACTGGCAGTACGCCGGAACCGGCCTCCTGCCCGAACTCGCCCACCTCGCCGACCTCCTGGCCACTCCACCGCGCCCGCGACCCGAGCAGCCGAGCCGCCCCAGGCACGCACAGCGCTCCGGTGACCGGGCCGGTCACTCCACCGACCCGCTGACCACCCCTGTCCACACGGAGGCGATCGCGTGACCGCCGACAGTGAACTCCTCACCGTCCCCGAGGTCATGGCCCGGCTCAAGATCAGCCGCTCCACCGTCTACGACCTCATCCGCACTCGGCAGCTCGTCTCCCTCACCATCGGCCGCGCCCGCCGCATCCCCACCCACGCTCTGACCGCCCTCGTCCACCACCACCTCGAAGAGGCATCCTGATGACCACCGGCCCCACCTCGACTCCCGGCACCAGCTCGCGCAGGGTCCGCGCCAACGGCGACGGCACCGTCTACCAGCGCAAGGACGGCCGCTGGGAAGCCGCCGGATACGTCCTGGCCGTCGGCGACACCCGCAAGCGCGTCCGTGTCTACGGCATCACCCGCAAGGAAGCCCTCGCCAAGCTCACCGAGAAGATCGCCACCAGCAACCGCGGCGTCCCCGTACCCACCGCACAGGGCAGTCTGGCCGCCTACCTGACGTACTGGCTGGAGAACGTCGCCGTCCACCAGCTCCGCGAAACCACCCACACCCGCTACACCACCTGCGTCAACCAGTACCTCATCCCCGGCCTCGGCAAGAAGAAGCTCGCCAAGCTCGCCGCGAAGGACGTGCGCACCTGGCTGAACGGGCTGCGGACCGTCTGCCAGTGCTGTGCGCGCGGTATCGACGCCCGCCGGAAGCCCGACGCTCAGGCCAGCCGCCGTCCGCGCTGCTGCGCGATCGGGAAGTGCTGCCGCAAGTACCTCTCCCCGCTGACGCTCGCCTACATCCACTCCGTCCTCAAGTCCGCGCTGGAGCACGCTGTCCGTGAGGAAGAGATCCCGCGCAACGTCGCCCGCAACGTCCGCACCGGCACGCCCCGACCCCGCCGCTTCGAACCCCTCACCGCCGACGAAGCCCGGCACTTCCTCACCGC
>NZ_PYBW01000213.1 GCF_003205575.1 Streptomyces tateyamensis
GCTCACCCAGCTCCCGGCCATCCCCTGACTGCCGATCACCGATCCGACGACCTGGAAGGAGAGCAGCCCCGGACCCGTGGAATCCGGCCCACCCGCAGCGTCATGCGACGGCCCGCCCCGAACGGCATCGGGACATTACGGGCGAACTGCCGATCCGATCACCGACCACAAGCCGCTGAAGGATCGAGGCCGACCGGATGAAAGGGGTCAGGAGCTCTTGGCCGGAAAGTAGACGTACCACTTTCCGTCGGATAACTGCTCAAGTGTTACCTTGAATCCGGGATTCGTCGAATTCTGATCCGTGTTCGTCAGACACCGTGGGCCTGCCGTCCCCGGGGCCGTCGCATCGGCCGAGCAGATCGACCCGGTCAGGATCACGACCGCCTTGTCTCCGGTTACCTCCACCGACCCGGCCGCCAGGTCGTGAGCGGACAGCGAGTGCTGGGCCATCAGGGCGGTCATGACCCTGAAGTCACTCTGACTGCTCGGCAGCACCATACCGACCCCGGTGTCCGGCTTCGGGGAGAAGATGTCGTTCGTGTAGGCGACCGCGACCGCCCCGGGCGTCGACGCCGTCTCGGATTGGGGAGTGGATCTCTGACAGCCACTGACAATGCCAGCGGCAGCGGCCGTCAGGACCGGACAGAGCATCATGTACCACCAGCTCGATGATTTTATCGAGGTGCGGCGGTGATGGACTCCGGATGGGTTTCTGGTCGGTCGCATAGTCGTCGGGCCCCCAAGGTGGAGTAATGCGGTCTGTGGTTCGGCGAGGGCAGCCGGGTGCGGCGTCCGTGAATCGCAGCGCTTTGGCTCGCTGCGCTCACGGACGCCGCATCCTCACGACCCGTTGCCGAAGCCGTGGTTCTCACGGAAGTGGACAAGGTTGCTGCAGCCGCCGGCGGCTCCGCTCGGGGAGTTGTACCCCCAGGCGAAGGAGCCGTTGTTGCCCGCCCGGATGAACGGGGACAGTTGGAAGACGGCCGGGTCCGAATTGAATCCGCAGGCGGCATAGCCCGCGGCACCCATGGTGGCGACGATCACAGCCTCGAAATCGGTGTTCCGCCAGGTGTCCGAGGAGTTCAACTGCAGGTTCTCACAATTGACGCAGCCGTTCCAGGAGAAGGAGACTCCCGAACTGGACCAGCCGTCGTACTGGAACGCGTACGGCACCGCGTACGCGTTGCTGTAACTGGTGATGGTGCTGCCGTTCGCGGTCCAGCTGATGTTCGGTGCCAGCGACACGATGGTGATGTCGAGCGGGTCGACATAGCTGTTCTTCTCGAAGGCGGTCTCGCTCCAGTAGTCGGCCGGGTTGGCGACAGCGCCCTTCCGAGTGGGGGCAGCCGTGGCGTTGGTCCGTGATCCCGCTGTTGGGCTCAGTGACGACTGGGCCGAAGAGGCGTTCAGTTTGGCCTCGTCCGCAGCCGAGAGGGTGCCGGACACCACGGTTTCCTGGCAGGTCTTGGGATTGAACGCGATTTCCTCCGAGTATCCGGCGGCCGAGCCGGCAGTGACGGTCTGCTCAGAGGAGGAGAATATGCACCCGCCATTGGGGCCGGGCTTTCCGGAAAGCGTGGCGGTCAGCCGGTTCTGCAAGTTCAGCGAATCCACGAGAGTGTGGGTGTAGTGGAGCCAGCCGTTGGAGTCGGCAGTGACTCCGAGTGCCGCTGCAGAACCGTTCGTCGGCGTGCTCACGCCGTCGGCAGCGAATGAGACTCCGGACGACGCAAACGACGTCGCGAAGAATAAGACTGCCGCTACTGAAGCGAGAGTCTTCGTTGTTGCCCTCATAGCCCCTCCACATGATCGTCCGCAGGAGCTGATGCTCCTGCGGACTATCCCTCCCCGAGGACTCCCCCCGGAGTCGAGTACCAGCGGTGCCAGCATGTCGAGTCTCGATGGTATGTGCAAGAGCTATAAGTGGAACCGGGGCACCCAATTAGCTTGGGGAATCTCCGGGGCTGATAGCTCTGCGTGATGAGGTTCGAGAGCGATTGCGTGGGCATCGGTGGCGCACCGTCTCCTATTGCTCAAGCCGCTGTGCCATGTGTGCTGGGTGGCCGACCCGCCGCGATTGGTGTGGGCCGAATGCGTGGCAGGGGCGGATTCGGCGCATCCGTCACCTCGAGGGTGGGTTTGTGGAGGGGCTAGTGGGGCGGACTTGATGCCCAGAGTGACGATGATCTTGCCTATCGACGGTGGCGTGACAGGCTGGGCGAAGTCGTCCCCGGCGAATTCAGCAGGGGCACTGTGTCAGGTCACCGGGAAGGGTGACCAGCAGACGGCCGCGATCCAGACAGTGGCGCCGCGCGAACGCAAGCGCAGAGGAGGAGAACTCCGGTGGGCACCACGGCGATCCCGATCAGGAAGGTCACGAAGCCGACGATCCCGCCGGCCAGGACGGCTCCTGCCACAATCCAAGCCGCCGCACCCGCTGCGGTGAACCGCCCGGTACCCCACAGCCACAGCAGCAGACCCACAAGCAGCGACAGCACGGTGGGCAGTGCCACGAGCAGCAGCACGCCGTAGCCGTCGTGCTGGACCAGGGTGACGCGCGGCAGCCCCACGAGTGCGCCTGTGTTGCCGGTGCTGCTCGAAGGGGTCGCCGGTGCGACCACTGAGCCCTGCACGGTTACGATCGGCAGGACGGCGGCCAGGACCAGGAGGATCAGCCCCCACGCGAGTGCCGCGCCGACCAGGACCCATGCGGTCCTGTCGACCCTTGGGGTTGGGAGGGTCGGCTTCGGATCAATCTGTGCGGTCATGAGGCTCGTTCCGTTCTGTCGTTTGGCGAGAAGTGACGGCCCAGCTCATGGGCGTAGCGTCGGCCCAGTACCGACCCGTGGTCGGCGAGCCAGGTGCTGATCGCCGTCGGGCCGGTGGTTGGTGCGTCGGAGTCGGCGAGCCCGGCCGCCATCGCGCGGTACTCATCGCGGGTCAGCAGGACATCGCGGACGGCGAGTCCCAGCGCCCGGGTGAGGACCGGGACCGCCGCGCCGGGGACCCTGACGATGCGGGAGCGGCTGCCGACCGCGCCGCGGACGGCTTCGACCAACTCGCGGAAGGTCGGCCGCTCGGGGCCGACCGCGTCGACGACCGTGGTCTCGCGCCCGCGGCCGTGTGCCACACACAGGCGGGCGAGGTCGTCGACATGGATGCCTCGGATCCGGTAGTCGCCACGGTCTCCCACGGCGAAGAGCGGGGACCGGCGAAGCAGCCAGGCGATGTTGTTGACCAGGACATCGTTGCCGCCGAACAGGATCGCGGGCCGCAGGATCGCGTGCGGTACTCCGGTCGCGGCGAGGTCCTGCTCGACCTGGGCCTTGCCGCGGAAGTAGGGGAACGGCAAGTCGAGGGAGGGGTTGGTGATGCTCAGATGGACGATGCGCCGGATGCCGGCCTCGCGCGCTGCCCGGAACAGGACCCGCGAGTGGGACACCGCCTGCCCGTGGTCGCGGCCGCCGTGGGCGAAGCGGATCCAGTAGGTGTTGTACAGCGTGGTCGCGCCCGCCATGGCCGTCACCAGCGCGGGGAAGTCGTCGAACGCGAGGGGGTGGACGGTGATCTGTGATCCCGCGGGGGCCCGACCGGGATGTCCGGTGAGGGTACGGACCTCTCGGCCCTCGGCGATTAGCGCCGAGGCGATGGCCGCTCCCGAGTAGCCGAAGGCGCCGGTCACCACATCGGTTCCGGTGTCGTCGGCGGGCTCGGGATGATGTCCGGCGGCCGCCGGGTTGGAGGCCGGGTCGTTCGTCATGTCGGTTCTCCGCTCGCCGGTGGTGGGAGCATGCCGAGCAGCGCGGCCAGTCGGCGCGCGCGGCGGAACAGTGCCAGCGCGTTCGTGTGGTCCCCGTCCAGATGGGTGAGCATCTCCAGCCCGAGGTACAGGGCGACGACTGCGTAGGCCACCTCGTCTGATGGCGCGGTCAGGGCGAGCAGGGCGGGGTTAGCCACCTTCTCGACGGCCTCCTTGGCGAACGCCGTCCACGGTTCGAGCCGGGTGGCGATCTCAGCGCCGAAGCCGGGAATCGAGCGGGCACCCGAGATCAGTTCGACCAGGACGGTGACGTATCCCGCGTCGAGGTCCTCCTCGAAGACCGCCTCCGCGAGCCGCAGCAGGTCCGGGAGCGACCTGGCCTGGGCGACCGCGTCGCTGTAGCGTGCCAGTCGCTCGGCGCTGACCGTGTCGAGGGCCGCGAGGAGCAGGTTGGCGACCGAGCCGAAGTGGTAGAAGACGAGACCCTGGTTGCAGTCGGCACGACGCGCGATCGTCCGGGCGCTGGCCCCGGCGAATCCGTCGGCCTTCAGTGTCACGATCGCCGCATCGATCAGCGCTCGCTGCGTTTCGGCCGACGCCTTCGACGCGCGCGGGCCGGGCGTGCTCGGCGTCCCTGATCTGGCCATCCCAGGCTCCCGACTTGAGCGACTGCTTAACGCCTCCGCTCAAACGTACGCCCGCCCTGAGTAGGCGTCAATGTAGGTTCCTATCAAGGAGGTTGAGCACACGGTGATCGACTCAATCCGCTGTGGGCGAGATCCCGGGAGCGCCGGCCACAGCTCACGGGCGGTTCGACCATGGACGGGCACCACCGGGACCGGGTCGTCCCGACGACGAAGGCCCGGTCCAGGAACTCGCCGAGCAGCTGCTACGACGATCAAGAAACAGTCTCTCCAGGTCTGACGCGCAAACGGGACGCGCGCTGTCAGCTTGATCTTGATCTTTGACGAGCTGCAGCTCAGTGCCGCCGCGTTCGCCAAGCTCACCGAGAGCAGACAGTCGCCACCCGCCGCACGTCTAGGATGGTGCCGTGACCGACCAGGTCGGCCACGGAGACGAACGCTCCGCTGTATGGCGCCTGCACCAGAAGTCCCTGGCCGATGGCCATGGCCACGTGTTCGGGCTCGGGCTCGGTCAATACTTGTTCGCCCATCACATGCTGCTGCGAGAACGCGGCAGTCAGGGTGTCGGCAACGGGTGAAACGAGGACCACGAACGGCGGACCAAAAGCGGGCCGACCTGCGATCTCTTGATCATCCTGACTTCAATGCTCTGAGGTCAGGAGGAAGAGAGGGTGATCCACGTGGAGGACTGGGCTGAGATTCGCCGGCTGCACCGGGCCGAGGGGTTGTCGGCCCGGGCCGTGGCCCGGCAGCTGGGGATCTCCAGAGGAACGGTGTCGCGGGCGCTGGCCTCGGATCGGCCGCCGAAGTACCAGCGCCCGCTGAAGGGCTCGGCAGTGGACGCGGTCGAACCCGCGATCCGTGAGCTTTTGAAACAGACCCCGACGATGCCGGTCACGGTGATCGCGGAGCGGATCGGCTGGGAGCGCGGACTGACGATCCTGCGCGAACGGGTCCGGGAACTGCGACCCGCCTACCTGCCAGTGGACCCGGTCTCGCGCACGGTCTATCAGCCCGGTGAGCTCGCGCAGTGCGATCTGTGGTTCCCCGCCGTGGACATCCCGCTCGGCTATGGCCAGTCCGGCCGCCCACCGGTCCTGGTGATCGTCTCCGGGTATTCGCGGGTGATCACCGCCCGGATGCTGCCCTCCCGGCAGACCGGTGACCTGATCGACGGGCACTGGCGCCTGCTGGCCCACGGTTGGGGCGCCGTCCCGAAGACGCTGGTCTGGGACAACGAGCCCGGCGTCGGCAAGGGCAAGCTGGCCAGCGAGTTCGCCGCGTTCGCCGGCCTGCTCGCGGTCAAGATCCACCTCTGCCGCCCCCGCGACCCCGAGGCGAAGGGCCTGGTCGAGCGCGCGAACGGCTACCTGGAGACCAGCTTCCTGCCCGGCCGCGTCTTCACCGGCCCCGACGACTTCAACAACCAACTCGCTGCCTGGCTGCAGATCGCAAACCGCCGCCGGCACCGCTCAATTGACGCCCACCCCATCGACCGCTGGGAGGCCGACCGCGCCGCGATGCTCACCGTCCCGCCGGTCACACCGCCTCACTGGTGGCGATTCCACACCCGCATCGGCCGCGACCACTACATCCGCGTCGACACCAACGACTACTCGGTCCACCCCCGCGCGATCGGACGCACCATCACCGTCTGGGCGGACAACGAGGAGGTCACCGCCATCGCCGGCGAAGAGATCGTGGCCCGCCACACCCGCTGCTGGGCCAGACACCAGAGCCTGACCGACCCCGATCACGCCGCCGCGGCCGACCTCCTGCGCGGCGAGGTCATCCATAAGCAGGCCGCCCGAGTCACGGATACGCCGGGGCGGGGCTCGCTCTCGTAGTACCAGGGCTTGCGTCGGCGTAGCAGGGCCTCGCCGTGCTCGGTCCAGGTGAATCCGGGCTTGCGCAGCAGCTTCCGGAAGACCGCGTCGGTGGTTTCCGCGTGGGCGGTGGCCAGGCGGCGGATCGGAA
>NZ_PYBW01000214.1 GCF_003205575.1 Streptomyces tateyamensis
GCCCGGCACTTCCTCACCGCCGCCCACGGCCACCGCTTCCAGACTCTGTTCGAACTCGCCCTTCGCACCGGGCTCCGCAAGGGCGAACTCCTCGGCCTGCGCTGGGAAGACCTCGACCTCGACGCCGGGACCGCCAGCATCCGCCGCACGCTCCAGCGCACCCGCGCCAGCGGCCTCACCACCCTACCGACCAAGACCATCAGCTCAGAACGCCGCATCGCCCTCCCAGCCCCTTGCCTCGCCTCGCTGCGCGCACACCGCGACCGGCAGGCCCGCGAGAAGCAGCAGGCCGACGCAGAGTGGATGGACAACGGCCTCGTCTTCACCCGCCCAGACGGCCACCCCATCGAACCCGCCACCCTCACACGGCACTTCAACGCGCTGCTCCGCCGATCCCACCTGCGGGCGATCCGATTCCACGACCTGCGGCACTCGACCGCGACCCTCCTCCTGGAACAGGGCGTCGAACTCGTCGTCATAAAGGAGCTCCTGGGCCACGCCCACATCGGCGTCACTGCCAGCGTGTACGCCCACGTCCGGCTCCGCCTCCAGCGCCAAGCCATCGACCTTCTCG
>NZ_PYBW01000215.1 GCF_003205575.1 Streptomyces tateyamensis
TCGGAACTACTCGTCTAGTGACCACCACCGACCAACCCCCACGCGGCTGTCCTCCGCGGGCTCCGGCGGCTGGGGTTCACCTGGTCGCTTCGCCGATCCACCCGAGGTACTCGGCGCTCCCGTGGGTGATGTCGACCGCGATGATCTCGGGGGTCTCGTAGGTGTGGGCGGCCTTGATGGCCTGCTCCAGTTCGGCGTACCGGTCGGCGCCGAGCTTGTAGAACACGCGCCACTCCTCGTCGACCTGGACGGCCCCCTCCCACCAGTAGACGGACTTGACCGGGCCGTCGATCTGCGCACAGGCCGCGATCCTCGCCTCCACCCCGGCCCGGGCCAACTGCTCCGCGTGCTCGGCACGCAGTTGCACATCAATAGCTGCAGCCGCAAAGCTGACAAACCAGAGGGCTCCGCCGGAAGCGAATCCCACAGAGCCCAAAGAAGATCGGACACACTCTGCACGGCAGGCATTCGGACAGTTGCAATACCCGACGTCACCATTACACGTCCGACTCCGCCTCCAGCGCCAAGCCATCGTCACCCTCAGCAACGTCCTCCGCCACCCCGCAGACGCCACCGCGGAGCCCAACGACAGCGACGAACCGCCACTTTGTGCAGCACCCGTCCGCTGACGTTGCCGTCAACTACTGCCGTCAAACAGCTCGTACTACAGCGGCAGATCATGTGACTGCTGATCGGTTGTGTCGTTGAGCGGTCATGCTGGTAGATGTGACAGAGGAGCAACTCGGATGGTGGGCCGAAGAGTTAGCGATCTTCCTCGGAGATTTCGACCACCTGTTCGCGCGGCCGGAGCCCCGTGAGGTGTTCGCGGATCTGGTCGAGGGGTTGCTGTCGGACCTGCGCCGGAAGAACGCGTGGACGATGTCCGCACGGGCGGGCCATGTCACGCCGTCGCGGATCCAGAAGTTCCTGAACGCGGCCTCGTGGTCGGCGGACGCGCTGCTGGACGAGCTGCGCGGGTATGTGGCCGAACACCTGGGCGACCCGGTCGGGTCGCTGGTCCTGGACGACACGCAGGTGCGGAAGAAGGGGACCAAGTCCGTCGGAGTCGCCCCGCAGCACTGCGGAGTGACCGGTGACGTACGGAACTGCCAGGTCATGGTGAGACTCCCCCGGGATGCGGGAGAAGCTGACAGCGGTTCAGATGGGGAGCATGGAAGGTAGCCCCACGATGGCCGCACCGATGAAGTACCCGCTCGAATTGCGTGAGCGCGCGGTGGCGATGTACCGGTCCGCCGACCCGAAGCCGGTGATCCGTCAGCTGGCCCGGGACCTGGGCGTGCACCACGAGGCCCTGCGCAACTGGATCCGGCAGGACGAGGCCGACCGCGGCGAGCGCGGTGACCAGCTGACCAGCGCGGAGAAGGAGGAGTTGGTCGCCTTGCGCAAAGAGGTCCGTGACCTGCGCCGGGCCAACGAGGTCCTGCGTACCGCCTCAGCGTTTTTCGCGGCCCAGCTCGACCCGACCCGGCCCAGGTGATCGCGCTCCTCGACGAGCACCCCCACCTGGGAGTCGAGCTGGTACTCCGGGAGACGGGCACACCGCCCTCCACCTACTACCGCCGGCGTGCCCGCCGGCAGCACCCCACCCGCCACGAGACCGACGACGCCGCCCTCACCGAGAAGATCAAGGAGGTCCACGAGCAGTCGCACGGCGTCTACGGCTCGCCGCGCGTGCACGCCCACCTCGCCCGCGAGGGCGTGCGGGTGGGACGCAAGCGGGTCGAGCGGCTGATGCGCGAGGCCGGCCTGGCCGGGATCAGCCCCCGCACCCGGCGGTGGAAGACCACCGTGGCCGATCCTGCGGCCGAGTTCGCCCCGGACCTGGTCAAGCGCGACTTCACCGCGAAGGCTCCGGACCGGCTGTGGGTCACCGACCTCACCGTGGTCGACACCGCCGAGGGGCCACTGTGGCTCTCCGCGATCCGCGATGCGTTCTCCCGCCGCGTGGTGGCCTGGGAGACCTCGGCCCGCGCGGACGCGGACCTGGTCCTGGCGTCCCTGGAGTACGCGCTGGCCAGCCGCCGGGTCCAACCCGGGCAGCTGATACACCATGCCGACCACGGGTCGCAGTACACATCCATCAAGCTCACAACCCGCCTGGTGCGAGCTGGAGTTGAGGCCTCCATGGGCTCTGTCGGGGACTCGTACGACAACGCGCTGGCCGAGAACCTGTGGACCCTGCTGAAGTCCGAGTGCGTGCGGGGCCGCACATTCACCACCCGTGCCGAGGCGAACCAAGCACTGTTCGAATACATCGACGGGTTCTACAACACCACCCGCATCCAGAAGCGTCTCGGCTGGCTCAGCCCCATCGAGTACGAGGAGAAGTACTACGCCGAACAGGCAGCCACCGAACGAACGAACCTGAACACCAATCAACCCACCCTGACCTGCTGATCAGCACCTCCCACACACCGGGGGAGCCTCATGGTGATGCTGACCTAC
>NZ_PYBW01000216.1 GCF_003205575.1 Streptomyces tateyamensis
GCCGAGGACGAGTTGGCCGGTCGGATCCGCGAGATCCACGCCACTTCCCGGGGCGCCTACGGTGCCCCGCGCGTGCATGCAGAGCTGCGGCGAGGCGGCCATGCGATCAACCGG
This sequence comes from Streptomyces tateyamensis, assembly GCF_003205575.1. Lineage (GTDB taxonomy): Bacteria > Actinomycetota > Actinomycetes > Streptomycetales > Streptomycetaceae > Kitasatospora > Kitasatospora tateyamensis. The sequence continues at coordinate 115 of NZ_PYBW01000216.1, forward strand.
AAGAGGGTCGAGCGGATCATGCGCGAACGCGACATCCGGGGGATCACCCGGCGCCGGCGGGTCGTGTCCCGCTTGGTGGTGTAGCCGATCAGTCGGTGGGCGTGTTGGGTAGTGCGGGGGCGCTTTGGGGGAGCTTGGCCGGGTAGAGCTGGTCCATGCTGCCTTCGGGCAGGTAGCGGCGGGGGAAGGCGATCCACTCGTCGTGGAGTTCGAAGAGCACTGCGGTGACCAGCCGCAGGAGGGCGTCGTCGTTGGGGAAGACCTGGACGACGTCGGTACGGCGTTTGATCTCGCGGTTGATCCGCTCCAGCGGGTTGGTGGACTGGATCTTCTTCCAATGTCGTTCCGGGAAGGCCGCGAAGGCGGTCAGGTCGTCCTTCGCCTCCAGCAGCATCTGACGGACCTTCGGGAACTGCGTGCCGAGCATGTCGGCGACGGTGTCGAGTTGGGTGCGGACCGCCTCGGCGGTGGGCTGGGCGAAGATCGTGCGGATCGTCGCGGCGACCATCTCGCCGGCGTCCTTGTTGATCACGCTGAACACGTTCCGCAGGAAGTGGACCCTGCAGCGTTGGTAGGAAGCCCCGATCATGACCTTGCGGATCGCCTTGACCAGGCCGAGGTGGTGGTCGCCGATCACGAGTCGGACCCCGGCCAGGCCGCGTTCACGCAAGGAGCGCAGGAACTCGGTCCAGAACAGTTCGGTCTCGCTGTCGCCGACCATGACCCCGAGCACCTCGCGGCCGCCGTCCTCGGTGATGCCGGTGGCCACGACCACGGCGCGGGACACGATCTGGTGCTCGACCCGGGCTTTGCAGTAGGTCGCGTCCAGGTAGATGTAGGGGAATCGGACGTGGTCCAGGGGTCGGCCGCGGAAGGCGGTCAGCTGCCCGTCGAGGTCCTGGCAGATCCTGGAGACCTCGCTCTTGGAGATGCCGGTGTCCGCACCCAGGGCCTTGACCAGGTCGTCGACCGATCGCGTGGACACGCCGTGGACGTAGGCCTCCATGATGACCGCGTACAGGGCCTGGTCGATCCGGCGGCGTCGCTCCAGCAGTGCGGGGAAGAAGCTGCCCGCCCGCAGCTTGGGGATGGCCAGGTCCAGGTCGCCGGCCGCGGTGGTCAGCGTCTTGTCGCGGTGCCCGTTGCGAAACCCGGTGCGGGTCTCGGTGTGCTCGTTCCACTGGGCGCCGATCCTCGCGGTGGCCTCGGCCTCGATCAGTTCCTGGAGCATCCGCTCGGCCACCCCGCGGACGAGTTCGAGCCCGTCTGCCGAACGTAGTGACTCCAGCAGGCGTAGTAGGTCAGACTGGGACAGGGCCACCGTGCGCCTCCTTGGTTGAACTGGCCGTTCACTTCGGAGAGTTGCACGGTGGCTGACTCATGCTCAGGGAGTGTGAGGCCCTCGTCGGTGTGCGCCCCGGGAGCGAGCCCGCGCACACCTCACCCGTGATCGGCTACACCACACAGCGGGACACCATCCGCCGGCGACGCCACCTGAC
>NZ_PYBW01000022.1 GCF_003205575.1 Streptomyces tateyamensis
GGGCCGGCCGGGCGCCGCGGCGGCGTCCACCGCCTGCTCCCCCTCCAGCTCCAGCAGCTCCACCGCCTGCCGCCCGACCGCCTCCGCCAGCACCGGCGGCAGCCAGCCGCCCCGCCCGAGCCGTACCGTCCCGCTCTCCCCGGCCGCCCCGAGCGCGGCCAGCCGCTGCCCGAACTCCTGCGGGGCGGGCCGCTGCTGCGGCTGCTTGGCGAGCGCGGCCGCCAGCAGCGCGCGCAGCCCCTCGTCCGCCACGCCCGACAGGTCCGGGTCCTCGTGGATCACCCGGTAGAGCAGCACGGCCGCGCTGACCCCCTCGCCGAACGGGGCGGTCCCGGTGGCGGCGTAGGCCAGCACGGCGGCCAGCGAGAAGACGTCGCTGGGCGGGCCGGCCGGCTCGCCGTGCGCCTGCTCGGGCGACATGTAGCCGGGCGAGCCGACCACGAAGCCGGACTGGGTGAGTGCGGCGGCGTCCAGCGCCCGGGCGATGCCGAAGTCGATCAGCCGCGGCCCGTCCAGCGCGAGCAGCACGTTGGACGGCTTGACGTCGCGGTGCACCAGGCCGAGCCCGTGCACCGCGGCGAGCGCCCCGGCCAGCCCGACGCCGAGCACCTGCACCGCGTCGGCGGGAAGCGGGCCGTACTGCTGCACGGCGGCGCCCAGCGCGGGGCCGGCCACGTAGCCGGTGGCCACCCACGGGGTCGCACCCTCGGTGTCCGCGTCCAGCACCGGGGCGGTCCAGCGGCCGCCGACCAGGCGGGCGGAGGCCACCTCCTGCCGGAACCGGGCGCGGAACTCGGCGTCGTCCGCCAGCTCCGGCCGGACCACCTTGACGGCGACCGTGCGGCCGCCGGCCGAACGGCCCAGGTAGACCCGGCCCATGCCGCCCGAGCCGAGCCGGCGCAGCAGCCGGTACCCGCCGACCTGCCGCGGGTCGTCCGCCCCCAGCTGCTCCACCTGGACCTCCCGATCCGCCTCGTGCCGGGCCCCCCGTGCGGGCCGAGCCAGCCGCGGACGACCGTACAGGGTCGGGGCTGGTGGGCGGGCGGGGCCCGGGCGGGGCCCGGGCGGGGTGCGGGCGGGGCGCGGGCCTACCGGATCAGGCGATCCGACTGTCCGCCAGCAGGTGGACCGTCACGTCCGGGGCGAAGCCGCTGTCGTGGGCCACCCGGCGGGCGAACTCGGCGATCCCGGCCAACTGCCGCTCGCCCAGCGAGAAGTCCAGCGCCTGGCTGAAGTAGGTCTCCAGCACCCCGGCGTCGAACTCCTCCCAGCGGGCCGCCTGCGCCGCCACCTTGCCCGCCTCCAGCAGCGACAGGTCACGCGACTCCAGGAAGGCCCGGTGCACCGCGGCGGCCAGCTCCGGCCGCTGCTCGACGAACTCCCGGCGGGCCGCCCAGACCGCGAAGACGAACGGCAGGCCGGTCCAGTCCTTCCACAGCTGCCCGAGGTCGTGCACGGTGTACTCCGGGTGCCGGCCGGCCTCCAGGGTGGCCTTGAGCGCCGGGTCGCCGATCAGCACCGCGGCGTCCGCCCGGGCCAGCATCGCGTCCAGGTCGGGCGGGCAGCTGAAGTACTCGGGCCGCACGCCCTCCCGCTCCTGCAGCAGGAGCTGGGCCAGCCGCACCGAGGTCCGGCTGGTCGAGCCGAGCGCCACCGGCCGCCCGTCCAGCTCGGCCAGCGGGACCTTGCTGACGATCACGCAGGACATCACGGGGCCGTCGCTGCCGACCGCGATGTCCGGCAGCACCACCAGCTCGTCCGCGTGGCGCAGGTACTCCACGCAGGTGATCGGGCCGAGGTCGAGCGCGCCCTGCACCAGCAGGTCGCTCAGCTTCTCCGGAGTGTCCTTGGTCAGGTCGAGGTCGAGCAGGCTGCCGGTGCGGGCCAGCCCCCAGTACAGCGGCACGCAGTTCAGGAACTGGATGTGGCCCACCCGCGGGCGCGGACCGCGCTCGCCCGGCACGGCCGCCGCACCCGTTTCGCCCGTCTCCTCGGCCTGCTCCAGCAGATCAGCCACCGCGTGCTCCCTTGCCCGTCGTACCCGTCTTCGCAGGGTATGCCCGCACCCTCGATCACCCGGCACGACCCCCGTGCGACACGGGCCCGACACACCCCCTCGGCACCACGAGACACCCCTGGTCGAGCCCGCGCCTCCGTGCTACCGTTTCATCCAGTTGCAGTTTGATTCCCCTTGCAGTACTTGAAGCCTGCGGAGCATGTAACCGCGGGCTTTTTGTAGTTTTTCAGCATTGTGCGAAAACCTCCGGGCCCACCAGTTCGGAGGGCGGGGCGATCAGCGCAGCGGACCGGACGCCACACAGTGTGGCGTCCAATACGTCCCTCGCAAGGAGAACGGCATGGCCACGGGAACCGTCAAGTGGTTCAACGCTGAGAAGGGCTTCGGCTTCATCGCCCAGGAGGGCGGCGGCCCCGACGTCTTCGTCCACTACTCCGCCATCAATGCGAACGGCTTCCGTTCGCTGGAGGAGAACCAGGCGGTCAGCTTCGACGTCACCCAGGGCCCGAAGGGCCCGCAGGCGGAGAACGTCACCGCCCTCTGATCATTCTTTGATCATTCTCTGATCACTGACCGCTCAGGACCCGCCCGCGCGGGGTCCGGGACGGCCCGCCCGTGGGCCGCAGGAGCATGACTCGCAGTACCAAGGGGGCCCGCCTGCCGGGCCCCCTGCCGTTTGGCCGTCGATCTGACGCACCGTCAGCTGGTGCACAATGCCCGGGTGGACCTCGCGCCGTACCGCACCGAGCTGCTGGCCTACTGCTACCGGATGACCGGGTCCTTCCAGGACGCCGAGGACCTGGTGCAGGAGGCGCTGCTGCGGGCCTGGAAGGCGCGGGCGGGCTACGACCCGCAGCGCGCCTCGGTCCGCACCTGGCTGTACCGGATCACCACCAACGTCTGCCTGACCGCGCTGTCCGGCCGGGCCCGGCGCCCGCTGCCGGCCGGCCTCGGCGCACCCGGCGAGGACCCGGGCGCCCCGCTCACCCCCACCCCCGAGGTGCCCTGGCTGGAGCCGTTCCCCGACCGCCGGTTCGACCTGGCGGCCCGCGCCGACCTGCGACTGGCCTGGCTGGCGGCGGTCCAGACGCTGCCGGCCCGTCAGCGCGCCGTGCTGGTGCTGCGCGAGGTGCTGGAGTTCTCCGCGGCCGAGGTGGCCGAACAGCTGGCGCCCAGCGTGGCGGCGGTCAACAGCACGCTGCAGCGGGCCCGGCGGGCGGTGCGCGAGCTGGACGGTGCGGCCGAGCAGTACCGCGAACCCGCCGACCCCGAGGTGCAGGCGGTGGCGCAGCGCTACCTGCGCGCCTTCGAGGCGGCCGACGTGCCCGAGCTGGTCCGGCTGCTGGCCGCCGACATGGTGCTGGAGATGCCGCCGGTGGCGTTCTGGCTGCTCGGCCCGGCGCACTACGGGCAGTTCATGGAACGGGCGTTCCGGCTGCGCGGGCGCGGCTGGCGGGCGCGGCTGGAACAGGCCAACGGCCAGCCGGCCCTGATCGCCTACGCTCCGGACCCGGCGGGCGGCCACCGGTTGCACAGCGTTCAACTGCTGACCGTGGCGGGCGCGCTGGTCACCCGGACCACCGTCTACACCGAGCCGCGGGTGCTGGCCTGCTTCGAACTGCCCGCGGAATTCCCGCCGCGGGCGCGATGAGTTCGGCCCGGCTCGCCGGTACGTACTGGTGGCGGGTGCAGCAGGGCACGCCGCCGGAACGGACTGGAAGGCCAGGACCATGAGTGTGATCGTCATTCAGTACATCTCGCTGGACGGAATCGTCTCCGACCCGACCGGGACGGAGGGCACCGCGCGCGGCGGCTGGCTGTTCCGGTACGGGCGCGGCCCGGAGCTCGCGGGGGACGCGTTCCGGATCGCCCCGGTCCTCCGACAGGGCGTGCTGCTCCTGGGCCGCCGCACCTGGCAGGGGTTCGCCGGGCTCTGGCCGGACCGGACGGGCGAGTTCGCGGACGTCATGAACGGGGCCCGCAAGCTGGTCGCCTCCCGCACCCTGACCGAGCTGCCCGAGTGGGCCAACTCCGACCTGCTGGCCGGCGATCCGGTCGAGGCGGTGAAGCGGGCGGACCGCGACGTGGTGGTGATGGGCTCGCTGCCGCTGGCCCGCGAACTGGCGGCGGCCGACCTGGTGGACGAGTACCGCCTGATCACCCTGCCCACCGTGCTCGGCACCGGCGAGCCGCTCTTCCCGCCGGGTGGCCCCTACCAGGAGCTGGCGCTGCTGGAGAGCGAGCCCATCGGGCACTCGCTCTACACCCGGTACGGGCGCGCCGCGGGCTGAGCAGCGGGCCGCAACGCACCGGGGCCGGGTTCCCCTCGGAACCCGGCCCCACCCCCCACGGGTGCGTCACGCCACGGTGTCGTACAGCTCACCGGTCGGGTTGTCGTACGCGGCGCGGTCCAGCGTCTTCTCCCGGGCCGAGACCAGCACCGGGACCACTACTTGACCGGCCACGTTGGTCGCGGTGCGCATCATGTCCAGGATCGGGTCGATCGCCAGCAGCAGGCCCACGCCCTCCAGCGGCAGGCCCAGGGTGGACAGGGTCAGCGTGAGCATCACGATCGCGCCGGTCAGACCGGCGGTGGCGGCCGAGCCGATCACCGAGACGAAGGCGATCAGCAGGTAGTCGCCGATGCCCAGGTGGATGCCGTAGACCTGGGCCACGAAGATCGCCGCGATCGAGGGGTAGATCGCCGCGCAGCCGTCCATCTTGGTGGTGGCGCCGAAGGGGACCGCGAAGCTGGCGTACTCGCTCGGCACGCCGAGCCGCTCGGTGACCCGGCGGGTGACCGGCAGGGTGCCGACCGAGGAGCGCGAGACGAAGGCCAGCTGGATGGCCGGCCAGGCACCTTGGTAGAACCGGACGGGGTTGAGCCCGCCGGCGAAGCGCAGCAGCAGCGAGTAGACGACGAACAGCACCAGCGCGCAGCCGACGTAGATGTCGGCGGTGAAGGTGGCCAGCGGACGGAGCAGGTCCCAGCCGTACTTGGCCACCGACTTGCCGATCAGGCCCAGGGTGCCGAGCGGGGCCAGCCGGATCACCCACCAGAGCGCGGTCTGCACCAGCTCCAGCAGCGCCTCGTTCAGCTTGAGGATCGGAGCGGCCTTCTCGCCGACCTTGAGCAGCGCCGCACCGGCCACCACCGCCAGGAAGACGATCTGGAGCACGTTCACCTTCAGGAAGGCGTCGGCGATGTTGGTGGGGATGATCCCGGTCAGGAAGTCCACCCAGGAGCCGGAGTCGGCCGGGGCCTTGAGGCCGCTGGTGGACAGGTGGGTGCCGTGGCCCGGGTCAGTCAGCAGACCGATCGTCATGCCGATGGAGACCGCGATCAGGCTGGTGGCCAGGAACCAGAGCAGGGTGCGCACGGCCAGCCGGGCGGCGTTGGTGACGTTGCGCAGGTTGGCGATGGAGACCACGATCGCGCTGAAGACCAGCGGCGGTACGGCCAGCTTGAGCAGCTGGACGAAGGTCTTGCCGATGGTGTCCAGCGTGGTGGTCAGCCAGGACACGTCGTACTGGCGGGCGGTGAAGCCGAGGACGACGCCGAGCACCAGGCCGGCGACGATCTGCACCCAGAACGGGGTGCGGCGCAGGCGGGCGAGCGCGGTGGGCGCGGTGGGCGCGGTGGACATGGGAGTGCGGCTCCGTCGGTCGTGGACGTGGTGGAGGGGCGGGCGGGGCACGGCGGCGCACACGGGGACAGCAGGGCCCTGGCCTGCAACGGCCGGGGCGGGTGGTACGCCGCCTAGCTACAGCTCGGAACGCGACACGAGCGGGCGCGGCAGTCCACCGGAGCACCCGGACACCGCACGGCGCACGCCATGAGCGGGCTGCTCATGCCCTGCTGCCGGAGCGCGTCTGGGGTGGTCATGGGCGACAAGCTACCACTAAAGATTTGAGATGTTCAAAGTACAAGTTTGAGATACGGATGCGAACGAGCCCCGGACCCGTGTTTGACCATCGGTAGGTTATACGTATAACTTCTTATTCCGCCCCGCCCTCCGCACGACCCCGGGAGACCCTCCGTGGGCTACCTCGCCCTGCTCCGCGCCCCGCACGTCACCCGCCTGCTGACCGGCACCCTGCTCGGCCGGCTGCCCGCCGGCATGACCGCGCTGGTGATCTCGCTGGCGTTGCGGGAGGCGGGCGCCTCCTACGGCCGGGCCGGCCTGGCCGTTGCCGCCTACGCGCTGGCGGCCGCGGTCGGCGGCCCGGTGCTGGGCCGGATCGTGGACCGCACCGGCCAGCCCCGGGTGCTGCTCTGCTCCGCGGTACTGGCCGGCCTCGGCTACGCCCTGCTGGCCCTGGACCCGGGCAGCCTGGTGGCCGCGCTCGCCGGGGCCGCCGTCGCCGGGGCCGCGATGCCCCCGCTGGAGCCGTGCCTGCGGGCGCTGTGGCCGGACGTGGTGCGGGCCGACCAGCTCGACACCGCCTACGCCTTCGACTCCGCCTCGCAGCAGATCCTCTACGTGGCCGGCCCGCTCGCCGTGGCCGGGATCGCCGGCACCGCCGGGCCCACCGCCGGCCTGTGGACCGCCGCCGCGCTCGGCCTGCTCGGCGCCCTGGTGGTGGCCCCCGCCGCGCCCGCCCGCCGCTGGCGGGCCCAGCCGCGCGAGCACGGCGCCGACCTGCTCGGCCCGCTGCGCTCCCCCGGCCTGGTGCTGCTGCTGATCGGCCTGGCCGGCGCCGGCTGGACGGTCGGCGCGCAGAACATGCTCTTCATCGCCTACGCCGACCAGCACAAGCACCAGCTGCCCGGCGGCGCCGGCCTGCTGCTCGCGCTGGCCGCCCTGGCGGGCCTGCTCGGCGCGCTCCGCTACGGTTCGCTCAAGCTGCGCAGCTCCACCGCCACCCGGACCTGGGCGCTGGCCCTGCTGATGGCCTGCTGCTACCTGCCGCTGCTCGCGCTGCCCTCCCCGCCCCTGATGGCCGTCCTCGCCTTCGTCTCCGGGCTGGGCCTGGCCCCCCTGCTGGCGGCCGCCTTCGTCCTGGTCGCCGAGCTGGCCCCGGCCGGCACCGTGACCGAGGCCTTCGCCTGGCTGGTCACCCTGTTCGCCACCGGCAACGCGCTCGGCTACGCGGTCTCCGGCTCGCTGGTGTCGACCTCGCTCACCGCCGTGGCCTGGTGCGCGGTCGGCGGGATCACGCTGGGCGGCCTGCTGCTCTGGCTCGCCCGGCAGCAGCTGGAAACGCCAGTGGCGCCGCCGGCGGCGGCGCCACTGGTCGCTGCTTGACTGACCGTCAGTCAGCCGTCCTGCTCACCGGCCGTCACCCGTGTCGGCCCGGTCGGCGCAAGGCCACCGCGCAGAGCACCAGGCCACCCAGCGCCAGGATGCCCGCGATCACGGCCAGCAGACCGACCGGTACGTCGCTGCCCGTGTGCGGCAGCGGACTTCCACTGGCCGTGGGGCTCGCACCGGTGTAGCCGGCGGTCGGTGACGGCGACGGGGTCGGGCTCACGGTAGGCGTGGGGGTCGGGGTCGGCCTGGGAGTGGGCGTCGGCGTCGGGGTCGGCGGCGCGGGCAGGACCACGCCCATGTCCACCGTCAGGTCGCGCTGCCCGCCGGCCAGGGTGACGGTCGGGGTGAGCCCGGTGGTCCGATCGGCATCCGAGTCCAGCGCCGGGTCGCCGCCCGCGTGCTGCTTGGTCACCTTGCCGTCCTTGGGCAACGTGGCCAGGTCGAACCGGACCGCGTAGCCGCCGTCCGGCAGGCCGTCGAACAGGTAGCGCCCGTCCGGGCCAGTCATTGTGGTCACCGGCTTGCCGTCCTTGTCGCGCACCGGCTGGCCGTTGCCGTCCAGCAGCTCGACCGTGACGCCGGCGATGCCCGGCTCGCCCGGCTGCTGGATCCCGTCGCCGTTGACGTCCTGCCAGACGAGGTCGCCCAGCGCGTTGTCGGACGGCTTGGTCTCCTTGACCGCGACGCCGACCTTGGCGGGCTCGGCCGGCAGCAGCTGCTGGCCGTTCACGTCGGTGGCGGTGTAGGCGAAGCTGTTCCAGGCGTACTCGCCGTCCGGCGCGTCCACCGGGGCCACCATCGGCCAGGTGAGGGTGAAGCTCGCCCCGGACGCCAGGGTCCCCGGGCGGCTGACCCGGAACCAGGTGGCCACGCCCGGGCCGGGGAAGGCGGTGGACCAGGCGGCTGCCGGGTCGCAGCCGGTGTCGGCGGCGCGGGCCAGCACCTTGGTGTCCACGCAGGGGTTGGCGGCGGTGGAGTACTCGATCACCACGGTCGGGTCGCTGCTGGTGATCGGCCGGCTGAGTGAGGGGGCCCAGGCGCTGCCGCGCGGCGCGTCCGGGTGCAGCACGTAGCCGTCGCCGGGCGTGGGCAGCCGGTCGTAGGCGAGGAAGTCGGTGACCGGGTCGGGCGAGTCGTTGCGCACCGTCATCCGGTAGGAGAGCTGCCCGCCGGGTGAGGCGGTGCCCATCGCACCGTAGTCCGCGTCCTGGTCGCCCTTGACCTCCTTGTACGAGCGCAGCACGCTCGGCACCTCGACCTGGACCTGGGAGGAGGCCGGGCACACGGTCTCGGCGGTGTCGCCGTTGCCGTTCAGGTCCACGCCGTCCGGCACGCCGGAGTCGGTGCCGTTGTAGTAGCAGGTGACCGGCTCGGTGGGCCGGTCGGCGGTGACGTACACGTCGTTGGTCAGCGTGCCGGCCCGCACGCTGCCGGCCACCACGGCGTCGAAGAGCATCCGGTAGGCCAGGTTGTCGTGCAGGTAGGTCATGTCGGGCGAGCCGGCCGGCCAGACCATCCTGACCACCTGACGGCCGTTCGGACCGGCGGAGACGGTGACCGACTGCGGCGCCTTGGAGTCCGGGTACGCCGGGTCCGGGCGGGCCGAGCCGTCCACGTAGACCAGGCCGACCGGCAGCACGTCGTACAGCACCAGCGGACGGTCCAGCGCCCGGCCGGTGCGGTTGTACGGGATCACCTGGAAGGTGGCCGTGCCGCCCGGGGCCAGCACCGAGCCGGCCGTCGTGGTCTTGGCCGCCCCCAGGTTGGTGCCGGCCGTCACGGTGGTGGAGGCGCAGCCGTTGGCGGTCGAGTTGTTGGTGCCGTCGGTGGCGGTGGTGTCCAGGCAGTTGGTCAGCGGGACGGGCGCGGCGGTGCCGTCGTGGCCCGGGGTGACCACCTGGGTGACCAGCTGCACGCCGGTGCCCGGGCTCCAGCCGGTCGGGATCGGTCCGTTCCAGGTGAACTTGAGGCCGTCCAGCCAGCGGCCGGCCGGGATGCCGAGTTCGTCGTCGGCCGGATTGCCCGTGCCTTCGACGAAGGTGATCCGGCGGGCGGCGGAGCCGTTCAGCGCGGCGCCCGGGGTGAAGGTCCGCCAGGTCGGGTCGCCGTCGAGCCGGTACTGCAGGGTGAGCAGGATGCTGTTCGGGCTCCACGGCTGGAACTGCAGCGACTGCGGGTAGAGCCAGTTGTACAGGCCTGCGGGGGTGGTGCCGGTGCCCGGGTCGGTCATGGTCAGGCTGGTGGCCGGGCCGGCCGTGTTGGTCGCGGCCAGGCTGAAGCTGTTCAGGTCGCCGGAGGCCACCTTGTCGTTCCACACCTTGCTGGCGGTGACCACCACGCCCGAGGCCGGCGGCTGGAACTGGCCGGTGGTGGTGGAGGCGGTGTCCAGCTTCGTCTCCGGGTCGGGGCCCAACGGGTCGCCGTTCAGGTCCACGGTGTTGGTGGAGGTGGTCCCGTTGGGGAACTGGGCCTGCGGGTAGTGGACCACCAGCTGGCCCGGGTTGCGGCAGCCCGCCTGCCCGTTGCCGGAGCGGAACTCACCGATGTCGAAGCCCCAGGTGTTGGGCCCCGGCGCCACCTGGGACCAGCCGGGCGAGCGGCCGGTGTCCACCACGGCGCCGGCCGGCAGGGTGTCCAGCAGCCGACTGGTGTCCAGGTCCACGTTGGGCACGCCGGCCGTGGAGCAGGCACTGAACTGGTAGGTGACGGTCCGTCCGTCCGCGCTGCTGGCGCCGATCCCCTTGGTCACCTTGTAGTGGGGGGCGACCCGGGCCGTGGTGTCGGCGGTGGCGGTCACCGGGGTCTCGCCGTCGGCGGTCAGGGTCGCCGAGTTGGTGGTCCTGGTGCCGTTGGCCGTGGTGAAGTTCGGGAACCTGAGGACCACGGTGATGGTCGCGGTGGTGCCCGGGGAGAGCGGGGTGTGCAGCTTGATCCGCATCGTCCCGCCCACCGTCCCCTGGGTCGGCACGGTCGAGCGGGCCAGGTCCACGGTGGAGGCGTCGGGGGTCCACCCGACGAACTCCATGCCCGGCGGCAGGGTGTCGGTGATCAGCCCGTCGGCGCACTCGGTGGTCGAGCAGGTGTACTTCAGGGTGTAGGTGACGTGCTCCCCCGGCGCCACGGTGGCCTTGTCCACGGTCTTGCTGAAGGAGATGGCCGCCTGAGCCGGTGCCGCGAGCACCCCGCTGCCGAGCAGCGAGCCCGCCACGAGGGCCAGTACCGAGACGATTCGCCCGGTCCGAATGGGAGTACGCATACTGCGCAGTTCATCTGACCGGCTGATGCGGGCCCGGACGGCACGTGATGAGATGACGATATTTCAGCCGGACGGCGCAGCTGCGCTGCTCAGAACTCCTCGGTCCGCAGCTCCGACCCGAACGGCTCGGGCAGCGCGACCGGCGTGCCGAAGGGGTACGGCCCCGCCGCCATCGTGTACCCGAGCGGGCCCGGCTCGGAGAAGAGGGTGCAGGTGCGCTCCTGACGGTCCACCAGGAGGTAGAGCGGCGCCCCGTACTCGGCGTACCGGCGCCGCTTGACCACGCGGTCGGTGTCACCGTCGGAGTCGGAGGTCACCTCCACCACGAGCAGCGTCTGGTCCGGCAGCAGCGCGCCGGCGTCCTTGGCCGGAGCGCGCGGGACGACGGCGATGTCGGGGATGTACCAGTTGCTGCTACCGGGGAGGTCCAGATCGCCGGAGCCCATTCGACAGTCGAGCTCCCGGACACGTCGGCCGAGCTGCTCGCGGATCACGTCAGCTGTGGACTTCAGGATCCGGGCCGTGTCCGCCTCCTTCCGCTCCTACGACGGCAGGTGAGGTGGACGAGCCGAGGCGGCGAGCCCTGGTCAACGACCGGGAAGTCGGCTGGGCCGACTTCCCGGGGGTCAGGCTGACGCGCGAGTGGAGGACCTGACGATCAGTGAGGTCGCCAGTGGCGGCACCAGCTCGGCCGGTGTCCCGTTCAGGACCGCTGCCAGGGCTGCGATGCCCGCGCTGCCCAGGCGCTCGCCCGGGAGGTCGACCGTGGTGAGCGGCGGGGTGAGCATCGCCGCGACGGAGATGTTGTCGATGCCGACCACCGACACGTCCCCCGGGATCGACAGCCCCAGGTCAGCGGCCGCCTGGTAGAGGCCCGAGGCCACCACGTCGTCGTCGCAGACCACCGCGTGCGGCCGGTCCGGGCGGGAGAGCAGGGCGAGCGCGGCCTGGCGGGCGGCGGACTCGCCGCGGTTGAGGGAGACCCCGTGCTCGAGCACCTCCAGGCCGGCCGTCGCCCGCTCGAACGCGGCCTGCCGGACCCGGAAGGTGTACGCGCTGTGGGTGGACCGCAGCCGGCCCAGTCGGCGGTGGCCCAGGGCGGTCAGGTGGGCGACGGCGGCCGCCATGCCGCCCGCGAGGTCGAGCTCGATGGTGGGCGCGCCCCCGGCGGCGGCCGGGTCCGCGTCGAGGAAGACCACCGGGGTCCCGGGCGGCAGCGCACCGAGCTGGCTGTCGTCCGGCGAGCAGACGAGCAGCCCGTCGAACCGGGTGCTGGTGGCCGCCTCCGCCAGGGTGGCCGCGCTCCAGCCGGAGGAGACCACCACGTCCAGCCCGTGTCGCGCGGCCTCCTCGTGCACTCCCGCCAGCACCCGACCGAAGAACGGCCCCTGCAGGTTGGGCACCGCCAGCATCGCCATCCCGCTGCGCCCGAGCCGCAGTTGACGCCCCGCCGCCTGCGGCCGGTACCCCAGCCCGCGGGCCGCCTCCAGCACCCGTTCCCGGGTGGCGGCGGAGACCCGGTGGCCGGCCTCTCCCCCGGAGAAGACCAGCGAGACGGTGGCCTGCGAGACGCCGGCCAGCTGGGCCACATCCCGGCCGGTCGGACGGCGCGCGGGCGAGGAGGCGGTCACCGAGGTGTCAGTTCTGCGCGGCCCGCGCCGCCTCGTCGGCCGCGTCCTCCTCGGCGTTCTGCGCCGCGATCCGGTCCTTGGTGCGCGCCTTGATCGAGGAGACCCGGCCGACGATCTGCTCGGACATCTCGTCCCGCTGCTTGCTCAGCAGCACGTAGCTGATCGGCGCCGAGACCAGGCCCGCCAGCAGCACCAGGAAGACGAAGCCGGTGGCGCCGACCACCGGGATGACCTGGAAGTGGCCGAGCAGCGCAAAGACCAGCAGGCAGACGAGGAAGACGGTGGCCCGGAGGGAGGTGTAGCGGAGCGTGGCGTGCGACTTGCTGCTCACGGGACGGTTCCTTCTGCGCGAGTACGGAGCGGGCCTTCCATGTAAGCATGCCCGGCGGGGCGATCTTGCAGGGCCGGTCGGTCCAGCGCCAACCAGAAGGTGATGTCGTCCCGGTCGTCCCCCGGCGCCACCCGGATCGCCCCGGGCACCCGTCCCACTTCGGTGTACCCGCACCGCCGGTAGAACTTCTCCAGCCCCATCCCGCCCCGCGCGGTCAGCCGCAGCCCGGCCAGCCCCCAGTCGCGGGCGACCCGCTCGGCCTCGGCCAGCAGCGCCACGCCGACGCCCCGGCCCTGCTGCTTGGGGTCGACCATGACCCGCTTGAGCAGCCGCCAGTGCGCCATCAGGTCGAACCGCATGCTCTCGAAGAAGAGCACGGCCACCAACGGCCCGTCAGCTCCGGCCCGGGCGACCAGCAGCCGGTCGGCGTCCGGATCACCGGCCGCGCCGGCCCCGGCCCCGGTCCCCGCCCCACCGCCGAGCCCCGCGAACTGCTTCTCCGCGGTGGCCCGCACCCGGTCCTCGGTGACCGGCGGGACGAAGCCGACCGCCCCGCCGGCGTTGGTCACCTCGGTCCAGAGCGTGACGATCTGCGCCCGCAGCTCGGGGGTCAGCTCCGGATCGAGGGTGAAGACAAGGGGGTCGGCCATGCCTTCGATCCTACTGAGCGCCCCCGAAGCGCCAGACAGGCCAACAGCGCCAGCAGGCAGAGCGCGCCGGCCGCGTACCAGGCCAGGTCGTAGTCGCCGTTCCGGTCGCGCAGCACCCCGGCCGCGGTGGCCGCGACCGAGCCGCCGATCTGGTGGCAGGCCAGCACCCAGCCGAAGACGATCGGCGCGTCGGCCCCGAAGTGGCGCCGGCAGATCGCGATGGTCGGCGGCACGGTGGCCACCCAGTCCAACCCGTAGAAGATCACGAAGGCCAGCACCGGCGGCTTCACGTCGGAGGCGAACAGATGCGGCAGCAGCACCAGCGAGAGCCCGCGCAGGCCGTAGTAGGCGACCAGCAGCTTGACCGAGTCGACCCGGTCGGTGAGCCAGCCGCTGGCCACCGTGCCGACCACGTCGAACAGGCCGACCAGCGCGAGCAGCGAGGCCGCGGTGGTCTCCGGCATCCCGTGGTCGTGCGCGGCGGGGATGAAGTGGGTGCCGACCAGGCCGACCGTGGTGGCCCCGCAGATCGCGAAGGAGCCGGCCAGCAGCCAGAAGGCCTTGGTGACGGCGGCCTCGCGCAGCACCCGCAGGGTCCGCGAGACGGCCCGGCCGCCGGCGGCCGGCGCAACCTGCGCGTCGCCGGGCCGGGCCCCGTACGGCAGCTGACCGACGTCGGCGGGCCGCTCCCGCATGAACAGCAGGACGGGGATCGAGACCGCGGTGGCCGAGAGCGAGACCACCATCACCGCGACCTTCCAGCCGGCCCCCTGGACCAGCCAGGAGAGCACCGGCAGGAAGACCAGGTTGCCGGCCGCGCCGGCCGCCGTCAGCACGCCGGTGACCAGGCCCTGCCGGGCCTGGAACCAGCGCCCGGTGATGGTGGTGGCGAAGGCGCCGGCCATCGAGCCGCTGCCCAGGCCCACCAGGAAGCCCCAGCAGAGGATCAGCTGCCAGGGCTGGGTCATCAGCACGGTCAGCCCGGAGCCGACCGAGATGGTCAGCAGCGCGGCCACCGTGACCATCCGGACGCCGAACCGGTCCATCAGGGCGGCGGCGAACGGCGCGGTCAGCCCGTACAGGACCAGGTTGACCGAGACGGCCACCCCGATGATGCCGTGCGACCAGCCGAACTGGCTGTTCCAGGCGGTCATCATCAGGCCGGGGGCCGATCGGAAGCCGGCCGAGCCGACCAGCACGACCAGCGAGACGGCGGCCACCACCCAGGCGTAGTGCAGCCTGGGGCGTTGGTCGGGGGCGGAGACGGCGGCAGCGGCCTGGGTGGTTTCGGTCACGCGGACGAGTCTGCCGACGCGGCCAGCGCCTCACGAGTGGCCTGACTGCCATCTTCCATCAGGATCGGGCCAACCGGCCGGGCCGGGCCGTCCGCCACCCGCCGAAGCCCGCGGATCGACGGCGTCGCCAGCAGCACCCCCACCACCGCCACCGTGACCACCGCCCCGAAGAGCAGCACCGCCGAGGCCCCGAAGGCCCCTGCCGCCGGTCCGGCCAGCGCCGAGCCGAGCGGCACCATGCAGACCGACCCGGCCACCTCGTAGGCGTGGATCCGGTTCAGCACCTCCCCCGGCACCTGGGTCTGCACGCTGGTGGCCCACATGACGCCCCAGAAGGTGTAGCCGGCCCCGGCCACCAGCAGGCAGCCGGCCAGCGCCGGCACCGCCAGGTGCAGCGCCACCCCCAGCGGGTAGAGCGGCGCGGCCAGCATCGCCAGGCTGCCGGCGGCCAGCGGGCGGTGCGGCTTGAACCGGATCGCCAGCAGGCCGCCGACCACCGTGCCCACCCCGTACACCGCGCTGAGCAGCCCGTACACCGCCGAGCCGTGGGCCGGCACCAGCACCCCGGCGGCCAGCGGGATCAGCGGCCCGGAGCCGAGGACGCTGTAGACCATCCAGATCAGGATCACGCCCCACATCCAGCGGCGGGAGCGGAACTCGCGCCAGCCGGCCACCAGGTTGCGCCACAGGCTGTCCCCGGGCGGCGGCGCGGGCACCGGGCCGAGCCGCAGGCCGAGCAGGCACAGCGCGCTCAGCCCGAAGGTGACGGCGGCCAGCACCATCACCCACCCCGTGGAGCCGGCCCCCACCAGGGCGCCGGCCAGCGCCGGCCCGCCCAGCGCGGTAACCGCCTCCGCGGTGCGCAGCACCCCGTTGGCGCCCTGCACGTCCCGGGCCACCAGGGGCACGGTGCTGGCCGCGCCCGGCTGGAACATCGCCCCGGCCGCGCCGGCCACCGCGAGCAGGCCGTACAGCTGCCAGGTGTGCTGGACGCCGTGGAAGAAGAGCACCGCCAGCAGCACCCGGGTCACCAGGTTGGCCAGGTCGGCGCCGATCATCATGCGCCGCGCGGTGAACCGGTCGGCGAGCACGCCGCCGATCAGGATCAGGCCGGCGAACGGGGCCAGCCACCAGGCCAGCGCGTAGCCGACGGTGCTGACGGAGTGTCCGGAGCCGATCAGTCCGGCGGACACCGCCACCGGCAACATCGCGTCGCCGAGCAGCCCGCAGCTGCGGGCGGTGAAGTAGAGCCGGAACGAGCGGGACCAGATCGCGGGAGGTGTTCGATCGTGCACAGCGGCATGGTGGTGTAGACCACTAGTGGATTTCCACCCGCTTAGGGTCACAATTGCGAACATGACCTCGACCCAACGCCCGCACCGGGTGGCGGTACTGGCCCTCGACCAGGTGATCGCGTTCGAACTGGGGATCCCGGCCCGGATCTTCGGCGGGGCGCGGGGACCGGACGGGGAGCAGCTGTACCGGGTGGACACCTGCACGGTGGACGGGCAGCCGGTGCCGACCAGCGCCGACTTCACGATCAGCGTCGCGCACGGACCGGAGCTGCTGGCGCTGGCCGACACCGTGGTGCTGCCGGCCGCCACCGCCCTGCACGAGCGGCTGGCCGACGGGCTGCCGGCACCGCTGGCCGCCGCCCTGGCGCTGATCCGGCCCGGCACCCGGCTGGTGTCGATCTGCACCGGCTCCTTCGTGCTGGCCGCGGCCGGCCTGCTGGACGGGCGCCCGGCCACCACCCACTGGGCCCACGCCGAGGCCTTCGCCGCCGCGTACCCGCGGATCCTGGTGGACCCGGACGCGCTCTACGTGGACGACGGTGACGTGCTCACCTCCGGCGGGGTGGCCGCCGGGGTGGACCTGTGCCTGCACCTGATCCGGCGCGACCACGGCGGCGCGGTGGCCAACCGGGTGGCCCGCCACTCGCTGGTGCCGCCGTGGCGCGAGGGCGGCCAGCGCCAGTACACCGAGCTGCAGGTGGCCGCCGCGCTCGATCCGGGCGGCTCCACCGGCCCGGTGCGCGCCTGGGCGCTGCAGCACCTGGACCAGCCGCTCACCCTGCCGATGCTGGCCGAGCGGGCCCGGATGAGCGTGCGCACCTTCACCCGGCGGTTCCGCGAGGAGACCGGCGCCAGCCCGGGCCAGTGGCTCACCCTGCAGCGCACCGAGCGGGCCCGGGAGCTGCTGGAGCGCACCGAGTTGAGCATCGACCAGGTGGCCCGCCAGGCCGGCTTCGGCACCGCGGCCTCGCTGCGGCTGCAGCTGCGCGGGCGGCTGGACCTGCCGCCGAGCGCCTACCGGCGCACCTTCCGCGCCGCGGGCTGACGGCACCGCGGCCTGACGACAGCACAGCAGGACGACGCCGCGAGCTGACGTCACGGCCGCCTGACGACAGCACGGCCTGACGATGCCTCAGTCTGACGACGCCACAGGTCGGCCGGAGAGCCCAAGCCCCCATCGGGAGCCGCAGAACGACGGCGGCCGCCCGGGCACCCCCGCCCGAGCAGCCGCCGGTACGGGCCCTGACCCGCACTCGGTCCCTCCGTGCTCGCCAAGGAACGGCCCAACCGGCCGTGCCGACACGGCAACGACGGTCCCCCGGGCCGCGAAGCCTTGGCGTCCCCTCACGACGGAGAGCTGACCCAAGCGTGATCACCTGGATACGTCACGTCAATGGCTTGTCCGAAATTCAGAACAGTTGCGTTGGCTTTCGGTCAATGAACTGTCCCATTCCGGACGTCCGTACACGGTCAAGTGTTTCGGATCCGCCCTCCCGGGGGGCCGGGCCACCGGACTCAGGGGGCGGCCAGCATTTCCGCTTCGACCGCCGACGAACCGTCAGCCGCGGGATCCGGGCCGGCCCCGCACCGTTCGATCTCGCACCAGACCAGTTTTCCCGACTCCTGCGGATACCAGCCCCACCGGTCGCACAGCAGCTCGACCAGCTCCAGGCCGCGCCCGTTGGTGGCATCGCCGGCCGCGTGGCGGGGCAGCGGCGGCGCCCCGCTGGCATCCACCACCTCCACCCGCACCGGGCCGCTGCGGGGCGGCAGGGCCAGGCGCAGCACCGCGGGGCACCCGGTGTGCACCACCGCGTTGGTGACCAGTTCGGAGACGACCAGCACCAGCGTCTCGGCGTAACCGGCCCGCGGGTCGGCCCCCGCCGCGAGCAGCCGGTCGCGCACCCATGTCCGGGCCCGGCCGACCTGGGCGGGGTCGGCAGCCACCGCGAGCTCTACCTGAAGCACCTGCACCGCTCCACCACCTGCATGACGAGCCACCGGTTCGACTGTCCATCACGTCGGCACGAATAGGGCCCAGGATGATCTGCGAGGACCTTGCCAACAAGCGCTTCCGGCATATTCCAGCGATCGGGGGACAACGCGCCGCATACTGTCCCGCTCGCTCTGCCGAGCCTCGCAACGACCTTCGCACCGCGTGACGAAACCTACCGCCCGAGCGGCGCCGACCGGCGGCGGGCACGCGGCCCGGCGGCGAGCAGCGTTCTTCCTACAATTCCCCTCCCGGGCCCGGGCACGCGCTATACCGTGAGCTTCATGACCGCCGCGGACTGGGACCAGCAGATGCGGTCGCGGCTGGCCCGCGGCGAGGAGAGCGCCCTGGGCGAGCTCTACGACCAGCTCTCGCCGCTGGTGCACGGCCTGGCCGGGCGGATCCTCGGGGACGAGGGGGCCGCCGCCCAGCTCACCCGCGAGGTCTTCGGCCACCTGTGGGAGCACCCGGACGAGTTCGACCCGGACGAGCGCTCGCTGCGCTCCTGGGTGGGCGAGCTGACCCACCGTCGGGCGGTGGACCGGCTGCGCCGGGCCGATCTGGGCCCGGAGGAGATCGACCGCCGCACCGCCGCCGCCCAGGCGCAGTACGTGGTGGCCGCGCTGCCGCCGGGGCTGCGGGAGACCCTGGAGACCACCTGGTACGACGGGCGGAGCTGCCAGGAGACCGCCCGCCGACTGGGCATCAGCGAGCAGGCGGTCCGTCAGCGCCTCCGGCTCGGCCTGCAACTGATCGCCTCAGAACTGGAGTTCGGCTCGTGACCGCCCCCAGCCGACGCACCGGCGGGTCGCCGGCCCCGGCCGCCCCGGGGGCGCCGACCACACCCGCCGCACCGGTCGCCCCCGAGCACGAGGCGCTGCGCGGGCTGCTCGGCGCCTGGGCGCTGCGCGCCTGCCGCCCCGATGAGGCGGCCGAGCTCGAGCGCCACCTGGCCGACTGCCCGGACTGCGCCGAGGAGGGCGAGCGGCTGCGCCGCGCGGCCGCCCGGCTGACCAAGGCCGACCCGCTGGACCAGCCGGACGGGCTGCGCCAGCAGGTGCTCGAGTTCTGCCTGGCCCGCCGGGCCCCGGAGCACCCGCTGCCGGTCTGGGCCGCGCCGTACGCCGCCGAGACCGCCCGGCTGGACGCGCTGCTGCGCGACCTGGGCCCGCAGGAGTGGCGCGAGCTGGCCGAACTGCCCTGGCACGGCGGCACCCTGCGACTGGACCCGGCCGAGGTGCTGTGCCACCTGGCCGCGGTGGACTCCCTCCTGGCCGCCCCGCTGGGCCTGCCCGACCCGCTGGCCGAACAGGACCGGGTGCCGCCGCAGGGCGGCGGGGCCCCGGTGCCGGAGCAGCCCCGCACCGCCGACGAGCTGCCTCCCCCAGCCCCCGGCCGGGGGTACCCCCATGCCAGGGTGCTTCAGCGCACCGAGCAGCTGATCCTGGACCAGGCCGGGGCCGACCCGCAGCAGGTCCGGCGGCGCTGGCGCGGCCAGAGCCAGGCGCTGCTGCGCGCGGTCGGGCCCGCGGCGGCCGGGCGCAGCGTGGACTACGGCTTCGCCTCGGTGCCGCTGCACGACGCCTTCGTGGACCGGGCCTTCGAGACCTGGATCCACGCCGAGGACGTGGCCCGCGCGGTGGACTACCCGTACGCGGTGCCCTCCTCGGGACACCTGCGGCAGATGGTCGACCTGGCGGTCCGGATGCTGCCGCTGGTACTGGCCGGGCAGCGGCAGGGCGCCGCGGCGGGCGCAGCCACCGGGGCCGCCGAGGTGCGGGTGCTGCGCCTGGTGATCGAGGGACCGGCCGCCGGGGAGTGGCTGGTGCCGCTGGACGGGACGGCCCCGCCCGGGCCGCCGGCCGAGTGGACGGTGCCGCCGGTGGCCGAACTGGTGATGGACGGGGTGGAGTTCTGCCAGCTGGCGGCGGCCCACCGGGATCCGGAGCAGCTGCCGGTGGGCCAGTACGGGGACCGGGCCTCGATCCGCGCCCTGCTGGCGGCGGTGCCGCTGCTCTCCCGGCCCTGACGGGCCGGCCGAGCCCCGCCGGTCGGACCGGTCAGGCGAAGACCACGGTCCGGGTGCCGTTGAGCAGCACCCGGTGCTCGCTGTGCCACTTGACCGCGCGGGCCAGCGCCTGGCACTCCACGTCCCGGCCGAGCGCGACCAGCTGGTCCGGGGTCACGTCGTGCTGCACCCGGGCCACCTCCTGCTCGATGATCGGGCCCTCGTCCAGGTCGGCGGTGACGTAGTGGGCGGTGGCGCCGATCAGCTTCACGCCGCGGGCGTGCGCCTGGTGGTACGGCTTGGCGCCCTTGAAGCTCGGCAGGAAGGAGTGGTGGATGTTGATCACCCGGCCGGACAGCGCCTTGCACAGGTCGTCCGAGAGCACCTGCATGTAGCGGGCCAGCACCACCAGTTCGACGCCCCGCGCCTCGACCAGGTCCAGCAGCTGCCGCTCGGCCTCGGTCTTGGTCTCCCGGGTGACCGGGATGTGCACGAAGGGGATCCCGTAGGAGCCGGTCAGCTCCTCGAAGGTGGTGTGGTTGGAGACCACGGCGGCGATCTCCACCGGCAGCGCACCGATCGAGGCGCGGAACAGCAGGTCGTTCAGGCAGTGGCCGAACTTGCTGACCATCAGCACGATCCGCATCTTCGTCTCGCCCGGGTGGAGCGCCCACTCCATCCCGAACGAGGAGCCGATCGCGGAGAAGGAGGCGCGCAGGCTCTCCACCGTCACCGGGTGCTCGGCGGAGAAGTGCACCCGCATGAAGAACAGCCCGCTGGCCCGGTCGCCGAACTGCTGGCTGTCGATGATGTTGCACCCGGTCATGAACAGGTAGCTGGACACCGCGTGCACGATCCCCTGCTTGTCCGGGCAGGACAGGGTGAGTACGTACTGGGTCGGTTCGCCCGGGCTCTGCTGCGACACGTTGACGGTCCCTAGGTCTGCGTGGGTTCTGCGTGGGTGTGGCCGGCCCAGCCTCGCACAAGGCCGGTCCCGGGTCGGGGGAGTCAGCCGATTCTGGTCAGGATCCGCAGGACCTCCAGCGAGCGCGGCGAAGTGTCCGGGTCCTCGCCGTCGTTGCGGGCGAGCAGTTCGTGGGCGGCGCGGGCGGCGGCCACCGCGGCGGGCCAGTCGGGGTGCCCGAGGTAGGCGGCGGCCGGGGCGTCGGCACCCACCTCGTGCAGGATGCGCAGCACCCGCAGCACGGCGGCGTCGACCAGGCCAGCCTCGGCGGCGTCGCGCAGGACGGTGCCGACGTACTTCTCGGCCGACCAGCGGTCCAGCCAGCTGTCCTCGACCAGCCGGTAGACGGCGTCGGTCACGTCGCCGTAGCCCTCCCGGCCGGCGACCCAGTACTCGTGCTGGAAGCCCGGGTCGGCGAGCATGTGCAGGGCGGAGCGGATCCGGGCGCGCCAGCGCCACCAGGGCAGATCGTTGAGCGGCATGCCGCCCATGGTGCTGGAGCGGCGCCCCTGGCGAGAAGGGTTTCCGGCCGAGCTGTTCGAAGATTCTGCGAGGAACGCCATGGCGAACGATCGTACGTCCCCCGACCGACACCATCTACACGCGTCCACATCCCGAGTTCATCCGGGGTTTGCCGAACCTTCCGTTGACCGCCCACCTGTGGAGTGAACCGGCGGTGAGTCTAGGTACCCGACCAATCTGCACATTGGGAGGACCGCCGAGATGACCGACGCACCTGGTGCGCCGCTCCGCCACCGTCGACCCCGGCTCGTCGGGCTGACCGGAGCCCTCCTCCTGGTCCCGGCCTTACTCGCCGCCAGCGGGTGCGGCGGCCCGGCGGCCGCCGCCGACCGCAACGACCTCACCGTACTGACCTTCGCCCCCTCCGGCACCGGGGCCAGCGACCGCCCCGGGATGACGGCGCTGGCCGACGCGATCGGCAAGACCGTGAACGCGCAGGGCGGCGTCTCCGGCCACCGGCTCAAGGTCGTGACCTGCAACGAGCACAACACCGCCGACGGTGCCGCCGCCTGCGCCCGGCAGGCCGTGACGGCCGGCGCGATCGCGGTGATCGGCTCCTACAGCCAGTTCGGCGACAGCTTCATGCCGGTCCTGGAGTCCGCCCGGATCCCCTACATCGGCGGCTACGGGCTCTCCGGCCCCGAGTTCACCAGCCCGCTCTCCTACCCGGTGGCCGGCGGCACCCCCGCGCTGATCGCGGGCAGCGGGCGCCAACTGGTCGGGGCCGGCTGCCGCACCGTCGCGGTGATCCGCCCCGACACCCCCGCCGGCGACACCCTGCTCGGCTCGCTGGCCGGGGCGCTCAACCCGGCCGGGATCAAGCTGGTGGACGTCCGGGCGCCGGAGAAGTCCACCGACTACACCGCCCAGGCCAAGGCCGCGATCGGCGACGACCGGCCGAACAACTGCGTGACCGACGCGCTCGGGCCGGTCCCGACCGTGAACCTGCTGGACGCGCTGCGCCGCCAGTCGCACAAGAACACCAAGCTGGCCTCGGTGATCGGCAGCTTCCAGCAGTCGGTGGTGGACTCCACCGGCGGCGACTCCGGCCCGCTGGGCGGGGCGTACGCGACGGGCTGGTTCCCGCCGGAGCTCTCGAAGGTCTGGGACCCGCTGCGGGCGACCGTGGCCTCGGCGGGCAGCGAGGACGTGTCGATCGACGTGTCGGACCCCGGCGTACAGACCACCTGGGTCGGCTACCAGGTCTTCCTCAAGGCGGTGCAGCGGCTGGGCAGCGGCGAGGTCACCACGCAGACGCTGCGCAAGCTACTGGACAGCGGGGACCAGATCGACACCGGTGGCGCGACCCCGCCGCTGAGCTGGGGCCTGACCTCGATGCTGGCCAGCGCGGACTCGCCGCGGCTGGTGAACACCTCGGTCACCTTCCAGCAGGTCCAGGGCGGTCAGCTGGTCGAGCAGCAGCCGGGCTTCGTGGACGTCCGCTGGGTGCTCACCGGGGGCAAGCCGCCGACCTCCTGAGCCGGCTGCGCACCGCCCGGCCGGGCCCGGACCCCTCGCGGGTCCGGGCCCGAGCCGTCAGAGCTGGGACTCGGAGAGGCTGGGCAGGGCCGCCTGGGTCGCGATCGCGTTCCACAGCGTGGCGGCCTGCTTCTTGGCGGTGCTGGCCTGGCCGCTGGCGGTGTCGCCGTCCTTGCGGTGCTGGTTGTCGCCCTGCTTGGCCGGGTCGCAGCCGCCCACCGCGTCGCCCGCCCAGGCCGCGTAGGCCTCGTCGGCGCTCTGCGAGGCCTGCCAGGCCTGGTTGAGCTGGTCCACCAGCTGCTGGCCGGTGGGCAGCTTGTCCACCTTGAGCGCGGCCAGCGAGGTCAGCAGTTGCTTGCGCTGCGCGGCCGCCTGGGTCAGCGCGGTCTGCGCGGCCGCCGGGTTGTCGCAGTTCTTGATCGCGCCGACCGCACCGATCACCGCCTGCCGGCTGCTGTTGGCGGTGCCCAGCAGGCTGGAGAGCGCGCCGGCCTGGGTCTGCGCCTCGGGGCTGAGCGCGGAGGCGCCGCCGCTCGCCCCGGTCGAGGGCGCCGTGCTGGTGGCGGGCGGCTTGGCCTGCTGCTTCTTCGGCTTCTGGTCGCCGCCCGAGTTGAGCACCCCGACCAGGATCGCGCCGACCACGCAGATGCCGACCAGCCCGCCGATCACCGCCTTGCGGGAGAGCCCGCCGGAGCTGCCGGAGCCGCCGGAGCCGGTCCGCCCGAGGCGGGTGGTCTGCTCGGCCGGGCCCGGCTGGTAGCCGGCGCCCTGCGGGCCGCCCTCGAAGGACTGCGGGCCGTCGAACGACTGCCGGCCGCCGTAGCTCGGCTGCTGGCCGGCGTAGCCCTGCTGCGGGCCCGCGAAGCCGGGCTGCTGCCCGCCGAACGACTGCTGGCCGCCGTAGCTCTCGAAGCCCTGCTGCTGCCCGGCGACGAAGGGCTGCTGCCCGCCGTAGCTCGGCTGCGGGTCGTTGCTGGGGTACGGCGGCAGGTACTGGGTCTCCGGGGCCTGCTGCACCGGCGCCTGGGCCGCGTAGGAGGCGGGCTGCTCGCCCCAGGCGGTGCCCTGCGGCACTGCGGGGCCGGCCGGGCCGCCCGGGTACTCCCGCCCGGCGCCCGGCTGCTCGCCGCCCTGCGGCGGCGGGCCGGGCTGCTGGCCGGGCGGACCCGACTGACCGGGCACCGGGGCGCCCTGGGCCGGCTCCGGCCGGAACAGGTCGTCCAGGTTGAAGTCACCGGAGTTGGGGTACGAGCGGCGCTGGCTCAACGCGATTCCTCACCTGTGCACGGGCACGGGCACACCGCCTGCGACGCCACCACGGCGGTCCGCAGATCGGACCGCCCGCGCTGTCTGAGCGGTGTGAGCACCCGGGCCTTCCTCGGTTCTTCCGCGCTGTCGGCGGACCACTTCTGCTGGAGTTCCTCGGAACCTCGCGCCCACGCTACCGGTTCACCGCTTCGGGTGACCACGTGGGCAGGCTTCCGATTCTGCTCAGCCACCGGGCCGCCGACAGACCGTCACGCCGCCTCCACCTCCGCCCGCTGCTGGAACTCGCGGACCACCTGCTGGTCGCGGAACGGCTCCAACCGGCGCCGGAAGTCGTCCAGGTACTCCATCCCGCGGTTCGAGCGCAGCCCGCCGAGCAGCCGCATCGCCTGGGTCCCGGTCTCGCAGGCCCGTTCGACCTCGCGCTGCTGGAGCTGCGCGGTGGCCAGCAGCACCAAGTCCACCGCCCGGCGGCGCACCCGGGTCGGCGGGTGCAGTTCGAGTGCGATCCGGGCCTGCCGCTCGGCCTGCTTGGCCTGCTCCAGGTCGCGGTAGCAGTGCGCCAACTCGTCGGCCAGGTAGGCCTCGTCGAAGTGCGCGATCCAGTCCGGGTCGTCCTCGGGGTTGCGCTGCTCCATCGCCGCCACCGCCCGGGCCGCCACCAGCTCGCAGGACCGGGAGTCGCCCAGCAGCGCGTGGCCGCGGGCCTCGGCTGCGTAGAACATCGCCATCGCGGTGGGGGTGGCCACCGAGCGGGCACCCTCCTGGGCGGCGCGCGCGAGTTGGGCGATCTCGCGCGGGTTGCCCAGGGTGGCCGCCAGGTGGCTCATCGAGGCGGCCAGCACGTAGCCGCCGTAGCCGCGGTCGTCGGCCGCCTGAGCCAGCCTCAGGGCCTGGATGTAGTACCGCTGGGCGAGCCCGGGCTGCCCGGTGTCGACCGCCATGTAGCCGGCCAGCTCGGTCAGCCGGGCCACCGCGCCGAAGAGCTGACGACCCGTCTCCTCCCGGTAGCCGCCACCGAGCAGGCCGGAGACCACGCTGTTCAGGTAGTGCACCACCACCGGGCGCACGTGCCCGCTGCCGAACCGGTGGTCGAGGTCGACCAGCATCTCGGTGGTGGCCCGGATCGCCGCCACGTCCGAGGGCCCGACCCGCGGGCCGCCGGCCCGGGCCACCACTGGGTCGGGCGGGGTGATCAGCCAGTCCCGGCTGGGTTCGACCAGGGCGGAGGCGGCCACCGTGGCGCCGCCCAGGAAGTCGCGCCGGCTGACGTCGCTGCGCCACAGCTCGCAGACCTGTTCGACCGCACCGGCCAGGGTGGCGGCGAACTGCAGGCCGACGCCGGAGGTGAGGTTCTTGCCGTCGGCCATGCCGATCTCGTCCACCGTGACGCCGCGGCCGAGCTTGCGGCCGAGCGCCTCGGCGATCACCTGGGGTGCCTGGCCGCGCGGTTGCTGGCCGCGCAGCCAGCGGGCGACCGAGGTCTTGTCATAGCGCAGGTCGAGTCCGTGTTCGGCGCCGCAGAGGTTGACCCGGCGGGCGAGTCCCGCGTTGGAGCAGCTCGCCTCCTGGATCAGCTGCTGCAGACGCTCGTTGGGCTGTCGTGCGACGAGTGGTCTCGCGGCCATGGGCTTCGCCTCCCCAGCGCCCCCGGGTTCCGGCCGGCGGGCGTCGACTCTGCTGCTCTGGTGTCGGCCGACGCGGGCGAGAGCTGCCCGACGGCGTGCCGACTACCCGGCCAGTGAAGGAACTTGAGGCCAGGTTAGCGATCAACGACACCATCGGGATACCCATGCGGACGACCTGTTTCCCATGCGCGCCCGGGCAAATGCTCCCGTGCGCCCCCGCTGCGCCCACCTGGCCACCCCCGGGCGAACGGCGTCCCAACGCCGCCCCAACGCCTGTCTGCGCGCCGAGTTGGCGCCATGGACCGCGCCATGGTTCGCCACCCCCGCAGGCGCTGGCCGACTTTACGCGCCGCCCGCGTTGATCACCGGTTCGAGTGACATTCCCGTCGTCCGGCCACCGCCCGTAACCGGGTCCTGGGCCGCTAGTTGAGCAGCACGTGGATGAGACCCCTGCAGCCCCGGAACCGGGCAGTGACGCCAGACCGACCTCCCCGCTGCTGATCGAGGCGGTGCGGTACGCGGAGGAGCGGCACTGGGAGGTCGTGCCGGGCACCCACTTGGTGGACGGGGACGGACCGGCCCGCTGCTCCTGCGGGGCGGCCGACTGCCCGCTGCCGGGCGCGCACCCGACCGCCGAGGACTGGCAGCGGCGGGCCAGCGCGGGGCCCGGCGTGGTGCGCCGCTGGTGGACCGAGAGCCCGCAGGCCGCGATCCTGCTGCCGGCCGGGCGCTCGTTCGACGCGCTGGACGTGCCCGAGCGGGCCGGCTGCCTGGCGCTGGCCCGGATGGAGCGGATGGAGCTGCAGCTGGGCCCGGTGCTGGAGACGCCGCCCGCCCCCGGCCAGCAGGGGCGGCGGCTGCTCTTCCTGGTACTGCCGGGGAGCCTGGCCAAGCTGCCGGAGATGCTGCGCAAGCTCGGCTGGGCGCCCGGGCGGCTCGACCTGACCGGCCGGGGCGAGGGCGACTGGATCGTCGCGCCGCCCTCGCGCAGCGGGCCGTACGGGTTCGCCCAGTGGGCCCGGCCGCCGTCCGCGCTCAACCGCTGGCTGCCGGACGCCGCGGAGCTGATCAACCCGCTTGCCTACGCCTGCGGCCGGGAGGCGCCCGCCGCACCGCGGCCGGTGGCGCTCGCCCCGGCCCAGCCGGCCCCGGTGCGCTGACCCGCCGTCAGGCCGGCGCACCGGCGAGGAGCGGACCCGGATCCCCGGGTCCGCTCCTCGGCATGACCGGGCGCATAAGAGACCGGTGTACCCGGTGCGCGGCAGGGGGTAAGCCGCTCGTTCGTGTGACAGTGCGAGGGGGTTGGGGCGAGGTGCCGAGGGGATGAATCACCGCGAGGCGCCGAGCTCACAAACTGCGACGAAAGGGGCATGCCGGGGGCCGATGACACACCGGGGGTCAGGGACGGGGGGACTGCCGGAGGGGACGCCTGGACGGGGAAGCCGGGCGGTGGCACCGGGAGGGATCGGGGGAACCGGGGGGTCGGGTCCGGCACGTGGGGACGTGCCGGGCCCGAAGCACGCCCCGCCGCGGTCAGAGCGGCTGCGCCACGAAGACGTGCGCGGCGATCTCCTTGCCCAGCTCCGCGGCCTGCTCGCCGACCCCGACCAGAACGCCGCCGACGGCCGGCGCGACCGTCACCGTGGCACCGGGGCGGATGCCGGCCCGGCGCAGGGTGCGCATCAGCTCCTCGTCGGTCTGGATCGGCTCGCCGATCCGGCGCACCACCACGTCGGCCCCGCCCGCGCCCGGGCGCAGCGCGTCCAGGCTGACCAGCGCGGCGTCGAAGCCCTCGCCCTCGGCCTTGGCGTCCCCGAGCTCGTCCAGGCCGGGGATCGGGTTGCCGTACGGCGACTGGGTCGGGTGGCCGAGCATGGCGAGCACCTTGCGCTCGACCGTCTCGCTCATCACGTGCTCCCAGCGGCAGGCCTCCTCGTGCACCTGCTCCCACTCCAGGCCGATCACGTCCACCAGCAGGCACTCGGCGATCCGGTGCTTGCGCATCACCCGCACCGCCAGCCGGCGGCCCTCGTCGGTGAGCTCCAGGTGGCGGTCGCCGGCCACCTGGAGCAGGCCGTCGCGCTCCATCCGGCCGACCGTCTGGCTGACCGTCGGACCGCTCTGCTCCAGCCGCTCGGCGATCCGGGCCCGCATCGGGACGATGCCCTCCTCCTCCAGCTCCAGAATGGTGCGAAGGTACATCTCAGTCGTATCGATCAGCCCAGACATCGCCGCCGGCTCCGTTCCTCGGTGTCCTCACCGCCAATTCTTGCGTACGCCGGTCCCAACCAAGCCCGCGCGCCGTCCCTTCCCGTCGGTTTCGTCCCTGTTGACAGCGATGGTGCGCAGGCAGAAGCCTGCTCGCCGTAGCTTTCTCCACTGGCCTAGAGGGAAGATCTCGATGAACGACCTGGTCGGGCAGTACTTCGACACCGCGGTGGACCACCTGCAGCGGATCCGCACCGAGGAGGCGCACGCGATCGAGCGGGCGGCCGAGCTGCTCGCCGAGGCGGTGGCCGAGAACCGCCGGATCTTCTCCTTCGGGGCCGGCCACTCCTCGCTGCCGGCCCAGGACGTGGTCTACCGGGCCGGCGGCCTGGTGGTCTTCAACCTGCTCAACGTGCCCGGGATGACCGGGGTGAACGTGATGCCGGCGCCGCTGGGCAGCGCGCTGGAGCGGGTCTCCGGGCTGGCCACCGCGACCCTGGACCTGACCCCGGCCACGGCCGGCGACCTGCTCTTCGTCATCTCGCTCTCCGGCCGCCAGGTGATGCCGGTGGAGCTGGCGATGCACGCGCGCTCGCGCGGGTTGCACGTGGTGGCGGTCACCTCGCTCGCCTACCCCGGGCAGGTGAGCTCGCAGCACCCGTCCGGCAGCTACCTGAAGGACCACTGCGACGTGGTGCTGGACAGCAAGATCGCGGTCGGCGACCACGAGCTGAGCCACCCGGGGGTGGAGACCGGCTTCGGCTCGGTCTCCACCCTGGTGACCAGCGCGCTGATGCAGGCGGTGGTGGCCAGTGCGGTGGGCAAGCTGGCCGACCGCGGCATCACGCCGCCGCTGTTCCGCTCGGGCAACGTGGACGGCGGCACCGACTGGAACGCCAAGCTGATGGCCGAGCACGCCGACCGGATCTACTACGCCTTCTGATCCACCATCGGGCGCAGGGAAGTTCAGCCTGGCGAAAAGGCGCGTCCGCACCCTGTGCCCGCCCCGGGCCAACGCTCATACTTCGAGCAGCGGACAGCACGCTCACGCGGGGGGCAGCAGATGGCGGGCGGCGGCGAACCGACCGATCCGGTCAGCGAGCAGCGGCTGCTGCCGGAGCTGTTCCGGCTGGCGGACGGCGCCTCGCTGCTCGGCCAGCGCCGCGCCGTCTCGCTGGTCCGCTGGGAGCTGGCGCTGCTGACCGGCGCGGCCGCCCTGGCCGCGCTGGGCCCGGCGGCCTGCTCCTGGGCGGCGGCGGCCGGCTACCTGGCGGCCGCGGTGCTGGCCGCGCTGCTCACCCGCCAGCAGCCGCAGGGCCTGTGGTACGAGGGCCGGGCGGCCGCCGAGTCGGTCAAGACGCTGGCCTGGAAGTACGCGGTGCGGGCCGACCAGGGCCGCCGGCCGCCGACCGGGCCGCCCGATGCGGAGCGCCTGTACCACCGTCAACTGGCCGATCTGCTCCGAGCGTTCCGGGACAGTCCGGTGCTGCCCGCGGACCCCGGGCAGCACACCGTGGTGACCGAGGCGATGCGCGAGCTGCGGGCCCAGCCGCTGGCCGTGCGGCGCGAGGTCTACCTGCGCGAGCGGGTGGAGGCCCAGCGGGCCTGGTACCGGGACAAGGCGGCGCACTGCGACCGGGCCGGCCGGCTGACCGACTGGCTGGGCGTGCTGCTGCCGGGCCTGGCGCTGCCCGGCGCCGTGCTGCGGGCGCTGGGGCTGCTCGGCCTGGAGCCGCTGGGCGCGCTGTCCGCGCTGGCCGCCTCGGTGATCGCCTGGAGCCAGCTGCGCCAGTACCGCCCGCTGGCCGCCGCCTACCGGCTGGCGGCCGAGGAGCTCGCCCTGGTCCGCGAACAGCTGGCCGGCCTGGACCCGGCCGCCAAGGGCTCCGAGGAGCTCTGGGCGCGCCTGGCCCGGGACGCCGAGGACGCCGTCTCACGCGAGCACACCACCTGGCAGGCCCGGCGGGAGGTGCGCGATCCGGGCGACTGAGGACCTGCACCCACGTCCGTGATCCCCCAGGCCATTGGAGGCCCCGCGTGCAGCCGCTCCCGGTCCACACCGACGACGGGCGAGTCCTGGCGGTGCAGAGCTTCGGAGATCCGGCCGGACGGCCGGTCTTCCTGATGCACGGCACCCCCGGCAGCCGGGTCGGCCCGCTGCCGCGCAGCACCGTGCTCTACCACCTGGGGGTCCACCTGATCTCCTTCGACCGTCCCGGCTACGGCAGTTCGGACCGGCTGCCGGGCCGTCAGGTGGCCGCCGCCGCGCTCGACGTGCGCACCATCGCCGACCGGCTGGGCCTGGACCGGTTCGCCGTGGTGGGCCGCTCCGGCGGCGGCCCGCACGCGCTGGCCTGCGCGGCGCTGCTGCCCGACCGGGTGCACCGGGTGGCCGCGCTGGTGAGCCTGGCCCCGCACGACGCGGAGGGGCTGGACTGGTACGCGGGGATGACCGCGTCCAACATCCGCGACTACCGGGCCGCCGAGCGCGGGCACCAGCGGATCGCCGCAGCGATGGAGCAGCGGGCCCGCCGGATCCGCGACGATCCGGCCACCCTGCTGGCCGGACTGCGCCGCGAGCTCTCCGGCACCGACCAACTGGTGGTCGCCGACAGCGAGTTCCGCCGGATGCTGCAGAGCAACTACCGCGAGGCGTTCCGGCGCAACGCGGACGGCTGGATCGACGACGTGCTGGCCTTCACCACCGACTGGGGGTTCCGCACCCAGGACGTGGGCACGCCCACCTGGATCTGGCACGGCGCGGACGACCAGTTCTCCCCCGTGGACCACTCGCGCTGGCTGGCCGCGCGCATCCCGGGCGCCACCTTCTTCCTGGAGCCCGGGGCCTCGCACTTCAACTCGTTCCGGGCGCTCACCCCCGCGCTGCGCTGGGCGGCGGGGGGCTGAGCCGGCCCGGGGTCAGACCGGCTGCGGCTCCAGGTCCCGGTTGATCCGCTTCCAGCCGCGGGCCGCGACCGTGTTCGGGTGCTCCTCGCCGAGCTGGCGGATGAACTCGGTCACCGCCTTGCTTCGCAGTTCGGCGGCCTGGTTGACCCGGCCCTGGGCGCGCAGGGTGACCGCCAGGTTGGCCTGGCAGACCACCGCGTCCGGGTGCCGGGCGCTGTACCGCCCGACCAGCCCGCGGTGCGCCGCCTGCTCCAGCGACTCGGCCTCGCCCAGGTGGCCGAGGTCGCCGTAGACGTTGGCCAGGTTGATCATCCCGTTCAGGGTGAACGGGTGGTCGGCGCCGAGCACCTGGTTCAGCGTGGCCACGGTGGTGCGGCCCAGCTCCAGCGCCTCCGTCAGGCCCTCGCTGCCGCGCAGGTAGATCACCAGGTTGTTGGCGCAGGCCAGGGTGAACGGGTGCGCGTGGCCGAACAACTGCTGGTGGCCGACGAAGACCTGCCGGGCCAGGTCGCGGGCGGCGTCCTTGTCGCCGCCCGCGCTGTAGTCGGCGGCCAGGTTGAGCGCGCAGGCCAGGGTGTCGGGGGCGTTCTCGCCGTACCGCTCCAGGTAGCGCTCGTAGGTCTCCTTGGTGAGCCGGCGCGCCTCGGCCTGCCGGCCGGACTTGCGCAGCGCCACCGCGAGCGCCTTGGCGTTGCGCAGGATCTCCGGGACGTCGATGTCCAGGGTCTCCGAGTAGGCCGCGTCGACTTCCTGATGGATCGTCACTGATCCCTCATAGTCGCCCTGTTCGCGCAGGTCGCGGGCGAGGTTGGACTTGCTGGACAGGGTGTAGGGGTGCTTGGGTCCGAGCACCATGGTGCGCCGGTCCAGGGTGTCCTGGTCCAGTTCCTGGGCCGCCTTGGAGTCGCCGACCAGGCGGAAGTCGATGGCCAGGTTGTTGGCGATGGACAGGGTGCGCGGGTGGTCCTCGCCGAACTGCTCGCGGAACCGCTCCAGGATCTCCCGGTCCAGCTCCAGGGCGCGGGCGAACTCGCCCAGCGCCCGCCGGTCGGCGCTCAGCGAGCCGGCCGTCATCAGGGTGTAGGGGTGGAACGGGCCGAGCACCCGGCGCTGGCGCTCCAGGGTGTCCTCGTCCAGCTCCATCGCGCTCGCGTACTGGCCCTGCGAGCGCATCACGTTGGCCAGTTGGAAGCGGAGCAGCAGGGTCTGCCGGTCGTCCTCGCCGAGCTTGGCGGTCCAGGCCTCGTCCAGCAGGTGGCCGATCCGGCGGGCCTGGGCGTACTCGCCGCGCTTCCACAGGTAGCGGACCCGGTCGATCATCAGCTGGCGGGTGTCCGGCTCGTCGCAGTCGTGTGCCCGGGACGGCGACAGGTGCGGCCAGATCTCCTCGAAGGAGGGCCAGTTGGCCGGGTCGTCGGTGTCGCCGACGACCGGGCGGGCGCCGATCAGGATCCGGTGCACCTCGTGGATCGTGGTCTCCCGGTCGTCCGGGGTCATCTCGGACCGGATCACCTCCTGGACCAGGCGGTGCACCTGGATCGAGTTGGCGCCCGCGTCCACCTTGGCCAGCGCGTACCGGCCGATCGCCTGGATCACCCGGCCGAGCAGGAACTTGTCGCTCAGCCCGGGGTCGTAGGGGGCCAGCGCCCGGATCATCTGGTCGCTGTAGAACAGGTTCATCGAGATCGGCTCGGGCGCGAAGTAGGCGCACAGCTGGAGCATCCGGGCGGCGGCCGGGGACTGCTCGCGCAGCCGGGCGATGGAGACCCGCCAGGTGGCGCCGACCGTCATCGGGTAGTCCACCGGGCGGTCCAGCTCCAGCACCCGGGCCGCCTCGTTGCGCAGCGCCGCGATGTACTCCGGAACCGGGGTGCCGGTGGCCTTGAGCCAGGCGCCGGCCACCTCCACCGCCAGCGGCAGGTCGCCGACCGCCTCGGCCACCGCGTCCGCGTCGCTGCGGCCCAGCGCGCCCGCGGTGCGCCGGGTCAGGTGGTCGATGCTCTCCGGGCGGGTGAAGACGTCCATCACCAGCGCCTCGGCGTGGGTGGACCAGGCCTGGTTGCGCGAGGTGACCAGGATGTGGCCGGTGCCGCCGGGGAAGTAGCGCCGGATCTCCGACGGTTCGTCGGCGTTGTCGAAGATCAGCAGCCAGCGCTTGGCCTTCTCGCCGCGGCGCAGCGCCTCCAGGGCCAGGTCGGCGGCGTGGGCGACCGGCTCGTTGGTGGAGCGGCCCAGCCGGCGGGCGAGTTCGGCCAGCTGGCCCTGGATCTCCTCCTCCTGCTCGGCGGAGATCCACCAGACCAGGTCGTAGTCGGCCATGAACCGGTGCGCGTACTCCAGCGCCACCTGGGTCTTGCCGACGCCGCCCAGCCCGTACAGGGTCTGCGGCACCGGCAGCACGGCGGTGGCGCCGCCGCCGAGCTGGTTGCGCAGCCGCTCCAGCACCTCGGCCCGGCCGGTGAAGTAGCTGTTGCGCGGCGGCACGTTCCAGACCTCCGGCTGGGTGCCGGGGAAGCGCGGGCCGCCTGCGGTGTCCACGCCCGGCACCTCCTCCCGGCCCAGCGCCTTGACCAGGGCGGCCAGCGCCTGCGGCTCCTTGAGGTTGACCAGGTCCACCGGGTTGCGGCTGCTGAACGGCGCGGCCAGCGGGGTGGCGCCGACCCGGACCGGGATCAGCTGGCGCCGGGTGCCGGACGGGTCGGAGCCGACCACCGACTCCCACAGTGCCCGGGCCTGCGGGGAGCGCAGGTAGGCGGGCGAGAGCACGGCGACGGTGCGGAAGGCGGCGTCCACCGAGCGCTCGGTCTCGACCCGGGTGTCGGCGCCCGCGCCGACGTCCCGGGGCAGCACCCGGAAACCCGCCGCGCCCAGCACGTACTCGATCCAGTCCGCCCACATCCGGTCCTCGGGCACGTAGCTGAGGTAGATGTCGGCGGGCACGGTGGCCCGGCGCCGGGTGAACGCCTCCACGTAGCGCAGCCGCACCTCCTCCTGCATCGGCGGCAGTGCGGAGATCCGGCCGCCGGTGAGCGCGTCGGTCAGCCGCTCGCAGGCGGAGAGCATGGTGGTCGGGGTGCCGGGCTGGTCGCCGAAGGTGGCCAGGATCTCCTCGTAGGCGTAGAACGGCCGGTAGGGGATCTCCACCGAGCCCCAGTAGTGCACCAGTTCCTCGCTGTTCAGACCCGAGGGCAGCCCCTCGAAGCGGATTCGGGCCAGCGCCCGCCCGGCGTCCGCCTTGTCCTTCTCGAAGTCGTCGATCCGCATCGGCACCGGCAGGATCCGGATCCCGCGGTCCCGGTAGCGGTCGGCGATGTGCTGGGCGATCCGGGAGGCGCCGTCGATCGACTGGTCGCTCAGCGTGAAGCAGACCACCAGGTCGTCGGGCATCTGCACGGTGCAGATCTCGGCGGTGTCGGACAAGCCGGTACGGCTGTCGATCAGCACGTAGTCGTAGCGCCGGCGCATGTCGGCCCGCAGCGCGTCGAAGAACTGGCCGCCGTCGAACCGCTCGTAGAACAGGTCCCAGTCCAGCGGGCCCAGGGTGCCGGAGTAGTCGCGGTCCTGGCGGCCGGCCGCCAGGAAGTCGATGCTGCCGCCGGCCGGGAAGCCGGACCAGGAGAGCGGCACCGCGTGCCCGGCCACCTTGGCGAAGTCCAGGTGCCAGCCGGGGTGGTGGCCGATCTCGCGCAGCTGCTCGGCGTACCGCTCGGGCTCCAGCAGCGCGTCGGCGTGCAGCTCGGTCTCCCGCAGCGCCTCCTCGCGGTAGTCGTTGATCAGCGTCATCACGCCCGGGGACTCGGCCAGCTCGACCGGGTCCAGGAACGGGTGGAAGAACTTGGCCAGGCCCGGCGCCTCCAGGTCCCAGTCCACGGTCAGCACCCGGTGGCCGTTGGCCGCCAGGATCCAGGCGGTGTTGGCCAGCGCCATGGTGCGCCCGGTGCCGCCCTTGTACGAGTAGAAGGTGACGATCCGGCCCTGCCGGTCCTCGTCCAGCGCGCTCGGTCCGGTGGCCGGCGGCGCGGGCCGCGGCCCGGACCGGCCCACCGCCCGCAGGTTGCGGGTCCGCTCAGAGCTCATCTTCTCCCCCACCCGTGCTGTCGTGGTCCTCGTGGTCGTCCCGGTCGTCGTACTCGTCCTCACCGCGGTGGTACCCGGCCGGCGGGCGCGGGGCCCCGAAGGCCTCGCGCAGCCGGGGCCGGTCGGCGCCGCGCCCGGGGGCCGGCCCGCTGCCCGGCGGCTGGTCGGAGCCGGGCGAGCGGGGCAGATGTCGCTCCTTGAAGGCCCGTTGGGCACGGATCGCGGCGTGCTGGAAGGCCAGGCCGAAGTCCCGGGCGGTCGGCACGCCCTCCGGGTCCTCGCCGTCGCCGGCCACCGCGCGGAACGAGGGGCGGCTGGACCGCCGGTGCAGGATCCGGTCGGTGAGCTCGGTCATCGTCCGGGTCTGCCCGGTGCACTGCGGGTCGTCCCGGTTCCACGGCTCGACCACGGTCACCCAGGCCGGGTTGCGCCGGGCGAACTCGCTGACCAGCGCGGCCCGCTGCGGGTCCTGCAGCACCCAGCGGTCCAGCAGCAGCACGCCCGGCCCCTGCGGGCGCTCCAGCTCCATCAGGTGCTCGGCCCTGGCGTCGAACTCGTGCACGGTGGGATTGAGGTCGCACTGGCGGGCCAGTTGGGCCGCCGTCTCCGCCAACGGGCTGTCGCCGCCACGGGTGTAGGGCTGCCAGTCGGTGCGGCGGGCGCCGTACCAGGCGGTGTCGCGGTGCTCGGGCACCTCGCTGTCCTTGAAGGCGAGCACCGCGATGGTCAGCTCGTCGGCCGGTGAACGCCCGGGGAAGGCCGAGGGGTTGGTGGTGAAGTCGACCGGCTCGACGACCGGGACCACGGTCTCCAGCGCCACCTCGACGATCCGGCGGGCCAGCTTGTACACGACCTTCTCGTACAGCCCGTGGTTGTGGCTCTGGGCCATCAGCGCGTACAGCCCGTCCTCGGTGTAGGCGCGCGGGAAGCTGGAGTGGTTGTACTGCACGGCGCTGGCCACCGGCGGCAGCGCCGCGTCCCGCATGCCGACCCAGAGCACCGGCACGATCGCGGTGTTGTGCGCCGCACCGCCGGGCGCGTTGGCGGCCCGCTGGGCGAAGGTGTACCACTCCTGCCCGCACGGCGTGGAGCGGAACAGCCGCGGGTGGTAGAGCGGCACGAAGACCCGGCAGGTGGCCAGCGCCTCGGAGATCTTCAACGCCCAGTTGTCGCCCTGGTGCATGGTCTCGTCCATGAACCCGACCGGCTCCGCGGTGGGCAGCGGGGTCAGCTGCAGCACCGCCTCGCACAGGTCCTCGTAGAACTGGCCGACCCGCAGGTTGGGGTTGCGCGAGCCCACCGAAGGCATGTGGGCGTAGGAGATGAAGAAGTGCGGCTTCGCCGAGGCCCTTCGCCCGCCGTCAGCGTCGTTCACGCAGCCTCCCCCGGCACGACCGGCTGATGCCCCC
The DNA here is from genome assembly GCF_003205575.1 of Streptomyces tateyamensis. Lineage (GTDB taxonomy): Bacteria > Actinomycetota > Actinomycetes > Streptomycetales > Streptomycetaceae > Kitasatospora > Kitasatospora tateyamensis. Next base: position 36,192 of record NZ_PYBW01000022.1, read on the forward strand.
TCAGGGAGCGTCCCAGTGTAGGAAGAGCGGCTTCCCGGAGGGAATAGCGCCCGGCCCACCCTGATCATGCGTCAGGCCGGTGCCGACTGTCAGTGGTTCGGCCACACTCCGCGCGACGGCCCCTGGCGCCCGCGCAGCCAGGCGGTGGCCGCGTCCACCGCCGGGCGCAGCGGGAGCAGCAGCGCCGTGGTCCCGCCCACCGGCGCGGTCCGGACGCCCAGGCCCGGCAGGATGTCGGCCAGCATCGCCGGGAAGTGGGCGTCGTCCAGGTCCACGCCGTCGAAGCGGACCCAGCCGCGGCCGCCCACCACCGCGCCGTACCGTTTCTGCGGCGGCTCGGGCACCCGGTACTCGGCCAGGTGGAACGCGGTGCAGCTGGTCAGCGGGGCGCCCAGCAGCAGCACCCGGGCGCCGGCCCGGTAGAGCGCGCCCAGCGGCGAGCGCTCGCCCAGGTGGCAGTGGTACGGGTGGTCGGCCAGCAGTTGTCCGGCCAGCGGGCCGAGCGCGGCGAACGAGGTCTGCGGGTGCGCGCTGCGCCGGGCCCCGGGGGTGCGGCGCAGCTCCTCGGAGAGCCGGCCGACCGTGGTCGAGCAGGGGCTGGCGGCCGGGTCGAAGGGCGGCATCGCGGCCAGGTAGGCGGTGCGCTCGGCGGCGGACAGCCCGGCGGTGGCCTGCCGGTGCAGCCGCGAGGTGGCCGAGTTCTCCGGCGTCGCGGTGTACGCCACCAGGGTGCCGCCCGGGCCCAGCACCGAGCGCAGCGCGGCCAGCACGGCGGCCGAGCCGCCGGCCACCGGGCCCAACTCGCGCAGCCCGGCGTGCACCAGCAGCACCCCGGTGGTCGGGCCGAGGCCGAGCGCCCGCAGCTGGTCGGCCAGCTGGTCGCAGGTCAGCTCGACGACAGGGGCGGTGGTCATCAGGCTTCGACGGGCGCCAGCGGCGCGGCCGGCACGGGCAGCGGCGCGACGGCGGCGGCCGGCCCGCTTTCCGCCCCGGTGCCCGTCCCGCCGGCCAGCCCCGCCCCGACCCCGTGCACGAACCGCTCGCCGAGCGCGGTCAGCGAGCCGCTCGCCAGCAGCGTGCCCACCGCCCGCTCGGTGTCCGCGCGCCAGCGCGCCGCCTGTTCCCGGGCCTGCTCGGCGGGCTCCCCCGCCACCCCGTCGTACGCCCGCACCCGGCTGTCCCAGTACGCGCAGACCGCCAGGTGCGCGTAGGTGCCCTGGAGCAGCCCCTCCAGCGGGCGCGGGTCCGGGCGCCAGGGGGCCTCGAAGAGCCGCCGGTCGCTGGGGTCGAACAGGTCCCGGAAGTCCAGCACCGCGCCCAGCTTGACGTGCTGGAACTCGTGCACCAGCAGCAGCGCCAGGGTCGGCGCGGTGGCCGGGCGGGCGATGCCGACCGCGCCGAAGGCCTGCCGGGCGACCGAGCTGAGGTCGCGTCCGCCGGGCCCCGGGCGCAGCGGGGTCAGGGTGCTCAGCCCCGCCGCCAGACCCGGCGCGTAGTCGGGCAGGTCACGCTGGATCAGCTCCCAGGCCTCGCGCAGCGCGCCGGTCCAGTCGCCCAGCGCCGCCGCGGTGAGCCGCTGCTCGACCGGGTACTCGTGGCTGTCGCGCTGCGGGTCGGTGTCCTCCAGCGCGAGGGTCCAGCCGCCGGGCAGCTCGACCCGGCGCACCGGCAGCCAGCGCTCGCCGCCGGCCTGGTCGAAGGCGATCCGCTGCTCGCCGCCGCCCGCGGCGCGCACCGTGAACCCGTCCGGGCCGCCGCGCAGCACCGCCGGGCCGGCCCCGCCGACCAGCACCCGCCCCAGGGTGGGCAGCTGCACCGCGCCGCCGCGCACCGGCACGGTCACCTCGACCGGCCGACCGGCCCGCAGCCCGGCCGCGGCGGCGATCTCGGCCAGCCCGCCGAGATCGTCCCCCGGCTCGCCGCCGCGCAGTCGGCGCACCGCCCAGGCCCGCACGTACGGGTGCGCCAGCACCGCGTCCACCGCGGCCGGCGCGGCGGCGTCCAGCTCGGTGAGCAGCTCCCAGGCCTGGCCCGCACCGCGGCCGACCGCCGCCAGCAGCCGCCGGGTCAGGTCCAGCTGCTCGGCGGCCAGCGCCCGCACGGTGGCGCCGTCACCGTGGCCCCGGGCCAGTTGGTCGAGCTGCGCCCCGGTCAGGCCGCCATGCTGCTGCGCGGCGAGCGGTACGGCGGGGGCCACCCGGTCCCGGATGGTGGTGATCAGGCGCATGAGGTCTCCGCAGAAGACGGACGGGTTGTCGAAGCCGCTGCCGGTGCGCCAGCGGTGCGCGTAGAGGCCGCCGCCGCAGCTGCGCACCACCGGGCAGGCCCGGCACTGCGCGCTCAGGCCGGCCAGACCCTGTTGACGGGCCATCATGCCCGGGTGCCGGGCCACCTCGTCCAGACTGTTCGTGAAGAGGTCGAATCCGGTCGCCGGGGCACCGTCGTAGGCCGTTTTCAGGCTGTCCGCCTGCTCGAAACTGCCGTCCGTCTCGATCACCACCAGGTCGACCGGCTCCAGGCCGAGCGACTCGGTCAGGCCGCTCTGGCCGCGCAGGGTGCGGTGGACGGAGTCGAAGCTGCGCACCGGGACCGGGCGGCCGCGGGCCAGCCAGTGCTGGTGCGCGGTCAGCAGCCAGTCGCCGTAGGGGGTCGGGCCCAGCTCGGCGGGCCGCAGTGGCGGGGTGTCCCAGGTCGCGTGCGGGAGCAGGAAGTCGATCCGCGGCGGGTCCAGCGCGAGCAGCGCGTCCAGCACCGCGACCGGGTCGTTGCGCACGTCGATCGTGCAGAGCAGGCCGGCGAAGATCGGCCGGAACTCGTCGGTGTTCAGCAGCGCGGCGGCGCGCAGCACCGCCGGGTGGCTGCTGCGGCCGTCGGCGAACCGGCGGTGCCGGTCGTTGGCCGCCCGGTCGCCGTCCAGCGAGAGGCCGACCTTGATTCCCAGCTCGGCGAAGAGCTCGCAGAAGGCCCGGTCCAGCCGCACCCCGTTGGTGTGGATCCGCAGGTCGAGCGCGCAGTCGGCGGGCAGCTCGGCGCGCAGCAGCTCGGCGGCCCGGCGCAGCACGGCCGGGCCCGCCAGCAGCGGCTCGCCGCCGTGCAGCGCCACGTGCACCGCGGGCAGCCGGTGCGCGCGGGCGTGTTCGCCCAGGCGCTGCGCGGCCCGCTCCAGCACCCGCTGACCGATCACCCGGGGCCGACCGCGCCAACTGGTGTCGGCGTGCTCGTAGACGTAGCAGTGGTCGCAGGCCAGGTCGCACCGGCTGTGCACCTTGAGGACCAGCTGCGTCAACGGCACCATGGCGGAGGTCCGCTGGGCGGACGTCAGATCGCGGAGTTGAAGGCCGCCACCGGGACCCGGCCGGCCTGGGCGTCCGGCAGCGCGCGGTGCAGGGCACCGGTCAGCTCCTCGGCACTGAGTGCCGACAGCTCCCCGAGCGGCACCCGGACCGCCCGCGACTCGGTCTCGTCCACGGTCTTGACCTCCAGCACAGCGACCATTTTCAACGTCCTGTCAGAGGGATGCTTCAACCGCATCCGGTGTGGGTAGGAGCGCATCGGAGGCGTAGTCACGATGTCTCCGCCCAAGGTAGCCGTCCGACAGCGGGCGGCGCACGCTTCGCAGGTCGGAGCGTCGGCGCCCGGCGCGGCACCGCCGGGCCGTGAGCTGCTGGGATCCGCCGCAGTTGACGCAGCGTCCAGCACCCCGGCGGCGAAGTCCACTCCAACGGTGGAGCGCTCTACTCAACCGTTGGACGTACCGCCGCTCAGCTCGCGCCCGGGCGCGTCCAGCTCAGGGGCAGAGCCGCTCGACCGTCCAGCCGTCCGCCGCGGCGGTGTAGCGCAGCCGGTCGTGCAGCCGGTTGGGCCGCCCCTGCCAGAACTCCACGGTCTGCGGGACCACTCGGAAGCCGCCCCAGAACGGCGGGACCGGCACCCCCTCGCCCTCGGGGTAGCGCGACTCCAGCTCGGCGAACCGCTGCTCCAGCACCTCGCGCGAGGCCACCGGGCTGGACTGCTCGCTGGCCCAGGCGCCCAGCTGCGAGCCGTGCGGGCGGGTCCGGAAGTAGGCGGCGGTCTCGTCCCGGCCGGTCCGCTCCACCGCGCCGGAGACGATCACCTGGCGGTCGATCGAGTGCCAGGGGAAGAGCAGCGAGGCGAACGGGTTGGCACCGAGCTCGGTGCCTTTGCGCGAGCCGTAGTTGGTGAAGAAGACGAAACCGCGCTGGTCGTAGCCCTTGAGCAGGACGGTGCGCGAGCTGGGCCGGCCCGCAGCGTCGGCGGTGGAGAGCACCATCGCGTTCGGCTCCAGGAACCCGGCCCGCTCGGCCTGGCCGAACCAGCGGGTGAACTGCGTCACCGGGTCGGGGGCCAGGTCGGCCTCGGTGATGCCCTCCTCGGCGTACTGACGGCGCATCCGGGCGAGGTTGGGGACCGAAGTCTGCGGCGCGGGCTGGGCGCTTTCCGGGGTCTGCACGCCAACATCATCCCGTACGACAAGCGGGGAGCCACGCTCCGCCTATGGAATCTCGACATCAAGAGATATGGTGGCTCGCCACCGCTTCGACGCTCGCGGACCGGAACAATGTCCGGTAGTGGCCGGTTGATGCCGGAAGATCCCCGGTGCGGAACCGGGTACAGCGTGATCTCGGGCGGCCTTTGGGAAACATCACCGCAGTGGTGTATGGCGCAATGCACCCAGTGCCTGCCACTCTGGCACCGAGTGCCAAACACCAAACGGTCACTGGTCCGCCGCCCCACCACGGCAGCGGGCCGTCACGTCACTGAGGAGCCGCGTGATGTCCGATTTCGTACCCGGGCTTGAGGGAGTAGTCGCCTTCGAGAGCGAGATCGCCGAGCCCGACCGAGAGGGCGGCGCGCTGCGCTACCGCGGTGTGGACATCGACGAGCTGGTCGGCCAGGTCTCCTTCGGTCACGTCTGGGGCCTGCTGGTGGACGGCAAGTTCAACCCCGGCCTGCCGGCCGCCGAGCCGTTCCCGATCCCGGTGCACTCCGGTGACATCCGGGTCGACGTGCAGTCCGCGCTCGCCATGCTCGCCCCGGTCTGGGGCCTCAAGCCGCTGCTCGACATCTCCGCCGAGCAGGCCCGCGACGACCTGGCCCGGGCCGCCGTGATGGCGCTGTCCTACGTGGCCCAGTCGGCCCGCGGCCAGGGCCTGCCGATGGTCCCGCAGAGCGAGATCGACAAGGCCGAGACCGTGGTCGAGCGCTTCATGATCCGCTGGCGCGGCGAGCCGGACCCCAAGCACGTCAAGGCGATCGACGCCTACTGGACGTCGGCGGCCGAGCACGGCATGAACGCCTCCACCTTCACCGCCCGGGTGATCGCCTCCACCGGCGCCGACGTGGCCGCGGCCCTGTCCGGCGCGGTCGGCGCGATGTCGGGCCCGCTGCACGGCGGCGCCCCCTCCCGCGTGCTCGGCATGATCGAGGAGATCGAGCGCACCGGCGACGCCGCGAAGTGGGTCAAGAACGCGCTGGACAAGGGCGAGCGCCTGATGGGCTTCGGCCACCGCGTCTACCGCGCCGAGGACCCGCGCGCCCGCGTGCTGCGCCGCACCGCCAAGGAGCTCGGCGCCCCGCGCTTCGAGATCGCCGAGGCGCTGGAGAAGGCCGCGCTGGAGGAGCTGCACAACCGCCGCCCCGACCGGGTGCTCGCCACCAACGTCGAGTTCTGGGCCGCGATCATGCTGGACTTCGCCGAGGTCCCCGCGCACATGTTCACCTCGATGTTCACCTGCGCCCGCACCGCCGGCTGGTCCGCACACATCCTGGAGCAGAAGCGCACCGGCCGCCTGGTCCGCCCGGCCGCCCGCTACATCGGCCCCGGCCCGCGCAGCCCGCGCGAGGTCGAGGGGTACGAGGCGATCGCCCACTGACGCCGCCGGGTCGGACCCCGCCCGGTGCCGAAGGGTTTCTGGGCGGCGGTCCCTGACCAGCCGTGAGGTCCGGCCGCCGAAGATCACATCTCAGCGGCCGGACAGTCGGCGATATTCCGGGATCCGGACCAGTAGGCTGCGCGCGTGGCCCAGATTCAGATCCCCGCTGACCTCAAGCCCGCCGACGGCCGTTTCGGCTGCGGCCCCTCCAAGGTGCGCCCCGAGGCCCTCAGTGCCCTCGCCGCCACCGGTACCTCGCTGCTCGGCACCTCGCACCGCCAGGCCCCCGTCAAGAACGTGGTCAAGCGCGTGCGCGAAGGTGTCGCCTCCCTCTTCTCGCTGCCCGAGGGCTACCAGGTGGTGCTCGGCAACGGCGGCTCCACCGCCTTCTGGGACATCGCGGCCCTCGGCCTGGTCCGGCAGAAGTCGCAGCACCTGAGCTTCGGCGAGTTCTCCTCCAAGTTCGCCTCCTCGGTCAAGGCCGTGCCGTGGCTGGACGACCCGAGCGTGCTCAAGACCGAGCCGGGCACCCACCCGCTGCCGGTCGCCGAGGCCGGCGTGGACGTCTACGCGCTGACCCACAACGAGACCTCCACCGGTGTGGCGATGCCGATCCGCCGCCCCGCGGGCACCGCGGGCGACGGCTCGCTGGTCCTGGTGGACGCCACCTCGGGCGCCGGCGGCCTGCCGGTGGACATCACCGAGACCGACGTCTACTACTTCGCGCCGCAGAAGTCCTTCGCCTCCGAGGGCGGACTCTGGCTGGCCACCTTCTCGCCGGCCGCGCTGGAGCGGGCCGCCGAGATCGCCGGCGCCGGCCGGTACATCCCGCCGTTCTTCGACCTGCCGACCGCGATCGACAACTCCTCGAAGGACCAGACGTACAACACCCCGTCGATCGCCACCCTGTTCCTGCTGGCCGACCAGTTGGAGTGGCTGAACGGCAACGGCGGGCTGGACTGGGCCGTCGCCCGTACGGCTGAGTCCGCGGCCCACCTGTACGGCTGGGCGGAGAAGTCCGCGTTCGCCCGTCCGTTCGTGGCCGAGCCCGCCGAGCGCTCGCAGGTGGTCGGCACCATCGACTTCGACGACGCGATCGACGCGGCCGCGGTGGCCAAGGCGCTGCGCGCCAACGGCATCGTGGACACCGAGCCGTACCGCAAGCTCGGCCGCAACCAGCTGCGGATCGCGATGTTCCCGGCCGTCGACCCGGCCGACGTGCAGGCGCTGACCGCCTGCATCGACTACGTGGTCGACCAGCTCTGACCGTCCCTGCCCGCGTCGTCGAGCGGGGGGCCGCTGCCTACGGGCAGCGGCCCCCCGCTCACGTCACTCCCGCAGACGTCACTTCCCGATCAGGGCGCTGACCAGCACCGCCACCAGGATCAGGCCGAAGGCGCCGGTGACGATGCGGGTGCGAGTCTTGGGGTCCACGCTTTCCACGGTACCTGGCCCCCGCAGCGCCCCTTTACCGGGGCCGGGCGAGCTCCCAGCGGTCGATCGCGGTGTAGCGCACCGGGCCGTTCCCCCGGCCGAAGTCGCTGCGCATCAGCTCGAAGCCGGTGACCGGGTACGGCGTGCCCTGGAAGGTCGCCAGCCGCTCGGCAGCCGCCCGCAGCGCCTCGCGCTGCTCCCGGGGCGGGTGGGAGCGGCCGGTGCCGGCCCGGGCCAGCGTCAGGTGCGGCTGGTACCCGGACTCCTCGGTCACCCCCAGCTCCTCCCCCGCCACCCGGGCCACCGCCCCGGCCAGCGCGCGCAGCTCCCGGGTCTGCCCGGCCAGGCCCACCCAGAGCACCCGGTCCCCGAACCGCCCGCCCCCGGCCAGGCTCACCCGGTGCTCCTGCTGCCCGGGCGCCACCCGGGCCAGCCCGTCGCGCAGCGCGGGCAGCCGCTCCTCGGGCACCTCCCCCAGGAACACCAGGGTCAGGTGCCACCCGGCGGGATCGGCCCAGCGCAGCCCGTCCGCCCCGGCCACCGCGTGCAGCGGTGCCACCGCCCGCGCCAGTTCGGCCAGGGCGGCGGCGGGCGGCGTGACGGCGACGAAGAGCCTCATGGCCTCATTCTCCGCTCATCGCGGTCTTCGCCGCCCCCGCTGCGCCGTTGCGCCGGCGCGGACATGACGCTCCATCACAGGCGCCGGGGTCAGCGCCGGGCGATCCTCAGGACCCCGGTCTCGGTGCCCTGGTAGAGGGTGCCGTCGGGGGCGGTGGTGCCGGTCATCTGGAGCGGGTTGTAGAGCAGGCCCACGCCGATCCACGAGCTGGAGCGCTGGGCGCCGGTGGCCGGGTCGATGGTGGCGTAGGAGTAGGAGGCGAAGGTCTGCACCCCCGCCGCTCCGGTCGGGCCGCTCACCGTCAGGGTGTGGATCAGCCCGTCGCCGAGCGAGAGCCGGGGCAGTGCCGCGGACTTGACGGCGCTGTTCCACACCGGGTGGCAGCCGTTGCCGTCGGCGTCCAGGTCGATCCGGCTCAGGCCGCCGTCGAAGCCGGCCGAGGCGGGCGTACTGGCCGGGGCGCCGGCCGGCAGGGCCGGGTACGGGTAGCCGTAGGTGTTGGTGACGAAGACGCTGCGGCCGGAGGCGATCACCGCGTCCTCGGTGCCGCTCGCCGGGTACTGGGTCAGCACGGGGGTGCTGCAGACCGGGGTGGGACCGCCGGCCACCCGGTAGACCAGCAGGTTCTCGTGCGGGGCTGCGTTGTCGGTGATGGTCACGTACTCGGTGCCGTCGCCCGGACCGAAGAAGCTCGGGGTGGCGCCGGTCCCCCAGCTGAGCTGCCCCGGCTTGCGCCCGGGCCCGCGGTCGTAGGCGGCCCGCCACTCGACCGCCGGGGTACCGTCGGGGGCCTCGGTGAGCAGGTAGAGCGCGTGGTCGGTGGCCACCGCGGTGTGGCCCGGGACAGTGGAGATGCTGTTGCCGACGCTCTCCCCCGTGCTCAGGGTGCGCACCGCCCCGGTGCCGGTGTCCACGGTCCCGATCACCCCGCCGCCGGTGGCGAACCAGATCCGGCCGTCCCACCCGGGGCTGAGGCCCACGATGTTGTCGCCGGCGGGTACCGCTCCGGCGAGCGGGGTGCTCTGGTCAGCCGTCAGCGACCAGTGGCCGGCGGCGTCCTGGTGGTGGCCGACCCGCAGCAGGTTGTCGTTGCCGTCCACCACGACCAGGGCGTTGCCGCTGTCCAGGTACGCGTAGACGCCACCGAACAGGCTCCCCTTGGGCAGGGCCAGCGAGGCCAGGTCACTCCCGTCGGCGGGGTCGAGCAGGTGCACGGTCGGAGTCTGCCCGAAGATCGTGGTGCACAGGGCCACCGGCTTCGCGTCGCTGCCGATCACGATGGTCGGGCAGGCCGAGGCGAGCGCGGTCCGGCTCCAACCGACCGCTCCCGTCCCGGGCCCGGCGTACGGGGTGGTGTCGCTGGAGGCGCTGTCCCCGTGCATGGTGGCGGTGCCGTTGGCGGCGGTGGCCGGATTCTGCGGCGGCAGCGGACCGTAGGGAGCGCCGGCGCTGTCGGCGAACGCGGGTGCACTCAGTACGAGGGAGAGCGCGGCAAGGGCAGGGACGGCGCGCAGGGTGCGCAGGCGCATGGCGGGTCCTGTTCCGTTGGTGGGTACGGGTACGGGTACGGGTACGGGTACGACGGAATCGGCGGCCGGGCACGGGAGGTCACGGGGCCGCGCGGGTACGGCGGGCGAGGGAGGACGTGACGCGGCCCGGGAAGGTACGCGGGGCGGTGAAGCGGGTCGGACGCGTCGTCAGCTGACGCGGCAACAACCCGTGCTGGTGGCACGGCCGTGATCGATGTGGCGGCGGCTCACCAGGAAGGTCACGCGGCCACTGTAGCGAGGGGCACCGGATCTGTCAGCGACTGACTGGATGCTGGACACCCCACTCGGCCTGCCAACCGCCTTGTGGCGAGCACGTCGCCAGTTGATCGCGCCGCCGGGCATGCGGAGTCAGGCCGGCGGGGGCGTGACCTGGCACAGCACCACCAGCTCCAGCCGCGGCACCAGGTAGTAAGCGAGCAGCCCTCCGGCCACGTCCAGGTAGCGCATCGGCTCGCCGCTGCCCTGGTAGGTGGCGCCGTCGAGATAGAGGGCCTCGGCCGCGCGGACCAGCTCGGCCGCCTTCTCCTCGACAGCGGCCAGGAAACCGGCGGGCGCGCCGCCGGTGACGTGCTCCGGGCTGGGCAGGTACTCCCAGCTCCAGGTCATTCAGCCACCGCCGCGAATGCCTTCCGGTACAGCTCCGCGACGGCGACCGCGTTCTTCCGGCACTCCGCGAGGGTCTCGGCGTGGTTGGCCAGGTAGTTCGCTCGGTGGTACGCCTGCGCGGTCGCCGGGACCCGCTCGATCTCCACGATCGCGGCCCAGTGCGTGACGAAGGAGCGGATCGGCTGGACGCTGCCGGTCGTGATGGCCTCGGCCATCGCCTGGCTCTGCCCGTCGATCATCTCGGCCAGCCGACCCGGAGCGACCACGGACAGCGCGGCCCGCAGCGCGGCCGGGGTCAGCTCGGGCCGGGGGATCAGCTCGGCACCGTCGTGCGCCAACTCGCTCATGGCACGCTCCTCTCGTCAGCACCGAGGCTACCGGCTCCCGTGTCGGGTCCGGCGCCGCGCACACTCGGAGCGCGGCGCCAGTGCCAGAGCGGTCGGACGGTGGCACCATCAGCGGCGGTCCGACGCGTCACCCGGGCGAGGGACCCGATCAGACCGCCCGCGCCGCCGGCCCGAAGTGGCGGGCGAAGAAGCGGACCGCGCTCTCGGCCTCGAAGCGGGGGAGCTCCTTGTGCCTGCCCGAGTTCACGTGCAGGGACTTCTCCGTGGAGGCGAAGGCGTCGAACAGCTCGAGGCCCTCCTCGCGGGTGATGTGCTCGTCGTCCCACTGGAGGTCGAACTCGATCGGGACGGTGATCCGCCGCGCGTGCTCGGCCAGCGCCTGGGGCCAGTGCTGGCCGAAGACGGCGGCCTTGACCCGGGGCTCGGCCGCGACGAACGGGACGCCGATCGCCGTGCCCATGTTGATGCCCCAGAAGCCGACCAGGCCGTCCGTGCCGATCTCCGGGAGCTGCTGGAGCGCGTCGAGCAGCGCGTGGTACTCGGGCACGGCGAGCTTGGCGAGGTGCTCGTTGTAGCGGACCACGATCGGCCCCTCCGGCTCGCCGGCCGCACGGGCGGCGAACATGGTGGCGATCTCCCGCTCGTCGTGCTCGGTGCGGGGGCGGTCCCCGTGCCCGGGCGCGTCCAGCACGGCCACGTGGTACCCGCACTGGCGCACCAGGAGGGCGGCCCGCCCGGACATGGCGGGGTGCTTCTTGTGGTTGCCGCCACCGTGGGCCTGGAGAATCAGCGGGGCCCGGTCCGCAGCGGACTCGGGCGACCAGAGGACGCCGGGGACCCCGTTGACGGTGAACTCGCGCTCGACGATGCCGTTGGCGGTGGACTCAGCGGTAATGAGGAGAGTGTTCATGGCAGTTGCCCTTCGAGAGTGCCTTGCTGGTGAGGCGCTCCCGGCGACACCTACGCTGATCGCCGAACCGTGGCGGCGAGGGGGAGCACCCATCGGAGTACTGCGTTCACGGGTGTCACCTCCTCATGATCAATCACGGCCGGGAGAAAGCTAGCAGACTGGTCGTCAGCCCCGCGAGACCTTTCTCAGACCGCGGTCTGGTGATCGGCCTCTTCGTCCCGCTGATCCACCTGGCCCCGGCTGTCGTCGCGCTCGCCCTGCGCTAGAACTGACGGCATGACACCCGAGATCCGCACCGGCGGCCCCGCCGACGTCCCCGACATCCTCGCCCTGCTCGACGCCGCGGTCGCCTGGCTCGCCGCCCAGGGGCGGACCGAGCAGTGGGGCGCCACTCCCTGGTCCGGCCGACCGGCCGCGGTGGAACGGGTGGAGCGGTACGCACGGGAGTACCTGGTCCGGATCGCGGCAGACAGCGAGGGCCGGACCATCGGCAGCTGCATCCTGGCCGACCACGCCCCGGACTACGCGCCGAAGACCGACCAACCCGAGCTGTACGTCCAGCAGTTGGTCATCAGCCGGGAGCACCGGAACAGCGGCGTCGGCGCCGCCCTGATCGCCGACGCCCGGGCCGAGGCGGCCCGCCGCGGCGTCGGCCTGCTGCGGGTCGACTGCTACGCGGGCCCGGACCGCAAGCTGGTCGGCCAGTACCGGGCGCTCGGCTTCACCGAGACCGAGCCCTTCGAGGTGGCGATGGCCGACGGCACCCGGTGGCCCGGCCAGGTGCTGGAGATACGCCTCTGAGCGGGGCAGTCCACCGACCACCCCGCCCAGCGACCAACCAGCTCAACAGAGCCTCAACAAGCAGTAGCGAGCTCCCGCGACGGCACCGGCACCGGGCTCCGCGGCACGAAGGCCACCACCCGGCTGCCGCGGTGCAGGTCCACCCGCAGCCGCAGGTCCGCGTACCGCGCCAGCACCAGACCGACCACTCCCGCCGCCAGCGCGGAGACCAGCCCACAGGCCAGCAGCCCGATCCGGGCCCCGTACGCATCCGTCACCCACCCGACCAGCGGCGCGCCGACCGGGGTGCCGCCGGTGAAGACCAGCACCAGCAGGCCCATCACCCGACCGCGCATCTCGGGGTCGGTGGCCAGCTGCACGTAGGAGTTGACGGCGGTGTTGAAGGTCAGCCCGAAGACCCCGATCAGGACGAGCAGCGCCGCGAAGCTCCAGTAGCCGGGCGCCACCGCGCCGGCCAGCTCCAGCACGCCGAAGGCCAGCGCCGCACCGGTCAGCAGCCGCAGCCGCGGGTTGCCGCGGCGGGCCGCGTAGAGCGCGCCGACCAGCGAGCCCAGCGCCATCGCGGTGTTGAGCAGGCCGTACTGGCCGGGGCCGACGTGGAAGGTGTCGTAGGCGAAACCGGAGAGCAGGGTCGGGAAGTTGAAGCCGAAGGTGCCGATGAACCCGGCCAGGACCAGCGGCCAGATCAGGTCGGGGCGCTCCTTGACGTAGCGCAGCCCCTCCTTCAACTGGCCCTTCTCCCGCGGGATCCGGTCCACGGGGCGCAGTTCGCTCACCCGCATCGCCAGCAGCCCGGCGATCACCGCGACGAAGGAGAGCGCGTTGAGCGCGAAGGCCCAGCCGCTGCCCACGGCGGCGATCAGCAGGCCGGCCACCGCCGGGCCGACCAGGCGGGCGCTCTGGAAGTTGGCGGCGTTGAGCGAGACCGCGTTGCTCAGGTCCTTGGGTCCGACCATCTCGGAGACGAAGGCCTGCCGGGTCGGGGTGTCCACCACGGTGACCAGGCCGAGCAGCAGTGCGAAGGCGTAGACGTAGTACTCGGTGACCAGGCCGGTCAGGGTGAGCACAGCGAGTCCGACGGCCAGCAGGCCCATCGCGCCCTGAGTGGCGATCAGCAGCCGGCGCTTGGGCAGCCGGTCGGCCAGCACCCCGCCGAAGAGGCCGAGCAGCAGGGTGGGCAGGAACTGCATGGCGGTGGTGATGCCCACGGCGAGCGGGCTGCCGGTCAGGCTCAGCACCAGCCAGTCCTGGGCGATGCGCTGCATCCAGCTGCCGGTGTTGCTGACGATCTGTCCGGCGAAGAAGTACCGGTAGTTGCGCACCCGCAGTGAGGAGAACATCCCTCTGGGGCGGGTGAAGTCGGCCCCGGTGGGGCCCGGTGCGGCGGAGGTCGCCGCGGTGCGTTCGTCGGGGTCGGCGGTATGGCTTCCCTGGGTCATCTACTCCCTTTCATCGGTGTGCAAAAACGCGAGCTCGTCCAGAGCTACAGGTGCGCGAGCTTGTCCAGCACGGGCGCGGCCTCGCGCAGCCTCGCCCACTCCTCCTCGGTGAGCTGGGCAGCGAGCTCGGCGAGCCAGGCGTTTCGGCGCCGACGGCTCTCGTCCAGGATCTCGGCGGCCTGCTCGGTCATGCTGACCACCACCTGGCGCCGGTCCTGCGGGTGCGACTCGCGCCGCACCAGGCCCTTCTCCTCCAGCATCGCGATGATCCGGGTCATCGAGGGCGGCTGGACGTGCTCGCGGCGCGCCAACTCCCCCGGCGTGGCACTCCCGCACCGCGCGAGGGTACCCAGCACCCCCATCTCGGTGGGGCTCAACGACTGCTCGACGTGCTGGTGCCGCAACCGACGGGCCAGCCGCATCACGGACGACCGCAGCTGGCTGACGGCAGCCAAGTCGTCCCCGGACATCTCGGACATGATCTTTAGCCTACGTCATTACTCTGTCTAAATAAAAATCGATTGAGCCGGACGCGCCCGGAGTCACCAGGAGAACCGTCTCGGCTGCCTCGTCACCACATAGAGTGATCGCACACTGACGATCCGTCGATCCGGGGAATCCTCGCCATGCGCTACCGCCGCCAGCTCTCAGCGCGGAAAGGCCCGCCGACTGCGCCACCCGGTGTGCTCGCGGGCCACCGCGCTCTCCACGTCCCCGGCCAGCCTCGCCCACTCGGCCTCGGCGTCCCGCGCGCCCAGCTCCAGGGTGCTCAACCGGCCCCAGACCAGGTCGAGTTCGCGCGCGGCCAACTGGTAGCCGAGCACCAGCGGGCGCAGCTGCATCAGCTCGGTCCAGGCGATCACCGCGGCAGCGGCCGCCGCGCAGGCGGCGAAGACGCTCACCGACAGGACCCCGGTCGCCTGGGCCACCGCACCGGCGGCGCCGACGATCATCAGCACCCCGGTGGCCAGCTCCCAGGTGACCGACTGCGACTCGTAGGCCTGGGCCCGGGCCAGGTACCAGGTGCGCTGCTGCTCCACCCGCAGCCGCAGGTAGAAGGTGCGCCGGGTGACCAGGCTCTCGGCGCGCAGCCGGCGCATCCCCTCGGTGATCTCGGGTGCCGCCTGCGGCGGGAAGACCCCGTAGTCGCCGAAGGTGACGAGCAGTTGGGAGACCAGGGCGCGGTAGTCCTCGTCCACCTCCAGCGACTCGGCCGGACCGGCGAACGGCCGGGCCCGCACCGCGTACGCCCAGGCCAGTGTCTTCACCGACTCGGCGGCCGCCCGGGCCTGGTACCAGTGGGCCTGCGGATTGGCCGCGCGCAGCCGCGACCAGAAGAAGCAGCCCACCAGGAAGGCGGCCAGCGAGACCAGCGGAGCCGGGCCCTTCCCGGTGGCCACCACGCCCATGGCGGCGGCCAGCACCAGCATCAGGATCAGCCCGCGGTACCAGCGCAGCGCCTGCCGCTGCCCGAGGAGGGCCGCCTGGTCGGCCGTCCGGAACGGCTCGGGCAGGAAGTCAGCCTCGTCGATCGTGCTCGGATCCCATCGCGCCATCGGCCCCGTGCCCCCTCACAGCTCTGGGAGGCAGTATGCCCACCGTCAACTGGGCTACACAGCACGGTTTCCAGCCACCGGGCGGCCCCGGCGTGCCCGAGCTGCTCTGGTACGCGGCGTACGGCTCGAACCTGCACCTGGCACGGCTGACCGCCTACCTGGCCGGTGGCCGGCCGCCCGGCGGCTCGGTGGAGTTCCCGCCCTACCCGGGCTGCCGCGACCGGCGCCCGCCCCGCGCCGACCGGCCGGTGCACCTGCCCGGGCAGTTGTTCTTCGCGCTGGAGTCGCGGGTGTGGGGCGGCGGGATGGCCTTCCTCGACCCGGCCGCCCCTGGCCGGATCCCGGCCCGCGCCTACCTGGTGACGGCGGATCAGTTCGCCGATCTCGCGTCCCAGGAGATGCACCGCCCGCCCGGCGAGCAGCTCGACCTGGCACCCGTGCTCGCCACCGGCCGCGCCCGGTACGGCGAGGGCCGGTACGAGACGCTGGTCAGCCCGGGCTGGCTGGCCGGGCACCCGGTGGTCACCTTCACCGCACCCTGGCCGGTGGCCCGGGCCGCACTCAACCCGCCCGCGGCCCGCTACCTGCAGCACCTGGGCAGCGGCCTGCACGAGTCCCACGGCTGGCCGCCGCCGCACACCGCCCGCTACCTGGCCACCCGCCCGGGGGCGGCGGGGCACTGGACGGTCGAGCGGGTGGCGCAACTGCTGGCCGCTCAGCCCGCCAGCCGGCCGGCCAGTCCGTCCAGGACCACCTCCAGCCCGTAGCGGAACTTGTCCTCGCGGGCCGCCGCCGGGTCGGCGAACTCGGCGGGCACGTCCTCGGTCTGGTCGGCAGCCCCGTGCTCGGCGGGGTGCTGATCGCCCACTTCTCCTGGCACGCCATCTTCTTCCTGAACGTCCCGGTGGTGGCCCTGGCGGTGCTGGCCGGCCTGCTGCTGATGCCGGAGTCCAAGGGCCCGTGGCAGCAGCCGGACCCGCTGGGCGCGGTGCTCTCCGCCGTGGGGATGACGGCGCTGGTCGGCTGGATCATCGAGATCCCGCAGCACGGCTCCTTCGGCGGGCACGCCTGGATCGCGCTGACCGCAGCCGTGCTGGCGCTGGCCGGGTTCGTGGTCTGGGAGAACACCACCGCCTCGCCGATGGTCCCGCTGGCCCTGTTCAAGCACCGCGACTTCACCGGCGACTCGCTCTCGCTGACCCTGGTCCAGATCGGCAACGGCGGCCTGCTGCTGGTGCTGACCCAGTACCTGCAGTTCGTGCTCGGATACTCGCCGGTCAAGGCCGGGCTGGCCTTCGTGCCGCTGGCGGTGGCCGCGCTGATCGGCAACGGGGTGGGCGCCAAGGCGGCCGCCAAGCTGGGCAACCGGGCGCTGGTGCTGACCGGGATGGGCGTCATGGCGGCCTCCTTCGCCCTGCTGACCACGGTCGCCGCGGACACCTCCTTCGCTGTCCCCGCCACCGCACTGGGCCTGCTGGGCCTGGGCGCCGGCCTGGCGATGCCGGCCGCGGTGGGCGCGCTGATGGGGACCATCCCGCCGGAGCAGGCGGGAGTCGGCTCCGCGCTGAACGACACCATCGGCCAGGCCGGCACCGCGCTGGGCATCGCGATCCTGGGCTCGCTGCTCGCCTCCGACTTCGCCGGGCGGATGCCGGCCTCGGCCTCCGCCGGTGCCAGGCAGTCGATCGGCGGCGCGCTGGCGGCGGCGCACGGTGACCCGGCCCTGGTCCACACGGCCCGGGTGGCCTTCGCCGACGCGATGTCCACCACTTTCACGGTGAGCGGGATCGGGGTGCTGGCGGCAGCCCTGGTGGCGGCGCTGGTGATGCGCAGGCGCACGCCGCAGCCGGTGGTGGCGGAGGCGGCGGCGGAGCTGGCGGCCTGACCCACCGACAGACGGCAGGGCCCGTCGCGGACAGCGAATGTCCGCGACGGGCCCTGCCGTGCGGTCCGGGAGCCGTGACCGCCCGCGGTTGCTACTGCCCGATCCCCAGGGCCGGCATCAGGTAGTAGAAGGCGAACACGCCCGCCACCACGTACAGCGCGACCGGCACCGACCTCCACCGCCCGGTGGCGATCCGCAGCACGCAGAAGGTGATGAAGCCCATCCCGATGCCGTTGGTGATGCTGTAGGTGAACGGCATCAGCACCATGGTCAGGAAGGCCGGGATGGCGATCGTGTAGTCCGCCCAGTCGATCTCGCGGATCGAGTTGGCCAGGATCAGGAAGCCCACCGTGATCAGCGCCGGGGTGGCCGCCTGCGCCGGGACCATGGTGGCCAGCGGGGTCAGGAAGAGCGCCAGCAGGAACAGGGCGCCCGTCACCAGACTGGCGAGCCCCGTCCGCGCCCCCTCGCCGACGCCGGCCGTGGACTCGACGAAGCAGGTGTTGGCGGAGGCGGAGGTGGCGCCGCCGGCGGCCGTCGCGATGCCGTCGACCATCAGGATCCGGTTGATGCCCGGCAGGTCGCCGTTCTGGTCGAGCAGGTGGGCCTCGTCGGCCACGCCGAGGATGGTCCCCATCGCGTCGAAGAACGAGCTCATCAGGACGGTGAAGACGAAGAGCAGCCCGGTCAGCAGCCCGACGTGCTGGAAGCCGCCGAACAGGCTGACGTTGCCGACGATGCCGAAGTCCGGGCTGTCGACCGGGTTGCCCGGCCACTTCGGGACCGTCAGGCCCCAGGCGTCGGCGGGCAGGTCGGCGGCCTGCTGGATGATCAGCGCGACCACGGTCATGGCCACGATCGAGATCAGGATCGCGCCGGGGACCTTGCGCACCACCAGCACCAGGGTCAGCAGCACCCCGAGCACGAAGACCAGCACCGGCCACCCGTGCAGGTGGCCGCCGACGCCCAGCTGGAGCGGCACGGTGGTGTGCGCGGCGTCCGGGATGCGGCTGACGAAGCCGGAGTCGACCAGGCCGACCAGCGTGATGAACAGGCCGATGCCGATCGCGATCGCCTTGCGCAGGCCCAGCGGGACCGCGTTCATCACCCGTTCGCGCAGGCCGGTGGCGACCAGCAGCATGATGCAGAAACCGGCCAGCACGACCATGCCCATGGCGTCCGGCCAGGTCATCCGGGGAGCCAGCTGGAGCGCCACGATGGTGTTCACGCCCAGGCCGGCCGCCAGCCCGATCGGCACGTTGCCGATCACGCCCATCAGCAGCGTGGTCAGACCCGCCGTCAGAGCGGTGGCCGTGACCAGCTGCGGGAAGCTGAGGGCGTGCTTGTTCATGTCCACCGCGTTGGACAGGATGATCGGGTTCAGCACCAGGATGTAGGCCATGGTGAAGAAGGTCGCCACCCCGCCGCGCAGCTCACGGCTGAGGCTGGAGCCGCGGGCGGAGATGCGGAAGTAGCGGTCCACGGCGCCGGTGGGGGATCCGGGCGCCGGCGGCTCGGGCGACTCCAGGGCGGGCTGGGCCTGGGAAGGCATGCGTTGTCCTCGAAGTGGGGGTGGAGGAGAGCCTCAAGTATGAGTTTTCGGTTGTGCACGCGCCATCTTCGCGCGTAGACCCCCTCTGGCGGCGGATCCCCGCGGGCGCACCCCGACCCCGTACGCTACGTGCCATGCCGAAGACCCCGCTGCACCCCGCTCCGCCGGCCATGGAAGCCAACGACGTCGCGATCGTCGGCGGCGGCACCGTGCTCTGGTTCCTCGGCTTCCTCGTGCTGCTGCCGTTCCAGCACACCCTCAGCGCGCACGGTCACGGGCAGTGGCCGTGGATCTGCCTGTCCGGCGGCCTGCTCGGGCTGATCGGCCTGTGGTACTGCCGGGCCCGCCGGGCGGCGATCCGGCGCGACCGGGCCGCCCAGCAGGCCTGAGCCCGCGTCAGCCCCCGCCGAAGGGCCGCCCCGCCCTTCGGCCCACAGTAGGACGCACCGGACATTTGCCGCGTTTAGAGTCGGTGCCATGACGCACCCCTCGGAGCAGTCCGCGCCCGGTGCCCACGCACTGGGCCTCGTCCCCGCCCGGCCCGGCGGGCTGTCCACCGCCGAGTGGGCCGAGCGGGTGGCCAACGGCCAGGTCAACGACGTTCCGGTGCGCTCCAGCCGGTCGGTCAAGGAGATCGTCCGGGCCAACGTCCTCACCCGGTTCAACGCGATCATCGGGGTGCTGTTCGCCGTGATCCTGGTGGTCGGCCCGCTCCAGGACGGCCTGTTCGGCCTGGTGATCGTGGCCAACACCGCGATCGGCATCGTCCAGGAGGTGCGGGCCAAGCGGACCCTGGACTCGCTGGCGCTGATCGGCCAGGCCCGGCTGGAGGTGCGCCGCGACGGGCAGGTGCAGGAGGTCGCGGTCGACGAGATCGTGCTGGACGACACCGTACTGCTCGGCATCGGCGACAAGGTGGTGGTGGACGGCGAGGTCACCGAGGCGGACAGCCTGGAGATCGACGAGTCGCTGCTCACCGGCGAGCCCGACCCGGTCCTCAAGCACCCCGGCGACCAGGTGATGTCCGGCAGCTTCGTGGTGGCCGGCGCCGGCGCCTTCACCGCCACCAAGGTCGGCGCCGACGCCTACGCCGCCCAGCTGGCCGAGGAGGCCAGCCGGTTCACCCTGGTCAAGTCCGAGCTGCGCACCGGCATCGACACCATCCTGCGGTTCATCACCTACCTGCTGATCCCCACCGCGATCGGCCTGGTGATCAGTCAGTGGACGGTGGAGCACAACGACTGGCGCGAGGCGGTGCGCCGCACGGTGGCCGGGATCGTGCCGATGGTCCCCGAGGGCCTGGTGCTGCTCACCTCGGTGGCCTTCGCGATCGGCGTGGTCCGGCTGGGCCGCAAGCAGTGCCTGGTCCAGGAGCTGCCCGCGATCGAGGGGCTGGCCCGGGTGGACACCGTCTGCCTGGACAAGACCGGCACCCTGACCGAGGGCGGCATGGACGTGCTGGAGCTGCGCCCGCTCACCGGCGAGCACCACGAGCTGGCCCAGCCCCTCGGCGTGATGGCCGGCGCCGACGCCCGCCCCAACCCGAGCATGCGGGCGGTGTTGGAGGCCTACGGCGACGGCGGGGCGGACCGCGAGCGCTGGCGGGTGCTGGAGGCGATGCCGTTCTCCTCCGCCCGCAAGTGGAGCGGGGTGCAGCTGCTGGAGCCGAGCGGTGCCGAGGCCAGCTGGCTGCTCGGTGCCCCGGACGTGCTGCTGCCTGCCGGGCACCCGGCGCTGAGCGAGGTGGACGAGCTGGGCGCGCAGGGCCTGCGGGTGCTGCTGCTGGGCCGCACCCCGGTCCCGCTGGACGCTCCCGACCCGGCCAAGGAGCTGGTCCCGCTCGGCCTGGTGGTGCTCAAGCAGCGGCTGCGTGCCGACGCGGCCGACACGCTGCGCTACTTCGAGAGCCAGCAGGTGCAGGCCAAGGTGATCTCCGGCGACAGCGCGGTCTCGGTCGGCGCGGTGGCCGCGAGCCTGGAGCTGCCCGGCGCCGAGCACCCGCTGGACGCCCGCAACCTGCCCACCGAGGCGACCGCGCTGGCCGACGCCGCCGAACGCACCACCGTCTTCGGCCGGGTGACCCCGCAGCAGAAGCGCGAGCTGGTCGGCGCGCTGCAGTCGCGCGGCCACACGGTGGCGATGACCGGCGACGGCGTCAACGACGTGCTGGCGCTCAAGGACGCCGACATCGGCGTGGCGATGGGCTCGGGCAGCGAGGCGACCCGGGCGGTGGCCCAGATCGTGCTGCTGAACGACAGCTTCGCCACCCTGCCCTCGGTGGTGGCCGAGGGCCGCCGGGTGATCGGCAACATCGAGCGGGTGGCCAGCCTGTTCCTGGTGAAGACGGTCTACTCGGTGCTGCTGGCCCTGCTGGTGGTCTTCACCCAGGTGCCGTACCCGTTCCTGCCCCGGCACTCGACCGTGCTGAGCGGGCTGACCATCGGCATCCCGGCCTTCTTCCTGGCGCTGGCCCCCAACAACGAGCGGGCCCGGCCCGGGTTCGTCCGCCGGGTGCTGCGGCTGGCGGTGCCCGCCGGCGCGATCGCCGGGACCGCCTGCTTCACGGCCTACGCGCTGGCCCGCGCCGACCACACCACCGACCTGAAGGCCGACACCAGCGTGGCCACCCTGACCCTGTTCCTGGTGGCGATCTGGGTGCTGGCGATCGTGGCCCGCCCCTACACCTGGTGGCGCCTGCTGCTGATCGGCGCCATGTGCGGGGCCTTCGCGCTGGTGCTGGTGGTGCCGTGGCTGTCGAACTTCTTCCAGCTCAAGCTTCAGGGCTACCGCGACCCGTGGACGGGCGTACTGATCGCGGTGGCCGCGGGGCTGCTGCTGGAGCTGGTCTGGCACTTCGTCAAGCGCAGCCTGGACGAGCCTCAGCCCTCGAAGTCGCGGGCGGCCGAGAGCTCGTAGGCCCGGTCCGGCTCGGTGAGCGCGGCCAGCACCTCGAACCGGCGGTGCCACTGGCCCACCGACCAGGCCAGGCCCGCCGCCAGCCCCTCGGGCGTGGCGGCGTGCAGCAGGCCGGGGACCGGCGGCAGCTCGAACTCGTCGTCCTCGTCCTCGGCCTCGGTGCTCTGCGGGTCGTAGGGCAGCTCGGGGCTGGGCGCCGTGGTGTCCCAGCGCCAGTCCACCGCGGCCTCCTCGCCGTCCGGGCCGACCACCAGCAGTTCCTCGTGCTCCTCGTAGGCCGCCGGGCAGCCGGGCAGCAGCTCCCGGACGAACCGCGGCACCCGGTGCAGCGCGCCCTCGGAGAGCACCCGGCCACCGGCGATCTCGCTGGCCAGCGAGACGTGCAAACGCTCGGCCAGCGCGCCGGCCAGCGCCGGGGCGACCGGGACCAGCGGGTACGGGTGGAGCAGCTGGACCAGGTCAGGGGCGTCCGCGACCACCGCCTCGGTGGCGTCCACCAGCACGGTGTGCGCCGGGCGGCGGCCGGTCTGCGGGTCCAGCGGCGGCAGCGCGCGGACCACGTCCAGGGGGTCCCCCCAGCCGGAGGCCGGGGGGAGGTCGGCGTCCACCTGGGCCAGCGCGGTGTAGATGCCGTGCAGCTGGCGGTGGGTCACCTCGCTGTCGGGGTGGGTCAGGTGGTCCAGCAGCTCCTCGCAGCCGTGCGGCTCGGCGAGCAGCGCGGCCAGCGTGGTGCGCACCCCCAGCGCGTGCAGGAACTGCTCGTCCAGCGTGGTGCGGGCCTCGTCGTACAGGCCGCGCAGCAGCCAGTCCCCGCCGGCCGCGCGCAGGCCGGCCGGCTCGCGGCCGTCCAGCACCGGGTGGTCGCGCAGCCACCAGGCGGTGTACGGCGGCAGGTCGGTGTAGCTGCCGTCCGGCAGCAGCACCCGCACGGGGGTCACCACGGCGTCCCGGTACGGCGGGCGGGCCAGCCGGGCCAGCGCCTCGGGCCAGGCCTCGTCGTCCACCAGGTCCAGGTCGCGCACCACCAGCAGTTCGCCGGCCACCGGGGGCACCCCGAGGTCGTCGGCCCGGTCGGCGTGCAGCAGCTCCAGCACGTCCTCGCACCAGTCGGCCAACCCGTCCGGCGCCTCGTCCAGCAGGCCGGTCGGTGCGCCGCCCGCCGCGCGGTCGGCGGGGGCGGTCGGGTCCAGCCGCTCCAGGTCGTCCGGGTCCAGCACCACGTCCTCGGCCCGCACCAGCACGAAGTCGCTCAGCACCCCGACCGCGGACAGCACCTCGGGGCCCCAGCGCTCCAGCAGCTCCTCGTCCACGAACGCGGCGTCCTCCTCCCGCGCCAGCTGGGCGAAGGGGCTGTCCAGCAGCACCAGTTCACCGGCCCGGGCGAGCTCGCCCTCGTCGTCCGGCAGGGCCAGGCGGGCCAGCCACGGGTGGTCGGCGAAGCTGCTGCCGGCCGCCTTGACCAGGCCGAGCACCGCGTCGGCCAGGTCCACGGCGGCGTCGAAGTCCTCGTCGCCCACCGACAGCGAGCGGGCCACCGCGGCGCGCAGCTCGGGGGTGGCCAGCAGCCCGGCCGGGGTCGCGGTGGCGGCGCCCAGCTTGGCCAGCAGCGGGTGCGCGGCCTCCGGGTGGGCCAGTCGCAGGTCCAGCAGGTCCAGCGCCTCGGCCAGGGTCTGCGGGTAGCCGGGGAAGTCCGCCCAGTCGGCGTCGTCGGAGGGCAGCAGCACCCGGCGCGGGCCGGTCACCAGGCGGCCGGTGGCCAGCGGCACCGGCAGCGCGCCCAGCGCCTCCGGGTCGGCCCCGGCCAGCGCCCCGTACAGGCTGCGCCACCAGGCGGGCTCCTGGTCCAGGCCGCCGAGCTGGTCGACCACCTCGGCCAGCGGCAGCCGGCGCACCTGCAGCGCGCGCAGCTCCGCCCGGCGCTCCAGGCCGGCCGGCAGCAGGCCGGGGAAGATCGGAGCCAGCGCGGCCACCACGGCCTGGTCGGCGCCCTCCACCAGGGTGGCGTCCTTCGGCCGCAGCGCCGGGGTGCCCTCCTCCACCGCGGCCGGGTGCGGCAGGAAGGCGGTCGCGGGCAGCCGGGTGAGGATCGCGGCGCGCAGCGCGTTGTCCAGCGCACCCTGGCCCAGCGGGGCCGGCACCAGGGAGAGCGAGCCGAGGTCGGCGCCGCGGGCCCGCAGCAGCTCGGTGTAGGTCTCGGCGGCGCGCTCGGTGAGGAAGTCGGTCAGCGGCCCGGGGGCGATGTGACGGCGGGTGGAGTCCAGCGGGTAGGAGGCGATCAGCAGGGCCGGCACGCCCAGCGGCTCCTCGCTCGGGGTCGGGGCGTGCAGCACGGGGGTCACCGGGACCGGCTCCGGGGTGCCGCTCGCCGAGACCGGGACGGCCCAGGTGACGGTCCAGTAGGGGCGGGCCCGCTCCTCCACCGGACGGTCCGTCAGCAGCTCCGGGGCCAGCGCGCCGGTGCTGGTGACGGTCTGCCAGCGGGAGACGGACTCCTGGGCGCCGCGCCGGTCGGTCAGGACGACCTCGACCAGGCCGTGCTCGGTGCGCTCGGCGCCGGCGCGGGTCAGGGTGCGGACCATGCCGTCCGGGGTCTCCACCACCAGCTCGGTCAGGCCGGGCAGGGTGAGCAGCAGGGCGTCGTCGATCGACTCGAGCAGTCGGCGGGCCAGGTCCTCGGCGGCGCCGTCGCGCAGCGGCAGCAGCACCACGGTGTCGTAGCCGGCCGGCGGCTCGCCGGTGGCCGGCAGCGGCAGCCGGAGCACCGGGAGGTGTCCGTCGCGGCGGACCAACTCCTCGGCCAAGTCCGGGAATTCGATGGCCTGGCGGTCCATCAGGTCGCGCCCCTCGGCGAGCGACCAGCGCACGCCGCCGGACTGGCTGATGATCGCGGGCTCGTCGCTGACCGCGAGCACGGCGGCGAAGCCGACGCCGAAGCGGCCCACGGTGGGGCCGGCGTCCTCGCGCTTGGAGGAGGCGCGCAGGGTGGAGAGCGACTCGACGGCGGCCGCGTCCAGCGGGACACCGGTGTTGGCGGCGGCCAGCACGCCCTCACGCAGGGTCAGCCGCAGCCGGCCGGGGCCCTGGCCGGCCCGGGCCGCGGCGTCAGCGGCGTTCTGCGCCAACTCGACGACCAGGCGGTCCCGGTAGCCGCCGAGGGCGAGCTCCTCCTCGGCGTTGGCGTCCTCCCGGAACCGGGCCGGGGAGGCGCCCCAGGCGTCCAGCACCCGACGGCGCAGGGCGGCCGTGTCGAACCGGTCGTCCTGCTCCTGGTCGCTGCCACCGATGATGCGAGGTTCCATGAACCCGCCGCCTTCCCCGTTCGTCACACCCGAAACCGCACTGCTACGGGGGGCATTCTCTCTCCTCCCGGTGACGGCCCGCGCCCGGGACAGGCCCGGACCCCGGCACCGGGCTCGGGGAAAGGCCACCTGACGCCCCGAAAACGCCGCCGGCCCGCCCTGACGGGGCGGGCCGGCGGGCGGAACGGATCAGGCGTGGCCGAGCTCCTCGGCCGGGGCGTCGGGCTCGACGGAGCCGCCCTGGCGGTCGGGGTGCAGGTGCAGCGGCTCGATCACGGTCTCGTCGAGGATCAGCTCGGCCGGCACCGGCGGGGCCGGCAGCACGGCGGCCTCGGAGTGGCCGCCGCAGCCGTAGGCGAGCGAGACCATCTGGCCGTCGGCCGGCCCGAACTCGTTGCCGCAGACCCCGAAGGCCTGGCCCAGCGAGCCGCCGATCGCGATCAGGAAGCCGCAGCTGGTGCAGGAGGCCGGGGCCGACTGGGCCATCGGGGTCTGCGAGCCGTGCGCCTTCTCCCAGCGCTCGGCGGCCTGGTGCAGGCCGATCCGGGAGAGCACCCGGGGCCGGTTCATCCCGAGCTCGTCGGCGATCGCGCCGATCTGCGCCCGGACCGGAGCCGGCTGCACGTGCGGGTCGGACAGGACCAGGTCCTCGTCGCCCTCGTATACCGCGGAGTTGGGGGCCGGCTCGTCCTCGCCGGTCCAGCCGGGCTCCAGCCGCAGGTCGTCCGCGTCGGTGGGCAGCAGGTCGCCGGGGCCCAGGTCGCCCGGACGCAGCCGCTCGCTCCACGGCACCCACTGGGGGGCCAGCACCGCATCGTCGCCCGGCAGCAGCACCACCTCGTCCAGGGTGACCAGCTTGGCGCGCGGCGCCCGGGCCACGGTGACCGCCCAGTGCCAGCCGCGGTAGGCCGGGTCCAGGCACTCGAAGGTGTGGGTCACCACCCGCTCGCCCTCGGCCTTGGCCGCCAGCGGCGCACCGACGGCCTCGGCACCGACCGCCTCGACCGCTGCCTGCCTGGCGAGTTCGACGGCCTCGGCACAGAGCCGGTCGGGGGTACGGCTTCGCATCGCAGCACTCACGGCGTCGGTTTTCTCCAGTCCTCTTACCCTGCAGCCTAGTCGCCCGGTGGGTCACCCGGGCCGTTCGGGTCTTCCGCGGCCGCCGGTACCGCTCGTCCGGGTACCGTCCCATATTCTGCGCGACCGGAAGGCCGCACCACCCTCAGGCGGGCCCAGCGATCCGTCGGACCTGGCCCTGACCGTCCTGGCCACGGCGGCACGCGGACAGCAGGCTACCCGCCACGACAGCTCCGGGGACAGCCCGAACCGGCCGCCGCGAGCTGGACGGGCCGCGCCGAGCGGGGCCAATCCCTCGTCGCTCGCGCAATTGTCAGGCAGGATTGCCTGTGTGGCGGACGAGAACCCGTCGCAGCGCGCCCTGCACGAACCGACTGATTCCGATCCCGGCGGCGTGCCGCGACAGCAGCACCCGGTCCTCCCTGTGGACGGCGAGCCTCCACAGCCGGCGGACGGATCGCAGCTGCCCCAGACCTCCGACGGGGTCACCGAGGCCGCGGGCACGGACGCCGCCGGCACGGACGCCCCGGCCGACGGCCCGCTCGGCGAGGACGCCCCCGGCGAGGGCGCCCCGCGCGAGCAGGGTGCGGCCGAGGCCGCCCCCGTGCACCTGCCGCCGCGCCGCAACCTGCTGGTCCGCGGCGCCTCCGCGGCGGGCCTGGGGACCGGCCGGGTGGTGCACGGCACCGGCCGCCGGATCCGCCGGGCCACCTCGGCCGACGGCGCCGGCGAGTCCGGCCTGGCCAAGCTGATCGAGTTGCACGCGCTGAACTCCTTCGGCGACATGCTGATCACCATCGCGCTGGCCTCCACCATCTTCTTCTCGGTCCCCACCGGCGAGGCGCGCGGCCGGGTGGCGCTCTACCTGCTGATCACCATGGCCCCGTTCGCCCTGCTCGCCCCGGTGATCGGGCCGCTGCTGGACCGGCTGCCGCACGGGCGCCGGGCCGCGATGGCGATGTCGATGCTGGTCCGCGCGGTGCTCGCCTGGACCATGGCCGGATCGATCGGCGGCGCCGACCTGACGCTCTATCCGGAGGCGCTGGGCTGCCTGGTCGCCTCCAAGGCCTACGGGGTGGTCCGCTCGGTGGTGGTGCCCCGGCTCAAGCCGGCCCGGGTCACCCTGGTGAAGGCCAACTCCCGGGTCACCCTGGCCGGCCTGCTGGCCACCGGGCTGGCCGCGGCGGTGGGCGGCGGCCTGCACCTGCTCGGGCCGTCCTGGCCACTGCGCGGGGCCTTCCTGGTCTTCGTGATCGGCACCCTGATGGCCTTTCACCTGCCGCACCAGGTGGACTCGGCCAAGGGCGAGCAGCGGGCCGTGCTGCACGCCCGCCCGGACCCGGCCGCCGCGCAGCCGGTGCGGGGTGCCGCAGAGCCGGGCCGGGCCGCCGCGGAGCCGGTGCAGGCCGCCAAGCCGGCCCGGCCCAAGGCCAGCCTGCGCACGGTCGGCCCCGCCGTGGTGCTGGGCCTGCGGGCGGTGGCCGCGCTGCGCGGGCTGAGCGGCTTCCTCACCCTCTTCCTGGCCTTCCTGCTGCGGGTGGACCCGGTCGGCGGGCTGGCCCCGACGGCCGCACTGGGCCTGCTGGCCATCGCGGCCGGCGGCGGCAACGCGCTCGGCTCGGTCCTCGGCTCCTGGCTGCGCACCCGCGGTTCGGAGGTCACCATCACCGCGATGCTGCTGCTGGCCACCGCGGCCGCCGCGGCCGCCGCGCTCTGGTACGGGCTGGCCACCGTGCTGGTGGTGGCGGCGGTGGCCGGGATCGCCGGCTCGCTGGCCAAGCTGGCGCTGGACGCGCTGATCCAGCGGGACGTGCCGGAGGCGGTGCGCACCTCCACGTTCGCCCGTTCGGAGACCCTGATGCAGCTGTCCTGGGTGGCGGGCGGCTCGCTCGGCATCCTGCTGCCGCTCGACGGTGCGCTGGGCCTGTCGATCGCGGCCGCGGTGCTCGGGGTGGCCCTGGTGTGGACGCTGCTGGCGCTGGTCCGTCTCGGGGTTCGCAGCGGCGCACCGCACCCCCGCGTAGCGTGACGGGCAGAGTTGGATAGCCTTCGTCCATGAGCCTCAGCACCCCTGTCATCGCCGCCCTCGGCGCCGTGGCCGTGATCGGCGCCGGCACGCTCGGGGGCTCCATCGCCTTCGCGTCCACCAAGGACAAGCCCCTGACGAGTCAGGCGACCGTCACGGTCGGCCGGAACTCGTTCCACCTCGAGCCGACCTGCTACAACGCAGGCAAGCCGTTCGACGACAACGCCACCAAGGCCTGCGGCCTGGCCGCAGCACAGACCGACAAGCTCAAGTCGATCTCGGTGTCCTCCGTGGACCGGATCGGCGTCGGCGTCGACAAGCAGACCGCGGCCAACGGCTGGCGTGCCGACACCAACGGCGGCAACAGCCAGAGCGGCGCCCCGATCGCGGCCTACCAGAAGGACAACACGTTCTCCGGCATGCAGCCGGCGGTCAACGTGCTGAGCCAGGTGCGCAACACCCGGCTGACCGTGGTGGAGTTCGACCCGAAGACGGCCGACAGCAACAAGCCGGGCATCCTGGCGGTCTGGTTCGTCAACCTGAAGAACTCCGCCGCGCCGGCCGCCCCGGCCCAGTCGCAGGACGCCAGCCAGGGCCAGGGCCCCAGCCAGGGCCAGTGACCCGGGTTTCGACCACCGACGAGCAGCCGGCCCCGCACGGGGGCCGGCTGCTCGTCGTCGTCGCGGTGGCCACCGAGGCCGAGGCGGTGCTGCGCGGGGCCGGTGCGGACCGGGTCCGGGTGGTGACCGCCGGGGTCGGCCCCGCCGCCGCGGCCGCCGCCACCGCGTTCGCGCTGGCCGAGCAGCCGCACCCGCTGGTGCTCTCCGCCGGGATCGCCGGCGGCTTCGCCCCCCGCGCCCCGATCGGCGCCGTGGTGGTCGCCGACGCGATCCTGGCCGCCGATCTGGGCGCGCAGACCCCGGACGGCTTCCAGGACGTGGCCGAGCTCGGCTTCGGCACCGTCGCGCGCCGCCCGCCGCCCGCCGCGGTGGCGCTGCTGGCCGGCGCCACCGGTGCGGTGGTCGGCCCGGTGCTCACCGTCTCCACCGTGACCGGCAGCGCCGAGCGCGCGGCCGAGCTGGCGGCCCGTCACCCGGGCGCGGCGGCGGAGGCGATGGAGGGGTTCGGGGTGGCCGAGGCGGCCGCCCGGTTCGGGGTGCCGGCCCTGGAGCTGCGCACCGTGTCCAACGCCGTCGGGCCGCGCGACCGGGCCGCCTGGCGGATCGGCGAGGCGCTGGGGGCGCTGGAGCGCGCCTTCTCGGCGCTGCCCCACCACCGACTGCTTGAGGAGGCCCTGAATGGCTGAGCCGCTGCGGATCGCCTACTCCCCCTGCCCGAACGACACCTTCACCTTCCACGCCTGGGCGCACGGCCTGGTCCCCGGCGCGGAGGCACCCGAGGTGACCTTCGCCGACATCGACGTGACCAACTCGCTGGCCGAGGACGGCGAGCTGGACATCCTGAAGATCAGCTACGCGGCGCTGCCCTGGGTGCTGGACGAGTACGCGCTGCTGCCCTGCGGCGGTGCGCTCGGCCGCGGCTGCGGCCCGCTGGTGCTCACCCGGCCCGGGGCGGACGGCGACCTGACCGGCAAGGTGGTCGCGGTGCCCAGCGAGCGGTCCACCGCCTACCTGCTGTTCCGGCTCTGGGCCGCCACGGCGGTGCCCGGCGGGCTGGGCGAGGTGGTGGTGCTGCCGTTCCACGAGATCATGCCGGCGGTGCGCGACGGCCGGGTGGAAGCCGGGCTGGTGATCCACGAGGCGCGGTTCACCTACCAGAACTACGGGCTGGTCAAGCTGGCCGACATGGGCGAGGCCTGGGAGGCCGCGACCGGGCTGCCGATCCCGCTGGGTGCGATCATCGCCAAGCGCTCCCTGGGCGCGGCGCGGCTGCGCGAGCTGGCGGCGGCGGTGCGGGCCTCGGTGCGGGCGGCCTGGGCGGACCCGGCCGCCTCCCGGGAGTACGTGCTGGCGCACGCGCAGGAGCTCGACCCGGCGGTGGCGGACCAGCACATCGCGCTGTACGTCAACGAGTTCACCGCCGAGCTGGGCGAGGAGGGGTACGCCGCCGTCCGGGCACTGCTCGCCCGGGCGGCGGCCGAAGGCCTGGTGCCGGCGGTCCCGCCGGAGGCACTGGCCTTCCCCTCGACCGACCAGGACTAGGTACCAGGACCTGTCCGGCCGGTCTTGCAGGCATTAGTGCCGCACTAGACGTCGAACTGGTCGGCCACCGCGCGCAGGGCGGTGGCCAGCTTCTGGCCGGTGGGCTTGGCCGGGTAGCGGCCGTGCTGCAGACCGGGCAGCACGGCGTCCAGCATGGTGATCAGGTCCTGCACGATCGGTGCCATGTCGTCGGCGCTGCGGCGCTGGGCCGCGGCGACCGAGGGCAGCGCGTCGAGCAGGGTGACCCCCATCGCCTGCTCGCCGCGGTGGCCCGCGACCACGCCGAACTCCACCCGTTGCCCCGGCTTGAGCGCCGTCAGCCCGGCGGGCAGCGCCTTGCTGTGCACGAAGACGTCCTCACCGTCGTCCCGCGACAGGAAGCCGAAACCCTTCGTCTCGTTGAACCATTTGACCTGGCCGGTGGGCATCTCGAATGTCCTCGGTGTGGTGTGGTGGCAACCCGACGCACTTGTCGGGGCCTCGGGTGGAGGGAAGAAGTGTCCGGGTGCCGCCGCACGGCGACCCGGACCGGAGGTGGGACGGGCGGTCAGCGGGGCTGGCGGCCGGTCAGGGGTTTCACTCGCACACGCTCCCCGCTCGCCGCCGGCCTCTGGCACGGCAGCCCGGGCAGGGCGCGGCGCGACCGCACGACAACGAAGCGTCGGTCGTCATGGCGCACACCCCCTGCCTGGATGCGGGGTCGGGCAACCCCATGCGAAAACCTGCATACCCCCGGCGCGGGGAGGTCGAAACTCGCTGTCCCCACTGAACCGCAAGCAGTGACGAGCCACACATCCGCGCAGGTGACGAGGGGTCAGTTTACGCGGGTTCCAGGCCGCGGGGCGGGAGATTTCCGGCTTCTGCGAGACTGGACCGCGGCAGAACGGGCAGCGCGGGCGGCTAAGGAGTCAGCATGAGGGAAACCGGCGAGGGCCTGGTCCGGGGCGGGGCGGTGGTCTTCGTGCTGGGCGCGGTCGCCACCGTGGTGACCTTCGTCCCGCTCTTCCTCCACCTCACCCCGCTGCCCAGCGCGGCCTACGCGGCCTGCATGCTGATGCCGCTCGGCTTCCTGCTGGCGCTGCTCGGCCTCTTCCGCTCGGCCCGCGCCCAGCGCCGCCGGGCCAACGCGCAGCACTAGACCTCGGTCGCCCGGTACTGCGCCAGCCAGGCCGGGAAGGCGGTCAGGTCGGCCAGCACCACGTCCGCGCCCGCCGCGGTCAGCTCCGCCGCGCCGTACGGGCCGGTGGTGACGCCGACCGCGAGGGCGCCCGCGGCCCGGGCGCCCAGGATGTCGCCCAGGTGGTCGCCGACGTAGACCTGTGCGCCCAGCTCGCGCAGCGCCGCGCCCTTGGTCTCCGCCCACAGGTCGCCGACCAGCGCGTCGTAGGGGATCTCGGCGTGCTCCAGGTGCAGCCGCGCGTTCGGCTCGTACTTGCCGGTGATCACCGCGACCCGGCCGCCCGCCGCCCGCACCGCGCCGACCGCAGCCAGCGCCCCCGGCAGCGGCACGGTCGGCGCGAAGGCGTGCTCGCGGTAGAGCACGCGGTAGCGGTCGGCGGCGCGCTCCACCTGCTCGGCCGGGAACCAGTTGGCCAGCTCGTGGGTGAGCGGCGGGCCCAGCCGGGTGACCGCCAGGTCGGCGTCGATGTAGGTTCCGGTCTCCGCGGACAGGGCCAGGTGGGTGGCCCTGATCCCCGGCCGGGTGTCGAGCAGGGTCATGTCGAGGTCGAAACCGATGGTGAGAGCGGGCATGCCGACAGCCTAGAACCCGCCGGGAGGAACCCGATGCGCCGCCGGACCCTGCTCACCGCCCCCCTGGCCGCCCTGCCGCTGGCCGCCCTCCCGCTGGCCGGCTGCGGCCCGCGCGGCAACCGCCCGCTGCCGCAGGCGGACCCGCCCGTGCCCGGCGCGACGGTGACCGCGGCCACCGGCCCGGTGCCGGTGGCCGGCCGGCCGGTGCGGGTGGTGGTGCTGGACACCGCCGAGCTGGACTCGGCGATGACGCTGGGGATCACCCCGCTCGGCGCGAGCCGCCCGGGCGCCGACCCCGGTCCGCCGGACTACTGGCCCGCCTCCCGGCTGGCCGAGGTGGCCGACACCGGGACCGTGGGCGCGCCCGACCACCAGCGGATCCGGGCGCTGCAGCCGCAGCTGATCCTGGGCAACCAGACCCGGGACGGTGCGCACTACGAGGCACTGCGGGCGATCGCGCCGACCGTGCTCACCGCGACCACCGGCCACCCGTGGAAGGAGAACTTCCAGCTGCACGCCCGGGCGCTGGGCCGGGAGGCGGCGGCCGAGCTGGTGGCGGAGGCGTACCGCGGGCACCTGGCCCAGGTCTCCCGGGCGCTCGGCGGTCCCGGCGCGCTGGGTGGGCGGCGGGTCAGCCTGGTGCGGTTCGTCGAGGGCGGCCGGGTGCGGCTGTACGCGCGGCAGAACTACCTCGGCACGATCCTGGCCGACCTGCAGCTGGGCCGCCCCGACGCGCAGAACACCGACCAGTTCGACGTCGAGGTCGCCCCGGACCAGCTGGCCGGGGCCGA
This sequence comes from Streptomyces tateyamensis, assembly GCF_003205575.1. GTDB lineage: Bacteria > Actinomycetota > Actinomycetes > Streptomycetales > Streptomycetaceae > Kitasatospora > Kitasatospora tateyamensis. Next base: position 68,808 of record NZ_PYBW01000022.1, read on the forward strand.
CGGCGACCTGCTGCTGTACGCCGCCTACGGCGACCCGGCCGCCTCGGGCGCCGCCGCGGTACTGGCCGGCGCCGCCTGGCGCGGGCTCGGGGCGGTGCGCGCCCACCGGGCGTACCAGGTGGACGACCGGCTCTGGTTCGAGGGGATCGGCTACACCGGCGCGAACCTGGTGCTCGGTCAACTCCAGTGCCTACTCGGAGGCTGACCGCCCTCTTGTGACCTGGGACACACCGGGACCACCATGACAGTATGACGAACACTCAGTTCCGAGGTGAGTCAACCAAGCGGGCGGTGGCGCACGCGTTCTCGCTGGCCGCCGAGGAGTACGACCAGGTCAACGGCGGTTTCTTCAACCCGATCGGCGCCCGGCTGGCCAGGCTGGCCGGGCTGCGCCCCGGCGACCGGGTGCTGGACATCGGCTGCGGGCGCGGGGCGGTGCTGTTCGCGGCGCTGGCCGAGGTCGGCCCGCAGGGGTACGTGGTCGGGGTGGACCTGGCCGACGGGATGGTGCGGGCCACCGCCGCGGAGGCGGCCGGGCGCGGGCTGCGCAACGTGCGGGTGCAGCAGGACGACGCGGAGGCGCTCGGGTTCCCGGACCGGTCCTTCGAGGCGGCGCTCTCCTCGTTCGCGGTGATCTTCACCCCCGACCCGGCGGCCGCACTGGCCGAGGTCGGGCGGGTCCTGGTGCCGGGCGGGCGGTTCGGGTTCACCGCCTTCGGCGCGGACGAGCCGGGGTGGGACCGGCCCGGGGCGGCGCTGAACGCGTTCCTGCCGCCGCAGGCCGCCCGGCGGCGGCAGAGCCGGGCCGCGCGCTACAACGAGCTGGGGCGCAGTCCGGAGGAGGCGGCCGAGCTGCTGCACCGGGCGGGCTTCACCGACGTGCGGACGGTGGAGTACCCGGCGGTGACCCACTACCCGGACCCGGAGAGCTGGTGGCGGGCGCAGCGGGCCGGCGGCTGGCGGGCGGTGCTGGAGGCGATCCCGGCGGCCCGGCTGGACGAGGCGCGCGCGGCTGCCCAGGCCGCCCTGGCCGCGCTGGCGGGCCCGGACGGTTCCCTGGTGCGGCGCACGGCGATCCGGTACACCACGGCGCTGCGCGAGTAACCTCCGCGGCAGCCCCCGAGAGCCCCCACAACGGGGTGTCCCCCACCACCCCGTCCCGCGGCCCCACCCGCGGGCAGCGGTGTGCTGCGGGGTCACGGATGAGTCAGCCGTGACCCCGCAGCACGCCACCCCGCCAAGCCGAGCCGCTCACGCCGCAACTGCCGCACCGACCGCTCACGCCACAGCTCGCGCTCCGACCCGCTCCGACCCACTTCGACCCGCTGCGACGCCCTCACGCCACCTTGCGGCGCCGCATCGCTATCGCCAGCAGCAACAGCGCCGACAGCACCCCCGCCAGCCGGAGCACCCCGGGGGCGGCGGCGAAGACCGCGTGCGAGGTGGCGCCCTTGGCCAGCGGCTGGCCCCAGCGGCCCTCGCTGCGGCCCCAGAACCAGAGCGAGGAGCCGCTCATGGTGATCAGCGGGATCCCGAAGACCACGAACTTCTTGGTCAGGTCGCCGAGCCGGGCGGACAGGTACGCCAGACCCCAGCCCGCCAGCAGCACCAGGATCAGCCCGGTCACCGCGCCGCCCACCAGCACGCCGGAGGCGAGCAGCAGCAACGGCGAGGGCCGCCGCCCGGCCAGCAGGCCGCGGCTGCCGCGGCCGACGCCCCCGGCCTCCTCCGCCGGCTCCTCGACCGCGTCCGCCTCGCCGGCCCGCTGGTCGGGGATCGCCTTCGCGGCCGGCTCCTCGGGCACCAGCGTGTCGTCCGGCGGGAACTCGATCCGCACCTCGCTCCAGCCGGGGAAGTCGGCCAGGGTGGGCGTCCGCCCGGCGCCCGGGGCGGCCGGCGCGATCAGCCGGCCCGGCCTCTCCTGGGGTGCCGCGGCGGCGGTCGCCGAGGCCGGGGCGGCCGGCGCCGGGGCGGCAGGTACCGGGGTCTGCACCGGCACCTGCGGGCCGTCGGCGTACACCCCGTCGTCGGACTCGGCGCCGCCCCGGGCCGCCCTGGGTGCGGGCCGGCCCAGCACCCGCCAGGGCCCGTCCACCCGCCACCACTCCGCACCGGACAACCCGCCGGACAGACCGCCCCGCTCCGACCCGCCGGCGCCGCCCGGCCCGTCCGGTCCGCCCGACCTGCCCGACCGCTCTGCCGCCATCGCCCCGCCACCCTGTTCCGCGTTCCAGGCCCCGCCGAGACCCGACGCTATCCGAGTCCGACCCGGTCGCGGCCCCGCGGGTTACCCGCCCTATGCCCCACCGTGACACCGGTCATCCCCGCACCGGCCCGATCACCCGTCCCCCAACGCCACCGAGTCCGACTACTCTGGATCGGATGACCACCGAGCCGACCGGACAGCCCGGCAGGAGCCGCACCCGCACCCTGGCCGACGAGCTGCGCGCCGGGAGCGACCAAGCGCTCGCCACCCTGCTGCGACTTCGACCCGATCTGCTCAACCCGGTGCCCGCCGACCTGACCCAGCTGAGCTCCCGGCTGTCCGGCCGGGCCTCGGCGCTGCGCGCGCTGGAGCGGCTGGACCGGTTCACCCTGCAGGTGGCCGAGGCGCTGGCCGCCGCCCCGGACGGGAGCCCGGAGAGTGTGCTGCGCGACCTGCTGGCCGGCCCGGCCAAGGTGGCCGCGCACCCGGGCGCCGAGCCGGTGGACCGCAAGGCGGTGCTGGCCGCGCTGCCCCGGGCGCTCACGGCGCTGCGCGAGCGGGCCCTGGTCTGGGGTCCGGCGAACGCGCCGCGGCTGGTGATCGCGGTCCGCGAGGCGCTCGCCCCGACCGCCGCCAACCCGGGCGGCACCGGCCTGGGCCCGACGGTGGCCGAGGCGACCGTCGGCATGTCCCCGGCCCGGCTGCAGCAGCTGCTGGCCGGCGCCGGCCTGCCGGGCACCCCGGACCCGGTGACGGGGGTGGCCGCCCTCACCGACCTGCTGAACGACCGCGGGCAGCTGGCCGCGCTGCTGGCCAAGGCGCCGGCGCCGGCCCTCGGGCTGCTGGAGAAGCTGGTCTGGGGCCCGCCCACCGGCACCGTGCCGGACGCCGCCCGTCCGGTCACCGCCGAGACCGCGCACAGCCCGGTGGAGTGGCTGCTGGCCCGCGGGCTGCTACTGCCGAGCGGGCAGGGCACCGTGGTGGTGCCGCGCGAGCTGGCGCTGCACCTGCGCGGCGGGCGCAGCCACCGGGTGCTCGAACCGGCGCCGCCCGAGCTCACCGCGAGCACCGTGCGCGATCCACAGGCTGTGGACAACGCGGCGGCCGGCCAGGCCTACACCGCGGTGCGCACCCTGGAGGAGCTGCTCGACCAGTGGGGCCTGCAGCCGCCGCCGGTGCTGCGGGCCGGCGGCCTGGGGGTGCGCGACCTCAAGCGGGCCGCGCTGACCGTGGAGTGCACCGAGTCGCAGGCCGCGTTCTGGCTCGAACTCGCCTACGGCGCGGGGCTGCTGGCACCTGACGGGGAGTCGATCGAGCTGCCGGGGCGGACCGGCGAGGTGTGGGCGCCCACCCCCGCCTACGACCTGTGGCTGCAGCAGCCGGTACCCGAGCGGTGGACCCTGCTGGCCCGCACCTGGCTGACCGCCACCCGGGTCCCGGGGCTGGTCGGCCTCCCGGACGGCAAGGGCAAACCGCGCGCCGTGCTCGGTCCCGAGCTGGACCGGGTGCTGGCCCCGACCACCCGGCGCGCCGTGCTCAGCCTGCTGGCCGACCTGGCACCCGGCTCGGTGGCGGGCAGCGCCGAACTGCTGCCGGTGCAGCGCTGGTACCGGCCGCTGCGCGGCGGCGCGGTCGGCCCGGACGGGCGCGAGCTGCGCGACCAACTGACCGACTGGACGCTGGCCGAGGCCGAACTGCTCGGCATCACCGGCCGCGGCGCGCTGGCCACCCCCGCCCGGCAGCTGCTGGCCGGCGCCGACCCGGGACCGGCGCTGGCCCCGCTACTGCCCCAGCCGCTGAACCACGTGATCCTGCAGCCGGACCTGACGGCGATCGCCCCCGGCCCGCTGCTCACGCCGCTCGCCCAGGCCCTCGCGCTCTGCGCGGACATCGAGTCCAAGGGCGGCGCGACCGTCTACCGGTTCACCCCGGAGTCGGTGCGCCGCGCGCTGGACGCCGGGCGCAGCGCCGCCGACCTGCACGGGTTCCTGGCCCAGCACTCGCGCACGGCCGTCCCGCAGCCGCTCGCCTACCTGATCGACGACGTGGCCCGCCGGCACGGCGTGCTGCGGGTCGGCGCCGCCTCCGCCTACCTGCGCTGCGACGACCCCGCGCTGCTGAACGAGGTGCTCGCCGACCGCCGGGCCCTGGAACTGCGGCTGCGGCTGCTGGCCCCCACCGTGCTGGCCGCCCAGGCCGCGCCGGACACGGTGCTCGCCGTGCTCCGTTCCATGGGCTACGCGCCGGCCGCCGAGTCCGCCGACGGCGATCTGCTGATCACCCGGCCGGACAGCCACCGGACCCCGCCGCGCACCCCGCCCGCCCCGGTGGCCGACGGACCGGCCAGCCCGGACGAGGTGCTGCTGGGCGCCGCCGTGAAGGCGATCCGGGCCGGCGACCACGCGGCCACCGCCGTCCGCCGCGAGACCGTCCCGGGCCCGGCCGCCGCCCGCACCCTGCCGCGCACGGCCTCGGCCGACACCCTCGCGGCCCTCCAGACGGCGGTGCTGCTCGGTGAGCGGATGTGGATCGGCTACATCAACGCCGAAGGCATCGCCTCGCAGCGGGTGATCGACCCGGTGAAGGTGGAGGGCGGCTTCGTCACCGCCTTCGACCACCACGCGGAGAAGCTCAACACCTTCGCCCTGCACCGGATCACCGGCGTGGCCGAACTGGACGGAGACTAGGCTCGCCGCCATGGACGTCTCGCAGCTCGCCCCGGGGATCAGCTACGCCGTCACCGACCGCACCGGCGGCGTCAGCCCGGCGCCCTACGACGGGCGCAACCTCGGCGGGCTCACCGGCGACGACTACGCGAACGTTCTGCGCAACCGTCAGCTGACCGCCGCTCAACTCGGCCTCGCCCCGGACCGGGTGGTCTTCATGCACCAGGTCCACAGCGCCACCGTGGCCCGGGTGGCCGCCCCCTTCACCGCCGCGGCCCCCGACCTGGACGGCATCTGGACCACCGAACCCGGCCTGGCGCTCGCCTCGTTGGGCGCCGACTGCGCCGCGGTGTTGGTGGCCGACCCGGTCGCCCGCATCATCGGCGCCGCCCACTCCGGCCGCGCGGGCACCATGTCCGGCGTCGCCACCAACCTGGTCACCGCGATGTCCGAGGCCGGCGCCGACCCCGCCCGCATGACCGCCTACATCGGCCCCGCCGCCTGCGGCCGCTGCTACGAAGTCCCGGAAGCCATGCGCGCCGAGTCCGCCGCCCTGCTCCCCGAGACCTACGCCACCACCTCCTGGGGCACCCCGTCCCTCGACCTCCCGGCCGGCATCGCCGCCCAGCTTCGAAAGGCCGGCCTCACCGACGTCCACCGCGACCCCCGCTGCACCATCGAGACGGCGGACCTGTACTCCCACCGCCGCGACGCCCCCACCGGCCGCTTCGCCGCGTACATCTGGCTGGCCTGACCGCCCGCGGCCTTCTACGAAGCAGCTCCGTCACTCACCGCGATGCCCCACCATGGACGCGGTGCGCAGAGCATCCGGGACAGCTTTCCTCCCGGATGCGAGACACTGGAAAGTCTGCGACTGGACCTACGGAGGGCTCCTCGCGTGAACGACGGACCGCTGATCGTACAGACGATTAAGCCTGATGCACATCGTAGACGCTGAGTAGCCTTCGGAGGCACCCCGCCCGCAGCGCGGAAGTCCTCACGCGCCTGGTCAGCTGCACCATCCCCGCACTGTCGGCCTACTCTGCCGGGTACTGTCCCTGCTGTAGGCCGAAGCGGTCCGACCGGTGGGAGGGACGACGGTGTTGGAGGAGCGGGAGTCGATCGGGAAGCGCGTTCGTCGGCAGCGACTCCGACTTGGCATGCCTCAGGCCGATCTGGCAGCAACGCTCGGGCGGTCTCAGGGGTGGGTCTCGAAGGTCGAGAAGGGGCACATCGAACTCGACCGGGCCAGCCTCATCAATGAGGTTGCGGCTGCGCTGCACTGCCACCCGAACAACCTGATCGAGCGTCCGTTCGTTGCGGGCAAGGCATCCGAGAACCAGTGGCAGGTGGCCGCCGCGTCGATCCTGCGCGAGCTGCGGCGCTACGATCTAACGCCCGTCTTCGACGGCCGGCCCCGGACCTCCCAGCACTTGTGGCAGGAGACGGAGCGCCTGCACCGCCTGCGCGACTCTGCGGCGAACGTCGCCATCCTGCGTGTCCTGCCCGACCTGCTGAGGGAGGCGCGGGCACTGGCCGAGATCTCCGAGGGTCACGAGCGCGAGGAAGCGTTCGGCATCTACGCCGTGTGCTGCAAGTTCGCCCACACGGCAGCGCACACCCTCGGTCATCCGGAATTGATCGCCATGGCGTGCGAGCGCGCTGCCTGGGCTGCGGAGCGTTCTGGTGACGTGGTCCTGCCTGCGGTGGCCAACTGGATGCGTGTCTGGGACATGTGGGCCACCGCGGACTGGGCGGACTCGCTGGCTCTGTCGGACAAGGCCCTTCGGTCGATCGAGGATGAGTACGACGCGGGAGAGCCGCTGGCCATCCGGGCTTGGGGGACGCTCCAACTGCGCGCCGCCGTCTCGGCAGCAAGGGCCGGCCGGGCGGAGGAGACCGAGGGCCGCATCCGGCTGGCCCAGGTAGCCGCTGAGCGCATGGACGCCGACGAAGCGCCGGTGTTCGATCGCCACTCGCTGACCTTCTCCGCCGGGAACGTCCAAATCCACTCCATCTCAGTCCAGTTGGAAATGGGCGACCACGCCAAGGCCCTCGTGCTCCACGAGCGGGCCGACCATGAGCAGGTCGACATACTGCCGAACTCGCGGCGCGGCCATCACCACATGGACCTGGCACGAGCCTGGCTCTGGGATGGCAACCGGGACAAAGCCCTCACAGAGTTGGAGAAGGCAGAGCACATCGCCCCCCAGCTCGTAAGGAACCATCCGATCGCTCGTGCCACATTGCGCAAGATCGTCTATGCGGAGCGGGCCACCACCCGGGAGAAACTGCGCCGCATGTCCGACCGCTTCCACCTGGACGGATAGCGGTATTCCCCTGATTCATATTCAGCTGTAGTTGTCCGCCTACCTTCTGTTGCATGAGCGGACGACGCATCACCCGCCAAGACGCGGACGAGCCCGCAACACCCTGGACTCCCCGCCTTGGTGACCTCGCACACGACACGAACACCGGGACCGTTGGCGTGATCGTTGACGTTCCCGGTGAGGGTGTCTACTCCTACCACCTGCGCCCGCCCGAGGGCGGAGAGGAATGGACGGCCCCTCGGGACGCGACCACCCTGCACCCCGCCGACGGCACACCCTTCAACTCGCAGGGTGGTGGCCGCCTATGAGCGACACGGCTTCGTTTCCGGTGCCGTATGAGTGGGCTGGGGAGCCGGATGCGGCTGCGGTGCCGACGGCGCGGCGGTTGATCATCGAGCTTGTGCGGTTCTGGAAGGTCCCGATGTCGGATGACGCGCTGCGCGATGTGGAGCTGTGCGCGAGCGAGTTGCTGGCGAACGCGGTTGAGCACACGAAGGCACGGTGTCACGTGACCGTGCGGTGGACGGGCCAGCGCCTTCGTGTGGAAGTCGCCGACACCAGTCTTCATCTCCCGGACCCGGACACCGCCCAGGACACGACCACGGGCGGGCGGGGGCTACTCCTGGTGGCGGGGCTGGCGCACGCGTGGGGCTGGGAGCCGGCCGGTGCGGGCAAGGTGGTCTGGTTCGAGTGCGCGGCCGATCAGATGGTGACGGGTGATCGGCGCCTGACGGTCCTCGTGGGTGCCGCACATGCCAAGGTCACGGAACGCCTGTCGCGTTCGGCCTGACCGCTCCTTTGTCTCCGCCCGTGCACGTCGCTGGCGCACTGGCCGGGCGGATGGGTGCCGGTCGCTCCGATCCCCCGCGCGGGCGGCCGGCACCGCCCAAGTTCTCGACCCGGATCACCGATCGAAGGGAGAACTGTCGTGAGTACGCCCACACCCGGCCCGCCGACCCCGGGCCCGATGCCCCCGGACGGGGCCTGAGACTCCCGTGCGGGCCGGGCCTCGTTGTCCTGGTGTCCGGCCCACACGGGTCCAACTGTTCCACTTGAGAAGGGAGATCAGAGATGGGGAAGCACGGAGGGAGTCCGGCGCCGATCACGCCGCCGACTCCGTCGAACCCGCCGTCCGGGCCGCCGTCGCCTGACAGCGGGCCCCCGCCCGGCAATGGAGGGCACCGTAAGTGACGCTCGATCCTGATCGGGAGGGCCGCCCCGGCACCACTGCGGGGCGGCACCTTCCCGGCGACTCGTCCCCGGCCGCTGACTCCGGTCGCACGCCTGAGCAGTGGTGGTCGGTGGTGTTCGGCGCGGTGCCGCGCTCGCTGTTCCTGCCGGATGTGATCTGGGCTCACGACATGGCCACCGGCACGAACGTGGCCCTGGACCGCACGACGGACCCCGATGGCTGGGCTGAGGCCGCAAACGCCCCGCATGCGCCGATTGTGACGCAGTGGGACGACGGCGACCACGAGGGCCTGGAGCCCGGCCGGGTGCCCACCTCGTCCGCATCCCAGCCGACCTTGGTCTACTCGATGCTGCTGGATCTCGATGTGCTGTCGGGGATGCGGGTGCTGGAGATCGGCACCGGAACGGGGTGGAACGCGGCCTTGCTGTCGTGCCGACTGGGCGACGCGAACGTGACCACGGTCGAGGTGGACCCCGAGGTGTCCGCCCGTGCCCGTGCGGCCTTGAAGGCGTCGGGGTACACGCCCGAGGTGGTGTGTGCGGACGGCTCGCTCGGCTGGCTCGCCTCCGCTCCATATGACCGGATCATCGTCACGTGCGGGGTGCGGGAGATCCCGCCCGCGTGGCTGAGCCAGACCCGGGTGGGCGGGCTGATCCTGGCCCCGTTCGGCACGCACTACGGTCACCAGGACGCCTTGGTGAAGCTGACGGTCCAGCTCGACGGCACAGCGTCGGGTCCGTTCCTCGGGCCGGTGCAGTTCATGAAGATGCGCTCGCAGCGCCTGGTGCGCCCTGCGCATCCGGACTTCCCCGGGGACTCGGTGGAGACCTCCACCCGGGTGCGGGTGCCGCTGGGGGACTGGGAGCCGTTCACGTTCGCGGCGAGTCTGCTGGTGCCCGGTGTCACGCACCTGGTCCACGAGCGGGACGACGGGGTGACGGTGCTGTGGCTCTACAGTCTCGCCGACACGTCGTGGGCTGCGGTCTTCTACGACGAAGAGGCCGAGTGGGAGGTGTACCAGTCGGGTCCCCGGAAGCTGTGGGACCTGGTGGAAGCCGCCCATGCCTGGTGGCAGTCGGCCGGTGAGCCGGACTTCGACCGCTTCGGGATGACCGTGGGCCATACCGCCGGCCGAACGTTCTGGCTCGACGGCCCCGAGCAGCCGTTGCCGGTCCTGGGGGTGGGTCCGCGGTGAGGCTGCGCGACGCCGCCACCCGCCTGGACATGTGGTGGCACCTGCACGGGCAGTTCTCGTGGCCGGTGCGCATGGTGTGGCCCAGCAGGCGCCGGGTCTACGCGCAGGTGGGTGAGTGGCTGGCCGAACCTGGCTACCAGCGCGCGTCTCTGGAGCGGGTAACCGCGAGGGTGGCTGAGCGGCAAGCCCTCCACGAGCGCCTGGCCGCCGAGCTCGATCAAATGCCTCTGCCTTCCGAGGCGGAGTTGTTCGAGCGGATCTTCGGCCGTCCGCCGGCCGACCTGTGACCGACCGGGGTCCACTCGGGGACGACAGTCAGAGCGAGTACCACGATGCCGCCGAACGGGACCGCTGCGGGGTGCCCGATCCGCCGTCCCTGACGGCCGCCTTCGGGGTCTCGATCGCCGCGCTGGTGCTGGTGTGCGCGGTGTTGCTGGCGGCGGGCCTGGGCCGCTGACTCCACAACAAGGAAGGGAGCCTGTCGCGGTGGCTTCTGCCGAACTCGACCGCACCATGGTCGTGGACCTCTACCGCCAGGGCGAGAGCATGAAGGCGATCGCGGCCCTGATGGGCGTCTCGCCAAGCACCATCTCGAAGCGCCTGGACGGCTGGGGCGAGCGCAAGCGTGATGTCCGGGAGGTGGGCCGCCTGCACGCCACCTCGGGGACCAAGCGCGGCAAGGCTTTGGGGCGCAAGCCGTGGGCTGAGGCGTTCGTCAACGCGGGCGGGCGTCAGCACTGCCCGACCTGCCGGGAGATGTCCGCTGACCATCAACGGGCCCGCTCCCGCGCGGATTCCGATGCCATGGCCGAGATCGTGGAGCGCTTCGCCGCGCACGCCGTCCAGTCGCATCCGCACATGCGCCGTCTGTACGGGGACTGACCCGGTCACTGGCGCATACAGCTGAAGAAGAGCCGGACCACCCCTTGACCTTGGCGGGAAGCGGGGTGGTCCGGCAGCGGGCTAATGATCAACCCTGGTGCCGATGGTACTGGGGTCTTCGGCATGTTCCGAACACATTTGCTGACGAAGGGTCACAGAGCTTGCTGAACAGTTACGGGGCGGACTGTCTGGGGCGGCTGGCGCTGGGGCGGGGACCACTCCGGCCGGGCTCCCCGATAGCTGCCGAGAGTAGGAGCGGGCGGGTTCGGTCAAGCCCGCACTACGGGCCTCAGCTTGGCGACGGTGGCGAGCGGTGCGGGCTTGACGGGTTCCGTCCGCCCCGGATCATCGAGCAGCGGGGAGCCTGGACGAACGGCGAGCAACCATCGGCTTTGACCCATGCCGCGTACGGCCGGACAGCCTGTCCGGATTCTTCGGGCCCTGCTCGACCGCCATCCTCGTCCTTGCGCCGCCAGCGGGGCCGCCCATAGCGGGGCGGAGACAGGAGCGGCGAGCGGAAACGCGGCGGCGCGCGGCCCGCCTCTGGCGGGCCGCCCTTGATCCAGTAAAGAAACTTTCGACACGCCTCCCCCTGCCCTCCTCGTTGATCTGGATTCGGGCCTTCTGCTGCTGGTCGTGGGATGCGTGCTGACCAACTGCCCTGATGGTCCGTCGGCAGTGTGGAGCCGGGTCCTGTCCTCACCGGCTTGCCCACCATCGGCCCGGTAGCCGGCCGCACCGCTGAGGGCTTGCCCAAGGGGCTGCCCGGCGGCTTGCCCTGAGTCGGCGCCGCGAGTGGGCAAGCCTCGGAGCTGGTCCGTTCGCGCTGCGGGCAAGCCTTTGGGCAAGCCGTGCTGAGGAGAGTTGGTCACCAGCGCCCCGGCCACTGCGGATCGCTGCCGCTCGCTGTCACACCGATGGCGTCGCGGGCACCTCTATGTCCGATCCGCGAAAGGCCGGCCTCGTGTGCGCTGCACCCCTATCACAGCTTCGGCCTGACGCGTCCGGCCGAAGACCGCCGAAGTTTGTTCCACCGCGCGGTCACACCACGCCTTGGGCCGCCATCTATGGAGGGCAACACGGCGGACCGCAGAGAAGTTCGCCGCAGATGTCACACGGCGGCTCAAAACCGGGCCTGTATCAGGTGACAGGGCGCCCACCCCGAACACACGTGGCAACCAGCACCCTGGTGCCGAGCACAACTGTCCGCTTCCGGCTCGCCCAGGCCGATCAACTCGGTGTGTTCCGCTTTCAGTCCACGTCCTGGGACCTCGCCGAGACGGTCATGGACGTACAGCAAGAACTCGCCGCGTCCGACGGCCCCTCACTCTGCAAACTCTCGCTTCAACTGGTCCGTTTTTCGACTCGCAACGGCACTGCCATGGCGTTCCGCAAACCGGCGCTAACGGTTCTTCGAACCACCGATGAACAGGACTGACTGCCCAGTCCGGAGCAGAGCGGCCCGCCTTCGAAAATCTCGAAGGCGGGCCGCTCATGTTTGTCAGTCCGTCGCAGTGCTCTTCCCTGCTGCGGACCGGCGCATGAGTCCCTCCTCGCCGAAGTGAACGGCAAGCCGAGACAGGTCCAGTACCTTGCCCGCCTTTTCCGCAGGGGCCACTTCGACATATGCGCCCGTACTGAGCAACAGGTCCCGCTTCCCTGCCGCGTCGGCGTCCCGCCAGACCTCCGCGTGGGTCTTGCCGGTCGGAACCACCTCTACTCCCGCTGGCCTCGCGTGCTGCTGCCGCTCCTTCAACTCGGCAAGCCGCTCCTCAAGGCGCGCGTACTGCACCGTGTACCGCTGTGCACCGTCGGCGCCTTTGAACAGGCCGCGCTCGTACCGGTCCTTCTCCAGATCGCTCAGCGCCTCCTCGGCCTGGCGGATCTGCGGCCGATAATTCTCCCCGGCGTGCTCGACCATCCGCACCACCGGCAGGCGCCCGAACTTCCGCAGGAACTCGGACTCCACGTGGTCCTCCATCCCCTGCCCCGCGATGCTCACGCCGTAGCAGTCGATCGCCTCGCCGCCCTGGCGCTTCTTGAGCCGACCGATGCAGCGGTACCGGGTCCGCCCACCGGCCACGTAGGTGTACATCCGGAACCCGCAGAGTGCGCAGTGCACCACTCCACGCAGTAGCGAGGTAGCTTCGCGCCGCCGCTCCCCAGGGTTGGCCCGTCGCGTCAGCTCGTCCTGGAGCGCCTGCCAGGTGTCCATGTCCAGGATAGGCGGCCGGTTCACCAGGGGCAGCCCATCCGTCCGCAGGATGGGCTTGCCGTCCTCGATCACCTGGCCCAGCAACTGCGGGTTGGTGAGCAGACTCCGAAGCGAGGTCGTGTACCACTTCTTCGAGGCACTGCGCTTGCCCGTGGTCTGGCGCGAGGTGTGCCCTGGCGACGGGACTCCGGCCTTGGTGAGGTCATTCGCGATCTGGATCAGCGAATCCTTCGCCAGGACCCGTGTCACGATCGCCTGAATGATCTCTGCTTCCTCCTGGTTGACGACCAGCACCTTCCCGGCCCCGTCCGGGTTCGGCACCACCTTGTACCCGTACGGCACGCGTCCGCCGGTGTACCGCCCTTCCCGTCGCAGATGCTCGTGGGCGCCCGAGACCCGCATGCCGATGGTGTCCGACTCCAGCTCGGCGAACACGGCGATCACCTTCGCCATCGCCCGTCCCATGGACGACGTGAGGTCCAGCGGCTCGGTCGCCGACGCCAGCGCAACGCTCTGCGCCTCGGTGATCTTCATGATCTCGGCGAAGTCCACCGTCGACCGCGCAAGCCGGTCGATCTTGAAGAAGACGATCACGTCGAACTCGTCGAGTCGGGCCAGGATCCTCTGCAGCCCCGGGCGCTCCAGCCCCCGAGAGAAGCCCGAAACGTCGATGTCCTCCTCGACCACCACCACGCGCCACCCGCGCGCCGCACACAACTGCTCGCAGGCCGCGCGCTGCCTCTCAGGGGAAGTGGTCTCCTCTGTTTCGCGCGATAGGCGAACATAGATAGCGGCGCGCATGCCAGGCGCGCTCGCCGGGACGCCCTTGCGCCGCCGGGCTCGGGGCATCGCCCTGGGGATTTCAACGGTTGGGTCAGTCACGTGGCGATCCTAATCACGGAGGTATGTGTGTCCTGCCTAATCGTCCAGAGCGACAAGACGCTGCTCCTGGAGATCGACCACCCCAAGGCCGCCGAGTGCCGGCGGGCCATCGCGCCGTTCGCCGAGTTGGAGCGGGCTCCCGAGCACGTGCACACCTACCGGGTCACCCCGCTGGGGCTGTGGAACGCGCGCGCGGCCGGCCATGACGCGGAGCAGGTGGTGGACGCGCTGGTGAACTACTCGCGCTACCCGGTGCCGCACGCGCTGCTGGTGGACGTGGCCGACACGATGGCGCGGTACGGGCGTTTGCAGTTGGTCAAGCACCCCACCCACGGGCTGGTGATGAGCACCACCGACCGGCCGGTTCTCGAGGAGGTGCTCAAGTCCAAGAAGATCGCCCCGCTGGTGGGGGCCCGGGTGGACCCGGACACCGTGGTCGTGCACCCGTCCGAGCGCGGGCAGATCAAGCAGGTGCTGCTCAAGCTGGGCTGGCCGGCCGAGGACCACGCCGGGTACGTGGACGGCGAGGCGCACCCGATCGAGCTGGAGCAGGACGGCTGGCAGCTGCGCCCCTACCAGCAGCAGGCGGTGGAGGGGTTCTGGCACGGCGGCAGCGGCGTCGTGGTGCTGCCCTGCGGGGCCGGCAAGACGCTGGTCGGCGCGGCGGCGATGGCCGAGGCCAAGTCGACCACGCTGATCCTGGTCACCAACACCGTCTCGGCCCGGCAGTGGAAGCACGAGCTGGTCAAGCGGACCTCGTTGACCGAGGACGAGATCGGCGAGTACAGCGGGACCAAGAAGGAGATCCGCCCGGTCACCATCGCCACCTACCAGGTGATGACGACCAAGCGGAAGGGCAGCTACGCGCACCTGGAGCTGTTCGACGCCCGCAACTGGGGCCTGGTGGTCTACGACGAGGTGCACCTGCTGCCGGCCCCGGTGTTCAAGTTCACCGCTGACCTGCAGGCGCGCCGCCGGCTCGGCCTGACCGCGACCCTGGTGCGCGAGGACGGCCGGGAGGGGGACGTGTTCAGCCTGATCGGCCCCAAGCGGTTCGACGCGCCGTGGAAGGAGATCGAGGCGCAGGGCTACATCGCGCCGGCCGACTGCTGCGAGGTCCGGGTCACCCTCACCGACTCCGAGCGGCTGGCGTACGCCACCGCGGAGCCGGAGGAGCGCTACCGGTTCTGCTCCACCACCGCGACCAAGCGGCGGGTGGTGGAGGCGCTGGTGAAGAAGCACGAGAAGGACCAGACGCTGGTCATCGGCCAGTACATCGACCAGTTGGACGAGCTGGGCGAGGTGCTGGACGCCCCGGTGATCAAGGGCGAGACCAGCAATCTCCAGCGCGAGAAGCTGTTCGAGGCGTTCCGGAACAAGGAGATCAGCGTGCTGGTGGTCTCCAAGGTGGCGAACTTCTCGATCGACCTGCCGGAGGCCACGGTGGCGATCCAGGTCTCCGGGACCTTCGGCTCCCGCCAGGAGGAGGCCCAGCGGCTGGGCCGGGTGCTGCGGCCCAAGGCGGACGGGCACATGGCCCACTTCTACTCGGTGGTCGCCCGGGACACGGTGGACCAGGACTTCGCGGCCCACCGCCAGCGCTTCCTCGCCGAGCAGGGGTACTCCTACCGCATCATCGACGCCGACGAGGTGCTGTAAGCCGTCGCGTGCCGTGAGCCGTCGACGTGCCGTAAGCCGCCGACGTACTGCAGGCCGCCAACGTGCTGTAACGGGCCGGACCCGCTCAGTACTTGACGCCGTCGCGCCCGAGGAAGACCACGCGCGCGGCGGTGTCGAGCGCGATGCCGACGTTGCGCACCGCGGTGGCCAGCGGGCGGCGGCGGCGCGGGTTCGGGGCCAGGGTGGCGCCGGCCGGGGCGTCGAGGGTGTCGGGGGCGGATTCGTCGGTGGTGCGCGCCCGGGGGGTCTTGGCCGCTGCCGGGGGCGCCGTACGGTGAACGGTGCTCATGTGTTCCACGGTAGTTTTCGCGGCGCCCGAACGGCATCGGTCGAAAGGTCCGAACCCCCGGGACCGAGGTCGTTCGCACGGCGTACCCGACCCCGAGACGCTTATCAGGCGAATACCCGTTGGCTCCGGCACGAACGACAGGTCTAAGCTGTCCGGTCTGCCCCCTCCCGATCAAGGGGAGGTCCTGACCGCTCGGCAACCGGTCAGGTGTATCCACCGTGAGCTCCTGACGAGACCGCCGCGCCCGGACGGCGCGGCCGGGAAGGTTCGCCGTGCACTCCCCCGCCACCCCCACCACTGCCGCCGACGCCGACGATCCGCTGCGGCGCGAGCGCGACCACCTCCACAGCTCCCGCGCCGCGCTGCGCACGATGCGCGAGGACGCCGAGTCGCTGGACATCTCCGACGTCGCCGGCACCTGGGTCACCCAGCAGGTGCTGCACGACCAGATCCAGCGCCGGATCGCCGCCCTGGCCGACCTGGCCCACACCCCGCTGTTCTTCGGCCGGCTGGACTTCCTGCACGCCGTCTCCGGCGACGAGTCGGAAGGCGCCGGCGGCGAGCGGTTCTACATCGGCCGTCGGCACGTGCACGACGCCGTGGGCGACCCGATGGTGATCGACTGGCGCGCGCCGGTCTCCCAGACCTTCTACCGGGCCAGCCGCAAGGACCCGATGGACATCGCGAAGCGGCGCCGGTTCGGCTACACCGGGGGTGAGTTGACCGCCTACGAGGACGAGAACCTGAGCGACCCGGCCGAGCACCAGCAGGCCTCCGCGCTGCTGGCGGCCGAGATCGAGAAGCCCCGCGTCGGTCCGATGCGCGACATCGTGGCCACCATCCAGCCCGAGCAGGACGAGATCGTCCGGGCCGACGTGAGCGGCACGGTCTGCGTGCAGGGCGCACCCGGCACCGGGAAGACCGCGGTCGGCCTGCACCGGGTCGCCTACCTGCTGTACGCGCACCGGGAGCGGCTGGCCAAGGCCGGCACCCTGGTGATCGGTCCGAACAGCTCCTTCCTCTCCTACATCGAGCAGGTGCTGCCGGCCCTGGGCGAGCTGGAGGTGGCCCAGGCCACCGTGCAGGAGCTGGTGGCGCACGTCGAGGTGCGCGGCACCGACAGCGCCGAGGCAGCCCGGATCAAGGGCGACGCCCGGCTGGCCGAGGTACTCCGGCGCGCCGTGCGGGACGGCATCACGCTGCCCACCGAGCCGCTGGTGGTCACCCGCGGGTCCCGCCGCTGGCGCCTTCCGGTCTACGAACTCACGGAGATCATCGAGGAGTTGGCCGGGCGCGAGGTGCGCTACGGGGCGGCCATGGAGTCCCTGCCGCAGCGGATCGCGCACGCGGTGCTGGTGAAGATGGAGCACGCCGGCGAGGCACCCGACGACCGGGTGCAGGACGCGGTGGCCCGGGCCCGCGAGGTCAGGGCGCTGGTCAAGGCCTGCTGGCCGCCCGTCGACCCGGCCAAGCTGGTACTGCGCCTGCTGAGCGAGCCGGAGTTCCTGGCCCGCTGCGCCGAGGGGATCCTCGACGAGCAGGAGCAGCGGGCGATCGCCCGGCCCAAGCCGGCCCGCTCGGTGAAGACCGCCCCGTGGACCGCGGCGGACGCGGTGCTGGTGGACGAGGCCCGCGACCTGGTCCAGCGCACCCCCTCGCTGGGCCACGTGGTGCTGGACGAGGCCCAGGACCTGTCCCCCATGCAGTACCGCGCGGTCGGCCGGCGCTGCACCACCGGCTCGGCCACCGTGCTCGGCGACCTGGCCCAGGGCACCACACCGTGGGCCACCGCGAGCTGGCCCGAGGCGCTGCACCACCTGGGCAAGGCGGGCGCCCACGTGGAGGAGCTGACCACCGGCTTCCGGGTGCCCGAGCAGGTGATCGCCTACGCCTCGCGGCTGCTGCCGGCCATCGCCCCCGGCCTGGCCCCGGCCACCTCGATCCGCACCGGGCAGGACAGCCTGACGATCCGCCATGTCGGCGCCGACGAACTGGTGGCGGCGGTGCTGACGGCCTGTCGGGAGGCCCTGGCGCGCGAGGGGTCGACCGGTCTGATCGTGGCCGACGCCCGGGTGCCGCTCTTCGAGGCGGCGCTGGCCGGGGCGGGGCTGGCGTTCCTGACCCCGGGCACCGAGACCACCGCGGAGGCCCGGCTCACGCTGGTGCCGGCCTCGCTGGCCAAGGGCCTGGAGTACGACTACGTGGTGCTGGACGAGCCGGCCGCCGTGGTGGCCGGCGAGCCGGACGGGCGCACCGGGCTGCGCCGGCTGTACGTGGCGCTGACCCGCGCGGTCTCGGGCCTGACGGTGCTGCACGAGCAGCCGCTGCCGGCCCAACTGGCCTGAGGGCGACGGGCCCGCCCCCACAGCGGGCCCGTCGCTCCCCCCGGTTCGGGCCCGCCCCCACAGCGGGCCCGGCTCATCCCCCGATCAGCGCCCGCCAGTGCGCCACCTTGGCGGGGTCCACCGGGGTGTCCCAGCCGGCCGCCCGGACCGCGCCGCCGACGTGGAAGGCGTCGAAGCCCTCCGCGAGCAGCTCGCCCAGGTGCTCCTCGCGCAGGCCGCCGCCGATCAGGATCCGCTGCCGGTAGCCCGGCTCGCCGGCCTTGGCCAACTCGCCCGCCAGCACGGCCCGTCCGGCCTCCACTCCGGCCGCGGCGCCGGAGGTGAGGAAGGTGTCCAGGCCCGGCAGGTCGGCGACCGCGGCGCGCACCGCTGACCGGTCGGCGCTGTGGTCGATCGCCCGGTGGAAGGTCCAGCGGCAGCCGGCCACCGCCTGGGCCACCGCCTGGACGGCAGGCAGGTCCACCGCGCCGTCGGCGTCCAGGAAGCCGAAGACGAACTCCTCGGCGCCCTCGGCCCGCAGCTGCCCGGCCAGGGCGCACAGCTCGTCCAGGCTGCCGGGCGCGAAGCCGTCGCGGATCCGCAGCATCACCCGCAGCGGCAGGTCCACCGCGGCCCGGATCGCGGCGAATTCGGCCCGCCCGGGGGTCAGGCCGTCGGCCGCCATGTCCGTGACCAGTTCGAGGCGGTCGGCGCCACCTGACTGCGCGGCGCGGGCATCCTGCGCGGTCAGCGCGATGACTTCGAAGATTGGTCTAGACATATCGCTACCCTGCCACAACATCCTTCCCCGCCGCGAGCCCCCCGCACCCGAAAGGCGGCCGCTGCCCACCCGTGGGGGTGGGCCACAATGAGCCCCATGCCGACCGACGAGTTGCTGGCCCGCTGGAACCAGGTGCTGACCCGCTGCGGCGCCACCACCGACCCCGAGCCGGCCGGGCGGGAACTGCTGCGCCGCTGGGCCGAGCCGCAGCGCCGCTACCACACCGCCGAGCACCTGGCGGCGGTGCTGGACCGGGTGGACGAACTGGCCGGGCACGCCGCCGATCCCGACACCGTGCGGCTGGCCGCCTGGTTCCACGATGCGGTCTACAAGCCGGACCGCAGCGAGAACGAGGAGCGCAGCGCCGAGCTGGCGGTGCGCGCACTGCGCGAGGCGGGGCTGGCCGAGCAGCGGATCGCCGAGGTGGCCAGGCTGGTCCGACTGACCGTCAGCCACCACCCCGAGCCGGGCGACCGGGACGGCGAGGTGCTGTGCGACGCGGACCTGGCGGTGCTGGGCGGCGAGCCGGACCGGTACGCCGCCTACGCGGCCGCGGTGCGCGAGGAGTACGCCTTCGTCCCGGAGCCGGACTTCCGCGCGGGCCGGGCGGCGATCCTGCGCCAACTGCTCGCGCTGCCCGCTCTCTACCGCACCCCCACCGCCACCGCCCGCTACACCGCGCGGGCCCGCACCAACCTGGCCGCCGAACTCGGCTCGCTCGAAAGCTAGCGCCGTCGAAAGCTAGCGCCCTCGAAAGCTAGCGCCCTCGAAAGCCGGCCTTGCGCACCCGCAGGCCGGCCGCGGTCAGCCGGGCGACCAGTTCCTTGCTGCCCACCGGCACCGCGCCGGCCGCCAGCGCGTCGCGGTAGCGGCTCTCCGGCAGGTCGATGGGGGCACCTCCCGGCCGAAGGCTGGGGGAGATCGCGCTCGAAGCCCCGCTCCGGCACCCCGAGGCGGGCCGCGAAGGCGTGCAGCTCCTGGTACGACACGTCGCTGACCAGGTGCGACCAGAGGCGTCCGTGGCCGGGCCAGGAGGGAGGGTCGATCAGGATCACGCCAGCGACCCGACGGGTGCCACCGCGACGCCCTCCTTGCCGCACACCCAGTGCGGGTCGGGCCCCAGCTCCGGCTCCACGCTCAGCGCGTGCAACTCCCCGTCGCCCGCCGCGCAGGCCTCGCAGAGCGGCCAGCGCCCGTACCCCTCCAGCAGCGCGTCCTGCACGTCCTGGGCGACCAGCCCGACCACGAACTCCGCGCCCTGCGGCCACTGCTCGACCCACCAGCGGCGCTGCGCGACCGCCTCCTCCACCAGCGAGACCACGGCGGCGTCCGCCACGTCCCGGGCGGCCAGGTCGGCGAGGATCAGGGCGCGGGCGGCGTGCAGGGCGGTTTCGGTGTCGGCCATCCGTCCATTGTCCCGCATCCGCTGCCGTGGCCGGCATGCGAAAGGGCGGCCTCCCGAAGGAGGCCGCCCTTTCAGAACACCCGATCCTGAATCAGGATCAGAAGTCCATGTCACCGCCCGGCATGCCGCCGCCGGCGGCCGCGGCGGCCTTCTCCGGCTTGTCGGCGATGACGGCCTCGGTGGTCAGGAACAGCGCCGCGATGGAGGCGGCGTTCTGCAGCGCGGAGCGGGTGACCTTGGCCGGGTCGATGATGCCCTCGGCGACCAGGTCGACGTACTCGTTGGTCGCGGCGTTCAGGCCGTGGCCGGCGGGCAGGTTGCGGACCTTCTCCACCACGACACCGCCCTCAAGGCCGGCGTTGGTGGCGATCTGCTTGATCGGGGCCTCCAGCGCGACCTTCACGATGTTGGCACCGGTGGCCTCGTCGCCCTCGAGCTCGAGCTTGTCGAACGCGACGGAGGCCTGCAGCAGGGCCACGCCACCGCCGGCGACGATGCCCTCCTCGACGGCCGCCTTGGCGTTGCGCACGGCGTCCTCGATGCGGTGCTTGCGCTCCTTGAGCTCGACCTCGGTCGCCGCGCCGGCCTTGATGACGGCCACGCCGCCGGCCAGCTTGGCGAGGCGCTCCTGGAGCTTCTCGCGGTCGTAGTCCGAGTCGCTGTTCTCGATCTCGGCGCGGATCTGGTTGACCCGGCCGGCGACCTGCTCGCTGTCGCCGCCACCGTCGACGATGGTGGTCTCGTCCTTGGTGATGACCACCTTGCGGGCGGTGCCCAGCAGGTCGAGACCGGCGTTCTCCAGCTTGAGGCCGACCTCCTCGGAGATCACGGTGCCGCCGGTCAGGATGGCGATGTCGCCCAGCATGGCCTTGCGGCGGTCGCCGAAGCCCGGGGCCTTGACGGCGACGGACTTGAAGGTGCCGCGGATCTTGTTGACCACCAGGGTCGACAGGGCCTCGCCCTCGACGTCCTCGGCGATGATCAGCAGCGGCTTGCCGGACTGCATGACCTTCTCCAACAGCGGGAGCAGGTCCTTGACCGAGCCGATCTTGGAGTTGGCGATCAGGATGTACGGGTCGTCGAACGACGCCTCCATCCGCTCCAGGTCGGTGGCGAAGTAGGCCGAGATGTAGCCCTTGTCGAAGCGCATGCCCTCGGTGAGCTCGAGCTCCAGACCGAAGGTGTTGCTCTCCTCGACGGTGATGACGCCTTCCTTGCCGACCTTGTCCATCGCCTCGGCGATGAGCTCGCCGATCTGGGTGTCGGCGGCGGAGATCGAGGCGGTCGCGGCGATCTGCTCCTTGGTCTCGACGTTGCGGGCCTGGGCCAGCAGCTGGTCGGAGACGGCGGCGACGGCCTTCTCGATGCCGCGCTTGAGGGCCATCGGGTTGGCGCCGGCGGCGACGTTGCGCAGACCCTCGCGAACCAGGGCCTGGGCCAGCACGGTGGCGGTGGTGGTGCCGTCACCCGCGACGTCGTCGGTCTTCTTGGCGACCTCCTTGACGAGCTCGGCACCGATCTTCTCGTACGGGTCCTCGAGCTCGATCTCCTTGGCGATCGAGACACCGTCGTTGGTGATCGTGGGGGCGCCCCACTTCTTCTCAAGGACGACGTTGCGGCCCTTGGGGCCCAGCGTCACCTTGACGGCGTCGGCAAGCTGGTTCATGCCGCGCTCAAGGCCGCGGCGAGCTTCCTCGTCAAACGCGATGATCTTGGCCATCGGAAGTGGTCCTCCAGGACACTGTCGACTGCTCGGACCGAGGGTGCCCGCGACGGACGGCCCTGGTGTGCGGGGGTCCTGTCCCCTACCGCTCCCGGGGGCCTCACCGACCCGGTCCGTTGTCACTCTCACACTGTGAGTGCTAACGCCAATGATTAGCACTCCGGCATGGCGAGTGCAAGCTCCTCCCGAGGACCGGCACGGAAACGGCGGCAGGCCCGCACCCCGCTCCCCTGACGGGGAACCCGGGTGCGGGCCTGCCGCGCTTGGTCCACCAGCTCGGTGAAGAGCCGAGGCTCCGAGGTCGGAAAGGTCAGACCGCCGCGCGGACCATGTCCGCCTGCGGGCCCTTCTGCCCCTGGGAGATCTCGAACTCGACCCGCTGGCCCTCCTCGAGGGTGCGGTAGCCGTCCATCTGGATCGCGCTGTAGTGGACGAACACGTCCGCACCACCGTCGACCGCGATGAAGCCGTAGCCCTTCTCCGCGTTGAACCACTTGACGGTGCCCTGAGCCATTCCGATCTCCCCTAGTGCTGTGCTGGCCCTTCACGTGCCCGCAGGTCGCGGGCCCGGGTCTGGCGGACCCGCCCGAGGAAACCCCCCTGGGCAGGGCCCTGCGTCCGCAGCGGCCCGCTCTCCGAGTGCCAATCGGCTTCCTGGAGCGGGCAGATGCGTCGACCGCGGCTGAATGTATCCGCATCAGCGCCCTGTGCAACAGGGTCACCGGTTGCCAATTCGGCCGCGGCGCTAAGGGAAAAGCGGGGAGGAATGCGACACGGAATGACAAATGATCGGGGACATAGCGGACGAAAACCGCGAATTGTCCAGATATTTCTGACGAGTCGCCGACATGATTCCACTGATACAGCGGCAGCTACGTCTCAGCGGGCGGACGAGAGCCGGCCCGGTGGGTCGAGGACACCCTATGCCCTGTCGGAGGGCCCCGCGGACACGCCACGGACACGGCCCGGCGCCGACCCGGACACGACCGCGGGGCGCCGACCGGTCCGGCCGGACCGGTCGGCGCCCCGCGAGCCGCTGACGGCGCGTCAGCAGCCCCCGGCCACCGCCGGGATGATCGAGATCTTGGCGCCGTCCTTGAGCTCGGTGGCCAGGCCCTCGGCGAAGCGCACGTCGTCGTCGTCCACGTAGACGTTGACGAAACGGCGCAGCTTGCCGGCGTCGTCCAGAATCCGGGCGCTGATGCCGGTGTAGTTCTGCTCCAGGTCGGCCACCACCTCGGCGAGGGTGGCGCCCTCGGCACTCACCTCGGCCGCGCCGTCGGTGTAGGGGCGCAGGATGGTCGGAATGCGGACGGTGGCAGTCATGCGGGGTTACTCCTTCGGGTGGGGGCTTGCGGGCGGACTCAGCCGAGGCCGGCGGCGCGGAACGAGTCCAGGGTGGGCCGGATGGTCGCGGAGAAACCGGCGTCGGCCACCGCGTCCAGGGTCTTCAGCCCGTCCCCGGTGTTGATCGCCACGGTCTCCTTCGACGGGTCCAGCACTCCGTTCTCGACCAACTTCTTGAGCACGCCGACGGTCACGCCGCCGGCCGTCTCGGCGAAGATGCCCTCGGTGCGGGCCAGCAGCTTGATCGCCTCGACCACCTCGGCGTCGGTGACGTCCTCCACCGCGCCGCCGGTGCGCCGGGCGATGTCCAGCACGTAGGGGCCGTCGGCCGGGTTGCCGATCGCCAGCGACTTGGCGATGGTGTCCGGCTTGACCGGGCGGATCACGTCCTGGCCGGCCTTGAAGGCGGTGGCCACCGGCGAGCAGCCGCTGGCCTGGGCGCCGAAGACCTTGTACGGGCGGTCCTCCACCAGGCCGAGCTTGATCAGCTCCTGCAGCCCCTTGTCGATCTTGGTGAGCTGGGAGCCCGAGGCGATCGGGATCACGATCTGCTCCGGCAGCCGCCAGCCGAGCTGCTCGCAGATCTCGAAGGCCAGGGTCTTGGAGCCCTCGCCGTAGTACGGGCGCAGGTTGACGTTGACGAAGCCCCAGCCCTCGCCGCTCGGATCGCCGATCAGCTCCGAGCAGAACCGGTTCACGTCGTCGTAGTTGCCCTCGATGCCGACCAGTTCGCCGCCGTACACCCCGGCCATCACCACCTTGGGCTGCTCCAGGTCGTGCGGGATGAAGACGCAGGAGCGCAGGCCCGCGCGGGCCGCCGCCGCGCCCACCGCACCGGCCAGGTTGCCGGTGGAGGAGCAGGACAGGGTGGTGAAGCCGAACACCCGGGCCGCCTCGATCGCGCAGGCCACCACCCGGTCCTTGAACGAGTGGGTCGGGTTGCCGGAGTCGTCCTTGATGTGCAGCTGGGCGGTGAAGCCCAGCTCGCGGCCCAGGTTGTCGGCCTTGACCAGCGGGGTCCAGCCCGGGTTCAGGTTCGGCTTGGCCGCCACGTCGGCCGGCACCGGCAGCAGCGGGGCGTAGCGCCAGATCGAGGCGGGACCGGCCTCGATCCGCTTGCGCAGCTCCTCGGCCTGGTAGCCGCTGTAGTCGTAGGAGATCTCCAGCGGGCCGAAACACTCGAGGCAGGCGAAGCTCGGGCCGAGCGGGAAGGTGGTGCCGCACTCGCGACAGGACAGCCGGGCGGCGGGGCCGAGGTCGACGGACAGCTCGGCGGGGGTAGCGGTAGCCATGATGGCGGAGGCCTCTCTCCTCATCTTCCCCGTGACGCGGGCGCGCCACAGGCCGGAATTGGCACCTGTCCTGCCGGGGCCTGCTACAGGCCGGTAGGAAGGTTGCCGGGACGTCAACGGGCCGTTCCCTCAGTCCCTCTGGATGAGCTCTGTGAAGTTGTGGTCCGCGCTCTGGTCGACCCCGCCGTGCGAAGGTCGGAACGCAGTACGAAGACTGTAACGGAAGGGCGGAAGGGTGGGGCCTTCCGTCCGAGGTGCGAGACGCGACGAACGAGGAGCGAGACATTGGCCGCCGTGGATCCTGGGGACGCGCTGCTGCCCGAGGCCGCCGACTGGCTGCGCCGCCGGTCCTGGACCGCGGACCGGTGGCCTGTCGAACGGCTGCTGGCCGCCAAGCGGGCGGCCGGCGCGGCCGGGACGGTCAGCGTGGTGCTGCCCGCGCTGGACGAGGAGACCACGGTGGGCGCGATCGTCGAGGTGGTCCGGCGCGAGCTGATGGAGAAGGTGCCGCTGGTGGACGAGCTGGTGGTGGTCGACTCCGGCTCGGCGGACGGCACCGCCGCGGCGGCGGCCGCGGCCGGGGCCGCGGTGGTGCACCGGGACGCGGTGCTGCCGCGGCTGGCACCGGTGCCCGGCAAGGGCGAGGTGCTGTGGCGCTCGCTGCTGGTGACCCGCGGCTCGATCGTCTGCTTCATCGACGCCGACCTGCGCGAGTTCGACCCGGCCTTCGTCACCGGGATCGTCGGGCCGCTGCTCACCGACCCCGGGCTGCAGCTGGTCAAGGCGATGTACGACCGGCCGCTGGAGGCGGACGGCGCGGTGGTGGCGGCCGGCGGCGGCCGGGTGACCGAGCTGGTCGCCCGCCCGCTGCTCAACCTGCACTGGCCGCGGCTGGCCGGCTTCGTGCAGCCGCTCGGCGGGGAGTACGCGGCCCGCCGCTCGCTGCTGGAGCGGCTGCACTTCCCCACCGGCTACGGGGTGGAACTGGGCCTGCTGGTGGACGCGCTGGAGCTGGTCGGGCTGGACGCACTGGCCCAGGTGGACGTCGGGGTGCGCCACCACCGCCACCAGGACAGCCAGGCGCTGGGCCGGATGGCCGCCACCATCTATCGCACCGCACTGGAGCGGCTGGACCGCACCCACCGCCTCAAGGCCGCCGAGGACCTGGCCCGCCCGGTGCTCACCCAGTTCTCCCGGGACCCCGACTCCGGCGGCTTCCGGGCCCACAGCCACGCGGTGTCGGCCACCGAGCGGCCCCCGATGATCGAGGTGCCCGAGTACTCGGCCTCCCGTACCGGGTTTGCCACCGGAGATCCCCGGCAAGGTTGAGGACATGGCCGATCTCACGAGCGCGCGCATCCTGGTGGCTTCCAACCGGGGGCCGGTCTCGTTCAGCAGCGGCCCTGACGGTGCGCTGACGCTCAAGCGCGGCGGCGGCGGGCTGGTCTCGGGGCTCTCCGCGATCGACGACCCGAACGCCGTGTGGGTCTGCGCCGCGCTGAGCGAGGCGGACCGGCAGGCGGCCCGGCAGTCGCCGCAGGGCCGGCTGGACCGCGGCGGCTTCGACGTCGGCGGGCAGGCCGTGCGGATGCTGGACCTGGACCCGGAGGTCTTCGACCAGGCCTACAACGGGGTGGCCAACTCGACCCTGTGGTTCCTGCACCACCAGCTCTACAACACCCCCGTCGCCCCGGCCTTCGACGCCGAGGCCGCGCAGCGCTGGCAGGGCTTCACCGCCTACAACCGGGCCTTCGCCGAGGCGCTGGCCGCCGAGGCCGCACCGGGCGCCGCCGTGCTGGTGCAGGACTACCACCTGAGCCTGGTCCCCGAGCTGCTCCGGGAGCTGCGCCCGGACCTGCGGATCAGCTACTTCCTGCACATCCCGTGGGCCCCGGCGGACTACTTCCGGCTGCTGCCCGAGGAGCAGGCCCGCGCGGTGCTCACCGGCGTGCTCGGTGCCGACCGGGCCGGCTTCCACACCCGCCGCTGGGCGCTGGCCTTCGCCGAGTGCTGCGCCGAGGTGCTGGACGCCGAGGTGGACCGCACCGGGCTGACGGTCCGCCACCAGGGCCGCACCACCCGGCTCGGCGTGCACAGCCTGGGCGCGGACGGCGAGTTCCTGCGCGAGCGGGCGCACCGCCCCGACGTGGACGAGCGGCTGGCGGCGCTGCGCGCGGCGGTCGGGCCCCGGCGCACCATCGTGCGGGTGGACCGCACCGAGCTGAGCAAGAACATCGTGCGCGGCCTGCTCGCCTACCGGCACCTGCTGCGCAGCCGGCCCGAGTGGCGGGGCAAGGTGGTGCACGTTGCCTTCGCCTACCCGTCCCGGCAGGACCTGGTGGAGTACCGCGACTACACCGCGGCGGTGCGCCGGATCAGCGAGGAGATCAACGCCGAGTTCGCCACCGCCGACTGGCAGCCGCTGATACTCCAGGTCGAGGACGACTTCGCCCGTTCGCTGGCCGCCTACCGGCTGGCCGACGTGGCGCTGGTCAACCCGATCCGGGACGGGATGAACCTGGTGGCCAAGGAGGTCCCGGTGGTCTCGGAGGCGGGCTGCGCGCTGGTGCTCTCCCGGGAGGCGGGCGCCTGGGCGGAGCTGGCCGAGGACGCGATCGGGATCAACCCGTACGACGTGCTGGGCACCGCCGACGCGCTGCACCGGGCGCTGACCATGCCGGCGGACGAGCGCACCGAGCGGACCAAGCGGCTGGCCGCGGCGGCCACCGCGCTGCCGCCGCAGCAGTGGTTCCTGGATCAGCTGGCGGCGCTGAGCTCCTGAGCCAGCTCCTCCAGCAGCGCGACCACCCCGCCGGGCCCGGGCACCACCAGGTCGGCCCGCTCGGCCACCTCGCGCACCGGCGGCTCGCCGGTGACCGGGCCGCTGGCCACCAGCAGGCCGGGCAGGCCCTGCCCGCGCAGCCGCTCCACGGCAGCGAAGGCGGCCAGGTCGCCCAGGTCGTCGCCGGCGTAGAGCACCGCGCGGGCGCCGCGCTCGGCGAGCAGTCCGGTCAGCGCCGCCCCCTTGTCCACGCCGGGCGGGCGCAGCTCCAGCACCATCCGGCCCGGCTCGACCACCAGGCCGTGCGCGGCGGCCAGCTCCGCCAGCGGGGCGCGCAGCAGCTCGAGCACCGCGTCGGGGTCGTCGGTGCGCCGGGTGTGCACCGCCAGCGAGCGCTCCTTGTCCTCGACCGCGATGCCCGGCGGCAGCGCCAGCCCGGCCAGCAGGCCCGGCAGGTCGGCGCGGAGCGCGGCCACCCCGGCGGGCGGCGGCGGGGCGGTCAGCTTGCCGGTGGCGCCCTCCCAGCGCTCGGCGCCGTAGTGGCCGAGCACCACCAGGTCGGCCAGGCCCGGCTGGTCGGCGAAGCCGCCGAGCCGCACCGCGCCGAGCGCCGGGCGGCCGGTGACCACCGCCAGGCCGCCGGTCAGCGGGGCCAGCCGGGCCAGGGCCGCCGCCGCGCCGGGGTGGGCGCGGGCCTGCTCGGGGTCGGTGACGATCGGTGCCAGGGTGCCGTCGAAGTCGAAGGCCAGCACGGCGCCGGCCGGGTCGGCCAGCAGTGCCGCCAGGCCCGCTCGGCCTGCGGGGGTGGTCGGTTCCAGCGCGATGCCCATGGCCGCCAACCTACCCAGGACCCCGGGGCGGCTAACTCACCGCGCCGCGCGGCGCGCCGCGCGGAGCCGGCGCAGCCGGTTGACCAGCACCGGCTGGGCGGCGAGCGCCTCGGGGCGGTCCAGCAGGGCGTTCAGCAGCTGGTAGTAGCGGGTCGCCGAGACGCCCAGCTGCTCGCGCACCGCCTGCTCCTTGGCCCCCTGGGTGCGCCAGGGCCGGGCCTCCAGGGCCAGCACCGCCTGCTCGCGTTCGGTCAGTTCCGTCACCCGGCCATTGTCCGCGAGCCGGGCGCCGCGACAAGCCGCGCCACCCGCCGCGGCTACAAGCCGCGCTGGCGCTTGGAGGCGTCCTCGGCGAACTGCTGCAGTTCGCCCAGGACCGGCGCCGGGTCGCTGGTGACGGCCTTGCCGATGTCGGTCTTCACCTTCCCGCTGACGGTGTCCCAGGCCGGGTCGCCCAGCGGGTAGAAGTTGGCGGCCGGCAGCGCGTCCAGGAAGGGCTTGAGGTCGGGGTGCTTGCCGCTGTTGGTCATGTCCTCCAGGGTGTCCTGGGTGACCGGGAGCAGGTTGTACTGCTCGTCGAAGGCGAGGGTGTTCTCCTTCGTGTAGGCGAAGTTGAGGAACTCCCGGATCTGGCTGCGGTGGTTGTTGGCCTTGAAGGCCAGCATCCAGTCGGCCACGCCCAGGGTGCGGTTCTTGGCCTGCGGATCCTTGCGCGGGATCTGCGCGGTGCCGTAGTCGATGTGGCCGCCGGTGGCCTTCTGGACCAGCGCGGGGTGGCCGTTGAGCATCGCGACCCTGCCCTTGGCGAAGTCGTCGAAAGCGGTGGCCCGGCCGACCGTGCCCGGGTCGGGGTAGGTCAGCCGGGTGTCGACCAGGTTGGCCTTGAGCCAGCCGAAGGTGTCCTCGTTGGCCTGGCTGTCCAGGGTGTAGAGGCCGGCGTCGTCGGTCAGGCCGCCGCCGCCGCTCATCGTCCACATCATCGACTCGGCCTGGGCCTCCTCGGGCCCCAGCGGCAGGCCGTACGGGATCACCCCGGGGACCTTGGCCTTGATCAGTGCGGCGTCCGCCTTCAGCTCGGACCAGGTGGCGGGCGGCTGGGCGATGCCGGCCTTGGCGAAGATCGCCTTGTTGTAGAAGAAGGTCCGCGAGGAGGAGACGAACGGGATCCCGTACTGGGTGCCCATCACCTGCCCGGCCCGGCTGAAGGCGTCCAGCAGATTGGCCTCGGTGTCCATCGAGAGCACCTCGCTGGCCTCGTAGAGCCGGTCGGCCGCGACCTGGTCCGCGTAGCCGCCGGTCTGCACCAGGTCGGGGGTGTGGCCGTTCTTGACCATCTCGGCGACCCGCTTGTCGATGTCGGTCCAGTTGATCACCTGGACGTCGATCCTGATCTTGGGGTGGTCGGCCTGGAACCGCCGGGCCAGGTCGTCCCAGTAGTGCTGGGAGCTGTTGGTGGGGTTGTCCCCGTAGTCGGCGGCCACCAGCTTGAGGGTGACCGGGCCGTCGCTGCCGATACCGAGGACGCCGCAGCCGGAGAGCAGCAGCGCGCTGCTCGCCAGGGCGGCACTGAGCCGGGACTTCAAGGAACGGACCGCCTTAGCGCGCGGGTGAGGGGAAGGTGGCGAGAAGGTTGCCAAACCCGCGGCCCACTGGTCTACACCAAGATGACGGACCGTTACCGAAGTGCCCGCCGCCGTTGCGCGATGCGCAACGGCGGTCTCGGCCGGCTGTCGGACCGTCAGGCCCCCGGGCTGCTCAGGCCGTCGGACCCCGCGGGCTCCTCAGACCGTCAGGACCTGTATTCCCGACTCGGCGAAGGAAGCGGCCAGGTCCTCGTCCACCGCCTCGTCGGTGACCAGCACGTCGATCCCGTCCAGCGGGCAGATCCGGGCGAAGGCCCGCCGGCCGAGCTTGGAGGAGTCGGCCGCCACCACCACCCGGCGGGCCCGCTCGGCCAGCAGGCGGTTGACGCTGGCCTCGCCCTCGTGGTGCGCGGTGGCGCCGGCCGCCACGTCCAGCGCGTCCACCCCGAGCACGGTGACGTCCAGGGTCAGCTCGGTCAGCACGGTGGCGGCCAGCGGGCCGATCAGCTCGTAGGACTGCGGGCGGGCCACCCCGCCGGTGACCACGATCTTCACGGACGGACGGACCGTCAGTTCGTTGGCGATGTTGAGCGCGTTGGTCACCACGGTGAGCGGCTGGCCGGCCCCGGCCTCGGCCCGCTCGGTCAGCTCGGGTCGCACCGCGAGCGCCCGCGCCACCTCGGTGGTGGTGGTGCCGCCGTTCAGCCCGACCACCTCGCCGGGGGCGATCAGCTCGGCCACCGCCCGGCCGATCCGCTGCTTGGCACCGGCGTTGCGGGCGGTCTTGTAGCGCAGCGGCAGGTCGTAGGAGACGTTGTGCGCCACCGCGCCGCCACGGGTGCGGGTGACCATCTGCTGGCGGGCCAGCTGGTCCAGGTCCCGGCGGATCGTGGCAGCCGACACGCCGAGCGCGGCGGCTGCCTCCTCGACCTCCAACTTGCCATGCTCGGCGAGGAGTTCAAGAAGTCCGTTCCACCGCTCGTATCTGGACACGCAGCGCCTTCCCTCACGCTCGACCGGCAGGTATCGAGACAGCGTCGCACAGCCCCGCCGCAGTGCGGCCGGGTCAGTTGGATCCGGTCCAGGGGATTGCGCAATCATGCGCGAAAGAGCTATAAATCAATCAGTTTCAAGCAGAGACGAGAGGGGCGCCACCGGCATGACCGCGACCGACAGCTCACTGACCGCCGAGGAACTGGCCACCCAGCCGGACTGCTGGCGCCGCGCCGCCGCCCTGGCCGGCTCAGCCGCCGCCGCCCTGCCGCAGCGCGGCGAACGGGCGGCCGTGGTCGGCTGCGGCACCTCCTGGTTCATGGCGCAGGCCTACGCGGCACTGCGCGAGGCCGGCGGCCACGGCGAGACGGACGCCTTCGCGGCCTCCGAGTTCCCCTACGCCCGGCGCTACGACCGGGTGCTGACGATCACCCGCTCGGGCACCACCACGGAGGTGCTGGCCCTGCTGGAACGGCTGCGCGGCACGGTGGCCACCACCTCCCTCACCGGCGACCCGGCCACCCCGGTGATGACCGCCGCCGACCAGGTGGTGGTGCTGGACTTCGCCGACGAGCGCTCGGTGGTGCAGACCCGGTTCGCCACCACCGCGCTGGCCCTGCTCCGCGCCCACCTGGAGGCCGAGGGCGCACTGCCGGCCGGCGTGGCCACCGTGGCCGAAGCGGCCGCCGACGCCGAGCGGGCGCTGGCCGAGCCGCTGCCCGAGGGCGTGGTGACGGCCGA
Source organism: Streptomyces tateyamensis (assembly GCF_003205575.1). Classification (GTDB taxonomy): domain Bacteria; phylum Actinomycetota; class Actinomycetes; order Streptomycetales; family Streptomycetaceae; genus Kitasatospora; species Kitasatospora tateyamensis. The sequence goes on from NZ_PYBW01000022.1 coordinate 100,146, forward strand.
CCAGATCACCTTCCTGGGCGCCGGTTGGACCAACGGCCTGGCCCAGGAGGCCGGCCTGAAGATGCGCGAGGCGGCGGGCTTCTGGACCGAGTCCTACCCGGCGATGGAGTACCGGCACGGCCCGATCGCGATCACCTCGCCCGGCCGCGCCGCCTGGATGTTCGGCGCCCTGCCGGACGGCCTGGCCCAGGACATCGCCCGCACCGGCGGCCTGCTGGTGGCCGGTTCGCAGGACGGCGGCCTGGACCCGCTGGCCGACCTGGTCCGGGTGCACCGGCTCGCGGTGGCGGTCGCGGCCGCCCGCGGACTGGACGCGGACAACCCGCGCTCGCTGACCCGCTCGGTGCAGCTGTGACCCCGGACGCAGTGACACCCTGAGAACCACCAGCACCCGGAGCGACCAAACTCACCCTTCGTGGATCAGACCAATACGAACACTGGACTAGACCTCTCATCCTCGGGCAAGGGAAACTGTCCCCCGTGAAGCACGTCATCGCACTCGATGTAGGCGGCACCGGCATGAAGGCCGCGCTGCTCGCCCAGGACGGCTCCGTGCTGTTCGAAGCACGCCGACCGACCGGGCGGGAGCACGGCACCGACGCCGTCGTCGCCACCATCCTCGACTTCGCCGCCGACCTCGCCGAGGAGGGCCGGCGCCGGTTCGACCACGGCCCGCTCGCGGCCGGGGTCGCGGTGCCGGGGACGATCGACGAGGCCAACGGGATCGCGGTCTTCTCCGCCAACCTGGGCTGGCGCGACCTGCCGATGCGCAAGCTGCTCGGCGAGCGCCTGGGCGGCCTGCCGGTCGCCCTCGGCCACGACGTCCGCTCCGGCGGGCTGGCCGAGGGGCGGATCGGGGCCGGCCAAGGGGTGGACCGGTTCCTGTTCATCGCGCTGGGCACCGGCATCGCCGGCGCGATCGGGATCGACGGCCGGATCGAGGCCGGCGCGCACGGCTACGGCGGGGAGATCGGCCACGTGGTGGTCCGCCCCGGCGGACCGGCCTGCGGCTGCGGCGCCCGCGGCTGCCTGGAGACGCTGGCCTCGGCCTCCGCGGTCTCCCGGGCCTGGGCCGAGGCCAGCGGTCGGCCGGCCGCCGACGCCGCCGACTGCGCGCTCGCGGTGGAGGCCGGCGACCCGGCCGCGCTGGCGGTCTGGCAGCGCGCGGTGGACGCCCTGGCGGACGGCATCGTGCTGGCGCAGAGCCTGCTCGACCCGTCGACGGTGATCGTCGGCGGCGGGCTGGCCGAGGCCGGCGACACGCTCTTCACTCCCCTGCGCGCGGCGGTGGCCGAGCGGTTGACCTTCCAGATGCCCCCGAAGGTCGTCCCCGCCATGCTCAAGGACACCGCCGCATCCCTGGGTGCCGGCTTGCTCGCCTGGGACCTGCTGACGATGGAGGTGACCGCGTGACCGCGGACGTGACGCGACTGGCCGGGGCCCGGCTGGTGCTGCCCGGCGGAGTCGTCGAGGACGGCCGGCTGGCCTTCTCGGGCACCACGATCAGCGAGATCGGCGGTGAGGGGGCGCCCGGCGAGCTGGACCTGACCGGGTACACCGTGGTCCCCGGCTTCGTCGACCTGCACGTGCACGGCGGCGGCGGCGCGTCCTACGCCTCCGGCAGCGCCGAGGAGGCGCTGACCGCGGCCCGCACCCACCTGGAACACGGCACCACCACCACGATCGCCTCCACCGTCACCGGGGAGATCGACGAGGTGTGCCGGCAGGCCGCGGTCCTGTCCGAACTGGTCGAGGACGGGGTGCTGGCCGGGGTGCACTTCGAGGGACCGTTCATCTCGCCGGGCCGGTGCGGCGCGCACCGCCCGGACCTGCTGCGCGACCCGGACCCGGCGCTGGTGCGCAAGCTGGTGGACGCCGCCCGCGGCACCGCCCGGATGGTCACCCTCGCCCCCGAACTGCCGGGCGGCCTGGAGTCGGTGCGGATGCTGGCCGACCTCGGCGTGATCGCGGCCGTCGGCCACACCGACTCCGACTACGCCAAGGCGCTGGAGGCGATCGAGGCCGGCGCCACCGTCGCCACCCACCTGTTCAACGCGATGCCGGGGATCCAGCACCGCGCGCCGGGCCCGATCGTGGCCCTGCTGGAGGACGAGCGGGTCACCGTCGAGCTGATCAACGACGGCGTCCACCTGCACCCCTCGGTGCTCGACCTGGCCTACGGCACGGCCGGCGCCGGGCGGGTCGCGCTGATCACCGACGCGATGGGCGCGGCCGGCATGGGCGACGGCCTCTACCCGCTGGGCCCGCTGCAGGTCCGGGTCCAGGACGGGGTGGCCCGGCTGGTCGAGGGCGACTCGATCGCCGGCTCCACGCTCACCCTGGACGTCGCCTTCCAGCGCTCCGTGCTGGTCAACAAGCTGAGCCTGGCTCAGACCGTGCAGTCCGTCTCGACCACCCCGGCCGCCCTGCTCGGGCTGGCCGGCACCACCGGATCGCTGACCGTCGGCCACCACGCCGACCTGGCGATCCTCGACTCCCAGACGTACGACCTGGTCGCCGTGGTCCGCCGCGGCGAGTGGATCAAGGGCGCCGAGCGCTTCTCCCGCGCGGTCTGAGCCCGGCTCGGATTCCCCCGGGAGGCGTGCGGCGCCACCGCACCCGCACACCTCCCGAGGGACACCCATGCCACTGGCCACCACCGCCGAACTGCTCGCCCGGGCCGCCGCCGACCGCCGGGGCCTGCCCGCCTTCAACGTGATCACCCTGGAGCACGCCGAGGCGGTCGCCGCCGGAGCCGAGGTCGCCGGCACCCCGGTGGTGCTGCAGATCAGCCAGAACGCGGTCGCCTACCACGGCGGCCGGCTGCTGCCGCTGGCCCGGGCCTGCGCCGAGATCGCCGTGGCCTGCGCGGTGCCCGCGGCCCTGCACCTGGACCACGTGGAGGACTTCGAGCTGCTGCGGGCCGCGCCCGCGGCCGGCTTCTCCTCCGCGATGTTCGACGCCTCCGCGCTGCCGCACGCCGAGAACGTCAAGGCCACCGCCGAGGCGGCGGCCTTCGCGCACCGGCACGGCCTGCACCTGGAGGCCGAGCTGGGCCGGGTCGGCGGCAAGGACGGCGAGCCCCCGCTGCCCGCGCACGCCCCCGGCGCCCGCACCGATCCCGCCGAGGCGGCCGACTACGTGGCCGCCACCGGGGTGGACGCGCTGGCCGTGGCGGTCGGCAGCTCGCACGCGATGACCAGCCGCACCGCCGCCCTGGACCTGGAGCTGGTCGCCCGGCTGACCGCCGCGGTCCCGGTGCCGCTGGTGCTGCACGGCAGCTCCGGGGTGCCGGACGGGCAGCTGCGGGCGGCGGTGGCGGCCGGCCTGGTCAAGATCAACATAGGCACGGCCCTGAACACCGCCTTCACCCCCGCGCTGCGGACCGCGCTGGCCGAGCTCCCGGAGGCGGTCGACCCGCGCAAGGTGCTGGCCCCGGCGCGCGCCGCGATGGCGGCCACCGTCGCACAACTGGCCGCGGTGGTGGCGCTGACGGAGGGTCAGCCGGCGGCTGCGGGGCTCGGGTAGTCGCCGTTGGCGTCCATCCCGGTGACGGCGACCTGGTCCACCAGGACCGGGCCGCCGGCCGGGGAGACGGTGATCGCGTTGGTGCCGGCCTGCAGCTGCGGCCATATGTTCGTGTAGGACCAGGACTGCGACTGGTCGCCGCCCTTGCTCCAGCTCTTGAAGGTGGTGCCGCCCGGGTGGTCCTGGCCGTTGACGGTGACCGCGGTCTTCACCGCCTCGCCGTTGTTGCTGTAGTGGATCCAGAACTTGTACTGACCCGCCGTCGGCACGGTCACCGTCCAGGTGGCGGAGGTGCCCTGCTGGAGCGTCAGGTAGCTGCCGTCGGCGGAGATCGCGCCCTTCACGGTGGCGGCCAGCTGCGCGCCCTGGGCCTGGGCCTTGCTGGCGTCCAGGAAGCCGTTGCCCGGGGCACCGGTGCTGCTCGGGGCGGAGGCGGCCGGCGAGGGCGAGCTCGGCGCGCTCGACGAGGCGTGGCCCGCGCTGGGGGCCGGCCCGGGGCCGGCCTCGTTCTTGGCCTTGCCGTCGTTGCCGGACAGCGCGATGCCGGAGCCGATGGCGATGGCCGCGACCACCGCCACCACGCCGAACACCGGGGCCTTGCCGCGCCCGCGGGGCTCCACCTCGCCCGGCTGCGGGCGGGAGCGCTCGGCGTAGCGGGGCTGCTGGTGCGGCAGCTCGGTGGTGGCCTCGGCGCCCGGGCGGGGCGGGTGGGCGGCCTGGGGACGCGGCGGCTGCAGGCCGTAGGCCTGCTGCCCGTACTGGGCGCGGCCCACCTCCATCGGGCGGTAGGCGGTGCGCGGCTGGACTGCCGGGTCCTCGCCCTCGGCCGGGCGGTAGAGGTAGCCGAACGGGTCCTCTTCCTGCGGGGTGCGGCCCTTGGCCTCCTCGGGCTCCTGGCTGCTGGCCGTCATCGCGCTGGTCACTCCCCACTGCCGGGCTTGGTCGCCGGGCCTGGCGACCCGCCGTCCACGGCACCCTACAGGGGTTCAGACCGCCCGCCGGTGCGAGCGTTCGCCGCGGGCGCCGCGCACCGCGCCGCCCCGGGCCCGCTTCTCGTCGTACATCCGCTTGTCGGCCTGGTGCAGCACCTCGTCGATGCTCATCCCGCAGCCGGCCCAGCCGATCCCCAGGCTCACCCCGACCCGCATCACCCGGCCGGCTATCCGCATCGGCGGCACGATCGCGGTGCGCAGCCGCACCGCCAGGTCGGCCGCCTCGCCCGGGTTGATCCCGTCGGCCAGCACCACGAACTCGTCGCCGCCGAGCCGGGCCACCGTGTCGCCCTCGCGGACCGCCGCCTGCAGCCGCCGGGCCACCTCCACCAGCACCGCGTCGCCGGCGTTGTGGCCGAACCGGTCGTTGACCGACTTGAAGCCGTCCAGGTCGCAGAAGAGCACCGCGAGCCCCTTCTGCGAGCCGCTGCGGGGGGCGGGCGGACCGGGCCAGGCCTGCTGCGGCGGCTCCTCGCCCTCGGGGGGCACCACCGCGTGCACGTGCTGCTCGCCGGGCGGACCGACCGCGGCGTGCGGCTGCCCGGGCACCTGGGCGCCGCGCTCGGCGTAGCCGTGCACCAGGGTGGAGCGGTGGCCGGCCCCCGGATCGCCGTAACCGCCCTCCTGCGGCCCGCCGACCCAGGACGGGAGGTCGGACCCCGCCCGCTGCCCGTGCGGCCCGTAGAAGCCCGCCGAGGCGTGCGCCGGGGCGGCGCCCTCCAGCGCGCAGCCGGCTGGTCCGGCCGCCCCGTGCGCCGCCGCGCCGCCCGGGCCCTGCGGCAGCGCGCACAGCCGCCGGCCCAGCCGGGCCCGCAGCTCGGCGCCGTTGGGCAGGCCGGTGAGCGCGTCGTGGCTGGCCCGGTGGGCCAGCTGCTGCTCGTGCCGCTTGCGCTCCTCGATGTCCTCGACGTGGGTGAGCAGGAAGCTGGGGCCCTCGGCCGCGTCCGCCACGATCGAGTTGCGCAGGCAGACCCACTGGTAGCCGCCGTCGCGCCGGGCCAGCCGCAGCTCGGCCCGGCCGCTCTCGGCGCTGGTGCGCTCCAGCAGGCCGCGGTCCTCCGGGTGGACCAGGTCCAGGAAGCTCTGGTGGCGCAGGCTGGCCCTGGGGCGGCCGAGCAGCCGGCACAGCGCGTCGTTGACCCGGGTCAGCTGGCCGCGGGCGGAGCCGTGCAGCTCGGTGATCGCCATCCCGCTGGGGGCGTACTCGAAGGCCTGCCGGAAGCTCTCCTCGCTGGCCCGCAGCGCCTGCTGCTCCTTCTCCAGCCGGGCCAGCGCGCGCTGCATCTCCGCCCGCAGCCGGGCGTTGCCTATCGCGATCGAGGCCTGCAGCGAGAACATCTCCAGCGCCTCGCGGGTCCAGGCGCCCGGGCGCTTGCCGCTGCGCGGGCGGTCCACGCTGAGCACCCCGAGCAGGTCGCCGCCGGCGCTGTACATCGGGGCCAGCAGGCCGTCCTCCGGGTGCCAGTCGTTGGCGTAGACCGGCAGCGGGCCGTCCCCGGTCCAGCGCGGGATGTCCGTGCCGACCGCCCAGCCGCGGTCGTGCGGCAGGAAGCGCAGGGTGCCCCAGTGATCGGCCACCGCGAGCAGCCGGTCCCAGGACTCCCGGGTGCCGATCTGGCCCAGCAGCACCGAGGGGCCGCCGTACTCGCGCTCCTCGTACTCCCACACGGCCGCCACCACCAGGTCGCCGTCGGGGCGCACCAGGCTCACCGCGGCGGCGTCGAAGCCGAGCCCGTGCACCGAGCCCTCGACCACCGCCTGCAGGGTGCCCGCCAGGCTGCGGGCAGCATTGAGGTCCGCCACGACCCGGTGCAAGGTGCGGAGGGTCGCCAGGCGGACGTAGGGCTCCGACTCGGCTTCCATGCGGGGACTCCCCGGCTTCTTCGGATAGGTCTTGATGGTTATCGTCCGATTGCCAGAAGAACTGAATCACAGCGAGCACAGCGATCGGCACGCTCGGTCAGCAATAGGTCGTCACTTGTGACTCAAATCACAGGACGTATAGACGGGCAAACCCGGTTCATCTCGGTCATGCCCGGACACTATTCGGCGATGGCCCCCTTGCCGGCCGGTCCTGGGCGCCCCCGTCCGGGCCGCGGACCAGGACCCGGGCCGACCCGGCCCCGCCACAGGGCCTAGGACCACCGCCGGATGCCGCGGCCCTGGTCGGCGGGCTACCGTGCGGTACGTGTCCATGACGTCGCAGACCTCGCCGCAACCCGCCAGCAGCCCGCTCGCCACCCCGGACGAGTTCCGGGCCGCCCTGTCCCAGCTGGCCGCCGGGGTGGCACTGGTGACCGTCGACGACGAGGGGGAGCCGGCCGGGATGACCGCGACCTCGTTCCTGTCGGTCTCGCTGGAGCCGCCGCTGGTGCTGGTCTCGGTGCGCGAGGACTCGCGGATGGACGAGCTGCTCTCCCGGGTGGACCGCTGGGCGGTCTCGCTGCTGGGCGAGGAGCACCGGGCGCTGGCCGGGCGGTTCGCCATGAAGGGGCGGCTGAGCGACCGGCTGCTGTTCGCCGACACCCCGCACACCACGGGCGGGCTGAGCGGGGCGCCGCTGGTGACCGGGGCGCTGGCCACCGTGGAGTGCCGCACCGAGCAGCGGATACCCGCGGGCGACCACACCCTGGTGCTCGGCCGGGTGCTGCAGGCCCTGGTCCCCGACCCCGGCGGGCGCCCGCTGCTCTACTTCCGCGGCGACTACCGCCGGATCGGCTGACCGCACCGCGCCGGGCGCCCGGTCACTCCCCGCCGCGCGGCGGGGCCGAGCGCGAGCGCTTGAGGTCGGAGCGGCGCTTCTTGTCGGACAGCCGGCGCTCCACCAGACCGCGGCTGGGCTTGGTGGGCCGGCGGGTCTTGGGCGGCGGCGCCGTCGCCTCGCCGAGCAGCGAGGCCAGCCGGGCGGCGGCCACCTCGCGGTTGCGCCACTGCGAGCGGTGCTCGCTGGCCCGCACCACCAGCACCCGCCCGTCCACCAGGCGCCCGGCCAGCCGCTCCAGGGCGCGCTGCTTCCACACCTCGGGCAGCGCGGCGGAGGCGGCCAGGTCGTAGCGCAGCTCGACCTGGGTGTCGGAGGTGTTGACGTGCTGGCCACCGGGGCCGCTGGACCGGGAGAAGCGCCAGACGAGCTCGGCGTCGGGAACGACCACCGAGCCCCGCACGCGGATGGGCTCGGGCATGCGCCCATCATCCCCGGGCGGGGCCGCCGGCGTCACGCGGTTAAATGAGCCCGTGATCGAGCTCGGCTACTCCCTCTCCCTGCGGATCCCCGACCCCCCGCAGACCGACTACCGCACGGCCTCGGTGCAGGCGCTGCGGCACGACCTGTTCTGCGGCGACGTGTACCTGGCCCAGGACGAGCTGGAGCTGTCCACCGCCTGGGGCTGGGTGCCGGTGCTGGACTTCGCCTGGGCCCTGTGCGACGTGGTCGAGCAGCTGGACGAGGACCCGCGCGGCAGCCGGGCCGCCGCGCTGCGCACGGTCGACCTGGACTTCACCCAGAACACCGAGCTGCTGCGGTTCGCCCGCCGGTTCGGCCACGTGGAGGTCATCGCGACCTGGGTGGACGAGGAGCCGCTGGTGGTCCGCCACCAGGAGCTGCGCAGGGAGGCCCGGGACTTCCTGCAGGACGTGCTGGCCGACCTGGTCGACCTGCACCCCGAGCTGGGCGACAACCCGCAGATCTGGACCGTGCAGGCCCGCTACCCGCGGATCTGAGCCTGGCTCAGCTCCGCCCGGACCGGCCCTGGGTGCGGCCGCTGCGCAGCTCGCCCAGGTCCAGCAGCTCGGTGTCGTCCTCCGGGGTCAGGTCGACCACCCGGGTGTCGGCCACCTCGTCGCCCAGCACGTCGGCCAGGTCCGGCTCCACCGGCTCGGGACGCTGCTCGGCCAGCTCGCGCACCGAACCGACCGCGGGCGCCGGCGCCGCCGCCCGCATCGCCGCGGTGCGGTCGAAGAAGCTGAAGCCCGGTCCCCGCCCGTGGCCCGCCTGCGGCCGGGGCCGCTGCCGCTGCCGCTCCATCGGAGCCGGCGCCGCCGCGGCCTCACTGCCCGGCGCGGCCAGCACCGGGCGCACCGGACTCGGCGCCACCGCCGCCCGCTCGCCCTCGGCCGCCCCGCGCGCGGCCACCGGCTCCAGCCGCCCGATCCGCGACTGCGGCACGGCCGGCGCGTGCGCCTGGCGCACCTCGGGCAGCGCCGCCGGGTCCGCCGAAGCCGTGGCCGGCAGCGCCGCCGCGGCCCGCCGGGCCGCCTGACGGCGCGCCAGGTGCTCGGCCTGCGCCTGGGCCAGCTCGGCCCGCCGCTCCAGCGCGCGCAGCGCGTTGGCCGCGCGCAGGAAGGTCACCGGGGTCACCGGGTGCTTGGGACGGGCCGCCTCGATCGCCCGCTGCGCCGCCTCGGCCTCCTTGAGCGCCTGCTCGGCGGCCTGCACCGCGCGCTCCTTGAGCAGCCGGGCGATCTCGGTCTCCGCCTTGGCCAGCCGGGACTTCTCCGCCGTCAGCCGGCGGCCCAGCCGGGCCGCCCGCTCCTCGGCCACCTCGGCCGCGTACTCGGCCTCGGCCAACTGCTCCTCGTAACGCTCCTCGTCGCGCAGCCGGCGCACCGCGGCGGTCTCGGCCGCGGCCCGGGCGGCCCGGTCGCGCTGGCGCAGCACCATGGCGGTGCCCAGCACCGCGAGCACCGCGGCCACCCCGACCGAGCGGACCACCACCTGGTCCGGACTGACCAGCAGGGCGGCGAGCGCGGCCACCGTGAGGACCGCGGCCGCGGTCGGCAGCAGGGCCCGGCTGAGGAGCGAGGAGTGACGGTGGCGTCCGCGAGACATGGACAGAAAACTAGCGTGCGAATAGCGCCGCTGTCAGCCCGGGGTGACCCGTACCGCTACCGCCCAGCTCAACGCGCCTGACGCCCGGTCAGCGGGCCGAGGACGCCGTGCCCTTCCCGGAGGAGCCGCCGTCCTCCGGCAGCTTGCAGACGTGCTGCAGCCACAGCGCCGCGGCCACCACGGCGGCAGCCGCCAGCACGGCCAGCCCGGCGGTGATCACGGCCGTGCGGTGCGCGTCGAAGTCCGGCAGCGTCGCCAGCTCGATGCCCAGCCCCGCGTACACCCCGGCCACCACGGCCGACACCAGCGCACTGGCCTGGCCCAGCACCACCGCACGGGCCGCCATCAGCGGATCCACCCGCTTGGCGCCCGGCGCCCGGTCCCGGATCGCCTTCAACCGGGACCGCAGCGAGACCGCCGCGGCCAACAGCACCACCGCCACCACCGCCAGCACCACCGGAGCCGCCGCCGGGACTCCCGGCAGCGTGTCCAGCGAGTTCCACAGCTTGGCGCCGGCCCAGGCCAGCGCCGTGACGACCACGAAGATGCCCAGCAGCAGACGCACTCGCAGCGGCTTCACTGGTTCGACGGTTCCCTTCTGGAGGCCGGCGGACGCCCATCGCCGCCACAGCGCCGGCTCGACCTTACTCCGGCAGGCGCAACTGGATGTCGGCGCGCCGGGCCACACCCTGCGCCCCCGGCCCGCCCAGCCCGGCCAGCAGCTCGGCCACCCGGCCGTGGCCAGGCAGCTCGGCCTGCGGGTCGGCGTCCTGCCACGGGGCGAGCACGAAAGCCCGCTCGTGCGCGCGCGGGTGCGGCAGCAGCAGCACCGGGTCCTCGCTCAGCACGTCCTGGTAGCTGACGATGTCCACGTCCAGGGTGCGGGCGCCCCAGCGCACCGTGCGCACCCGGCCGAAGGCGTCCTCGACCGCGTTGGCCCGCTCCAGCAGGTCGCGCGGCGTCAGCGTGGTGCGCAGCAGCATTACCGCGTTGAAGTAGGCGGGCTGGTCCTGCGGACCGCCCACGGCGGCGGTCTCGAACACGCCGGAGACGGCCGTCACCTTCACCCCGGGGGTGTCGCCGAGCGCGTCCACCGCGCCCTGCAGGGTCTCCAGCCGGTTGCCCAGGTTGCTGCCCACGGCAAGCACCGCGGTACGCACCCGCGACAGGGTGTCGTCCACGCTGTCCACCCGGCGCTGCAGGTCGAACGTGCTCGGGGTGGCAGTGGGGTCACTGGTGGTCATCCGCGGCTCCGATGGATCGTGATGGTCACGTCGTCGAACGGCACCGTGATCGGCGCGTCCGGCTTGTGCACGGTGACCTCGACCTCCTCGACCGCCTGGTGCTTGAGGCACTGGTCGGCGATCCGCTGGGCCAAGGTCTCGATCAGGTCCACCGGCTCGCCCGAGATGATCGCGGTGACCTCCTCCGCGACGATCCCGTAGTGCGCCGTGCGGCTGAGATCGTCGCCGGACGCGGCCGGCCGGGTGTCCAGGTACAGCACCAGGTCGACCACGAAGGTCTGCCCCTCGATCCGCTCCCGCTCGAATACGCCGTGGTGGCCGCGGGCGCGCAGGCCTCGCAGGGTGACGCGGTCCAGCACCTGAATCACTGCTCCTGATCGTGGCACGGCGGGCCCCGTCGCCCGCCGTCCGTCGAATCTACCCTCGCCACCGGACAGCACCGCGGCACGCCCTGCTGTTCCCGACCGGACCGCTACTCCTCGTCCTCGTCGTCACCGCTGGTCAGCACCGGTGAACCGTGGTGCGACCAGAGCCGCCAGCCGTCCGCGGTCCGGCGGAACACGTTGGTGGAGACCACCTTCCCGCCGACCAGCGGGCCCAGCTCCCCCTCCTCGTCCGACTCCCCGCCGGACAGGATGTTCTCGGTGCAGGTGACCAGCGCCACGTCCCCCTGCACCTCGACCTCGACGTCGGTCAGGAAGAACTGGATGTACTCCGTGTTCATCATGATCAGCAGGTAGGACCTGGTCACCTGGGCGCGGCCGCGCAACACCGGCCAGCCCGGGTGCACGCACACCACACCCGTCTTGTCGTCGGCGTCGGCGGCGGACAGCCAGACGTCCTCCACCGCCTCCAGGTCGCCGGTCTCCAGCGCCTCGTACAACCGCTGATTGGCCGCCAGCACCGCCTCGCGGTCGGCCTCCGGAGCGGAAGCGCCGTTGCCCGACGGCCCCTTGCCCAACGCGCCGTCACCAGTCACGCCACCACCCACTTCCTCGCTCAGCTCGGCCCGGCCGCCTGCCAGGCGGCCACCACCCGGACCGCGTCGGCAGTGCCGGCCACGTCGTGCACCCGCACCGCCCAGGCACCGGCCCGGGCCGCCAGCACCGAGACCGCCGCCGTGGCGTCGTCCCGCTGCCGAGCCGGCCGCGGCTGCCCGGTTTCCGGGTTGGCGAGCAGCGTACCCAGGAACCGCTTGCGAGATGCGGCGACCAACACCGGGCGCCCCAAGCCGGTCAGCGCGCCCAAACCTCCCAGCAACGCCCAGTTGTGCTCGCTTGTCTTGGCGAAACCCAGCCCCGGATCCAGGACCAACTGCTCCTCCTTGACCCCCGCCGCCAGCAGCGCCTCGATCCGCACCGACAGCTCGGCCACCACCTCGCGCACCACGTCCCCGTACACCGCCAGCGCGTCCATGTCCGCCGACTGCCCGCGCCAGTGCATCACCACGAACGGCGCTCCCGAGTCGGCCACCACCCGGGCCATGTCCGGGTCGGCCAGCCCGCCCGAGACGTCGTTCACCAGCAGCGCCCCCGCCGCCAGCGCCTGATCGGCGACCCGGGCCCGCATCGTGTCCACCGACACCACCACCCCGGCCGCCGCCAGCTCGCGCACCACCGGCAGCACCCGGCGCAGCTCCTCCGCCTCGGTGACCCGCTGCGAACCCGGCCGGGTCGACTCCCCGCCCACGTCCACCAGGTCCGCGCCCAGCCCGGTCAGCCGCAGCCCGTGCGCCACCGCCGCCTGCGGGTCCAGCCACAGCCCGCCGTCCGAGAAGGAGTCGGGAGTGACGTTCACGACGCCCATCACGGCACAGCGGTCGAGGGCGGGCAGGCCGGGCAGCGGGTTGTTCATGCGGCCATTATCGGCCGCCCGCCGCCCGGCCCGCGCAGCCCTACGCCGCCGGAGCCACCTGGTCGGCCGTGCCGGCCGGCGCCGCCATCAGGCCCTGCCGCTGGCGCTTGCGGCCGAACCGCGGCATGCCCAGCGTGATGAACGCCTCCGCCTGCATCGCCGCGAACCCGATCCGCGGCAGGTCCCGGGTGTTCGGGTAGACCAGGAACCGCGGCTCCCACTCCGGCTGGAACTTCGCGTTGAACTTGTACAGCGACTCGATCTGGAACCACCGCGACAGGAACACCAGCAGCCCGCGCCAGGCCCGCAGCACCGGCCCCGCACCGATCCGCTCGCCGCGCGCCAGCGCCGAACGGAACATGGCGAAGTTCAGCGAGACCCGCCGCACCCCCAGGTTCGGCACCTCCTGCAGCGCGGCCACGATCAGCAGCTCGTTCAGCCCCGGATCGGCGGCCCGGTCGCGACGCATCAGCTCGAGCGAGATGCCGTCAGCGCCCCAGGGCACGAAGTGCAGCACCGCCTTCAGGTCGTCACCCGCCGGCTCGCCCTCCTCCGGCGCCTTGTGCGCGGTCACCACCACGCAGCCGTCGTCACCCGGGTCGCCGAACCGGCCCAGCGCCATCGAGAACCCGCGCTCGGTGTCGGTACCGCGCCAACGGGCCGCCGCGTCAGCGATCCGCATCTTCTCCTCCAGCGTCAGGTCGCCGACCCGGCGCACCTGGCAGGAGTACCCGTTGCGCTCGATCCGCTTCACCATCTGACGCACGTTGCGCATCGCCCGGCCGGACAGCGAGAAGGTGCTGGCGTCCACGATCGCCTCGTCGCCCAGCTCCAGCGCGTCCAGCCCCGCCTCGCGGGTCCAGACCTCGCCGCCGACCTCGCTGCAGCCCATCACCGCCGGCACCCAGGCGTGCTCACGGGCGTGCGCCATGAACACCTTGATCGCGCCCGGCCAGGCCTCCACGTCACCCACCGGGTCACCCGAGGCCAGCATCACCCCGGACACCACCCGGTAGGAGATCGCCGCCTTGCCGGTCGGCGAGAAGAGCACGCTCTTGTCCCGGCGCAGCGCGAAGTAGCCCAGCGAGTCGCGCGCACCGTGGCGCTCCAGCAGCGCCCGCACCCGCTCCTCGTCCTGCGGCGTCAGCTCCGGCTCCGGCTTGCCCGGCCGCAGCAGCAGGTACGCGGTCGAGAAGGCCGTCAGCAGACCCAGCCCGGCCAGCGAGTAACCGACCGCGTCGGCGATCCGGTCCGGGTGGTAGCGCACCGGGCCGTCCAGCCCGAACAGGCCCCACACCGTCTCGTGCAGCCGGTCCCACAGGCTCGGCCGGCCCATCTCCCGGGCCGGGTGCGCGCTGACGATCAGGAAGCCCAGCCCCAGGCTGATCGCACCCATCACCACGAAGTTCAGCAGCGCCCGCCACCGGGTCCGCGGATCGGCCTTCGCGTAGAACTCGCGCCGGTGCACCAGCATCACCGCCAGCAGCACCAGCGACACCACCGCGGGACCGACCTGGTGCCAGCGCAGCACGTGCAGCGCCGCACTGACCGGCAGCAGCACGCAGACCATCCGCCAGGCCCGGCTCTTGCGCCGGCGCAGCGCGTGCGCCAGCAGCACCAGCAGCAGGCCGATCACCAGTGTGCCCGCCGTGGCCAGCGTGGTCGTCATCCCCGGCAGCTGGCCCGCCCAGCTGTGCATCCGGGTGTGCCGCAGCTTGGGGAAGACCCCGCTGAGGATGTCCACCAGGCCGATCAGCAGACAGGCGTAACCCACCGCTCCTGGCAGCCAGGCGCGCGGAACGGCTGCGGCCTGGGTGCGCAACGTCTTCAGGCCCCGTCGGCGGGGCTGCTCCTGGGACGACTCAGCGGACACGGGAACCCTCATGGAAGCCCAGCGTAGAGGCTCCGGGCAACTGCCCGGCCACCCTGGGGAACGAGCCGTCAAGGTCCTGCATGTGTAGTTCCTTCCCTTGACCAAGACAACGTCAAGAGCGAGTAATCCGTGGTCCACCGACGCCGGGCCGGTCCTCCCGCGGTCCGGCCCTGGCCCCCGTGCCAGTGGCGACGCCGAAGTCTAGGGCCTTGGTTCCTGTGGGTGAAGCCGGGCCGCCGCGACGCACCCGACCGTACCGCCCGCCGTTCGACCGGCGTTGCCCCGGTGGACAGCGACGGCTCCGGTGGCCGGCCCCCGATCCGTCTCCGATGATGGGTCAGCCGGGCCCGCCGCAGCCGCACCCGCACCGCACGATCGAAGCAGCCGCAGACCCACTGACGCTCCGACAGCCCGCACGGCGCTCGCCGAGGGGAGGCCCTGGGATGGAACTGACCAGCAGCGCGCTGGTGTACCTGGTCGCCGGCCTCACCCTGCTGGCCCTGACCGCCACCGTGCTGCTCTGGCCCCGGCTGGCCGGCCGCCACCCGCTCCAGATCCTCGGCCGGATCGGCCTCCTGACGGTGAGCCAGCTGCTCGCGCTGGCCGTCTGCGCCCTCACCCTGAACGCCGCCTACGGTTTTTACTCCTCCTGGCACGACCTGCTCCAGCCGACCGGCGGACAGCTCGCCCTCGGCCCCGCGGGCCCCGGCGCCCGCTCCGGACCCCCGGTCGGCGACGCCCTGGTCCGGCCCACCACCGAAGGCGGCCTCGACCAGGTCACCGACCTGCCGCAGGGCAAGCCCGAGGAGGTCGGACAGATCAGCTCCATCCGGGTCAACGGAAAGGAGAGCGGCCTGTCCGACCAGATGTTCATCTATCTGCCACCCGAGTACTTCAACCCGAAGTACGCCCGGGAGCGCTTCCCGGTGCTGCTCACCCTGGCCGGCTACCCCGGGCCCGCCCTGCACCTGCTCAGCGAACTGCACACCCCGCAGACCGCCTGGGACCTGCAACGCACCGGCCGGATGGCCCCCACCGTCGTCGTCATGGCCCGCCCCACCGTCGCCGCCCCCCGCAACACCGAATGCGTCGACGTCCCCGGCGGGCCCGCCACCGAGACCTGGTTCGCCAAGGACCTGCCCAACGCCCTGCGCTCCGCCTACCGGGTCAGCCGCTCGCCCGCCTCCTGGGGCGTGCTCGGCTACTCCACCGGCGGCAGCTGCGCGCTGCGGCTGGCCCTGCGCGACCCGGGCTCCTACGGCTCCGCCGCCGCCCTGCACGCCGACTACCAGGTGCCGGAGGACTGGAGCACCGGCGACCTGTTCGGCGGCAGCCGGCAGCTGGCCCAGGGCTACGACCTCGCCTGGCGGCTGCAGAACCTGCCGGTGCCCAAGTCCCACCTGCTGCTGGTGAGCACCCGCACCGAGGAGGACTACGCCGCCACCCAGCAGTTCCTGGCCACTGCCAGCAGCACCGCCCAGGCCCACCCCGACCTCACGGTCGACTCGCTCTTCCTCCCGGACGGCGGCCACAGCTTCGACACCTGGCGCCGCGAGCTCCCCGCCAGCCTGGAGTGGCTCAGCGACCACCTCTCGCCCGCCCCCGACCGCGAACCCCGCGCGGGCTGACGCACCGCCCGGGAAGGCCTCAGCGGCCGATGATCAGGCTCATCGCCTCGGCCCGGGTCGCGGGGTCGCGCAGCTGGCCGCGCACCGCGGAGGTGAGGGTCTTGGCGCCGGGCTTGCGGATGCCGCGCACCGTCATGCACATGTGCTCGGCCTCGACCACCACGATGGCCCCGCGCGGCTCCAGGACCCGCATCAGCGAGTCCGCGATCTGGGTGGTCAGGCGCTCCTGGACCTGCGGGCGGCGCGCGTAGACGTCCACCAGGCGGGCCAGCTTGGACAGGCCGGTGATCTTGCCACTGGTGGACGGGATGTAGCCGATGTGGGCCACGCCGTGGAACGTCAGCAGGTGGTGCTCGCAGGTCGACACCAGTTCGATGTCCCTGACCAGCACCAGTTCGTCGTGCCCCAGGTCGAACGTCGTGGTCAGCACGTCCTCGGCCTGCTGCCAGAGGCCGGCGAATATCTCCTTGTAGGCCCGCGCCACCCGCGCCGGGGTCTCCCGCAGCCCCTCCCGCTCCGGGTCCTCGCCGACGGCTATCAGCAGTTCGCGGATCGCGTTCTCGGCCCGCTTCTGGTCGAAGGTGCCGACGGTGGCCTGTCCGTCGAGCGTCACCGGGTCGGTCATGCGGGCCTCGCAGTTGCTGAGTAGAGGGATACCTGAGCAGCACGAATGCCGCGCCTCCAGGGTACAAACCCCGAGGGCGCGGCACTCATTCCGCTTACCCCGCTGGGACGGTCAGCTCTCGGTCGACTCGCCGGTGACCGGGGGGAGCTTGAGGGTGTCCATCGGGCCGGTCTCCAGGGAGGCGGCGGCACCGTTGCTCAGGGCCAGCTCCTTGGGGGACTGGACCGGCGGGCGGGTGGACGGGGTGCGGCGGGCCGAGCCGGTCCAGGCGGGCCGGGCCGGGCGCTTCACCACGGGGGCGAAGATCTCGGCGATCTGCTCCTTGTTCAGGGTCTCCTTCTCCAGGAGCTCCAGGACCAGGTTGTCCAGCACGTCGCGGTTCTCGACCAGGATCTCCCACGCCTCGTTGTGGGCGTTCTCGATCAGCTTCTTGACCTCTTCGTCCACCAGCCCGGCGACCTCTTCCGAGTAGTCGCGCTGGTGGCCCATCTCACGGCCGAGGAACGGCTCGGAGTTGTCGCTGCCGAACTTGATGGCACCGAGGCGCTCGGTCATGCCGTACTGGGTCACCATCGCGCGGGCGGTGGCGGTGGCCTTCTCGATGTCGTTCGAGGCGCCGGTGGTCGGGTCGTGGAAGACCAGTTCCTCCGCCGCACGGCCGCCCAGCATGTACGCGAGCTGGTCGAGCATCTCGTTGCGGGTGGTCGAGTACTTGTCCTCCTCCGGCAGCACCATGGTGTAACCCAGGGCCCGGCCGCGGGACAGGATGGTGATCTTGTGCACCGGGTCGGCGTTCGGGGAGGCCGCCGCGACCAGGGCGTGGCCGCCCTCGTGGTACGCGGTGATCTTCTTCTCCTTGTCCGACATGATCCGGGTGCGCTTCTGCGGCCCCGCGACCACGCGGTCGATCGCCTCGTCCAGGGTGACGTTGTCGACCAGCTTCTTGTCCGAGCGGGCGGTCAGCAGCGCGGCCTCGTTGAGCACGTTCGCCAGGTCGGCACCGGTGAAGCCGGGGGTGCGCTTGGCGACGGCCTTGAGGTCGACGTCCGGGGCGACCGGCTTGCCCTTCTGGTGCACCTTGAGGATGTCCAGACGGCCCTGCAGGTCGGGGCGCTCGACGGCGATCTGCCGGTCGAAGCGGCCCGGGCGCAGCAGCGCCGGGTCGAGGATGTCGGGGCGGTTCGTGGCGGCGATCAGGATGACGCCGCCCTTCACGTCGAAGCCGTCCATCTCGACCAGCAGCTGGTTGAGGGTCTGCTCGCGCTCGTCGTGGCCGCCGCCGAGGCCCGCGCCGCGGTGCCGGCCGACGGCGTCGATCTCGTCGACGAAGACGATGGCGGGGGCGTTGGCCTTGGCCTGCTCGAACAGGTCGCGGACCCGGGAGGCACCGACACCGACGAACATCTCGACGAAGTCGGAGCCCGAGATGGAGTAGAACGGGACGCCGGCCTCGCCCGCGACGGCGCGCGCCAGCAGGGTCTTGCCGGTGCCGGGCGGGCCGTAGAGCAGCACGCCCTTGGGGATCTTGGCGCCGACGGCCTGGAACTTGGCCGGCTCCTGCAGGAACTCCTTGATCTCGTGGAGCTCCTCCACCGCCTCGTCGGCACCGGCCACGTCGGCGAAGGTGGTCTTCGGGGTGTCCTTGGTGAGCAGCTTGGCCTTGGACTTGCCGAACTGCATGACCCGGGAGCCGCCGCCCTGCATCTGGTTCATCAGGAACAGGAAGACCAGCACGATGATCACGATCGGCAGCATGGAGAGCAGCAGGCTGACGAAGCCGCTCTGCTTCTCCGGGGTGATCGTGTAGCCCTGGGTGGGCATCTTCTTCGGGTCGTTGGACATCGCCTCGGCGATGTCCTTGCCCTGGTCGCCGATGTAGGAGGCCTGGAACTTGTTGCCCGAGGGGGCCTTGCCGTTGCTGCCGGGGCCCAGGCTCTGGCCGTCCTGCAGCTGGATCTTGATCGTGTTCGAGTCGCCAGTGGTGAGCTGTGCCTGCTTGACCTGGCCGCTATTGATCGCCTGGATCACCTGGCCGGTGTCCACCGTCTTGTAGCCGTTCGAATTCGAAACGACGTTCATCAGCACAATGACGGCGACGACTGCCAGGAGGATCCATGCGATCGGCGCGCGGAAGTATCGCTTGACGTCCATCCATGCGGGGCGTTGCCGCCCCGTCCCTCCTGCCACTCAACGGCACCGCTCGGCCAAGGCCGTCGGCGCATCTGATTTGTGCGAGCGCACCCCGCCCGGTGTCCCGGCGGGGCCGGTACGAAGAGCGGGTAATTTGACCGTACAGCAGTGATGCCGGGCTCCGCGGGAGCACGGCGGTACGGTCTGTTCAGTTGTCCGTCCGCCGACTCCAACGGGTGGAACCGGTGGGGTGTTCCCCGGTGTGACGGGTTCGGCTCAGCCGCCGTACACGTGTGGGGCGAGCGTACCGATGAACGGCAGGTTGCGGAGCTTCTCCGCGTAGTCCAGGCCGTACCCGACCACGAACTCGTTGGGGATGTCGAAGCCCACGTACTTGACGTCGATCTCGACCTTGGCGGCGTCCGGCTTGCGCAGCAGGGTGCAGACCTCGAGCGAGGCGGGGCCGCGCGAGCCGAGGTTGCCGAGCAGCCAGGAGAGCGTGAGGCCGGAGTCGATGATGTCCTCGACGATCAGCACGTCGCGGTCGGCGATGTCGGTGTCGAGGTCCTTGAGGATCCGCACCACGCCGGAGGACTTGGTGCCCATCCCGTAGGAGGAGACCGCCATCCAGTCCATCGTGACCTTGGAGTGCAGGGCCCGGGCCAGGTCGGCCATGACCATCACCGCACCCTTGAGCACGCCGACGATCAGCAGGTCCTTCCCGGCGTAGTCCCCGTCGATCCGCTCGGCCAGCTCGGCCAGCTTGGCGTCGATCTCGTCCTTGCTGATGAGCACCTTCGCCAGGTCGGCGCCCATGTCCTTGTCGTCCACCGGGGATACGTCCTCAAGGGTTCGTGGTCCTGTGCCGGCGGTCAGTCGTTCCGCCGCCGAAACACCAGGTTGCCACACCGGCGGGTGACCTCGACCCCCCCGGGTAGCTGCAGCGGTCCCTGGCCGCGCCAACCGGTGACCAGCTGGTCCACCGACTCCAGGTGCCGGGCGAACAGGTCGCCGGCCGGGGCTCCGGTGCGCAGCGCGGCCCGGCGCAGCACCCGGCGGCGCACCGCGCTGGGCAGCTCGGCCAGGCCGGTCACGGGCAGGGCGCGGCTGCCGTCCTGCGGGTCGGCCCGGCCGAGGTCGAGCTCGGCGCGCTCGGCCCACTGGTCCAGAGCGTCGGCGTCGTCGCGGAAGAGGCGGGCGGTGCGGGCCAGGGCCTCGACCACGCCGGCGCCCAGGTGCTTCTCCAGCACCGGCAGCACCTCGTGGCGGACCCGGGCGCGGGTGTAGGCGGGGTCCAGGTTGTGCGGGTCGTCCCAGACGGGGATGGACTGGGCGGCGCAGGCCTGGCGGGTGGCAGCGCGGTCCAGGTCGAGCAGCGGGCGGCGGTAGCGGCCCTTGCGGCCCGGCATGCCGGCCAGCGAGCGGGCGCCGGAGCCGCGGGCGAGACCCAGCAGGACGGTTTCGGCCTGGTCGTCGCGGGTGTGGCCGAGGAAGACGGCCAGGGCCTGGTGGCGGGCGGCGGCGGCGTCCAGCGCGGCGTAGCGGGCGTCGCGGGCGGCGGCTTCGGGGCCGCCTTGGCGGCCGACGTGCACGGCGACGGCTTCGACCGGGTCCAGGCCGAGGGCGCGCAGGCGTTCGGCCACCTGCTGGGCGCGCTCGGCGGAGCCGTCCTGCAAGCCGTGGTCGACGGTGACGGCCCCGACCCGCAGGCCGAGCTTGGGGGCCTCGAAGGCGGTGGCGGTGGCCAGGGCCATCGAGTCGGCGCCGCCGCTGACGGCGACCAGGACCAGCGGGGCGCCGGGGGCCGCGGGGGTGCGGGGCAGGCCGGAGGGGTGGCGGCGGGCGTTGCCGATCAGCACGCCGACCGAGCCGGCGGCGGCCGCGGTGGCCGGCTGCGGGACGGGGGCGCTGGGGGCGGGGACGACGGCCTGGGCGATGGCGGCCGAGGCCGTGGCGGGGACCAGCGCGGGGGCGCCGGCCCGGCCGTGCTCGGCGACCAGGTCGAGCAGGGCGCGGCGGGCGGCCAGGCGTATCGCCGCGACGGCGGGGTGTGGGCCCATGGGGAACAGCTCCTGGTGGCAGGGAGGGACCGGGGGACGATCTCCGGGTGACCGGATGGTCACGGATCGTCGCAGGCAGATCGTCTCACTTCGGCGGGCACGGCCGACGCGTCCGCGCCACCGGTACGACCACCGTCCCACGGACGGGTGAATGAAGAAACGTTCCCTCGCCCCGCCCCCTCACTCGTCCGGGGGCTTGGGCTGGGACTGGCGTCCGACTCGGGCCACCCAGGCGGCCGGGTCGTGGACCTCCTCCTTGGTCGGCAGGGTGTTCGGCGAGGTCCAGACCAGGTTGAAGCCGTCCATCCCGATCCGGTCCAGCACCCCGCGCACGAACAGCGCGCCGTCCTGGTACTGGCGCAGCTTGGCGTCCATGCCGAGCAGCCGGCGCAGCATCAGGTCCAGGCGTCCGGCGCCCTTGTCACGACGGGTCTGGAACTTCTCCCGGATCTCCGCGACGCTGGGCACCACGGCCGGTCCGACCCCGTCCATCACGACGTCGGCGTGGCCCTCCAGCAGCGACATGACGGCGGTCAGCCGGCCGAGGATCTCGCGCTGGCGCGGCGTCTGCACGAGGTCCAGCAGAGTGCCCGAACCGCCCGGCCGCTCCCCCGGAGCCAGCGCCTCACGCAGCCGCTCCAGCAGCGCGACGGGTTCCACGTCGGTCTCCGCGAGGAAGGACTGGACCTCGGACTGGACATGGTCGCGCAGCCAGGGGACGGCGCTGAACTGGGTGCGGTGGGTCTCCTCGTGCAGGCAGACCCAGAGCCGGAAGTCGTGCGGATCGACGTCCAGTTCCCGCTCCACCTGGACGATGTTGGGTGCCACCAGCAGCAGCCGGCCGGGCCGGCCGGCCGACTCGGCGGCGCGGGGCTGGTCGAACAGTTCGGCGGGGCTGTCGGGGGTGCGGGGAGCCCGCGGTTCGGCGGCGGCGAAGGTCTCGTACTGGCCGAGCACCTTGCTGGAGAGCAGGGCCAGCACCGCGCCGATCTCCACCCCGGTGATCTTCTCGCCGAGCGAGCCGATCACCGCGCCGCCCGGGGTGTCGGCGCGGCGGGCGGCGAGCTTGCGGGTGAGCGGGCCGATCACGGTGCGAAAGCCCGCCACGTTGGCCCGCACCCAGCCCGGGCGGTCGACCACCAGGACGGGGGCGGCACCGTCGCCGCCCAGGCGGGCCGGGTTCATCCGGGTGTGCTCGCGCACGGCGTCCTGGGCGGTGAGCGCGTGTCGGCGCAACTCCGCGACCACCGCCCGGGCCTCCTCGCGGCTGACCTGCGGTCCGGGGCGGGCCAGCCTGGTCGCGGTGGAGACCGCGAGGTTCCAGTCGACCAGGTCCGCTCCGCTGCGCGCGCTCGTCATGCCCTCACCGTACGTGCTGCGGTGGGCGGGTGGCAGCGCCTGGACCGCTTCAGTGGCAGCCGCAGGAGACCAGCTTGGCCACGATCCGGTCGACGGCCGCCCGGGTGTCGCCGGTACCGCCCTTGGTCATCAGGGCGAAGACCAGCAGCCGTCCGTCGGCGTCGACCACGGTGCCGGCCAGCGTGTTGACGCCGCTGAGGGTGCCGGTCTTGGCCCGCACGACGCCCGCGCCGTCGGCCGAGCCCTGGGCGGCGGTGAACCGCTTGTCGAGGGTGCCGGTCAGGCCGGCGATCGGCAGTCCGGTGAGCACCGGGCGCAGCTGCGGATGGTCGGGGGCGGCGGCCAGGGCCAGCAGGTCGGCCAGCACCAGGGGCGGGATCGCGTTGTGCGGGTTGAGACCGCTGGCGTCGTTGAGCGAGACGCCGGGCAGCGGGATGCCGAGCTGGCCGACGGTCTGGCTGACGGCGGCGCCGGCGCCCTCGTAGCTGGCGGGCTGGTGCGCGGCGAGGGCGACCTGGCGGCCGACCGCCTCGGCCAGCGTGTTGTCGGAGTGGGTGAGCAGCCGTTCGACCAGCCGCGGCAGCGTGGGCGACTGGACGCGGCCGAGGGCGGCGGCGCCGGCGGGGGCGGGACCCTCCTTGGGCTTGCCGTCGACCTTGACGCCCTGGGCGCCGAGCAGGTCGGCGAACCGGCCGGCGGCCTGGGCGGCGGGGTCGGGCACCCGGACCGGGCCCTCCACGTCGTCGGCCGGGTTGTTGCGGCCCTCGTCGGACATCAGGGCGGACATCGGACCGATGTTGGTGCCGTCGTTGTTCTTGTGCGCGGCGGCGCCGGTGTAGAGCGAGGTGTCGTAGGACAGGTGGACGGTGCCGGTCCCGGCGGCCTTGAGGGCGGTGGCGGTCTGCTTGGCCAGGTCGATCAGCGAGGCGGGGGCGGTCTCGCTGTCCACCGGCAGGCCGCCGATCCGGATCTGGTCCTGCGGCAGGCCGGTCAGGGTGGGGTCGCCGCCGCCGACCAGCACGATGTCGGCGGGGGTGGCGCCCTGGACGACCTTGGTGGTGATCCGGGTGTCGGCGGGCAGCAGGGAGAGCGCGGCCACCGAGGTGGCCAGCTTGGTGGTGGAGGCCGGGGTGGCGGGGGTGCCCTCGCCGGAGCCGAGCAGCAGCTTGCCGGTGCTGCCGTCGGCGATCGCGTAGGTGAGCGTGCCGAGCGCCTTGTCCTGGGTCAACTGGCCCAGTGCCGCCTGGAGTCCGGCGGTGCTGGGCAGCGCGTCGGCGCCGGTGCTCGCGGCCGGTTGCAGCACCGGGGGCGCGGCGGGGGCCGGCCCGGCCTGCGGGTGTGCCGGTGTGCCCTGGGCCACCAGGGTGAACCCCGCCGCGGCGGCCACCACCACCGCCCGGCCCCTGCGCGTGCCTGCCACTGCCCAACCCCTTTCCACAGCACTCCCTCCGGTAGGAGACACTGGGATTCTGTCAGTCCCTACCTTGGAGGCACCGTTGGAGTTCGACGTCACCATCGAGATCCCGAAGGGCTCCCGCAACAAGTACGAGGTCGACCATGAGTCCGGTCGCCTCCGCCTGGACCGGATGCTCTTCACCTCGACCCGTTACCCGGCCGACTACGGCTTCGTCGAGGGCACTCTCGGCGAGGACGGCGACCCGCTGGACGCGCTGGTCATCCTGGACGAGCCGACCTTCCCCGGCTGCCTGATCAAGTGCCGGGCGATCGGCATGTTCAAGATGACCGACGAGGCGGGCGGCGACGACAAGCTGCTCTGCGTGCCGGCCACCGACCCGCGCTGGGAGCACCTGCGGGACATCCACCACGTGTCGGAGTTCGACCGCCTGGAGATCCAGCACTTCTTCGAGGTCTACAAGGACCTGGAGCCCGGCAAGTCGGTCGAGGGTGCCGAGTGGGTCGGCCGCCTGGAGGCGGAGACCGAGATCACCGCGTCGATCAAGCGCCTGGCCGAGTCCGGCGACGCCCACTGAGGCGCCTGACCGGGTCGGTGGGTGTGGCCACCGACCCGGCTCCCACCTCGCGCTGAGGGCTCGTCAGAGCACCGCGCGGACCTCGCCGACCACTGCCCCGCCGCCGTACAGCGGCGCGGCCGCCACCTGGGCCAGCGCCTGCGCCCGGTGGCCCAGGCGGACCAGCAGGGCCGCCAGCACCGGGCCGAGCGCCCGCCCGTTGCCGTCCTCGATCTTGACGGCCAGGGCCCGTCCGTCCGGCAGCGCCACCGCCTGCACCGCCTCCGCGCCGGCCTTGGAGAGCGCCCCGGGCACCGCCCGCATCAGCCAGGTGTCCAGCCGCGCGGTGCCGGCCACGTACTGCGGGTGGGCCCGCATCGCGTCGGCGACCCGGCGCGGCGCCGAGCCCTCGGGGGCCTGCAGCAGCGCGCGGAAGCCGCGGGCCAGGCCGAGCAGCGAGACCGCGATCAGCGGCGCTCCGCAGCCGTCGGTGCCCAGCGCGGCCGCCTCCTCCCCGGTCGCCTCCTGCACCGCCTCGCGGGCCAGCAGCTGGACCGGGTGCGCCGGGTCCAGGTAGTCCGCGGTGCTCCAGCCGCGGCCGGCGCCGGCGGCCAGCCAGCCGGCGTGCTTGCCGGAGCAGTTCATCAGCAGTGGCTGGCGGGTGCCGCCGGCCGCCAGGTGGCGCTCGGCGGCGTCCCGGTCCAGCGGCAGGTCGGGCGGCGTGCGCAGGTCGGCCGGGGAGAGGCCGGCGCCGGCCAGGATCGCCCGCACCCCGGCCAGGTGGAAGTCCTCGCCGGCGTGGCTGGCGGCGGCCAGCGCGAGCAGTTCGCCGGGCAGCTCGAGGCCGGCCCGCAGGGTGGCCACCGCCTGGAAGGGCTTGTTGCTGGAGCGCGGGAAGACCGGGCGCTCGGGGGTGCCCAGGGCCAGCTCGACCGTGCCGTCCGGGGCCAGCAGGACCAGCGAGCCGCGGTGGTACCCCTCGACGAAGCCGGAGCGGACCACCTCCGCCAGGACCGGGGCCGGGGGTATCGGGGTGCTGCTGTTCATGCGGTCCTCCGCTCAGTCGGCCAGCAGGTCCTCGACCCGCGCCTCGCCCTCACGGTAGCGCCGGGTGATCTCGGCGCTGCACCCGTCGGCGGTGCGCTGCAGCAGCTGGCGGCGGCCGGAGACCTCGCGCTCGTGCGCGGTGAGCCGGTCCAGCGCGGCCAGCAGTTCGGCGGGGGCGTGCGCGGCCAGGTCGGCCAGCTGGACGTCGCCCATCAGGGCGTCCGCCTGGGTCTGGTACTGCTCGCCGCGCGGGGTGCCGAGCGTGACGTGGCGGGCCGACTGGCGGATGTGGGAGGGCGCGTCGGCGAGGATCTGCGGCAGCTGGTGCAGCAGGGTGTCCGGGGAGGCGGGGCGGGGTCGGCCGGCCAGGGTGCGGCGGTCCAGTTCGGCCCGCAGGATGTCCACCCGGCCCTGCAGCAGGCGGCGCAGGTAGGACAGGTCGGCCTCCTGCTCCAGGGCGTCCCTGCGCAGGGTGCGCAGCTCGTCGAGGCCGAGCGCCGCGATCCGCGGTTGCGCGGGGTCGGTACCCGCCAGGCTCTCGCGGGGCATCCCGTTCGTCTCCATCGGCCAACCACCTGCACTCGCGTCCTGGTCCCGCCCTTGCGCCCCCGGCTGCCGGATGCACGCCTGACGGCCGCTCAGGGGTTCCCCACCGGACCGCTTGCACCCACCCGGGCGAGCCGCCCCGGCACTGGTGTGCGATCCGGGCGAACGGCCGTCCCGCACCGCGCGCTGCGGCCACCCTGGCATCGTGCCACCTGCCGGGCGCAGTCCGCGCGCAGATGCACCCGTACGGCCCCCTGGCGAACGGGTACGTCTGATATCACCTGGCAGCGACCACCAGTTGGGCCCGGCACCGGGCGTCCGGACGCCCGGTGCACAATGGCCCGCATGCGAGCAGTGGTGCAGCGGGTGAGCGAGGCGGCGGTCACGGTGGCCGGGGAGACGGTCGGGGCGATCAGCGGGCCCGGGCTGTGCGTGCTGGTCGGGGTGACCCACCAGGACACGCCCGCCCAGGCGGCGGCACTGGCCCGCAAGCTCTGGACGCTGCGGCTGTTCGAGGGCGAGGAGGCCGAGCTGTCCTGCTCGGACTTGGCCGGACCGCTGCTGGTGATCAGTCAGTTCA
This sequence comes from Streptomyces tateyamensis, assembly GCF_003205575.1. GTDB lineage: Bacteria > Actinomycetota > Actinomycetes > Streptomycetales > Streptomycetaceae > Kitasatospora > Kitasatospora tateyamensis. Next base: position 126,410 of record NZ_PYBW01000022.1, read on the forward strand.
CCCTCTACGGCGACGCTCGCAAGGGCCGCCGTCCCACCTGGAACGCCGCCGCTCCCGGGCCGGTCGCCGAGCCGCTGGTGGCCGAGGTGGTCGCGCAGCTGCGCGCGCTCGGCGCCACGGTGGAGACCGGCCGGTTCGGGGCCGACATGAAGGTGTCGCTGGTGAACGACGGGCCGTTCACCGTGCTGCTGGAGGTCTGAGCGACAGGCCCTACGGCTCGACCACGACCTCCTGGGTGGCCGGCACCGGGCCGGCCCGCAGTTCGGCCTCGACCGGGGTGTTCCGCTTGACCAGGGCCAGCGCGATCGGGCCCAGCTCGTGGTGGCGGGCCGAGGAGGTCACGAAGCCCACCGCACGGCCGTCCGGATCGCTGGCCAGCCGGACCTCGGTACCGTGCCCGGGCAGCACCTCCTCGGTGCCGTCCAGGTGCAGGAAGACCAGCCGGCGCGGCGGCCGGCCCAGGTTGTGCACCCGGGCCACGGTCTCCTGGCCGCGGTAGCAGCCCTTGTTCAGGTGCACGGCGGTGCGCAGCCAGTCCACCTCGTGCGGGATGGTGCGGTGGTCGGTCTCGAAGCCCAGGCGCGGGCGGTGCGCCTCGACGCGCAGCGCCTCGTACGCCCAGATGCCCGCCGGGCTGCCGAACCGCGCCGCGCGCTCGGCCAGTTCGGCACGCGGCAGGAACAGCTCGCGACCCCAGGGCAGTTCCCGCACGGCGGCGGCACCGGTGGCCGCGGCGGTGTGCCCGGCCGGCAGGTGGACCAGCGCGTACTGCTCGGTGGCGTCGGCGAGCTCCACCCGGTACATGAACTTCATCCGCTCCAGGTAGGCCAGCAGCTCGCCCTGGGTGCCCGGCTCGACGTGCGCCCAGCTGGTAGTGCCGTCGTCGACCAGGTAGAGGGCGTGCTCGACGTGCCCGTTCGGGGACAGGACCAGCGCCTCCACCGCCTGCTGGGGGGGCAGTTCGCTGACGTGCTGGGTGAGCAGCAGGTGCAGCCAGGCCAGCCGGTCCGGTCCGGTCACGGTGATCACGCCGCGGTGCGACAGGTCGGTGAAGGCGCGCCCGGCCGCCAGCTCGCGCTGTTCGCGGAACAGGTCGCCGTAGTGCGCCGCGACCCCTTGGTCGGGCCCCTCGGCGGGGACGGCTCCGGGCAGCGACAGCAGCGGGCTCTTCATGCCCGCCAGCTTACGACTGCGGCCCGGACAGCTTGGCGGTGCAGTCGGCGCAGCGGCCGAAGATGGCGAAGTGCTTGAGGTCGGTGTCGAAGCCGTGCTGCTCGCGCAGGCTCTCGATGAGCGGGGCGGCGATCGCGGTGTCGGTCTCGGTCACCTGCTGGCAGTCCCGGCAGACCAGGTGCAGGTGGTGGTGGCGGCCGGCCAGGTGGTAGGTCGGCGCGCCGTGGCCCAGGTGGGCGTGCGAGACCAGGCCCAGCTCCTCCAGCAACTCCAGGGTCCGGTAGACCGTGGAGATGTTCACCCCGCTCGCGGTCTGCCGGACCCGGGCCAGGATCTCGTCCGGGGTGGCGTGGTCGAGCGCGTCCACCGCCTCCAGCACCAGCTGGCGCTGCGGGGTGAGGCGGTAGCCGCGCTCGCGCAGGTCCGTGGACCAGGTCTCGCGCCAGTCGGCCGTGCCGCTGCGTGCTGCGTTGCCGTTCACTGTTGCCGTCCCTAGTCCAGGCCCGGGTGCCCGGTTCAGCGGAAGAAGGCGATCCCGTCGTCCGGCAGGTCGTTGATGTCCTTGATCAGCTGGGCGGGGCTGAGCACCTTCTTCAGCTGCGCGGACATGTACGGGCGCAGCGGCACCTCGGGGGCGGCCTTCTCGCCGACCCAGAGCAGCTCCTCCTTGACGAAGCCGTACAGCCGCTTGCCGCCGCTGTAGGGGGCCGAGCCCTCGACCCGGGCGACCGCGTCGGTGGCCAGGTCGATCTGCGGCTTGCCGTCGGCCAGGCGCCCGTACCAGATCTCCACGGTTCCGTCGTCGCGGACCATCGAGACCTCGACCTCGCGCTCGCCGCTGGCACCGTGCTGGTTGGTGGTCACCCGCCAGAAGCCGTGCTCGTTCTCCAGCGGGCGGATCCGCTCACCGGAGCTGTCCAGCACCCAGCTGCGGGAGCGGTACTCGATGAACGGACGGCCGTCGTGCCGGAACACGATCTCCTGGCCGAAGTTGCACTTCTCGGTTCCAGGGCTGTCCTGACCGGGCAGCGGGGCGTAGACGCCCGCCCCCTCCCAGGTACCGAGGAGGAAGGCCAGCGAAACGACGTCCTTGTGGAGGTCAGAGGGGATCTCGATCATGGTCCTGGTCGCGTTCGGGGGCAGTCGGGCTACCCCTACGGTACTGGGAAGGTCAGCGCTGGCCCTGGTACAGCTTCATCACCGAGAAAGCGGCGAACCAGACGATCACGATCGACATGACGGCCAGCAGGATGTCGAAAAAGAGTTCCAGGCCACCCATGGTGCGCTCCCGGTTCGGCGAAAAACTACGGACGGACGGTAACGGCGCGAGTCTATCGGGCGCGCTCACGCCCATCACGGTGAGGGCCGCCACACGGGGCGCGTAGGCTGACGGCGTGTCGAAGAAGCTGGTCATCAAGGTCACTGCCGGGGCTGACGCGCCGGAGCGGTGCTCGCAGGCGTTCACCGTCGCCGCCGTGGCGGTCGCCAGCGGGGTCGAGGTCTCGCTCTGGCTGACCGGGGAGTCCTCCTGGTTCGCGCTGCCCGGGCGCGCCGTCAAGTTCGAGCTGCCGCACGCCGCGCCGCTGCCGGAGCTGCTGGCGTCGCTGCTGGCGGCCGGCCGGGTGACGCTGTGCACCCAGTGCGCGGCCCGGCGCGGCATCGAGCCGGGCGACACGCTGCCCGGGGTGCGGATCGCCGGCGCGCAGGTGTTCGTCAGCGAGATCATGGCCGACGGCGTGCAGGCGCTGGTCTACTGACCCGGGCCCGGCAGGCGCGGGCCTCGCGCGGCTACGGACCCTCGGGGTCGCGCGGTTCGCGGTCCGGGCGGTCGCGGTCGTGGCCGGGGCGGTCCCAGTTCGGGTCGTCCCAGCGCGGGTCCTGCCACCAGTCGTCCTCGGGGTCGCGCCGGTTGGCGAAGACGGCGGCCACCGGCGGGATCACCATGGCCACCACGCACATCGTGATCGCCGCGGCCACCGAGAAGAACCGCACCACGCCCCAGGCGAGGACGAACAGGGCCAGGCAACTGCCCATCATCGCGAAGTAGTACCGGTGCCTGCTGCGCTGCTGCACACCTCCACGGTAGAGCGACGAGCCCCTGCCGGGGCAGGGGCTCGTCGGTACAGCTCGCGGGGTCCGCGGGATCAGACCGCGATCGGCACCTCGGTCAGCGCGCCCTGGGAGGCGACCACCTTGCGGTCCACGGTCGCGCCCGGGACCAGCGCGCGCACGGTCCAGTTGCCCGGGGCCGCGAAGAAGCGGAACTGCCCGGTGGCCGAGGTGGGCACCTCGGCGGTGAACTCGCCGCCCTCGTTCAGCAGCCGGACGTAGCCGCTGACCGGCTCGCCGTCCCGGGTGACCGAACCCTGGATGATCGTCTCGCTCGCCACGTCAACTCCTGCCAGGTCCGGGCCGCCGGCCTTCGCACCACACATGTCTGGATCTCCTTGCTTCTCGGTACGCCGCGGGGCTCAGTTGGCGCCGAGCTCGATCGGGACGCCGACCAGGCTGCCGTACTCGGTCCAGGAGCCGTCGTAGTTGCGCACGCTCTCCTGGCCCAGCAGCTGGTGCAGCACGAACCAGGTGAGCGCGGAGCGCTCACCGATCCGGCAGTAGGCGATGGTGTCCTTGGACAGGTCGACACCCTCCTCGGCGTAGAGGGCGCGCAGCTCCTCGTCCGACTTGAAGGTGCCGTCGTCGTTGGCGTTCTTCGACCACGGGATGTTGCGGGCGCTGGGCACGTGGCCGGGGCGCTGCGACTGCTCCTGCGGCAGGTGGGCCGGGGCGAGCAGGCGGCCGGAGAACTCGTCGGGCGAGCGGACGTCGACCAGGTTGGCGGTGCCGATCGCGTTCACCACGTCGTCGCGGAAGGCGCGGATCGCGGTGTTCTGGGGCTGGGCCTTGTACTCGGTGGCCGGGCGGGCGGGCACCTGGGAGCCGTCGACCAGGTCGCGGGAGTCCAGCTCCCACTTCTTGCGGCCGCCGTCCAGCAGACGCACGTCACCGTGGCCGTACAGCTTGAAGTACCAGAACGCGTAGGAGGCGAACCAGTTGTTGTTGCCGCCGTAGAGCACCACGGTGTCGTCGTTGGCGATGCCCTTGGCGCTGAGCAGCGCCTCGAAGCCGGCCTGGTCGACGAAGTCGCGGCGGACCGGGTCCTGGAGGTCCTGCTTCCAGTCGATCCGGACGGCGTTCTTGATGTGGTTCTTGTCGTACGCGGAGGTGTCCTCGTCGACCTCGACGATGACGACCTTCGGGTCGTCGAGGTGGGCCTGGACCCAGTCGGCGTCGACCAGGACGTCGCTGCGGCTCATGTGATCTGTCTCCATCCGGGGGCGGTTGGCGGAAGGTGAGGCACCCGGGCGGCAGCGCAGCCCGCCCACTCTCCGGAATGATGTCCAGATAGTGGGACGTACGGGCGCGGCGCGGGCCGACGGGCAAGGAGGATCGGTGCTGGTTCCAGCGATTCGGCCGCAGGCGGAAACCGCCTGCTCAGGCCGGGAGATGGGGTGAGGCGGCGGGTCGATTCTGCCGGAGCGGGCCGCCGGTCAGCGCATTCGACACAGGCAGGCAGCCACGCGGCAGAGGTCTACCGCCCGCCGCTTGGTCAGATCTGCCTGTCGCTTCATGGGGACGATGCTAGGGACCAGGACGCGCCGCTGTCACCAGCGTATCGAATGGCGAGATGAAAACGTTCGCATGCTGGGATTTGACCGGCTCTTGCCCAGGCGGGCCACGGCCGCAGGCCCGGTCGCCGCCGCCGGTCACCCCATCAGCTGGACGTTGCTGCCCTCGAAGTCGAGCTGCAGGCCGTCCGACTGCGGCACCACGCTCTTCAGATTCAGCCCGACCGGCAGCCCCTGCAGGTCGAAGCTCTTGGACCCGATCGCGCTGCCGACCAGGCCGCTCACGCCGGGCAGACCGCCCAGGGCCGGCACGTCGCCGACGCTGTCCACCAGGATCCGGTTGTGGTCGGTGCGCAGCTTGACCGTGGTGCTCACATGCTGGCCCAGCACCTGGTAGCCGACCTTGAGCAGGCCCGGGCCGCCGTAACCGATGGTGGCGCGGGAGTCCAGGCCCATCAGCCGCTGGACCTCCTGGTAGCCGATCCGGCCCGAGCCGGTGCCGGTCGCCACGGTCGCGCCGGTGAGCTTGTCGTCCACCTGAACCCCGTTCAGCTGAGCGCTGAAGCCCTCCAGTTGGAAGCTCTGGCCGGCCCCGCTGAGCTGCATCTGACCGGCCGCCAGGTGGACGCTGCCCAGGTGCTTGTCGAGCAGGTCGGGCAGGAACGGGAAGTCGCCGATGGAGACCGAGGGCTTGCCGGTGATGCCCTGGTGGCCGGCCAGCCGGTCCGCGGCCCGGCCCTCGGCCACCGAGAGCGCGATCCGGTCGGCGCCCACCAGCAGGCCGCCGAGCACCGAGACCGCGATGGCCGCCTTGATCCAGATCCGCATCAGCACGCTCCCCGTCCGTTCACCCGTCTCCGGTACGACGATCCGATCAGATGCATGGTTCCTGGCGCCCCACCCGCCACTCAGCCACCGGCGAACGGCGGCAGCACCTCCACCGTGCCGCCCTCGGTCAGCCGGACCTGCGCGCGGTCGCGGCCGCCGACCGGCTCGCTGTCCACCAGGTAGGAGCAGATGTCCAGCAACCGGACGAAGGCCGGCCGGTCGGCGTGCCGCTCCTTGGCCTGGGCCAGCGCCTCGGCCAGGGTGGCCGCCCGGTACGCCTCCTCGGCCAGCCCGGCCTCGGCCTTGGCGGCGGCCCAGTAACGGATGGTCCCGGTCACCGCTGCGCGGTCCTGGGTGGTCGCGGTCATGGCGGCCCCTCTTCCTGGTGGTCTCGAAGGTGTACACCTGCGTGTACCGGTCGCTGCCGTGCTCCATCATCGCCCCACCCCGCCCGGGGCCCGGAATGTCGCAGGCCAGTGGGGTCGCACCCGGGGCGCACAAACCCGACGCGAACGGAATCACGGTGTCCGACCCCTTCGCCGACCCGGCGTGTTGGGCTATTCTCATGGCGTAAGGGATCCGGGCAGAGTCGCCCCCGGGTCCTTTTGTGCTTTCAGGACTCCCGATACGGACGTCCTTGCGAGTGGTAGCCCACCCGCGCCCACCGCGCACAACGACGTGCACACCGGTGGAACGCGGGGCAGCCAGCCGGCCACGGAGAAGAAATGGGGATGCCCCGGGTATGAGTTCTCTCCTCCTGCTCACCAACGCCCTGCAGCCTTCCGCGGAGGTGCTGCCGGCCCTGGGCCTGCTGCTGCACCAGGTACGGGTCGCGCCCGCCGAGGGGTCGGCGCTCGTCGACACCCCCAGCGCCGACGTGATACTGGTCGACGGCCGCCGCGACCTGCCGCAGATCCGCTCCCTGTGCCAGCTGCTGCGCTCCACCGGGATCTCCGCGCCGCTGCTGCTGGTGGTCACCGAGGGCGGCCTGGCCGCCGTGACCGCCGAGTGGGGCATCGACGACGTCCTGCTGGACACCGCCGGCCCCGCCGAGGTGGAGGCCCGGCTGCGCCTGGCCATGGGCCGCCAGCAGCAGGCCGCGGTCGACGACAGCCCGATGGAGATCCGCAACGGCGACCTGTCGGTGGACGAGGCCACCTACTCGGCCAAGCTCAAGGGCCGGGTGCTCGACCTCACCTTCAAGGAGTTCGAGCTGCTCAAGTACCTGGCCCAGCACCCGGGCCGGGTCTTCACCCGGGCCCAGCTGCTGCAGGAGGTCTGGGGCTACGACTACTTCGGCGGCACCCGCACGGTGGACGTGCACGTGCGGCGGCTGCGGGCCAAGCTCGGGGTCGAGAACGAGCAGCTGATCGGCACCGTGCGCAACGTGGGGTACCGCTTCGTGGTGCCCTCGCAGGCGGACAGGGGCGAGCGGGGCGCGCTCGAGCAGCAGCCGGTGGGCAGCGGCCGCGAGGCCTGAGCGGCAGCCGGGTCGGGGATAGTACCGGGCCCGGACCGCTTGCCCGTGCACAAACACGCGTAGACTCCCCCCGTGGCCAAGGTGACGCGCGACGATGTAGCCCGACTGGCTGGGACCTCGACCGCGGTCGTCAGCTACGTGATCAACGACGGACCCCGACCGGTGGCGCCGGCGACCCGGGAGAAGGTACTCGCCGCGATCGAGCAGCTCGGCTACCGGCCGAACAGCGTCGCGCAGGCGATGGCCTCCCGGCGAACCAACCTGATCGGCATGATCGTGCCGGACGCCCGGCAGCCGTTCTTCGCCGAGATGGCGCACGCGGTGGAACGGGCCGCCTCGGACCGCGGAAAGCTGGTGCTGATCGGCAACTCCGACTACGTCGAAGACCGCGAGATGCACTACATCCAGGCCTTCCTCGGCATGCGGGTCTCCGGCCTGATCCTGGTCAGCCAGGGCGCCCCGCAGCGCGCGGCCAAGGAGTTCGCCGCGATGGAGGGCGCCAAGGTGGTGCTGCTGCACCGCCGCCCGGAGGCGATCGACGACGTCTCGGTGGTCACCGACGACATCGGCGGCGCCGAGTTGGTGGTGCGCCACCTGCTGGAGGAGCACGGCCACCCCTACGTCGCCTGCTTCGGCGGGCCGGTGGACACCCCCGCGCCCGGCGACCCGGTGATCGACCACGTCGAAGGCTGGCAGCGGGCCATGGAGGGCGCCGAGCTGGACATCGAGGGCCGGCTGATCGACGCGCCGTTCCACCGCTACGGCGCTTACGAGGTGGCGCTGGAGCTGCTGCGCTCGCCCGACCGTCCGCCCGCCGTCTTCTGCTCCACCGACGACCAGGCGATCGGCGTGCTGCGTGCCGCCCGCGAGGTGGGCCTGCGGGTGCCCGAGGACTTCGCGGTGGCCGGCTTCGACGACATCCCGGAAGCGGCGCTGGCCGACCCGCCGCTCACCACGGTGGCCAGCGAGCGGGAGGCGATGGCCCGGGCCGCGGTGGAGCTGGTGCTGGACGACTCGCTGATGGTGCCGGGCTCGGAGACCGAGCGGGTACGCAAGTTCCCGTCCCGGCTGGTCGTGCGGCGCTCCTGCGGCTGCCCCGGCGAGGGCGGCGCAGCCTGACGGGTCCCGCAGCCTGACCGGTGTTGCGGCCTGACCGGTGCTGCTGCCCCGCCTGGTCTGGCAGACTGACAGGTCTTTATGAGAAGCCAACGGGCTTCTCTGCCCGTTCTGACCCGGCTCTCACCGGATCCTCATCCGGCGGGCGGACGGTTTGGTCCATGAGCGACCAGCACCGCACCACCGCAGATGAGTCGGGGTCCCCCCTCCCGCCGAAGCCGGCCGAGGCGCCCACCGCTCACCACGACTACTTCGCGGCCCCGGCCGCCGCAGCGGCCACCGGCCCGACCGATGGGCCGGCCCCCGGGCACCCCACCGAGACCTTCGCCGAGCCCGACCACGGGCAGCAGGACGGACCCGGTGACGGGCACCGGGCCCGCAACGGCTTCCTGCGCGGCCGGCTCGCCCTGGTGACCGCGGTCGCCGCGGCTGCCGCCGTGCTCGGCGGCCTGGCCGGCGGCGCGGTCGCCGACGGCCGGCACGGCGGCGCCACGGCCGGGCGTGCCGGCTCCGGCGCCGTGGTCAGCCCGGTGGCCGCCAGGTCGGACGGCACTGCCAACGTCTCCGCGATCGCCGCCGCGGTCTCGCCCAGCGTCGTCCAGATCACCGTGCAGACCTCCTCGGGCACCGCGACCGGCACCGGCGTGATCCTCACCGCCGACGGCCGGATCCTCACCAACTTCCACGTGGTCTCCGGCGCCGTGGACTCCGGCGGCACCGTCACCGTCAGCTACCAGAACGGCTCCAGGACGACCGCCACGGTCACCGGCACCGACAAGTCGCTGGACGTCGCCGTGATCACCGCCGCGAACGCCCACGGTCTGACCCCGGTCGCCCTCGGCGACTCCGACGCGGTCGCGGTCGGCGACTCGGTGGTGGCGATCGGCAACCCCGAGGGCCTGACCGGGACCGTCACCTCCGGCATCATCAGCGCCAAGAACCGCCAGGTCACCATCCAGGTGGACGAGGGCAGCACGCGCGGCAACGGCGGCTTCGGGTTCCCCAACTTCCCCGGCTACGGGTCCTCCTCGGGCAACGGCACGAGCGGCGGGCAGACCGCCACCTACCAGGCCCTGCAGACCGACGCCGCCCTCAATCCCGGCAACTCCGGCGGTCCGCTGATCAACGCGAGCGGCCAGGTGATCGGGATCAACTCCGCGATGTACTCCGGCAGCGGGGCCAGCTCCAGCGCCACCGGCAGCCAGGCCGGCAGCGTCGGCCTCGGCTTCGCCATCCCGATCGACGCGGTCAAGCAGGTCCTGTCGAAGCTGCAGGCCGGGCAGAACGTCTGAACCGCCGTCCGTAGCGGGGCAACTCACAGGTTCCTACCAGGTATCGCACAGTTGCCCCGCTTCACCCCATTCGCCCCGCACAATGGCAAGACCCGCGCCAGCAGCCAGAGAGGTCCCACCGCCGATGACACCGCCCGCCGACGACCGCACCCCCGCCGAGCAGCCGGCCACTCCCGCCCGCCTGCTCGTGGTCGACGACGAACCCGCGCTGCGGGACGCCCTGGAGAGCAGCCTGGCCTTCGAGGGCTACGAGGTCACCACCGCCACCGACGGCTACGAGGCGCTGGAGGCCGTCGAGCGCGACAAGCCCGACCTGGTGCTGCTGGACATCATGATGCCCCGGATGGACGGCCTGACCGCGGTGCGCCGGATGCGCTCGCGCGGCGACACCGCCCCCGTGCTGATGCTCACCGCCCGGGACGCGGTGGGCGACCGGGTCACCGGACTGGACGTGGGTGCGGACGACTACCTGGCCAAGCCCTTCGAGCTGGACGAGCTGCTGGCCCGGGTGCGCGCCCTGCTGCGGCGCAACGCACTGGCTGCCGAGGCCGCCGCCCGGGCCGCGGTGGTGGAGGACGAGTCCGAGGTGCTGGCCTTCGCCGACCTGCGGATGAACACCGCCACCCGCGAGGTCACCCGCGACGGCCGCCCGGTGGAGCTCACCCGCACCGAGTTCATGCTGCTGGAGATGTTCCTGGCCCACCCGCGCCAGGTGCTGACCCGCGAGCAGATCCTCAAAGCGGTCTGGGGCTTCGACTTCGAGCCCTCCTCGAACTCGCTCGACGTCTACGTGATGTACCTGCGCCGCAAGACCGAGCAGGGCGGCCTGCCCCGGCTCATCCAGACCGTCCGCGGCGTCGGCTACGCCCTGCGCGCGCCCAGCGGGACGACGGGCTGAGGGTGATGGTTTCAGGATCAGTCTCAGGGGGGCGGGGGCGGCTGTCGCGGTGGTACCACGGCAGGTCGTTGCGCAGCCGACTGGCGATGTTGGCGTCGGTGGCGGTGGCGGTGGCCATCGCGGCTTGTGCGGTGGCGTGCTGGTTCATCGTCAAGAACCAGATGTACACACTCCAACAGCAGACCCTGGCCACCGCCCCGGTCCAGATCCGCACCCCGCCGCTGCTGCCCTGGGCGAGCACCCCGCAGCAGGCTGCGGCAATCGCGCAGAGTGCGTACGAGGGGCAGGTCCAGGCGGGCATGGAGGGAAACGTCCCCGACAACCGCTGGGACACCGAACTGGTCAGCAGCGACGGCAAGCAGTTCTACGTGCCGGTGGCCCAGAAGCCCCGTGGGATCGTCGTCTACAACAGCGACCTCGATGTGCTGGCCGACGCCACGCCGCCACCGCCCGGCCAGCCGCCCAAGTCCACCTTCCGGCTCGGCCACTACACCAACGGCGAACCGGCCATGGTCCGACTCACCCCGGGCACGCTCGGCAAGCCCCGCCAGCCGACGCTGCTGGTCACCGCCACCTCCCTGACCAAGGTGGACGACTCCCTGCAGGACCTGGCGCTCATCCTGGTCGGCGTCTCCGCCGTCGGAATCGCGGTCGCCGGCGTCACCGGCCGGATAGTGGCCCGGGCCGCGTTGCGGCCGGTGCACGACCTCACCGGTGCCGTCGAGCACATCGCGCGCACCGAGGAGGTCGGCACCACCATCCCCGTGCACGGGAACGACGAGATCGCCCGGCTCTCCTCCTCCTTCAACTCGATGTCCACCGCGCTGGCCAACTCGCGCGAGCGGCAGACCCGGCTGATCGCGGACGCGGGGCACGAGCTGCGCACGCCGCTCACCTCGCTGCGCACCAACGTGGACCTGCTGATCCGCAGCAACGACACCGGCCGGCCGCTGCCGGAGGCGACCCGGACCAAGCTGCTGGGCAGTATGAAGGCCCAGATGCAGGAGCTCACCGTGCTGATCGGCGACCTGCTCCAGCTCTCCAGGCCGGACTCGCCCCGCCCGGGGCAGAACGTGGCCATCGTGGCGTTCCACGAGATCGCCCAGCGGGCGGTGGACCGGGGCAAGCTGCGCGGACCGGGGCTGGACTTCCGGGTGGCGCTGGAGCCCTGGTACGTGCGGGCGGACCCGGCGGCGCTGGAGCGGGCGGTGATGAACCTGCTGGACAACGCGGTCAAGTACAGCCCGCCGGGCGGCGTCGTCGAGGTGGCGCTGGAGCGCGGGCGGCTGACGGTGCGCGACCACGGTCCCGGGATCCCGGCGGAGGAGCTGCAGTACGTCTTCGACCGGTTCTGGCGCTCGCCGTCCTCGCGTCAGCTCCCGGGCTCGGGGCTCGGGTTGTCCATCGTGGCGCAGACCGTGCAGGACAGCGGCGGCCAGGTCACGCTCGGCCCGGCGGCCGACGGCGGCCCGGGCGCGCTGGCCGTGGTCCGGCTGCCCGGTGCTCCGGAGCCGCCGCCCAGCGAGGTGCCCCGGATCCCCGGCACCCCCGGCCCTGACGCCCCGTCCCCCGGCCCTCAGACCCCGGGCTCCGCGGCCAGCTGACGCTCCGCCCGAATGCGCTCGGCCACGGCGTCCTCGGTCATCGCGCGGTCGGTGTACACCAGCGGGCGCTCGGTCTCGGTGACGATGTGCTTGACCACCTGGACGTTGCCGTTGACGTCCCAGACCGCGATGCCCGGGGAGAGGGTCGGGATGATCTCCACCGCCCAGCGGGGCAGGCCGAGCACCCGCCCGGTGGCCCGGGCCTCGTCGGCCTTCTGCATGTAGATGGTGCGGGTGGAGGCCATCTTGAGGATCGCCGAGGCCTCCTTCGCGGCGGCGCCGTCCACCACGTCGGACAGGTGGTGGACCACCGCCACGAAGGACAGGCCGAGCCGGCGGCCGAACTTGAGCAGGCGCTGGAAGAGCTGGGCCACGAACGGGCTGTTGATGATGTGCCAGGCCTCCTCGACCAGGAAGATCCGCTTCCTGCGGTCGGGGCGGATCCAGGTGTGCTCCAGCCAGACGCCGACGATCGCCATCAGGATCGGCATCGCGATCGAGTTGCGGTCGATGTGCGAGAGGTCGAAGACGATCAGCGGGGCGTCCAGGTCGATCCCGGAGCTGGTCGGACCGTCGAACATGCCGCGCAGGTCGCCGTCGACCAGGCGGTCCAGCACCAGGGCCACGTCCAGGCCCCAGGACTGCACCTCCTCCGGGTCCACCCCGAGCGACTCCACCGAGGACAGGTCGGGGCGGCGCAGCGTGTCGATGATGTCGCCGAGGATCGGCTGGCGGTCCGTCACCGTCGCCCGCACGTGCGCGTGCGCGGCCTTGAGCGCGAAGCCGGCCCGCTCCTCCAGGCCGCGCCCGAGCGCCACCTCGATGATGGTGCGAAGCAGCGAGAGCTGGCCGGTGGTGGTGATCGCCGGGTCCAGCGGGTTCAGCTTGACCCCGCCGTCCCGGGCCGCCATCGGGTCCAGCCGGACCGACTTTATGCCCAGCGCGTCGGCGATCAGGTTCCACTCGCCGACCCCGTCCTCGCCCTGCGCGTCCAGCACCACCACCTGGCGGTCGCGGAATCTCAACTGGCGCAGCACGTAGGTCTTCTCCAGCGCCGACTTGCCGTTGCCGGACTCGCCCAGGACCAGCCAGTGCGGGGCCGGCAGCTGCTGGCCGTAGAGCTGGAACGGGTCGTAGACGTACCCCTTGCCGCTGTACACCTCGCGCCCGATGATCACCCCGGAGTCGCCCAGCCCGGGCGCGGCGGTGGGCAGGTAGACCGCCTGCGCCTGGCCGCTGGAGGTGCGCACCGGCAGCCGGGTGGTCTCCACCCGGCCGAACATCAGGCTGGTGAAGGACTCGGAGAGGTTGCCAATGGCCACGGGGACCTCCAGGGGTCAGCGACGGATGCCGGTGGCGAACGGCAGGGTGTTGACGAAGGCCCGGTGGTGCTCGCGGTCGCACCACTCCAGCTTCAGGTAGCTCTTGCCGGCCGAGGCGCGGATGGTCCGCTTGTCCCGGGCCAGCGCCTCGGGGCTGCGCGAGGAGACGGTGATGTAGCCGACCAGGTTGACCCCGGCCGCGCCGGAGGCCAGGTCGTCGCCGCGCTGGTCCACCCGGCCGCTGTGCGCCAGGTCGCGCGGGTCCACCGTGCGGTTCATCTTGGCGGCCCGGCTGGTCTCGGCGTCGTCGTTGGTCTTCTCGGTGAGCATCCGCTCGATCGCCACGTCGGTGGGTTCCAGGTCCATGGTGACCGCGACGGTGCGGATCACGTCCGGGGTGTGCACCAGCAGCGGGGCGAGGAAGTTGACGCCCACCGGGGTGAGCGGCCACTCCTTGATCCAGGCGGTGGCGTGGCACCAGGGCGCCCGGGTGGTCGACTCGCGGGTCTTGGCCTGCAGGTACTGCGGGTGGGTGGCGTCCAGCTCGGCCGGCCAGGCGTTGCGCCGGCTCATCGCCTGGATGTGGTCGATCGGGTGGTCCGGGTCGTACATCGAGTGCAGCAGCGAGGAGAGCCGGGCCTGGCCCAGCGGCTGCCGCACCCGGATGTCGGCCTCGGTCAACCGGGCGCAGATGTCGGTGAGCTCACGGGCCATCACGGCGGCCAGGCCGTCGTCGTCGCGGGCCGGGGTGCCGGTGGCGGTGCGGCCCATCGCGTGCGCCTCGGCGGCCAGGTCGCGGGTGTAGTGCATGCAGGCCACCAGGTAGGCCCGGTGCTGCTCGGAGGAGGTGGAGACCATCGACTGCAACTGGTCGTAGGAGTCCTGCAGCCAGCGCGGGGCGCCGTGGTCGCCGCGCCGCTCGACGTCCTTGGCGTGCGCGTCCGGGTCGGCGGGCAGCGTGCGGGCCAGGATCTGCAGCCGGGTCACGAAGCCGTCGCCGTTGGCCACGTGCTTGAGCAGGGTGCCGAACCGGTCGACCAGCGCCTCCTGGTCCTCCGAGTCGCGCAGGCCCACGCCCGGGCCCTCGATCTCGATCGCCGCGGTCACCGTGCGGCGCTCCAGGTGCATCAGCACGCCGACCTCGTCCGGCCCGAACGGCGCGCTCAGCCAGCGCAGCCGGCCGACGCCCGGGGGCGGGCCGACCTCGATCTCGCGGCCGTCCAGCCGGGTGCCGGCGTCCATCGCGGTGGACTGCCAGACGGCCCGGCCGCTGCGCAGAGTGCGCCGGTAGGTCCGGTTGATCTCCAACCACCGGTAGAAGGTGCGGCGCCGGTAGGGCAGGTAGACGGCAGCTATGGCCAGCAGCGGGAACCCGATCAGGCCGGCGATCCGCAGCGCCAGCACCGGCATCAGCAGGCCCCAGAGCATGCCGAGGAAGGCGCCGAAGATGATCAGCATGATCTCGCCGGACTCCCGGTTGCGGCCGATCGGGGCGTTCGGCCGGGCCTTGCCGATCAAGTAGGTACGGCGCTGGTGCGGGTACGGCTGGGCGTACTGGCCCCCGTACTGGCCGAGCGGTTCGCTGCTCATGCTGCGGTCAGCCTCCCTTCGCTGGGTTCTGGGCGGGTGTGGTCGGAGCGGTGTTCTGGGCCGGCGGCGCGGGGCTGCGCGAGGCGTGCGCGGCGATGCCCGGGGCCACCGAGCCGCCGCCCGCACCCGAGCCGGAGGCCGACGCGGTCTCCGGTCCCGAGCCGCGCGAGCCGTGGGTGGAGATGCCCTGCTTCACCAGGTTGGCCGGCCCGTTGATCATCGCCGAACCGGCGCTCACCGCGTTGGCCCGGGCGTTGCGCAGGTGCGCCATCTCGTCGCCGAAGCCGGGCACGAAGCGGTAGATCGCGCTGGTCGCGAAGATCGACAGGAACAGGATGGCCAGCCCCGCCAACACCCGGGCGAAGTCGTCCGAGGCACCGGCACCGCCGGCCACCGCGCTGGCCAGGCCCAGAATGATCACGATCACCGGCTTGGCCAGGTCGACCGCGGCCATCAGGCCGGCCCACCGGCGCACGTGCTTCCACAGCTGCTTGTCCACCAGGCCGGCGTAGACCGCGGTGCCGAGCAGCGCGCCCACGTAGAGCATCGCGGTGCGGATCCACAGCTCGATCCAGAGCACCACCGCCGCCAGCACCGCCACCAGCGAGACCAGCACCAGGATCAGCGGGCCGCCGCCGATCGACCCGTGCTCCAGGGTGTCGGCGAACCCGCCGAGGTACGTCCCGGTGTCCGACTTGGTCCCGGCCGCGATCGCCGCCGTCAGCCCGTCGGTCGCGCCCACCAGGGTGTACAGGCTCAGCGGCGTGAAGGCCGAGGCGATGACGGTCAGCCAGAGGAACCCGATCGCCTCCGAGAAGGCCTGCGACAACGGCACCCCGCGCACCGCCCGCTTGGTCACCGCGAGCAGCCACAGCACCAGGGTCAGCACGGTGGAGGCGGCGAACACCACGGCGTACTGGGCCAGGAAGTCCGTATTGGTGAAGTCCACCTGCGTGGTGGTGTCGATCACCGACGACAGGTTCCGCACCACCCACGCCGCCGCCTGCGCACACGCCTTCGCCAACGACCCGAGCGGATCCGTCACCTGCCCCACCGTCCCACCCCCGGGGACGGTGACACCGCCGGGGTTGGTCCCGCACACCGTGTCGGCGCCGGGGAGGGGGAAGTCACAACCCTTGCTCGGCGACGGACTTGGACTCGGACTCGGCGCCGCGAAGACGCGTTGGGCCGCGACCATCGCCCCCAGCTGGACCGTCGCCATGACCGCGCCCAGTCGCAGGGCGCGCCGCTTCACCCGCCCGAAGTCGGCCAGCGCGCCGTCCTGCGCTCCGTCAGCGGGCATAGCGGAAGCCTCCGAACTGCTGGACGGCGCCGGTGATCTCATCGGCACCGGCGGCCTGTTGGTCGGCGGGCACCGGGGCCGGCCCGCTCTGCCGGGAGAAGTCGGTGAGCTTCCAGTCGCCCCCGACCCAGTGCAGCGTCAGCGTCAGCGTGTACCAGGTGGCCTTCACCGGCAGGGTCGAGCCGCTCCCCGCCAGCCCGCCCAGCCCGGTGCACCAGACCAGCGCCTTGGTGGTGTCCGCGCTGTACCCGTCTGTCCTGGTGCCGATCGGCACCGCGCGGCTGACGAACACCAGCCCGGTCGGCGCCCGGCCCTGAGCGTCCAGGCCGTAGCCGGCCAGCGCCTCGGGCGTCATCGCCTGGTCCAGCCGGCCGCGCAGGGCGTCGGCCACCGCGGGGTCGGCGATCGCGCCCAGGACGGTGCGCCGCCCGTCGGTGCGGAACATGTCGGCCCCGCCCAGGGCCACCGCGTAGTTGGCGGCCGCCGACTGGGCGCCCTGCTCGGTGTGCGGGTAGCCGGTGCCGATCCCGTTGGTGCTGGTGCTCACCGGCAGCTCGCCGCTGGGCGCCGTGGGCGCGCTCGAGCCGGGCGGCGGGGCGTCCTGGTGGCCCGCGCCGGACTGGTTCACGTGCTTGCCGCTGTTGGCGATCGAGATGGCCACCACCAGCAGGGTGACCACCACCAGCACCGTCAGCAGGGTGCGCAGCGGCCGGGCCTGACGACCAGTCGGCGGCAGGGAGCCCTGTTCGCCGACCGGCAGCCGCGTACGGGTGTGCGGCTGGTCGTCGGGCAACGGCACGGCGGCCCTCCTGGGACAGGGAGCCGGGGTACGGGCTCCAGCGTGGTGATCGGGGCGAGCGGCGCGAGGCTGCGGCAGACCCGGTGGCGATCACCGGGCCGACTGTCTGATCGTCAGATAGCCATGCCGTAAACAATGGTGAAGAGCGTGCCGAGCGAACCGATGATGAACACGCCGGTCAGCCCGGCGATGATCAGCCCCTTGCCCTGCTCGGCGCTGAAGGTGTCCCGCATCGCGGTGGCGCCGATCCGCTGCTTGGCCGCGCCCCAGACCGCGATCGCCAGGCAGGCCAGGATGGCGACCGCCATCACCACCTCGACCATGATCCGGGCTTCCGACCCCAGGGTGGAGAAAGGACCCCAATCCGGGGCGATGCCACCGATAATGGTGTCGATACTGCCCTTCTTGGGCGGATCCGCAGCCAGGAGGCCACTTGCGTATCCGTTCACGGTGTTGCCCACACTGCTCACTGTGTCACCCACGTGCATTTCCTGTCTCACCGCCCGATCAGGCAATTCAAGGCCCGCACCACCGGAGTGCGAAGGCCCGAGGCCTATTCTTGGCCAGATCTGATGTCGACTTGGCTACTTCTGGAGGATTGGTCGCAAGACATCGGACACGTACGCCAGGATGTCCACCGTACGAAGGATAGCGCTCACTCTCAGTATCTCCGATGATTGCGCTGAGCAATGACTGTCGGCAGACTCCGGAGGTGTCGGCCGAACGACCTGGCGCGTGCGGGGGGCATATGCGTACCGGTGCCGTGCCCAAGGCTCCAGGTCCCGGATTCCCCCGTGACCCCAAGCTCTCTGACACTGCATCGGGATGGTGCTGATGGTACTCCGGAATGGCACGCGAGCGGCCGTCGCAGGCGGAGCTGTTGCATTCGGCTTCCTGCTGCTGGTGGGGGTGGGGACCTATGCGGCCAGTGGGGCTCCGCAGACCGTCGGCAACTCCCAACTCGGCCTGGCCCCAGGCACCGTCCCGGCCGCCTACACCCAGCTGATCCAGCGGGCCGGCAGCAGCTGCCCGGAGATCTCCGCCCCGATGCTGGCCGCCCAGCTGTACCAGGAGAGCGGCTTCGACCCGGGTGCCCGCAGCCCCGTCGGCGCCCAGGGCATCGCCCAGTTCATGCCCGGCACCTGGGCCGAGTACGGCCAGGACGGCAACGGCGACGGCAGGCGCGACGTCTGGGACCCGGCCGACGCCATCCCCGCCGCCGCCGCCTACGACTGCGCGATGGCCCGGGCCACCGTCGGCATCCCGGGCGACCGGCAGGCCAACCTGCTGGCCGCCTACAACGCCGGCTCGGACGCGGTGCTCCGCTACCAGGGCGTGCCGCCGTACAGCGAGACCCAGGGCTACGTGCGCTCGATCCGGGCGCTGGCGCAGAGCTTCACCGCCGCCACCGCCCCCGTGACGGTCTCCCAGCAGGCCTCCGGCGCGATCTACTTCGCCCAGACCAAGCTCGGCACCCCCTATCTGTGGGGCGGCGAGGGCCTGCCCTCGCAGGCGGGCCGGTTCGACTGCTCCGGCCTGACCCAGGCCGCCTACGCCTCGGTGGGAATCACCCTGCCCCGGGTCGCCAACGACCAGTGGTACGCCGGCCAGCACCCGACCCGGGACCAGCTGCGTCCGGGCGACCTGGTCTTCTTCGCCACCGACCTCAACGATCCGCGCAGCATCCACCACGTCGGCATCTACGTGGGCGGCGGCTACATGATCAACGCCCCGCACACCGGCGCGGTGATCCGCTACGACACCATCGACCAGCCTGACTACATCGGCGCCACCCGGGTCAGCTCGGACGGTGCCGCCGCCCTGCCGGTGCGCGGCTCCGACGGCTCGATCACGGGCGGCTCGGACCCGACCCCGAGGAGTTGACGGTGTGACAGGTCGTCCACGGTCCGTCAAGTAGGCTGCCGCGCGGACGATCTTCCGGCACGGAGCACAGGAGGTGCGGCATGTCCACGCTGCTGGCCGACGGCAACCCCGACCTCGACCTGCTCTACACCGTCAACGGCTGGGCCCGGGCGGCCCCGCCCTGGCTGGACTCGGCCGTCTCCTGGATCGGCGAGTACGGCATCCTGCTGGGCCTGCTGACGCTCTGTGCGCTCGGCTGGCTGCGGGCCCGCAAGCAGCCGGCCGCCCCCGTGGCGGTGGCCGGGGTGCTCTGGGTGCCGCTCTCGGTCGCGCTGGCGGAGCTGGCCAACCTGCCGATCGCCGCCATCGTGGACCGCCCGCGCCCGTTCGTCGGCCACGCCGGGCTGGACGTCCTGGTGGCCGGCAAGGCCGGCACCCACTCCTTCGTCAGCGACCACGCCACGATGGCGATGGCCTTCGCGGTCGCGCTGTTCCTGGTGGACCGCCGGCTCGGGGCGCTGGCCGGGTCGCTGGCCCTGCTGCAGGGCTTCTGCCGGGTCTTCATGGGCGTGCACTACCCGACCGACGTGCTGGGCGGCTACGCGCTGGCCGCCGCCGTGGTGCTGCTGCTGGCCCCCATCGCGATGGTGGTGCTGGTCCCGCTCTGCCACGCGCTGACCCGCTCGCCGCTGGCCCCGCTGGTCACCGCATCCCCCGGACCCCGCCCCGGCGGCCGCCGCCGGCGCACCGGCGTGGACCCCGCCCCGCAGCCCCGGCACCCGCTGGACGACTCCGACCTGGCGGCGTAGCGCGCGTGCCGAACAGTGCTAGGCCCGCTCCGCCGCCGCCCGGTGCTCGGCGGCGTCGCGGCGGGCCTTGTCCCGGGACCGGCGGGCCGGTGCGGCCCAGCCGCAGGTGCAGGCGGCGGAGGCGAACGAACCGCGCTCGGTGACCGCGACCTGGTGCCCCGCGGCGCCCTCCGGCTCGGGCACGGCGGGGTGGGCTCGGGAGGGTCGTACCAACACGAAAGCAACGGTAACTCACCGGCGCACAACGCCCGCCATGCGCCGAGAAGGCGTAACCAACACTTCCACTCCTCGTTGTCGCAAGTACCGGCCTACGTCCACCAAGGGGCGCCGGCGGTTCGAGGGGGTTGGGATCACCATGAGGACTTCGCGCCGGGCCCGGCTGCTCGCGTCGACCGTCGGCCCGCTGCTCGCGGCCGTGCTCACCGGCTGCGGCGGCGCCTCGGCCGGCTCCTCCGACTCCGGTGCCGCGGGCTCCGAGGCGCACCCGCAGGTGGCCGACAAGCTGGCCGACGACCCGCTCACCGCCGTCCGCAACGCCGCCGACATCACCGGCCACACCGGTTCGGCCCAGGCCGCCACCCGGCTGACCACCGAATCGGGCGACAAGAAGGCGGACTTCACCGGCAGCGGCCCGTACGACTACGCCAAGCGGATCGGCCGGCTGGAGGTGCAGGTGCCCCCCGGCGCGGCCACCACCGGCAAGGTGGTGGAGGTGGTCGAGCCCGGCCTGGTCTTCCTGCAGAACAGCGGCGCCAAGGTGCCGGCCGGCAAGTGGGTCAAGCTCGACGTGCGGCAACTGGCCGACGGCAACCTGATCAGTAACGGCGCCACCGACCCGGCCACCGCCGCGGGCGCGCTGCGCGGTGCCCAGCAGGCCTCGCTGCTCGGCACCGAGGCGGTGGACGGGGTCCAGCTCAAGCACTACCAGGGCACCCTGGACCTGGCCAAGGCGGCCGACGCCACCGGCGGCCCGGCCGCCAACGGCCTGCGCACCGCGGCCGCGACCTTCACCGTCAAGGCCGTCCCGTTCGAGGCCTGGCTGGACGGGCAGGGCCGGCTGCACAAGCTGACCGAGACCTTCGCCTTCGCCGGGGTGCCCGGTTCCAAGGACCCGAAGGACCAGGTGAAGGTGGTCTCCTCACTGACGCTGAGTGAGTTCGGCACCGCCGTGCAGGTGGCCGAGCCGCCGGCGGCCGACGTGGTGGACATGCAGGACGGCAGTTCGCCGAAGTGAGCAACCCCGACGACTCGTCATGTCCCTGACGGAGAGTCACCCGTCTGTGCGGCAGAGATGACCCGTCCGTGCCATGGGGAGCGGGCCCGACACTCTCTAGGCTGGGATGCGGGGGGCTGAGGACCCCGGGGTGCGGGCGCTGAAGGGGTGGTGCAGGTGTCGTCCTCCGCGGATCGGACAGTGGACCACACGACCGGCTCCGCCCTCGGCCACGACCGCACCGCGCTGGACGAGATCGAGCTCACCGGCGAGCTGATGATCGCCGCCACCGACTCGCCCGCCGAGCGGCTGCCCACCGACCGGATCGACGAGGTGCTGCTGCACCGTCCCCGCCCGGCGGCGGACCGGCCGGTCAGCTCCGCAGCAGCCGACTGATCGCGGCCATCGCCTCGGCCACCTTCGCGTCCATCGCCTCGCCGCCCTCGTTCACCGCGTCCGCGACGCAGTGCTTGATGTGCTCCTCCAACAGCGAGAGCGCGAAGGACTGGAGCGCCTTGGTGGTGGCCGAGACCTGGGTCAGGATGTCGATGCAGTAGACGTCCTCCTCGACCATCCGCTGCAGGCCGCGGGCCTGACCCTCGATCCGGCGCAGCCGCTTGAGGTGGTCGGCCTTGTGCGGGCTGTACCCGTGCGGCCCGTGGTGCGCCGCCGCGCCGTCCGCGCCGGTACCCGTGCCTTTGCCCGTGCCGCCGGTGCTCTCGGTGGTCTCGGTGGTCATCGGCCTGCCCCGCTCTCCTCGTCGCCCCGGTCGCCACGCTGTCGGGTCAGGGCGCCGGTCCCCCCAGTGTCCCGCACCGGGGACCCCCGGGGGGGGTTCCCCCGTCCGGGCGCTGATCGGGATCACCGACCGCCGGAGGGGGGCGTTCGAGCCGATCGTCCGTCAGACTTGTGGCTCTACGCCCGTCACATCGACGTCCGGGGGCCCAATGTGTTCCGGTCAAGCTGCGTCCGGAAGGGGAGCATCCGATTCCCTCTGTGCCGAAGACGTGCTACCCCGTTGAACAATCGCGGCGCAGAACACCTAGCATCGTTCAGTCCGTCCCCCGCTCATCGGAGATCTCCGTGCGTTTTAGCCTGACCCCGAAGGAGACGAGCTTCTACGACATGTTCGCCGCGGCCGGGGAGAACCTGGTCGTCGGGTCGAAGCTCCTGCTGGAACTGCTCGGCTCGGACGTGTCAGGCCGTGCCGAGATCGTCGAGCGCATGCGCGCCGCCGAGCACGCCGGCGACGACACCACCCACGCCATCTTCCACCAGCTCAACTCCTCCTTCATCACCCCGTTCGACCGCGAGGACATCTACACCCTGGCCTCCTCGCTGGACGACATCATGGACTTCATGGAGGAGGCGGTCGACCTGGTCGTGCTCTACGACATCCAGTCGCTGCCCCCCGGCATCGGGCAGCAGATCGAGGTGCTGGCCCGGGCCGCCGAGCTGACCGCCGAGGCGATGTCCAACCTGCGCAGCATGGCCCACCTCAACGAGTACTGGATCGAGGTCAACCGCCTGGAGAACCAGGCCGACCAGATCCACCGCAAGCTGCTCGCCCACCTGTTCAGCGGCCAGTACGAGACCCTCGAGGTGCTCAAGCTCAAGCAGGTGGTGGACGTGCTGGAGGAGGCCGCGGACGCTTTCGAGCACGTGGCGAACACGGTGGAGACCATCGCCGTCAAGGAGTCCTGACCAGCGTGGACATGGCAGCACTCATCGTCGTCATCGGCGTGGCCTTCGGCTTCACTTACACGAACGGCTTCCACGACTCGGCGAACGCGATCGCCACCTCGGTCTCCACCCGGGCGCTGACCCCGCGGGCCGCGCTGGCGATGGCCGCGGTGATGAACCTGGCCGGCGCCTTCCTGGGCAGCGGGGTGGCGCAGACCGTCTCCAAGGGGCTGATCGAGACCCCGCACGGCAGCCAGGGGATGACGATCCTGTTCGGCGGGCTGGTCGGCGCGATCACCTGGAACCTCACCACCTGGTACTTCGGCCTGCCCTCCTCCTCCTCGCACGCGCTCTTCGGCGGGCTGGTCGGCGCGGCGCTGGCGGGTGGCACCGGGGTGATCTGGCACGGCGTGGTGGACAAGATCATCATTCCGATGGTGCTCTCCCCCATCGTCGGCCTGATCGCCGGCTACCTGGTGATGCTGGCCATCCTGTGGCTGTTCCGGCGGGCCAACCCGCACAAGGCCAAGCGCAACTTCCGGGTCGCGCAGACCGCCTCGGCGGCCGCGATGGCGCTGGCACACGGCCTGCAGGACGCCCAGAAGACCATGGGCGTGGTGGTGATGGCGCTGGTCATCTCGGGCCACCAGACCGGCAACGGAATCCCGATCTGGGTCAAGCTCTCCTGCGCCACGATGCTCTCGCTGGGCACCTACGCGGGCGGCTGGCGGATCATGCGGACCCTGGGCCGCAAGATCATCGAGTTGGACCCGCCGCAGGGCTTCGCGGCCGAGTCCACCGCGGCGACGATCATGTACATCACGTCGTACGTCTACAAGGCGCCGATCTCCACCACCCACGTGATCACCTCGGCCATCATGGGCGTGGGCGCCACCAAGCGGCTGCGCGCGGTCCGCTGGGGCGTGGCCAAGAACATCGTGCTCGGCTGGTTCATCACCATG
Organism: Streptomyces tateyamensis; assembly: GCF_003205575.1. Classification (GTDB taxonomy): domain Bacteria; phylum Actinomycetota; class Actinomycetes; order Streptomycetales; family Streptomycetaceae; genus Kitasatospora; species Kitasatospora tateyamensis. The sequence continues at coordinate 149,971 of NZ_PYBW01000022.1, forward strand.
CCGGCGGCCGGCCTGGTGGCCGCCGCGGTCTACTGGATCACCCACCTGATCGTGGCCTGAGCCGCCGTCACGGGCCCCGGAGATGCGGGAAGGGCCCGCCCTCGCGTCCCGAGGGCGGGCCCTTCCCATACCCCGCGGCGGCACCGCCATGCAGCACCGAAGGGCAGCCTGAGGTGCGGCGGGGATCAGCCGAAGCGACCGGAGATGTAGTCCTCGGTCGCCTGCACCGACGGGTTGGAGAAGATCCGCTGGGTGTCGTCCAGCTCGATCAGCTTGCCCGGCTGGCCCACGCCCGCCAGGTTGAAGAAGGCGGTGCGGTCGCTGACCCGGGCCGCCTGCTGCATGTTGTGGGTCACGATGACGATGGTGAACCGCTCCTTGAGCTCGCCGATCAGGTCCTCGATCGCCAGCGTGGAGATCGGGTCCAGGGCCGAGCAGGGCTCGTCCATCAGCAGGACCTGCGGCTCGACCGCGATCGCGCGGGCGATGCACAGGCGCTGCTGCTGGCCGCCGGAGAGGCCGGCGCCGGGCTTGTTCAGCCGGTCCTTGACCTCGTTCCACAGGTTGGCGCCCTTCAGCGAGGACTCCACCACGCCGTCCAGCACCGACTTCTTCTTGACGCCCGCCAGCTTCAGACCGGCCACCACGTTCTCGTAGATGGACATGGTCGGGAACGGGTTGGGGCGCTGGAAGACCATCCCGACGGTGCGGCGCACCGCGACCGGGTCCACCGTCGAGCCGTACAGGTTCTCGTCGTCGAGCAGCACCTTGCCCTCGACCCGGGCGCCGGGGATCACCTCGTGCATCCGGTTCAGGGTCCGCAGGAAGGTCGACTTGCCGCAGCCGGACGGGCCGATGAAGGCGGTCACCGAGCGGGGCTCGATGGTCATCGAGATGTCCTCGATGGCCTTGGTGCCACCGTAGTAGGCCGACAGTCCGCTGACGTCGATGCGCTTAGCCATGATCTTTCTTCTTCTCTCGTCTGTTCGTACGTCAGTCGGACGCTCAGTGTCCGGTCTTGGGCGAGCGCCAGCGGGCGATCCCGCGGGCGATCAGGTTGAGACCCATCACCACGGCGATCAGCACCAGCGCGGCACCCCAGGCACGGGCGTAGCTGTACTGGTTGTTGTAGCCGTACTGCTGCCAGATGTAGACCGGGAGATTCATCTGCGGCCCGTTGAACGGGTCGGTGTTGATCGAGTCGGAGACGAACACCAGCATCAGCACCGGCGCGGTCTCACCGGTGATCCGGGCGACCGCCAGCATCACACCAGTGGTGATGCCGCCGATCGCGGTGGGGATCACGACCCGCAGAATGGTCTTCCACTTCGGCACGCCGAGCGCGAACGCGGCCTCGCGCAGCTCGTTCGGGACGAGCTTGAGCATCTCCTCGGTGGAGCGCACCACGACCGGCATCATCAGGATGGCCAGCGCGAGGCTGCCCGAGAAGCCGGAGTAGTCGAAGCCGAGGGCCAGGTTCCAGACGGAGAGGATGAACAGACCGGCGACGATCGACGGGATACCCGTCATGACGTCGACGAAGAAGGTGACCGCCGCGGCAAGTCGGCCGCGGCCGTACTCCACCAGGTAGACGGCGGTCAGCAGGCCGATCGGCGCGGCGATCAGGGTGGCCAGGCCGACCTGCTGCAGGGTGCCGAGCAGCGCGTGGTAGATGCCGCCGCCGGGACCGGAGGAGAGGACCCCGCGCATCGAGTGGTTGAGGAAGTTGCCGTCCACCACGCTGCTGCCCTGCTGGAACGTGTAGACCAGCAGCGCGACCAGCGGCACCACGGCCAGCACGAAGGCGGTCCACACCAGCGAGGTGAAGAACCGGTCCTTGGCCTGACGGTGGCCCTCGACCTTGGCGGCCACGCCGTAGCTGATCGAGACGAACAGGAGTGCGGCGATCACGCCCCACTGGAGGTGGCTGGCGAGCCCGGCGCCGGCACCGATCGCGCAGGCGAGCGCGATGGACAGGACGGCGATCCCGGCCGGCGCCCAGCGGGGCAGTCGGGCCGCGGTCAGCGGGCGGCGCAGCTGCGGAGCCGGCGAGCGGTCCGCGGTAGAGGTCGCGGTGGTCACGAGTTCGCCCCCGAGTACTCCTTGCGGCGGGCCACGATCATCCGGGCCGCACCGTTCACCAGCAGCGTGATCACGAACAGCACCAGGCCGGAGGCCATCAGCGCGTCCTTGCCGACCGAGCCGGCCTCACCGAACTTCAGCGCGATGTTCTGGGCGAAGGTGCCGCCGCCCGCGTCCAGCAGGTGCAGCGAGAGCACGTTGCTGGCGGAGAGCACGGTGGCGACCGCGATGGTCTCGCCCAGCGCCCGGCCCAGGCCGAGCATCGAGGCCGAGATGATGCCCGGGCGGCCGAACGGCAGCACCGCGGTGCGGATCATCTCCCAGCGGGTCGCGCCGAGCGCGAGCGCCGCCTCCTCGTGCATCCGCGGCACCTGGCGGAACACCTCGCGGCTGACCGCGGTGATGATCGGCAGCACCATGATGGCCAGCAGGATGCCGACCGTGAACAGGCTGCGCGCCGGGGCGCCCGGGTGGCTGAGCTTGAAGATGTAGGTCCAGCCCAGGTAGTGGTCGAGCCAGCTGTTCAGCCCGCCCAGGTGCGGCACCAGGAAGAGCGCGCCCCACAGGCCGTAGATGATGCTGGGCACGGCCGCCAGCAGGTCCACCAGGTAGGCGAACGGCTGGGCGATCCGGCGCGGCGCGTAGTGCGAGATGAACAGCGCGATTCCGATCGCGACCGGCACCGCGATGACCATCGCGATGGCCGCGGAGACCAGGGTCCCGAAGACCAGGACGGCGATCCCGAAGCTGGGCTTCTGGATGTTGTCCGGGTCCCACTCGAAGGTGGTCAGGAAGCTGGTGGTGTCCTTGTTGATCGCGATGCTGCTGCGGTAGATCAGGAAGCCCGCGATGGCGGCCATGATGACCAGCAGCAGGATGCCGGATCCGGCCGAGGCCCCGCGGAAAATGCTGTCACCCCGACGGCTGTTCCCCTGCAGGGAGCTGCGGCGCCTGGGCGAGGTCTCGGTGGACGCTTCGGTGGTTTCCCTGGGAACGCCAGGGGGCGAGGAAGTCATGAAGTTCTACTCCGGTCTGGCGGTGCTGCCCCTGGCAAGGGCGGCACCATGGCGGCGGTGCCCCGGACGAGTGGTGGTGGATCAGCGGATGCGGCCGGCCGGCGGTCCCGTCCCCCCGTGTGCGGGACCGCCGGCCGAAGTGTGTTGACCTCAGGTCAGGACAGGGTGCCGATCACGGTCTTCACCTTGTCGGAGACCTCCTTGGGCAGCGGAACGTAGCCCTTGTCGCCGATGGCGTGCTGGCCGGCGTCGCTGATGGTGTAGTTCAGGAACGCCTTGAGGGTGTCCAGGGTCTCGGGCTTGTTGCCCTTGTCGCAGACGATCTCGTAGGTGACCAGGACGATCGGGTAGGCACCCTCGGCCTTGGTCGCGTAGTCCAGGCTCAGCGCCAGGTCGTTCGGGTTGCTGGCACCGGCCGACTTCGCGGTGGCGATGGTGGTGGCGGCGTTCACGGCGGTCGCGTCGACCGGCTTGCTGGCACCGGTGGCGATCGAGGCGCTCTTCAGGTTGTTCTGCTGCGCGTAGGACAGCTCGGCGTAGCCGATCGAGTTCGGCACCGACTTGACCTGGGCGGAGACGCCCGCGGACTGCGCGGCCGACTGGCCGCCCTTGCCGGCCCAGGTCTTGGCGGCCGGGTAGGCCCAGGCACCGTTGGAGGCCTTGGCCAGGTACGCGGTCAGGTTCTGGGTGGTGCCCGAGTCGTCCGAGCGGTGGAAGGCCTGGATGTCGGCGGCCGGCAGGGTGACGCCCGGGTTCAGCGCGGCGATCTCCGGGGCGTTCCACTTGGTGATCTGCGAGTCGAAGATCTTCGCCAGGGTCGGCGCGTCGAGCACCAGGTGGTCGACACCCTGGACGTTGAAGATGATCGAGACGAGGCCGCCGACCATCGGCAGGTCGATGCCCTGGCCGCCACCGGTGCAGACCGCCTTCGAGGCCTCGACCTCGGTGGCCTTCAGGGCGGCGTCGGAACCGGCGAAGGTGACCTTGCCCTGGTTGAACTGCTGGACACCGGCGCCCGAGCCGCCACCGCTGTAGTTCAGGGTGCTGCTGGGGCAGGCGGCACCGAAGGCGGCCTTCCAGACATCGATGGCGGTGCCCTGGGCGGTGGAGCCGGCGGCCAGCATCGGGGCCTGCTTGTCGGCGCACTTGATCGCGGCGGCCGAGGTGCTGCTGCCGCCCGTACCACCGGTGCTGCCGGCCGAGCTGTTGTTGTTGTCCGAGCCGCAGGCCGCGAGCGACAGCGAGCTGACGAGCGCCACGGCACCGATCGCGAGGGCCTTGGAGCGGCCGTTCCGCTGGAGCTTCACAGGGTGTCCCTTTCTTTGGCACAGTCCGCCGGTAGCCCCGTCGAGTGCGCGGGCCGGGCGGACGAGCTGTGGTCCGGGGCCTCTCCGGCCCTCCGGTAGGACCGAAGTTAGGTGGGACAGGTGACGCGTCAGCCGGACGCAAGTGAACGGGGAGTGAACCTCGAACGGATGCCAGGAAACACGGGTCGGTAGTAACGGTTGCATCACGGGAGGAGTTCGGCCAAGACACGCCGCCAGGTGACGGCCGCAGGTCAGGCAGGCGAACGGCCCAGGTGCTCGAGCAGCGCGTCGATCAGCAGCCGGTCCCGGTCGTGGGTCAGCTTGGCGCGCGCCTTGGCCGGCTTGAGCCACTTCATCCGGTCCACCTCGCGGTTGGGCCGGAACTCGCCGTGCACCGGAACCGCCGCCCAGTACCGCACCTCCTTGGGCCGGCCCTGCGCCAGGTAGTACTGCGTCGGCAGCGGCGCGCCCAGCCGGCAGGCCAGCCCGGTCTCCTCCTCCACCTCGCGCAGCGCCGCCTGCCAGGGTGCCTCCCCGGCCCGCAGCTTGCCCTTGGGCAGGCTCCAGTCGTCGTACTTGGGCCGGTGGATCAAGGCGATCCGCGGCTTGCGCACGGTGCCGTCCCGGCGCGGCTCGCCCGGCACCCAGAGCACCGCGCCGGCCGCCAGCACGGTCGGCAACCCGCTTCCCCGGCCGCTCGACCGGTGCGCCGCGACCGCCGGCGTCCCGCGCGCGATCCACCTCCCCGGCCGCTTCGCCTCGCGCACCTGCTTACGGGCCGGCCGACCGGACGGCTCCGCGGCGCGGCCGACCGCGCCCGCCGCCCGAGCTTGCGCCTGCCGGTTCTCGTGCCGCTCAGCCATTCACGCCGTCCGGGGTACTGGGGACTCCTCCCAGCCGTCCAGGCCGAAGGAGATCGAGGGCCACTGGCTGCCGAAGGCGTACCGCGCCGCCTCGACCTCCAGCCGCTGATCAGCATGCACCACACCGAGTACGTAGGCCGTCGCCGGGGTGATCCGCGGGGTGCGCGCCGCGGTCGCCGCCGTCACCGCCGCGTCCGCCGCCTCCTGGTGGTGGTCCAGCACCCGGTCCAACCCGTCCAGTTCGGCGACCGCCCGGCCGCACACCTCACCCGCGTACCGGGCCCGCTTGACCAGGATCCGCACCCGGTGCCACGGCGCGTCGTCGGCCGCCAGCGCGCTGTCCGCGATGTCGCCACCGGCCGACGCCGGTGCCGCCGTGCGCGCCTGGGCCGGGACCTGCGGCGCGCCGCCGCCCAACCGGTGCAGCGCGTCCCCCTGGTAGGCGGTGGCCGCCCGGCGCAGCGGCAGCGCCGCCGCCGCCGCGGTCAGCGTCTCCAGCGCCCGGGCGGCCTGCGGCAGCAGCACCTCGCCGGCCTCGCCCGCGGCCGCGGTCAACAGCGGCGCCTCGCCGACCAGCAGGGTCATCCGGTCCGCCAGCGCGTGCAGCCGGGCCGACCGCAGCTCCTGCAGCACGGTGCTGTGCGCCCTGGTCCGGGCCAGCGTCAGCTGACGGTCCAGCAGGGCCCGGGCCTTCGGCGCCCCCTGGTGTCCGGCGAGCATCCCGGGACCGCCGAGCTCGCCGGTGGCCCCGGTGGCGCTGAGCGTGTCCAGCGCGCCCAGCAGCCGGGCCGCCCGGCGGGTGTAGGCCGGCTCCTGGGCCAGCAGGTTGAGCAGCCAGCGCAGTTCCGAGCGGAACTCCTCGGCCCAGGTTCTCTCGAACAGCTGCCCGAAGGTGTGCAGCACGCCGCCGATCCGTCGCACGGCACGCAGCAGGTCCTCGGTACCGGCGCTGCCGCCGGGCGCGTTGAGCGAGGGCAGCGCCCCCGGCCGGGCGCCGGCTTCGCCCACCGCCTGCGGCAGGGCGCGCAGGAACCCGCCCGCCTGCCCGGTCAGATACCTGGCGAGGACCTCTCCGGCGGTCGCGGTGGACGCCGAAGCCGTCATGGGCGCGTCAGTCATGTCCTGGGTTCTCCCCGTTCCCCCGTGGTCGGCCGATCCCCCCGTGGGCGGACCTCACCCGGGGCAGGTGACGGATGGTCAGAGCGTGCCGGCCGGGCTCCGGCGGCGCTGGCGCGAGCCGATGAGCAGCTCCTGGATGTCCCGCAGGCGGTGGCCCTCCGCGTCGTGGCCATGCCTGGTCCAGGCGCCGTCGGGGCCCAGGTGCCAGGACGCGGTGTCCTCCGCCATGCCGAGGTCGAGGAGCCCGGACAGCTCAGCGCGGTGCGCCGGGTCCGCCACCCGCACCAGCGCCTCGATCCGGCGGTCGAGGTTACGGTGCATCATATCCGCGCTGCCGAACCAGACTTCGGGATCACCGCCGTGCCCGAAGACGAAGATCCGGGAGTGCTCCAGGAACCGGCCGAGCACCGAGCGGACCCGGACGTTCTCGCTCAGCCCGGCCACTCCGGGACGGATCGCGCAGATCCCGCGCACCCACACGTCCACCGGCACGCCCGCCTGCGACGCCCGGTACAGCGAGTCGATCACGGCCTCGTCCACGATCGAGTTGACCTTGAGCTTCACGTAGGCCGGCAGACCGGCCTGGTGGTTGGCCACCTCGTTCTGGATCCGCGAGATCAGCCCGTCGCGCAGCCCGCGCGGCGCGGTGAGCAGCCGGCGGTAGGACTCCCGGCGCGAGTAGCCGGAGAGCCGGTTGAACAGGTCCGACAGGTCGGCGCCGACCTGCGGGTCCGCGGTCAGCAGCCCGAGGTCCTCGTACAGCCGGGCCGTCTTGGGGTGGTAGTTGCCGGTGCCCACGTGCGCGTAGCGGCGCAGCGTGTCGCCTTCCTGGCGGACCACCAGCGACAGCTTGCAGTGCGTCTTCAGCCCGACCAGTCCGTAGACCACGTGGCAGCCGGACTCCTCCAGCTTGCGGGCCCACTTGATGTTGGCCTGCTCGTCGAACCGGGCCTTGATCTCGACCAGCACCAGCACCTGCTTGCCGGACTCGGCCGCGTCGATCAGCGCGTCCACGATCGGCGAGTCACCGGAGGTGCGGTACAGCGTCTGCTTGATCGCCAGCACGTTCGGGTCGGCCGCGGCCTGCTCCAGGAAGGCCTGCACCGAGGTGGAGAAGCTGTCGTACGGGTGGTGCAGCAGCACGTCCCGCTCGCGCATCGCCGCGAAGATGTCCGGCTGCGAGGCCGACTCCACATCGGTCAGCCCGCGCGCGGTGCCCGCGACGAAACTCGGGTACTTCAGCTCCGGGCGGTCCAGGTCGGCGATGCCGAACAGCCCCGTCAGGTCCAGCGGGCCGGGCAGCGCAAACACCTCGGCCTGGCTGATGTTCAGCTCGCGCACCAGCAGGTCCAGGATGTAGGGGTCGATCGACTCCTCCACCTCCAGGCGCACCGGCGGGCCGAACCGGCGCCGCATCAGCTCCTTCTCCAGCGCCTTGAGGATGTTCTCGGTGTCGTCCTCCTCCACCTCCAGGTCCTCGTTGCGGGTGACCCGGAAGGCGTGGTGGGCGAGCACCTCCATGCCCGGGAAGAGCTCCTCGAGATGCGCGCCGATCACGTCCTCCAGCGGGACGTAGCGCTGGGTGGAGGCCTCCAGGAAACGTGCCAGCGGCTGCGGAACCTTCACCCGGGCGAAGTGCTTGTGCCCGGAGACCGGGTTGCGCACCACCACCGCCAGGTTCAGGCTCAGGCCCGATATGTACGGGAAGGGGTGCGCCGGGTCGACCGCCAGCGGGGTCAGCACCGGGAAGATCTGCTGCCGGAACAGGGTGTGCAGCCGGGCCTGCTCCTTGTCGGTCAGCTCCGCCCAGCGGACCACCTCGACGCCCTCGGCGGCCAGGTCCGGCAGCACCTCGTGCTGGAACGCCGCGGCGTGGCGGGCCATCAGCTCGCGCGAGCGGGACCAGATCTGGTCCAGCACCTCGCGCGGCTGCAGGCCCGAGGCGCTGCGCTGAGCGACCCCGGTGGCGATCCGGCGCTTCAGGCCGGCCACCCGCACCATGAAGAACTCGTCCAGGTTGCTCGCGAAGATCGCCAGGAACTTGGCCCGCTCCAGCAGCGGCACCTCGGTGTCCTCCGCCAGCTCGAGCACCCGCTCGTTGAAGGCCAGCCAGCTCCGCTCGCGGTCCAGGAAGCGGCCCTGCGGGAGCTCAGCCAGCTCGCCCTCCGGAAGCTTGTCCGGCGACAGACCGAGCGCGTTGGTCATGCTCATGGGTTCCTGCTCCTTGGCCCTGAGGTCCGCGTGCTCGCCCTCTCCCGCACCCGCCGAGCGCTGCGGGTACAGCCAGCCACCGGGTGCGGCCGTTATCCGACCGGGCCCGGCCGTGTGGCCCATGCTGCGGGAGCGAGACACTACGGTCGTCATCCTGTGATCTTTGCGGCGTCAATTGAATCCACGGTAAACACCGCATGGCCAGGAGGAAAGCTGAGGCGGTCAGCCCCCGGAAGTGCATCCGACGGTCGGTCAGTCCGTCCTGACCTGGTACATCAGGTCTACCTCATGGATGGTGAAACCCACTCGTTCATATACCCGGATGGCCGCCGGGTTGTCGGCGTCGACATACAGCAGCACCGTCTCCAGTCTGCGGTCCTCGCCCAGATGGCGCAGACCGGCCGCGGTCAGCGCCCGGCCCAGGCCGTTGCCCTGCTCGGCCGGGTCGACCCCTACCACGTAGACCTCGCCGAGCGCCGGGTCGGCACCGGTGGCCGGGTGCACCTTGGTCCAGTGGAAGCCGACCAGGCGCTCGGCGCCGGCGGGGCCCTGCGGGTCCGGGCGGGTGGCCAGGAAGAAGCCGGCCGGGTCGAACCAGGGCTCGGCCAGCCGGTCGGCCAGGTCCTGTTCGGTCCACGAGCCCTGCTCGGGGTGGTGGGCGAAGGCCAGCGCGTTCAACCGCAGCCAGGCCTGGTCGTCCCACCCCGGGCGGAAGGTCCGCAGGGCCACACCCGACGGCAGCGGCTCGGCTGCCGGCGCCGGGGCGGTGCGCCGCATCTGGCGCAGTTCGCGCACCAGCTCCGCCCCGTACTCGGCTGCCAGTCGGGCCGCGCCCGGGTGGCCACCGTGGGCCCAGAAGTCCACCGTCCGCTGCGGGCCCGCCGCTGCGAGCACCGCGTCGAGCAGCTGCCTGCCGAGCCCCTGGCGGCGCAGCTCGGGATGGACGGCGAGCTCGACGGTGGCGGTCCGCCCGTCCGGGCCGGCCTCCAGCTGGGCGTAACCGGCGGGCCGGGCGTCCAGCATCTGCACCAGGTGGCGGATCCCGGGGCGGGGGCTGTCGGCGCGCAGCCGCAGCCGGCCCGCCTCGGAGACGGCCTCGCGCCCGTCCACGGTGGCGGCGGCAGCGAGCACGGTACGGACGGCGCCGAGGTCCTCGGCAGTGAGCGAGTCGGTGGTGTGGATGGCCATGTGTGCGACCTTACGCCGTGTCAGCTCACCGGACCGGAAACGCGAAGAAGCCCCCAGCCATAAAGGCTGGGGGCTTCTTCTGAAAGATTGTTCGGCGGCGTCCTACTCTCCCACAGGGTCCCCCCTGCAGTACCATCGGCGCTGTAAGGCTTAGCTTCCGGGTTCGGAATGTAACCGGGCGTTTCCCTCACGCTATGACCACCGAAACACTATGAAACTATCGGCCGCACCCACCCCTGACATATCCCGGGATGGGGG
>NZ_PYBW01000217.1 GCF_003205575.1 Streptomyces tateyamensis
GGCGAGGCATCCAGTCGGATGCGGCCCGGCGAGCCCCTCGCTCAGCGGGAAATTCGGATGAGAAATCGACCGGTAAAACGGTGCGAATCGGGTCTGATAAGCTGAGAACACGAAAGAACGAAGCCCGGAGAGACTGAGAGATCAGCACAAAGGAAGCGTCCGTTCCTTGAGAACTCAACAGCGTGCCAAAAGTCAACGCCAGATATGTTGACATCCCCGGCCTCAGTCTTTTGATTGGGGTTGGAGATTCCTTTTGAAGTAAAACACTAGCGAGGACGCAGTGCACGGGGCCGCCTTATTCCGGGGGTTGCTGTGCCGCTCTGCGCGGGTGGTATCCGGATTACCGGAGAACATTCACGGAGAGTTTGA
>NZ_PYBW01000218.1 GCF_003205575.1 Streptomyces tateyamensis
ACACACGGTGCGGGGGGAGGGGGGGCGGCACCCCCAACCACGCCCCCGCGCCCCCCCCGCCCCCCCCCCCCCCCCCCCCCCCCCCCCCCGCCCCGCCCCCCCGCGCCCGCCGCCCCGGCCCCGCGAGGGACGGGGGGGGGGGGGCCCCGCCCCCCGGGCCCCGCCCCGCCTGCGACGGCTCAGTCGCGGAGGACTACCCCTCCCACTCGTGGCCGCCCTCGCTCTCCATGTTCGACTCGGCCTGCTCCAGCGGGTCCGCGCCCGGCTGGGCACTCTTGCCGGTCGGGTTCCCCATCGCGTCGGAGACCGGCTTGGGCAGGTGCTGGTCGGCGGCCTGCTGTCCGGCCTCGGTGGCCCTCTCCTTCGCGCCGTCGCCCATCTGGGCGGCCTTCTCGCTGTGGTCACCCATCATGCTTCTGAGCTTGTCCATCAGGCCCATGTCTCCTCCTCGCGGCTCGACCGACCTGGGCAGTCCCAACATGGCACCGCGAGCGGCACCGCGCATGTCGGGAGGCGTCAGCTGATCCAGCCGGCGGTCAGCGCCTGCACCTTGGCACCGTCGCCGTCCGCGAGCTTGATCCCGGCGAAGGCGCGGGCCGCCTCGGAGGTCTGGATCCGGAAGGCCGGGTGCTCGGCCGCCAGCAGCTCGACGATCGGGGCGGCCGCGTCGGCGGAGGACTGCGCGTTGGCGAAGGCCTCCTTGGTCCGGGCCAGGTAGTTGACCAGCGCCGGGGCGTACGGGCCGGCCTGCTCCACCAGCGCGTCGGTGACCCCGACGTTGGCGACGAACTCGCTGCCCACCGCGCCCGGCTCCACCACACTGACCGAGACGCCGACGCTCGCGGCCACCGGCGCCAGTGCCTCCAGGTACCCCTCGACGGCGAACTTGGCCGCGCAGTACGCCTCGTTGAACGGCTGGCCGACCACCCCGCCGACGCTGGTGACCGTCACCAGCCGGCCCTTGGCCGCGCGCAGCAGCGGCAGCGCGGCCCGGGTCACGTTCAGCACGCCGAAGAAGTTGACCTCCATGACCGCGCGCACCTCGGCCACGCTCTCCTGCTCCAGGGTGCCCAGGTGGCCGGCGCCGGCGTTGTTGACCAGCGCGTCCAGCCGGTCCAGCCCGGCCAGGCAGTCGTCCACCGAGGCGGGGTCGGTCACGTCCAGCCGGCGCACCTCGACCGACCCGGCCACGCCGGCCGCCTCGGCCGCTGCCAGCAGCGGGCCGGCCTTGGCGGTGTCCCGCATGGTGGCCAGCACCCGCCAGCCGGCCTGCGCGGCGGCCACCGCGGCGGCCAGCCCGATGCCGGAGGAGGTACCGGTGATCAACACGGTCTTGGTCTCGGTCATGGCGGCTTCACTTCCTTATGATTCATAACTAAGTGCTTCCATAACTATGGATCCAGATATTTCATCCTGTCAAGCACCTCGGTAGACTGCTCCCATGTCCTCTGCACCGCCCCGCGAGCTGACCCGGGAGGTCCTCGGCCTCTTCGCCGCCGTCAACCGCCGCTACCTCGAGGAGTTCGAGGCCGCCGCCGGGGCGCACCAGCTGACTCCGCTGCAGACCAAGGCGCTGCAGGCGGCCGAGTCCCCGGTGCCGATGCGCGAGATCGCGGCCCGGCTGCACGCCGAGCCGTCCAACGTCACCGCGATCGTGGACCGGCTCACCGCGCGCGGCCTGGTCGAGCGGCGCCCGGCCGCGGGCGACCGGCGGGTCAAGCTGGTCGCGGCCACCGAGGCGGGCCTCGCGGTGGTGGCCGACCTGCGGGCCCGGATGCCGTTCGCGGGCAGCCCGCTGGCCGCCCTGGACAGCGGGCAGCAGGAGGCGCTGCGCGACCTGCTGCGGCTGGTCCTGGAGAGCTGACGGTCAGTAGGGTCGCGAGCATGACCACCGAACCCGCGCGGATCCGCGCCAAGCAGTTCCACCAGACGCCCGACCTGGTCGATTGGCGGGTGCTCGGCGAAGGTGCCTGCGCCTACTTCCGCACCGGTTCGCTGGCGGCGGGCGCCCGGCTGCTGACCGCGCTGGCCGAACTGCCCGGCACCTCGCCCGGCAACCCCGACGTGGACGTGCGGGCCGACGGGGTGACGGTGCGGCTGATCACCGTCGAGCCGGACTACTACGGGCTCACCGAGCAGAGCGTCGAGCTGGCCCGGGCCGTCTCCGCCACCGCCGCCCGGCTCGGCTTCGCGGCCGACCCGTCGGCCGTCGGCACGGCGCAGGTCACGGTGGACGCGCTCGACATCCCGGCCGTCCTCGCGTTCTGGCGCGCGCTGCTCGGCTACCAGAACCGCAGCGGCAGCCCCGAGGACCTGATCGATCCGCGCCGGCGCGGCGCCCCGTTCTACTTCCAGCAGCTGGACCGGCCGCGCACCGAGCGCAACTGCCTGCACGTGGACGTCTGGGTCCCGCACGACCAGGCCGCGGCCCGGATCGCGGCCGCCCTGGCGGCGGGCGGGAAACTGGTCAGCGACGAGTACGCGCCCGGCCACTGGGTGCTGGCCGACCCCGAGGGCAACGAGGCCTGCGTCGGCGTCGCCGGCCACCCCGGGCAGGGCTGACCCGGCGTCAGCGCCGCCACCACGAGCGCCACCCCGGCCCTGACCAGCCGCCCCCGCTCCGCCCCGGACCACCAGTGGCCAGGTCCGGGGCGGAACCGCAGGGGGATCTTCGCTCAGCCGGTGGTGCTGGGGGTGCCGGTCTCGAGGTGGCCGGTGAAGCGCTGGGACCAGGTGGTGTCGGAGGAGACGGTGACGGTGAAGTCGTACCAGCCGTTGCAGAGTGCGACCTGGTTGAAGTAGTCGCTGACGGTGGCGCCGGGCTGGACGGTGTAGGTCCAGCTGCCGGTGCGGTACTGGTTGGAGGTGACGGTGTAGGTCACCGCCGAGGTGCCGGTGTTGCCCAGCTTGAACCACAGCGCCGTCTTGCCGGTGTCGGGGGCCGCGGCGTAGGAGGCGGTGGCGGAGCAGGTCTTGCCGGCCTTGGTGGCGTCGCCGGTGAAGCGGCGCAGGAAGCGGTTGGGGCCCACGATTGTCAGGTCGTACTTGCCGGCGCCGTAGTTGGTGCCGCAGTTGAAGAAGTCGCTG
>NZ_PYBW01000219.1 GCF_003205575.1 Streptomyces tateyamensis
CCTGTCGGCGACCGGCCCCAACCGCACCTACCACTGGTCCGGCACGATCGACCCCGGCGCCACCGCCGGCGGGCCGGCCTACGACGGCGGCGACGAGTCGGGCCTGCACTGGCAGACCTACGCCGAGGCACTGCAGGCCGCGGGCGTGTCCTGGAAGGTCTACCAGAACGCCGCCGACAACTTCGGCGACAACGCGCTGGCCTACTTCACCCAGTTCACCAACGCCCCGGCCGGCAGCGCCCTCGCGGTCAAGGGCATGGGCTCGGTCCCGAAGGCGACCGGCCGCACCCCCGACGACATCGCCGCCGCCATCAAGGCCGACGTGGCGGCCGGCGCCCTGCCCCAGGTCTGCTGGATCGTCGCCGACCAGCAGTCCTCCGAACACCCCTACGCCACCCCCCAGGACGGCGCCCACTTCGTCCACCTGGTGATGGACGCCCTCAACGCCGACCCCGACGTCTTCAACTCCACCGTGCTGCTGCTCAACTACGACGAGAACGACGGCTTCTTCGACCACGTGCCGCCACCGGCCGCCCCGCCCGGCACCCTTGGCGAGTTCTACAACAACACCAACATCGGCCTGGGCTTCCGGGTCCCGCTGATCGCCATCTCCCCCTGGACACGCGGCGGCTGGGTCAACTCCGAAACCTTCGACCACACCTCCGTACTGCGCTTCATGGAAGTCTGGACCGCGGCCCTCGGCACCCCGGCGAACTGCGTGAACATCAGCGCCTGGCGCCGCTCGGTGTGCGGCGACCTGACCGGCGTCTTCGACTTCGCCAACCCGGTGTACGGCATGCCCGCCCTGCCCGACACCTCGCAGACCATCGGCCTGGCCACCTGCGGCCCGCTGTCCAACCCCGCCCCGGCCAACAACACACTCCCGGCCCAGGAGAGCGGCACCCGCCCGGCCCGCACCCTGCCCTACCAGCCCAACGCCAACCTCGACCACCTCGAGTTCGCCACCGGCGGCGTCACCAAGGTCTGGCTCGCGATGGACAACACCGCGGGCACCGGCACCACCAGCGCGCACTTCGCGGCCTACGCCAACGCCTACCGCAGCGGCGGCCCCTGGCAGTACACCGTGGCACCCGGCAGCGCCACCAGCGACTTCTTCAACTGCGCCACCAACTACGGCGCCGGCAAGTACGACCTGACAATCGTGGGCCCCAACCGCTTCCTGCGCCGCTTCACCGG
>NZ_PYBW01000220.1:0-247 GCF_003205575.1 Streptomyces tateyamensis
CACGTCTTCCTGGCCGACTCCGGCTCGGTGGCGGTCGAGGTGGCGATGAAGATGTGCCTGCAGTACTGGCAGTCCGTCGGGCGGCCGGCCAAGCGCCGGGTGCTCACCTGGCGCGGCGGGTACCACGGCGACACCTTCCACCCGATGTCGGTCTGCGACCCCGAGGGCGGCATGCACCAGCTCTGGGGCGGGGTGCTGCCCCGGCAGGTCTTCGTCGCCGAGCCCCCCGCCGGCTTCGACGCCGAGG
>NZ_PYBW01000220.1:313-14522 GCF_003205575.1 Streptomyces tateyamensis
CCGCCGAGCTGGCCGCGGTGATCGTGGAGCCGGTGGTGCAGGGCGCGGGCGGGATGCGGTTCCACTCCCCCGGGTACCTGCGGCTGCTGCGCGAACTGTGCGACGCGCACGAGGTGCTGCTGGTCTTCGACGAGATCGCCACCGGCTTCGGCCGCTCCGGCGCGCTCTTCGCGGCCGACCACGCCCAGGTCTCGCCGGACGTGCTCTGCCTGGGAAAGGCGCTCACCGGCGGCTACCTGACCATGGCCGCCACCCTGTGCACCGCCAAGGTGGCGGACGGGATCAGCCAGGGCGAGGTGCCGGTGCTCGCACACGGGCCGACCTTCATGGGGAATCCGCTGGCCGCCGCGGTGGCCAACGCCTCGATCGAGCTGTTGCTCGGGCAGGACTGGCTGACCGAGGTGAAGCGGATCGAGAGCGGACTGCGCGAGGGGCTGGCCGGCGCGGCCGGGCTGCCCGGCGTCGCGGACGTGCGGGTGCTGGGCGCGATCGGGGTGGTGCAGCTGGACCACCCGGTGGACGTGGCCGCCGCCACGGCGGCCGCCACCCGCGAGGGCGTGTGGCTGCGCCCGTTCCGGGACCTGATCTACACCATGCCGCCGTACGTGACCGGGGACGACGACCTGGCCGCGATCGGTCGCGCGGTGACGGCCGCGGCGGTGGCCGGATGAGCGAGCAGACGAGGCAGGAGTGTGCGGGCGCGAAGCGCTCGCGGGGCGGCGAGAAGGTGGGCGCATGAGTGAGCTGCTGTTCGTCTCCGGCACTGGGACCGAGGTCGGCAAGACCGCGGTGACGGCCGCTCTGGCGGCGCTCGCGGTGCGGGCCGGCCGGTCGGTGGCCGTGCTCAAGCCCGGGCAGACCGGCATGGCGCCGGGCGAGGCCGGGGACGCCGCCGAGGTGGCCCGGCTGGCCGGGCCTGCCGTCACGGTGCGCGAGCTGGCCCGCTACCCGGAGCCACTGGCGCCGGACCGGGCCGCACTGCGGTCCGGGCTGCCGTTCCTGACCATGGATCAGGTGGTCGACTGCGTCGGGGAACTGACGGCCAGTCATGACCTGGTGCTGGTCGAGGGGGCGGGCGGGCTGCTGGTCCGCTACGACCGCGGCGGGCTGACCCTGGCCCGGATGGCGCAGGAGCTGCGGGCCCCGGTGCTCACCGTGGTCGGCGCCGGACTGGGTACCCTCAACAGCACCGCGCTCAACGCCGAGGCGCTGCGCGCGCGGGAGCTGCGCTCGGCCGGCATCGTGATCGGCAGCTGGCCCGCCGAGCCCGACCTGGCGATGCGCTGCAACCTCGCCGACCTGCCGCTGGACGCGGGCGCTCCGCTGCTGGGCGCGCTGCCCGCCGGGGCCACCGCCGAGGCCGAGGGCTTCGCCGACCGCGCGGCGGCCGCGCTGGCGCCGGAGCTGGGCGGGCAGTGGGACGCGGAGTCGTTCACGGCTGCCTGGGCCGCGCGCTGAGGCCGGGGCCGCCGGCGCCGGCGGGGCGCCGCTACCCCGCGAGCGGCTTGACCCAGCGGCGCCACTGGTCCTCGCGCCGGTAGCCGGCCGAGCGCCAGGCCTGCCGGCCCACCTCGTTGTGCTCCAGCACCATGGCGTCGGCCCGGCGGCCGCCGAGCGCCGCGAACCGCTGCTCGGCGGCGGCCAGCAGGGCCGCGCCGATCCCCTGGCGCCGCTGGTCCGGGTCGACGGCCAGGCGGTACAGCGAGGCGCGCCACCCGTCCCAGCCGGCGATCACCGTGCCGATCACCGCGCCCGCGCGCTCGGCCACGATCAGCGCCTGCGGGTCGTGCTCCAGCAGGCGGGCCACGCCGGCCGGGTCGTCGGTGATGGAGGTGCCCTCTGCGGCGCGGGCCCAGAAGGCCAGCAGGTCCGGTATCTCCTGCGGCCGCGCCGGACGGATGATCAGGTCGCTCATGGGCCAAGTCCTACCACGGGCGTTCACCCACCCGGGTTGAGCCGCCACACTGTGGTCCGCTTGACCGAGGCGTCCTCCAGGTCGGCCACCACCGGGACCTGGTACTCCGCCAGCGCGGTGAACCGGTGGCGCGGCAGGTAGGCCCGCCCCGGGTCGCCGACCACCACCGTGGCCCCGCGCGCCTGGGCCCGCTCCAGGAAGGGCAGGAACCGGGCCGCCATCTCGCGCTCGTAGAAGACGTCCCCGGCCAGCACCACCTCGGCAGGCGCCCCGTCACCGTCCAGCAGGTCCGCGTCCAGCCCGGTCACGGCCACCCCGTTCGCCTCGGCGTTGATCCCGATCGCCGCCACCGCGTAGCTGTCGATCTCCGCCGCCAGCACCTCGCCCGCCCCGCACAGCGCGGCCGCGATACCCACCAGTCCGGAGCCCGCCGCCAGGTCCAGCACCCGACGGCCCGTCACCAGCTCCGGATGGTCCAGCACGTACCGGGCCACTCCCGTCCCGCCGGCCCAGGCGAAGGCCCAGAACGGCGGCGGCAGCCCCTCCCGGCCGCGCTCGCGCTCGGTGGTCTCCCAGAGTTCGATCGCGTCCTCGGCCATGTACAGCGAGATCTCGGGGACGAACGGGACCGGGCCCAGCCGGGTGGCGGTCCGGATGAAGGCACCGTCGGCGGCCGCGGGATTCTCCAGGTGGCTCAACATGGCCTGAGCTTAGGCCTCCGCAGCACCCCCGCCGACCACTCCCGGGGCCGCTCGCACCCGAATCACCCCCCAGTCCCGGGCCCAAGGTCAACGTTAGATACCAAAACCACTCATGAGCTGCACAGATGCTCGCGACCGGGAGTGGGCGGGGCTAGGATCCGGCTGACGCCCTGCCGCCAGTGGCACTCCCTCGTACCGGGACGGCAAGGCCCGGCCCGCGGGACCAGGGGATGCTCGCGGGCGCTGGAACACCGCGCGCCAGGGCAGTCGCGCGATTGCGGAAAGGCAGCGACTTGGCGGATCGGCTCACCGGAGGAGACTCCTCGCTGCTGCGTCGGATCAACGCCGCGGTCACGCTGCGGGCGCTGCGCGACGGCCAGGCCGTCACCCTCACCCAGCTGGTCGGCGACACCGGGCTGTCCCGGCCGACCGTCGAAGGGGTGATCGAGGGCTTGGTCGAATCGGGTCTGGTCGCCGAGGTCGAGCAGGGCCAGGACAGCGGCCGCCAGCGCGGGCGCCCGGCCCGCTGGTTCCGGTTCCGGGCCGAGGCCGGTCACATCCTGGGCGTCGAGATCGGGGTGCACGCCGTCCGGGTGGTGCTCGCCGACCTGGCCGGCCAGCAGATCGGCTCCTTCGCCCGCGACGTGGACGAGGCGCTGGACGCCGAGGAACGGGTGGGCGCGGCCCGCACCGCCGTGGCGGAACTGCTGCGCAAGGCCGGCATCTCGCGGGACAGCCTGTGGGCGGTCGGCGTCGGCAGCCCGGGCATCGTGGACAAGGACGGCTCGGTCCGGCTCGGCACCGCGCTGCCCGGCTGGACCGGCCTGGACCTGGGAGCCCGGCTGCGCCGCTCGTTCCGCTGCCCCGTGCTGATCGAGAACGACGCCAACCTGGCCGCGATCGCCGAGCACTGGCAGGGCGCGGCGGTCGGCATGGGGGACGTGGTCTTCGTGCTGGCGGGCCTGAGCCCGGGGGCCGGGTCGCTGATCAACGGGCGGCTGCACCGCGGCTTCGGCGGCGCGGCCGGCGAGATCGGCGCGCTCCACCTGCTGGGCCAGCAGGTCACTCCCGAGCGGCTGCTCTCCACCACCGGCAAGCCGCTGGACCCGCTGGACGAGGCAGCGGTGGCCCGGGTGCTGACGCTGGCTCGGGAGGGTGACCTGGTGGCCCGGGACGCCAAGGAGCGGTTCCTGCAGCGGCTGGTGCACGACGTGGCGGCGCTCGCGCTGGCGATCGACCCGCAGCTGGTGGTGGTCGGCGGCTGGGCGGCCGGGTTGGACGACGTGCTGGAGCCGCTGCGCGAGCAGCTGGCCCGGTTCTGCCTGCGGCCGCCGGAGGTGACACTCTCCACACTGGGCGAGGACGTGGTGGCCCTGGGTGCGCTGCGCCTCGCGCTCGACCAGGTCGAGGAGCAGCTCTTCGCGGTGGACCAGCCGAGCGGCTCGCGCGGCTGAGCAGGGCCGTGGCCCGGCTCCGGCCCTGGTGCACGACGAAGGCCCGCCCCGACACTCCGGGGCGGGCCTTGCTCGCCTACGATCCCTCAGGACGCGGTGCGGACCGCGCTCGGCACCGGGGTGACCTCCACCAGACCGGTCTCACCGAAGGTCAGCCGGCAGGTGTCGGCCCGGTAGGTGGCCACCGCGAGGGCGGCGAGCCGGCCGCCGGAGGCGTACTGGCTGGTGACCACCAGCACCGGGGTGCCCGGCGGGCGCTGCAGCAGCGCGGCCTGCTCGGCCTCGGCGACACCGAGCTCGACCGCGCGGGACTCGCCCTCGACGGTCAGCCGCTCGAGCCGGCGCAGCACCGCGCGGCCCTGGTCGGCCGCCTCACCGGCGGTGCCGGAGAGCCGGATCTCGGGCAGCTGGGCCAGCGCGGAGTCCGGCACGTGCAGCGACTCGGTGGCCACGGGCTGGCCCTGGTTCAGCCGGACCCGGCGCACGGTGTACACCGTCTCGCCGACCGGCACGTTCAGCGCGGCGGCCAACTGCTCGGTGGCCGGGGCGATCGAGCAGTCCACGGTCTGCCAGCTCTGCTCGCTGCCACCGGGCCAGCCCTCCTCGCGCCGGCTGACCGGGACGCCGACCCGCGGGGCCGCGACCAGGGTGCCGATGCCGCGACGGCGGACCAGGCGGCCCTCCAGCTCCAGCTGGTCGAGCGCCTGACGCAGGGTCGCCCGGGCGACGCCGAAGCGGGCGCTCAGCTCGCGCTCGTTCGGGATCACCTCGCCGGTGGCGAACTCCGAGTCGATGGCGCGCAGCAGGACCGTGCGTAGGTGCCAGTACTTCGGCTCCGGTACCGCCGTGAGCTGAGCTGTCCCCACCGTGTCCTCCGCCCTGGGCCGATGTGACGGCCCCTGTGGGAGGGCCGCCGAGTGCTGTGCGCGAGAAGTCCGGTGCCACCGCTTCCTACCGGCAGGTACTACCAGGTGAGGAGGGGGACTTTATCCGTCCTTCTTTATTAAAGGTCCTTGCAGTAAGTGACCCTAGGCTGTCTTCCGGGAGATGGTCAAGACCAATGGCGCGGCTTGACCGGACCGCGACATCCGGCAATCCGGCGTCATCCGCGGCCCCGCTCCGCCGCCTCTCCCCCTGCACGCCGCTGACCAGCGCGGCAGCCCGGGGGTGTCGGACCCGGCCGGTAGGCTCCCGGGGTGACTTACGTGGTAACGACAGTGAATGTGAACGGGATTCGGGCCGCCGCGAAGAAGGGCTTCGTGCAGTGGCTGGCGACCACCGAGGCGGATGTCCTCTGCCTCCAGGAGGTTCGCGCCGAGACTGCCCAACTCCCCAAAGAGATTGCCGAGTTGACCGGCTGGCATGCCTACTGGGCACCGGCCGCCGCCAAGGGCCGGGCCGGCGTGGCCGTCCTGGCGCGCACCGAGCCGAGCCGCCACCAGATCGGATTCGGCTCGGACGAATTCGACAATTCGGGCAGATATCTAGAAATCGACCTGCCCGGCCTTACCGTGGCCAGCCTCTACCTCCCCTCCGGCGAAGTCGGCACCGACCGCCAGGACGAGAAGGAGCGCTTCATGGCCGAGTTCCTCACCCACCTCACCGAGCTGCACACCCGCGCGGCGGCAGCCGGCCGCGAGGTGGTGGTCTGCGGCGACTGGAACATCGCCCACCAGGAGGCCGACCTCAAGAACTGGAAGGCCAACCAGAAGGCCGCCGGCTTCCTCCCCGAGGAACGCGCCTGGCTGACCCGCGTCCTCACCGAAGCCGGCTACACCGACATCGTCCGCCGCCACCACCCCGACCAGGCGGGCCCCTACACCTGGTGGTCCTACCGCGGCCGCGCCTTCGACAACGACTCGGGCTGGCGGATCGACATGCAGTTCACCACGCCTGGGCTGGCCGAGCGCGCCCTGTGGAGCAAGGTCGAGCGGGCGGCCAGGCACGGGGAGCGGTGGTCCGACCACGCACCCGTCACTGTCGCGTACGACCTCTGATCCCACGGGCGGGCGGTGGGCGGCGCTCGCCGGCGCCGCGCACCGCCCGCCGGACTGAGCAACCGTCAGGACCTGTGGTTCTGATCCGCTCGGCCGGGGACGGCCTCGGGCAGATCCCGTTCGTACCCGGCCAGTGCCAGCCCGAGTCCGAAGAAGGTGGGTGCCCACTCGCCCACGAAGATGCCCCATCGGTCGGCGCGCTCCACACCGGCCTGTTCGGCCTTCATGGACGCGACCCAGCTCAGCAAGGACAGTCCGATGGACCCGAACGCCGCCGCGTAGGCGTGTTCGCTGGTGATTCCGGCTTCGTGGAGCCGACGCACGATGTTCATGGCTACCCTCCGGGGGCTGCGGTCTCGATCGTTGCTGTCACTCCACTGTCGAGGCAGCCGCCTTGGCCGCGTCAGTCGCAGCGTTGGTGCATCGCCCCGCGCGGCGAGCGTGGGACTGACAGGGCAGTTCCCGGTGCTGGCCGGCCTCGCCCGGGCCTGACGATTTCGGGCCGATCCAATCCGATTCGGCGCCCGTCCTCGAATCATCCCTGACCGTACGGCGGCACGGGAGGAAGCGCGATGACCCGCCACAGCACACCGGCAGCGGCGGCCCCACCGGCCGAGGCCCACCCGGCTGCCTGCGGGGTGGATCGCGCCGCGCACCAGCCGTACCGAGCGAACCGGAAGGGTGGTGTGCCCGATGTCCTCGCGCGCGCCTGAGGTGGTCATCGTCGGGGCGGGCCTGGCCGGGCTCGCCTGCGCACTCGATCTGACGGCGGCCGGGCGGGCCGTCCTGCTGGTGGAGGCCGAGGAGGAGGCCGGTGGCCGGATGCGGACCGACGTGGTGCGGGGCTTCCGGCTCGACCGCGGCTTCCAGGTGTTCAACACCGCCTACCCGCAGGTCAAACGGCGGCTTGAGCTGAAGTCGCTGCGCCTGCGGCCGTTCACGTCCGGCTTCGTGCTCGCGGGCGCCGACGGCTCCCGCTACTTGGTGGACCCGACCCGCCATCCTGGCCGAGCCGGTGACCTGCTGCCCGGGCGGGTGCTGTCCGTGCGCGATCTGGTGGCGCTGGGCCTGCTCGGTGCCCGCGACGCCGCCCTGCCCGCCGCGGTGCTCAAACGGGCGCCCGAGGCGAGTGCCGCCCGGGCACTGCGCCGCGCGGGCGTGTCACAGCGCGCCGTCGACGAGGTGCTCGCCCCGTTCCTGGCCGGGGTGTTCCTGGAAGACCGGCTGGAGACCTCCAGCCGGATGCTCCATCTGGTGCTGCGCAGCATGGTGCGCGGCACCCTCTGCCTGCCGCAGGACGGGATCGGTGCGGTACCCGGGCAGTTGGCGGCGCTGCTGCCCAGGCAGGCGCTGCGGTTCGGGGTGAGGGTGGATCGGCTGACGGCGCAGGGGGCGGTCCTGGCGGACGGTACCGAACTGCGGGCCCGGGCCGTCGTGGTGGCGACCGGAGCCGCGCAGGCCGCCCGGCTGCTGCCGGGCCTGGAGGTGCCGGCAGCGCGGGGGGTGACCACCTTCTACCACGCGGCGCCGGTCAGCCCGTTGCGGGAGCCGACGCTGGTCGTCGACGCCGGCCGGCAGGTGCTGAACACCGTGGTGCTCTCCGAGGTCGTGCCCGGTTTCTCACCGGACCGGCGGGCGCTGGTGTCCACCTCGGTCCTGGGGACCGACGCCGACGAGGTCCGGGTCCGGCGGCGGGTGGGCGAGCTGTACGGCGTGGACACCGCGCAGTGGGAGCCGCTGGCCGAGTACCGCATCGCCGAGGCGCTGCCGGCCGCGCCCGCCCCGCTGGCGCTCAGTCGCGGCACGCGGCTCTCGCCGGGCCGCTACGTGTGCGGGGATCACCGGGCCACGGCATCGGTGCAGGGGGCGTTGGCGTCAGGGGCCCGGGCGGCACGGGAGGTGGCGGCGGACCTGGCCGCGTCACGGTGGTGACGGACCCTCATGGTGGCGGCGGACTCGGCCGCTTCACGGTGGTGACGGACATTCAGGGTGGTGACTGGCCGCGGTCGGCCTCGGCGGCCAGCACCTCGGCCAGGCCGGTCAGCCGGCGCAGGCCGGCCGCGGCCTGCGCGGTGCGGTGGTTGGCGGCGAGCATCGCGTGGTGGCGGTGCACGAAGGCCCAGTAGCCGGTGGTGAAGGGGCAGGCCCGCTCGCCCAGGCGCTCGGTGGGCCGGTAGCGGCAGGATCCGCAGTGGTCGCTCATCCGGTTCAGGTAGGCGCCGCCAGCCGCGTAGGGCTTGGTGGTGACGAGCCCGCCGTCCGCGTACTGGGACATGCCGAGGACGTTGGCGGCCATCACCCAGTCGTAGCCGTCGACGAAGCTGCGGTGGAACCAGTCGGTGAGTTCGCGCGGGTCCCAGCCGTGCTGCAGGGCCCAGTTGCCGAGGACCATCAGTCGCGGGATGTGGTGGACCCAGCCGTGGTCGCGCACCTCGGCGAGCACGCCGGCCAGGCAGCGGGCGGTGACCGCGTCGGCGTCGAGGTCGCGGAACCAGGCCGGCAGCGGTTCGTGGTGGCCGAGGCGGTTCACGTCGCGGTAGTCCTCCCCGAGGTGCCAGTACAGCTGCCAGACGTACTCGCGCCAGCCGGCGACCTGGCGCACGAAGCCTTCGGCGCTGTTCAGCGGCACCCGGCCGGCCAGGTAGGCGTTCTCGGCGGCGCGCACGCACTCGCCCGGGTCGAGCAGGCCCAGGTTGAGCGGGACGGAGAGCGCGCTGTGGGCCATCCAGGGGTCAGCGTGCAGCATCGCGTCCTCGTAGCGGCCGAAGTCGGCGAGCCGGTGGGTGACGAAGTGCGCGAGCGCCCGCTCAGCCTCCGGGCGGGTCGCGGCGAAGCGGCGCGGGCCGTCCCGGCCCGTGAAGGCGACCTCGCCGGTGCGCTCCCAGCGGTCCAGGTCGGCCCGGACCTGCTCGTCGATCTCGTCCTCCACCGGCTCGAACGGGGGCGGGAGCGGCAGCGCGGCGGCCCCGGAGGGCGGTCGGTCGCGGTTGTCCCGGTCGAGGTTCCAGCGGCCGCCGACCGGGGTGCCGTCCGCTTCGAGCAGGAGGTGCTCGGCGCGGCGCACCCGGTGGTAGAAGTCCTCCAGCAGCAGGCGGCGGCTGCCTGGCGCGCCCGCCCAGCGGCGGAAGTCGGCGAACGGGACGAGGAAGCCGCGCGGGGGAAGCACGGTGACCTGGGGAAGGCTCTGGACCAGCGCGAGAGCCTTCCGCGAGGTCGGGTGGCAGACCGTGACCCGTCGGCGCCCCGCCGCCCTGGCCAGGCCCTCGCGGTAGGTGTCGGCCTGCACGTAGCGGGCCCGGTCGCCGAGGTCGGCGGCGGCGTGCCGCATGGCCGACAGCACCAGGTGGGCCTTGGCCCGGTGGAACCGCCGGCGGCGCAGCACCGAGCGGGCCTCGATCATGACCACCGGCGCCTCGGGGTCCGGCCCGCCCTCCCCCGGGCTCAGGAAGTGCGGCCCGAGCTGGTCGCCGAAGACCCAGTGCGGCTGCGGACCGCTCACGCCGGCCCCCCGGGAAGGCCCGCCGGCCGGGTTCCCCCGGCCAGAGCCGGAGCACCGTCGCGCTCGGCGGCGCGGGGGTGGCGGTGGCTCCAGTAGGGGTTGTCCAGCGGCAGCTTGCCGCTCACCCGCCCGTACATGCCGAACGTGGCGATCACCAGCCCCATGACGAAGCTGAAGAGCACGTTCTGGATGCGGAAGGCCAGGATGTTGGCGGTCGAATCCAGCAGCGCGAGGTTGACGAAGCCGCTGAGGACGAACAGCGCGCCCACCGTGATGTTGACCGTGGAGGCGACGTTCCCGCCGACCAGCGCGCCCCCGACGAGTACCAGGGCCGTGACCACCGACACGAGGCTGAGCAGGCCGTTGCTGGAGAGACCGGCGATCCGCTCCCCGTGGGTGCTGAAGAACGACAGCCCGTGCGCGAGGCCGAGGCAGCCGAACACCAGCAGCGCCGCACCGCACAGGCCGGCTCCGGCCCGGTAGATCCGGGAAAGTCGGTGGTCGACGGGCAGTACGTCGTGCAGCTTCATGGTCCGCTCCGTTTCTCGCAGATCGGGGCCGCCACGCAGGCGCGGCTCCACCTGAACCCTCGACCGCGACCACCGGCGGGGACAGTTGCAGCGCTGCTGCACCGTTCGTCGCCAAACGGTGCACAAACGGTACGGCTGGGGTCCGGAGGCGAATCGCTGCACCTTGGATGCGTGACTGCGTGACTGCGCGACCGAGGACCGACGGCGTTCCCGGTGCCCCCGGGGGAAGGGCACCTGGGGCACCGATTTCGGAGAACGATCCCGTACCACTCCGTGAACTTCCCACCTGCGGGAGGACGTCATGACCGTAGACCACCGGATTCCCACCGACGGGCGCCCCGCGCCCGCAAGCCCTCCCACCCAGACGCCCGAATGCGAGTCCTCGACCTGCTCGGGCATCTCGACTCCGGAGTCCGTCGAGCTCCGCACGGCCTGGCCCGGCTGGATCCCCCTGCTGGTGATCGCCGTCATGGCGCTGTCCCTCGTGGGGTTCGCCGTCGGGAGGATCGCGGGGTGGTGACCCCTCACCGCTCCTCGCAAGGCGATCGGAGGGCCGGCACTCGTCGACGTGCAGGTTGCCGTGATCGGGGCAGACGCGGGCCATGGTGAAAATCGGATACACGATGATGACCGAGCAGCGTGGCCCGCGCGATCTGGTCGAGGACGTGGTGCACGCGGAGCGGGCGGGATTCGACTTCTCGGTGATCTCCGACCACTTCTTCCCCTGGCTCGACGAGCAGGGCCACGCCCCGTACGCCTGGGCCGTGCTCGGCGCCGCCGCGCAGGCCACTTCCCGCATCCCGCTCATGACCTACGTGACCTGCCCGACCTTCCGCTACCACCCCGTGGTGGTGGCGCAGAAGGCCGCCACGGTGCAGTTGCTCTCCGAGGGCCGCTTCCGGCTCGGGCTGGGCAGCGGTGAGAACCTCAACGAACACGTGGTCGGCCGCGGCTGGCCCGCGGTGGCGGTGCGCCAGGCGATGCTCGACGAGGCCGTGCAGATCATCCGGGCACTGTTCGAGGGCGGGTACGTCACCCGCAGGGGCCGTTACTTCGACGTCGAGGGTGCGCGGCTCTGGGACCTCCCGGACCAGCCGCCGCCCATCGGGGTGGCGGTCTCGGGGCCGCAGTCCTGCGCACTGGCGGGGCGGCTGGCCGACCTGGTGATCGCCGTCGAGCCCGACCCGGCGCTGGTCGCGGGCTTCTCGCAGCAGGGCGGGGCCGGGAAACCGGCGGTGGGGCAGCTCCCGATCTGCTGGGACCCCGACCGCGACGCCGCGGTGCGCCGGGCCCACGAGCAGTTCCGCTGGTTCGGCGGCGGCTGGAAGGTCAACGCCGACCTGCCCGGCACGGCGGGTTTTGCCGGCGCGAGCCGTTTCGTCCGGCCCGAGGATGTCGCCGAGGCCATCCCGTGCGGTGACCGGGTCGAGGACTTCGTCGAAGCGGTCCGCCCGTTCGCCGACGCGGGGTTCGACGAGGTCGCCCTCGTCCAGGTCGGCGGCGACTCCCAGCCGGCCTTCCTCGACTGGGCCGACAAGACCCTGCTCCCGGCGCTGCGAGCCGCGTTGTGACCCTCAGGGCAGCGGCGTGCCGCCGGTGGCGTTGACGATCTCGCCGGTGATGTACGAGGCCTCGGGCGAGGCGAGGAAGACGTAGGCGGGTGCCATCTCGGCGGGCTGGGCAGGGCGGCCGAGCGGGGACTGCTCGCCGAAGTGCGCCACCTTCTCCTCGTCCATGGTCGCGGGGATCAGCGGTGTCCACACCGGCCCGGGAGCCACGGCGTTGACCCGGATCCCCTGCGGCGCCAGCTGCTGGGCCAGGCCCTGGGTGAAGGCGACGATCGCCGCCTTCGTCATCGCGTAGTCCAGCAGATGCGGGCTGGGCTTGTACGCCTGCACGGAGGCGGTGTTGACGATCGACGCCCCTGCGCGCAGATGGGGCAGGACCGCCTTGGTGAGCCAGAACATGCCGTACAGGTTGGTGCGCATGACCCGGTCGAACTGGCCGGTGCTGATCGCGGTGAGCCCGTCGGGCTGGGACATCTGGTAGGCGGCGTTGTTGACGAGGATGTCCAGACCGCCGAGGCGGGTGAGGCACTGCTGGGGCAGGCCGGTGCAGAACTCCTCGTCGCGCAGGTCCCCCGCGACGAGCAGCGCGCGCCGGCCGGCCTGTTCGATCAGAGCGCCGGTGATCTCGGCGTCCGCCTGCTCCTGCGGGAGGTGGCAGATCGCGACATCGGCGCCCTCGCGGGCGAACGCGAGGGCGACGGCTCGCCCGATCCCGGAGTCGCCCCCGGTGATCAGCGCGACTCTGCCCGTCAGGCGCCCCGAGCCGCGGTAGGAGGTCTCGCCGTGGTCCGGCTGGGGCTGCATCTGCTCCCCGCTGCCGGGGTGCGGCTGGCTCTGTTCGGGCAGCGGCGGGCGCGGGTACTGCTGCACCGGGTTCCGCTGGGCGTCCTGGTCTGCGCTCGTCACCACGTCGTCCTCCTAGTCGGCAGACGCGTGCCACTGACGTGGCTCGGCGGTGCCCGCCACACCTGCCGAGTCTGCCCGCCCCGGCACGGCCTCGGCGGACGCACCGCGGGTGCGGGCACTTCGCTCACCCGGTTGGTGGAAAGTACGGGCCCCACCAGGCGCGGCGTCGGACCGCTGTCCGGCCGGTCACGCCGCCTGGGCGCCCTCCACGGACAACCGCGCCACCAGCTCGCTCCGGTGCAGGGCCGCGACCGGTTCTAGCAGATCGGGGTGGCGCAGCAGGGCGGCGGCCTGGACGTCATGGGTGCCGGGGTCGAGGAGGCGGCGCAGGGCGCCGGGGCCGCCGTGGTGCTCGGTGGCGGCCAGCGCCCGCTGGGCGTGCCCGGCCAGGACAGGATCGGCGAGCAGGCAGGCGGCCCAGCTGACCACGGTCTCGTCCACCCAGGTGCGCCAGGCCGCGTCGTCGGGGCGGGTGTCGTTACCGGTGAGCCAGTCGAGCCGGTCTGCGCCGCCGGGGCCGAGCAGGTCCAGGAGTTGGACGTCCATGGCGGTGGGGTAGCGCAGGGCGGCGGCGAGGGCGGTGGCCTGCCGGGCCTGGCTCTCGGCCGAGGCGCGGCTGAAGGCGCCGGCCGGTGCCGGGTAGGCGTTCAGCAGCCAGCGGGTGGAGGCGGCTATGACGGGCGTCAGGTCGGGCACGGCGATCGGTCCCTCGGGAAGGTGCTCGCCTTCGTCCGGTGTCAGGAGTCCGGTGTGCGAGCCTCAGGTGCGGAGCCGCGCTGCCCCGCTCGTGGCCGACCAGTGTAGGCAGCCGCCCGCCGTCTGTGGCATGACCCGCGTCACGATGACCCGCATCCCGACTGCCCGCACCGGCAGCCGGGGCCGGTCCGGCCGCGAACGGGCCGGCCCCGGGCTTCGAGTCGCCTACCGCCTGCGCGGTGGGGTCAGGACTTGCCGCGACCGGTGACGAAGTCCCGGGCCCGGTCGACCAGGCCGACGCCGGGGGCGAGCAGCTTGCTGGCCGTCGGGGAGTCGGGCGCGGCGGGGTGCGGGCGGGTCGGGGCCATGGCCTTGGCCCGGCGGATCTTGTCCCCGAGGTCGTCGAGCTGCTCGGGGGTACAGGCCCCTCGCAGCATCGGGAACAAGTTGCTCTCCTCGTCCTGGACGTGGGCGGCGACCTCGTCCATCAGCCGCTGCAGCATCATGCTCATCTGCGCGTCGCCGGTGTCCATCTGCTCCAGCGCCTTGAGGATCTCCTCGACCCGGGCGTGGTCGGCGATCTCCTTGTCCGCGAGCCGGTCGCCGCCCTGGACGTGCTCGCGCACCGCCGGGTAGAGGTGCTGCTCCTCGGCCACCGAATGGCGCACCAACTCGATGGTGATCTCGTCGACCGCGTCGCGCAGCTGCTTGCCGCCGCCGGTCATGGCCTGGATCCGCGCGAACATCTCCTCCACCTCGCGGTGGTCCGCCATCAGTTCGTCGATCACGTTTCCGCCGTGGCCCATTCTCGCCTCCACATCTGTGCGGGCGGGTCTGTCCCATCCCAGCCGAAAGGGGTTCCCGCAGACCGGTCCGGTGTCCGGCGCCGGAGTGCTTTGCCACTCGATCGGGTTACGGCCGGCCCCGGCACACCGCGAGGCAC
>NZ_PYBW01000221.1 GCF_003205575.1 Streptomyces tateyamensis
CGGCCGAGGCGGCGGCGCTGTTCGCTGCCGCGGAGTCCGTCGGCGAGCCTGGTGGGCCGCCCGGCGGGTCGGTCACCGGTGGGTACCTGCCGTTCGCCGCCGCCTATCCCGCGCTGGTCCGGGCGGGTTCGGGGGCGGGCGCCTACGGCCGTTCGGGCGGCGCCGCGCGCGGCCGGGGCAGGGTGTGGCGGGGGCCGGGCGCGGTGGGGGGGCCCGCGGGGGGGGGGAG
>NZ_PYBW01000222.1 GCF_003205575.1 Streptomyces tateyamensis
ATCCCGCTGCTCCCTGACGGCGTGCCAGGTCGGTTCCGTCGTGGACCCGTGCTTAGGGTGGCGGTGAGGAGGCGAGCATGCGGGTGGGTCTGCACGCGCTCGGCATCGGTGACGGCGCCCGTCCGGAGGTGATCCGGGCCGTGGCCGCGGCGGCGGAGGCGCACGGTTTCGACCGGCTGTGGTGCGGCGAGCACGTGGTCCTGGTGGACGCCCCAGCCTCGCACTACCCGTACTCTGTCGACGGCCGGATCGCCGTGCCCCCGGACGCGGACTGGCTGGACCCGCTCCTCGCGCTGAGCTTCGCCGCGGCGGTCACCAGCCGGATCGGGCTCGCGACCGGCGTGCTGCTGCTCCCCGAGCACAATCCGGTCGTGGTCGCCAAGCAGGCCGCCACGCTCGACGTGTTGTCCGCGGGCCGGTTCAGCCTCGGGATCGGGGTCGGCTGGTCGGCGGAGGAGTTCGCCGCCCTCGGTGTCCCGTTCGGTGAACGCGGGCGCCGCACCGACGAGTACCTCGCCGCGATGCGCGCCCTGTGGTCGCACGACCCGGCCTCTTTCGCCGGGGAGTTCACCCGCTTCGACGCGGTCCGGGTCAACCCCAAGCCGTTGCGCGGCGGCCGCCTGCCGGTCCTGGTCGGCGGCAACAGCGCAGCCGCCCTGCGTCGTGCGGCGGCGCTCGCCGACGGCTGGTACGGCTTCAACGTCCCGGTCGCCGACGTCCCGGCGCACGTCGCCGTGCTCGCCGAGGAGTGCGCCCGCCACGGCCGCGCCATGGACGGCCTCACGGTCGCCGTGGCGCCGCGCGACGGTACCCCGGAGCACCTGGCCGAACTCGCCGCGGCGGGCGTCACTGAACTCGTCGTCGTCGCCGCACCCCCGCCGACCGCCGACGAGGCAACGGCGTGGGTCGGCGAGCTCGCCCGGACCTGGCTCCGCACAGCCCGGGTAGACACACCGTCACCGGGTGCCGCTCCGGCCCGCGGACCGGCCGGGTCAAGCCACTGGCCAGTGACGTGCCAGATGCGAGGCGGTGTC
>NZ_PYBW01000223.1 GCF_003205575.1 Streptomyces tateyamensis
GGGTGACGGCAGCAGCGCCGAAGCCTGGCATCCGCTCAGGGAGCAGGGACGCGCTGCTGCTCCGAGCTCGTCGCAGCCGAGGCGGATCCGGTGCCCGAGGCGACCACCGCGGAGGCGCGGTGCCGGGCCTTGGGCCGGGCCCAACGGCGCATCACGGGGCGCTCCACGAACACCATCAGCAAGCCGCCGAGGGCCAGCGCCAGCAGGAACTCCCCCACCACGATCGCGATGCCGGTCGGCGTCGAGTAGGTGTGACCGTGCATCAGCTTCGTACGGACGTAGACCAGCACGATCAGCTGCGCCAGGTAGAAGCCGAAGGAGACCTCCCCGAGCCACTGCATCACCCGCCCGCGCAGCACCGTCCGGGTGCCCTCGGCATCGGCGCGGGCCACCGCGCAGATCAGCACCGAGATGGGGATGACGGTCATCAGGTTGAGCCCGTACAGGAACGGCACCACCAGCGTCGCCGCGTAGCCGGCCGCGCAGAGTGCCGCCGCCGGGAGGATCCGGATCCGGGGGAACGCACCGGCCAGCACGAGGCGGGCCAGGACCATGCCGATCACGAACTCGAACATCCGCATCGGCGGGAAGAAGTACCCGAACCAGAACTGCCAGACCGTCACGTCGGTGCCGGCGGCGGGCGTGCTGGTCGGCGCCAGGAAGTCGGCGACCAGCTCCACGGCCACCATGCAGGCGACCATCACCGCGGCCAGGCTCCACAGCGCGCGCTGACCGGCCCGCAGCACCGGGCGCAGCAGCAGCGGGAAGAGCAGGTAGAAGAGCAGCTCGCAGCAGAGCGACCAGGACGGGGCGTTGAGGCTCAGGTGGACGGAGGCGGCCGGGAACCAGGAGTGGACCAGCAGCAGGTTCGGCAGCCAGACCCCCAGCGGGATCGCCCCGCTGGTGACCAGGAGCACCGCCAGCACCAGGGTGGCCACGTGGTTCGGGAAGATCTTCAGCAGTCGGCGGCGCCAGAACCCGGTGACCGTGTCCTGCGGCCGGGCCGACCAGGTCAGCACGAACCCGCTCAGCAGGAAGAAGAACGAGACGCCGATCGAGCCCGCCTGGTTGAAGAACCAGCGGTAGCCCTCGGCGACGCCGTGGTCGGCGAACGGGCTCATCGGGATGAACATCAGTGAGGAGTGGAAGACGAAGACCAGCGCGGCGGCGATGAACCGCAGACCGGTCAGCGAAGGGAGCTTGGATCTGCTGGAGAGCGCGGGGGTGGCCGGCACGCGCCCGGTTCTCGCGTCCGGAGCGGATCCGGCGGCGGATCCGGCGGCGGCGACATCGTGATCAGCACTCATCTGCTTCTCCCCGTTCGACTCGATGACTGCGCAAGTCTAGGAACCCGAATCCAGACGCCGGGGAGACGAGTCGAGGAGCTGAAATACCTATTCCAATACTGCGGTGACAAGTCGTCAGGTCGGTGGTCCGCCTACGGACGGATGCGCCCGCCGGTGCGGGCCGGAGACCGCCCCGCTACCCTCTCCCCCCGTGACCCTCGAAGCCGTCCGCGCCTCCTACGACACCGTCGCCGCCGACTACGCCCGCCTGGTGCCGGCGCCGGCCGCCATGGACCCCGTCTCGCGCGGCATGCTCGCCGCCTTCGCGGAGCTGGTGGCGGGTCCGGTGCTGGACGCCGGCTGCGGGCCGGGGAAGGTGACGGCGTACCTGGCGGAGCGCGGGCTGGACGCGGTCGGGGTGGACCTGTCGCCGGAGATGGTGGCGGTGGCGCGGGCGGCGTACCCCGGGGTGCGATTCCGTCAGGGCAGTATGGCCGCGCTGGAACTGCCGGACGGCGGACTCGGCGGCGTGCTGGCCTGGTACAGCACGCACCACACCCCGGCCGAGGGGCTGCCTGCGGTCTACCGCGAGTTCCACCGGGTGCTCGCCCCCGGCGGCTACCTGCTGCTCGGCGGCCACGTCGGCGACGAGGTGCGGTACCCGACCCAGGGGTACGGGCACTCCGTCAGCTACGAGTGGCACCTGATCCCGGCGGACCGTCAGGTGGACCTGCTCGAACAGGCGGGCCTCACCGTGACCGCCCGCCTGCTCCAGGAGTCCCGCCACCTCTGCCTGCTGGCCCGCAAACCCGAGCACCCGTAGTCCCGTAGTCCCGTCGTCCGCTGCCCGGTAGGCCACCGGCCGGCCGCTCACTGCTGGGCGAACCCCGTCCGCCAGCTCGCCCGCCCCGGCCGCCAACCCCGGCCCCGGGCCAGCGCGTTGGACGCGCCGCGGGCCCAGCCCGGTCGCTCGGCCGACGGGGCGGGGACCGGGGCCGGTACCCCGAGCGCTGCCGCCAGCACCGGCAGCCAGTCCCGGGCGGCGGCCGGCTCGTCGTCCACGATGTTCACCGGCCCGCCCGGCCAGTCGAGCGCGGCCAGCACCGCGCCCGCCGCGTCCGCGGTGTGCACGAAGGAGCTGACCGCCCCGTCCGCCTCCGTGCTGCCCAGGAACGGCGCGGCACGGCCGCCGCCCAGCGCCGCGGCCACCGCACCGCCCGGGGCGTACCAGGTGCCGGGCCCGTACAGCAGCCCGTACCGCAGCACCACCGCTCCGGGCAGCTCGGCCGCGCTCTCCTCCAGCGCCCGGACCGCGGCCACCGTCCGGGCCCGCGGCTGCTGCTCGCTCGGATCCAGCTCCACCAGTTCGGAGGCCGGCTCGGCCCCCGGCGCGTACGCCCAGCAGATGGACTGCGCGACGAACCGCGCGACCCCGGCCTCCTTCGCCGCGGCCACCAGGTTCCGGGTGCCCTCGCGGCGCAGGCGCCCGTTGGCAGCGCCGTCCGCGCCGGACAGGTCGGTCAGCTGATGGACCACCACCTCCGGCTCGGCGGCCAGCACCGCGGCCCGCAGCCCTGCCGGGTCCAGGGCGTCGGCCTGCGCCCCGGTCCCACCCAGCGCAGCGACCCGGGCCGCGCCCGCCGCCGTCCGCGAGCTCCCGGTCACCTGGTGCCCGGCCGCCAGCAGCATCGGCACCAGCTGCCGGCCGACCACCCCGGTCGCCCCGGCCACGAAGATCCGCATGACAGTCCGTCCTTCCGCACCCCGTAAGGAGCCTTCCGCGCTTCGAAGATCACTTCCACCCTAGCCAGCGGGCGACCCGTCCTACTGGGCCAATTCGACACCGAGAGAGCGGGTCAATTCGCCGTCCGGCGACCGCGCTTGCCGTGCTCGGGTCCGCCGCAGCTCGCCCATCCATCCGGGACGAGCCCTGGGCCAAAGTTTGATCTGCCTTGAACGAACGCTCAGGCCTTTCTCATGCAGTGGGCAAGTCCTGTGATTCACCCCACCACTGATGGCAGCCGATTGCCGGTTCCCTCTGGCGGATTGTCCGTATCCGACTGGATTTCCCATCCGCCAACCAGCGGGTTGACGCTGCCGCCGGCGCATGTCTGCAACCCCGGGCCCACCCATACTTCTTGCTTATGTGCAATTGACGTATGCGAAATGTCGGCCG
Organism: Streptomyces tateyamensis; assembly: GCF_003205575.1. Classification (GTDB taxonomy): domain Bacteria; phylum Actinomycetota; class Actinomycetes; order Streptomycetales; family Streptomycetaceae; genus Kitasatospora; species Kitasatospora tateyamensis. The sequence goes on from NZ_PYBW01000223.1 coordinate 3,463, forward strand.
TAGCGTCCGCCTGAGCTTCATTCGGCTGACCATGGGGGCGTTGGCGCACCCCTGGCGCGCCGTTCTTTGGGGGAGTCGTCTTGCGCGTGAGCTTGGTGGTACCGGTGCTGGCCGGTCTCCCGTCTCCGACCGCCACGGCGCCGAGCCGGTCGCGCCCCCGGCGGTGGAGGACCTCTCCCCCCGGCGCGGGGACGATCCTCACCGATCAGGGCACCGCGCTCAGGGCACCGCGCTGAAGTCGGGTGACGGACACATCATGCTCGCCGACTGCGCGACGGGTACGGGTCTGGCCCAGCTGTAGGCCGGACCGCGACGCCGATCCTGTGGGACTGCACCCCCGGAGCCGGCAACGAGCGCTTCCAGCTGGGCGCCTGACCAGCTGTTGATCGTGGCCTGCCGCTCCGCCCGCGTGGCTGGAGCGGCAGGCCCTTCTTCTGGTGAACGAACCTTCGGGGATTGGAAATCTGGTTCGATGAAATCGCAAGTGAAAGCACGGGCCGTACGGCTGCGGGTCACCGCAGCCGGCGCCCTGGTGTTCGGCCTGCTGAGCGGGCTGGTCACCGTACCGGCGGCAGCCGCTACGGCGCCGCCGGCCGCGAACGGCGACCGTGCCAAGGTGGTCGCGGCGTGGAAGGGCGGTGGTCCGGCGGTGCGCCGGGCGGCCGAGATCGCGCTGACCGGCGGCAGCGACGACCTTAAGGCGTTCCTGACGGGCGGCGGCCAGGGCGCCGCCGCCGAGGCGGACCTGCGGGCCAGCCTGGAGCAGGCTATGGCCGTCTCCGGTCCGGGCGTGCGGGCCGCCGGTGCGAAGGCGCTGGCCGGTTCGGCCGCCGACGTGCAGGCCTTCCTGAACGGCGGGATGAAGAAGGCCGTCGAGGACGACCAGCGGGTCCGGCTGTCGCAGATCATGGCGACGGGCGGCCCCGGGGTGAAGGCCGCCGCGGCCAAGGCGATGGACGGAACCGTCGACGATGTCACGCGGTTCCTCAACACCGGCCAGTTCAAGGCCCGGGACGACGACGACCGGGTCCACCTGAGCCAGCTGATGGCCACCGGCGGCCCGGAGGTGAAGAAGGCCGCGAGTGCGGCCCTGAACGGATCCGCGGACGATGTGCGGGAGTTCCTGCGGGCCGGGTGGCAGGTGGCCGCTTCGCGCGACCAGGAGACGCTGACCGTCGC
>NZ_PYBW01000224.1 GCF_003205575.1 Streptomyces tateyamensis
GTACGCCTTCGAGTCGAACCTGACCAACGGCACGGTGGACGCCGCCGCCTCGGCGCTGACCGCCGACACCAGGATCCCGCGGGTGGACGCGCAGACCGACGACTCGATGACCCACCTGGACATCCTGACCGCCGACCCGGCGCACAACACCTTCACCCGGACCGCGGCCACCTTCCTGGACTCGCTGCGCTGACCCAGCCCCCCAGACGTGCTGCGGCCCCGCCGGTTCCGGCGGGGCCGCAGCACGTCGCGGTCTACGTTCGCTGGCTGAGCGCTCAGTGGTTGTGCGGTCAGCGGTGGATCAGGCCGCGGTCGATCGCGATGTTCACCGCGTCGATCCGCGAGACCGCGTCCAGCTTGCCGAAGATGTTGCGCAGGTGGCGCTTGACGGTGCCTTCGGTGATGCCCAGCCGGCTGCCGATCTGACGGTTCGACAGCGCCCGGGCGGCCCAGTGCAGCACCTCCAGCTCGCGGGCCGACAGCCCGCCCGCGGCCGGCTCGCGCTGCGGGGCCGGCGGCAGCCCGTCGTCCTCCGCCGCCGTCCGCTGCCGCACGGCCGCCACCAAACGGTCCCGGCTCACGCTCTTGTGCAGGTAGCCCTGCACCCCGGCGGCCCGCAGCTGCGCCACCAGCTGCGGGCTGTCGTCCATGGTGAGCACGATGATCCGGGTGCGCGGATCCCCCGACAGGATCCGCTGGACCGTCACCGGGGGGTCGTTCTGCGGCATCTGCACGTCCAGCAGCACCACGTCCGGCCGGTGCCGAGCCGCCAGCCGGACCGCCTCGGCGCCGTTGCCGGCCTGCCCCACCACCTCGAACCCCGGCTCGGTGCCCAGCAGTTCGCACAGCGCCTCGCGCAGCAGGGTGTGGTCGTCGGCGACCAGGATCCGTACCCGTTCGGCGGCGGGGGCGGTCACGCGGTGGCCTGCCCGTCGATCGGTACCCAGACCAGCACCTGGGTGCCCCGGCCCGGGGCCGAGCGCAGGTCCAGCGTGCCGTTCAGCAGCTGCACCCGCTCGCGCATCCCGTCCAGGCCGTTGTGCTCGGGCACCGCGGCCGGGTCGAAGCCGCGGCCGTCGTCCAGCACCTCGACCTGCACCTCGTGCGGGGCGATGTCCACGTGCACCACGATGTTGCCGGCCTGCGCGTGCTCGATCGCGTTGCGCAGGCACTCCCGGATGATCACGAACAGCTCCTCGGAGAGCTGGGCCGGCACCCAGTCGTCCGAGCCGCGCACCTGGATCCGTACCGCGCCGCCGGCCTGCGGCAGCGCGGCGGCGAAGCCCTTCAGGGCGAGTTCCAGCGAGCCGGACACCTGGCTGCGGCGCAGCTCGGTGACCAGCGAGCGAGTGGTGTCCATCGCCTCCAGCACCGCGGCGGTGGCCGCCTTGACGTGCGGGTCGACGCCGGCCGCGCTCTGGTGCAGCTCCAGCTGGCGCAGCGCCAGGCTGAGCGAGTTGCCCAACTGGTCGTGGATCTCCCGGGCCAGCTTGCGCCGGCCGAGGTCGTTCAGCTCCTGCACCCGGTTGAGCAGGAAGGTGTCGTAGCCCACCGAGCCGCTGGCCAGGCGCCGCCCCACGCCCTCCTGGAGCGAGCGGACGGCGGCGGTGTAGTGGCCGTCGCAGCCGCGGCAGCGGCGCTCGGCGGCGGCCAGCTCCTCGGCCCACCGCTCCGGGGCGCTACAGGTGGGGCAGACCCGCACCACGCTCGGCCCCTCCGGCTGCGGCTGCGGCTGACCCTCGGTCACCGCGTTGGCGAGCGCCTCCAGCACGATGTCCAGCAACAGCATCCCGGCCCGGATCGAGTGCGTCAGGTGCAGCCCCTGGCGGATCCGCTCGCCGCCCAGGTTGACCACCTCGGCGATCTCGGTGCCGGTCACCGTGGAGCGGCCCTCGGCGAGGCTGACCGCGCAGTCCATCAGGATCCGGCGGGCCTGCACCACGCACTGCTCCCAGGCCTGCGGGTCGGTGGCCAGCGGGCTGTTGATCGCGCGCAGCTCCTCCTGGTAGCGGGCCAGCACTTCGGGTTCCTGGGCGAGCAGGCGCTGGGCGGCGCCCTGCCGGCCGTCCACCCGGGTGAGCAGGGTGACCGGTTCCGGCAGGATCACCGGCTCGGTCAGGTCGACCGGTTCCGTCAGGTCGACCGTGTCGGTCAGGTCGAGCCGGTCGGTCGGGTCGACCGGTTCCGGCAGTGGGCGTGCCTTGCCGCGGCCCGTCCTGTCGACCGGACGGAACGGCAGTACCGAACCCATCTCGTCGTGCTCCATCTGGGCGACCCCTCCCCGTGACTGCCTGAGGCGCCTCCAGCTAAGTACCGAGCCGGGGGAGGCCGCCAGCGATCGGTGCGCTCCAGGTGCACGGTCGGACCGAGGGCGGCGCACTGAGTCAGGTCGCGGCCCGGACTGCGGGCAACTGCGGTCATTGGTCACGCTCTGACCTGGGGACTTGACTGATCGTCATATGAGACGACTAAAGTAGCGCTTCATTATGAAGCAGGTACACAAATCATCGCTCCACTCCGGCGACAGTCTGGCCCACGACGCCGACGACTGCCTCTACGATCCCGGAGTCCGTTCCGTGATGGCCGAGTTCACCCTCGGCGCGGAGACCCTCGACCTGGAGGCGGCCAGCGCCGTGCGCGCCGCCCACCACTCGATCGAACGCCTGCGCAACCGCGGCGCCGCCGGGCGCGGGCTGAGCACCGGCGCGATGGACCTGCTGATCCGGCTCAACGCGACCGCCGGGGAGCCGGTCAGCATCGGTGACCTGGCCCGGGCCGGCGGGGTGAGCTCGCGCAACGTCACCGGCCTGGTCGACACCCTGGAACGGGAGGGCCTGGTGGAGCGGGTCGGCGACCCGCACGACCGGCGCGCGGTGCTCACCCGGATCACCATGGCCGGGCGCAACTGGCTGGACACCTACCGCCAGCCGACCCAACGGGCCATGGCGGCGGTCTTCCGCGGCTTCACGCCCGCGGAGCTGACCCTGCTGCGCCACCTGTCGCTGCGGCTGGTGGAGAACCAGCAGCGGATCGAGCGCCACCTGGAGCAGCAGGACTCCTGAACGCCCCTCAGCCCTGCTGCTGGTACGGGTTCGGCTGCTGCTGCTGCGGAACGCCGTTGGGGTTGTACGCGGCGGCGTTGGGGTTGTACGCCACGGCGTTCGGGTTGTACGCCGCGCCGGGGTTCTGGAACTGCGCCTGGGCCTGGGCCCGCTGCTGCGCCTTGGCCGCCTTGCCGGCGCTGACCGCGCGGGCGATGAGGATCACCGGCAGGATGAAGGCGTAGATGAACATCCGGTACTCGCCACCGGTGAAGAACCAACCCAGGTAGATCGCGTAGGACGCGAACGCCACACCGGCGATCGCGTTGATGACGCGCCAACCCGTCGTCGTCTGGGCGAAGTTCACCAGTGCCACCGCCACCATGGCGATACCGCTGATCAGCAGCATCACCACGTAGATCGAGAACAACGGCTCCGCGTTGAAGTCAATGTTCACGCTGATACACCCCCGTATAAAGGTCGAATAAAGTCCGAACAGGACCGATCGCGCACAGTACTGGATCAGCCCTGTCTTGTCTCCTCCAAATCTCCTTCGGGCGCACCTCCTTCACCCACGGTCAGACGGCCGCCCGCCGACGAGGCAGAGCTGAGGAGGACTCCACCCGGCCGGACCCCCGGGCCTTGGCCTCGGGATGCGCTGCGCCGGCCAAGGGCGGTTCGAGCGGATCTCCTGGCTGATCTTCGCCTTCGTGGGCCTTGCGGACCTTGCCGTCGGCCACGGCGAACTGCACCGCGTTCGAGGGGGCGATCTGGGAGATCAGGCCGTTGACCAGGGCGCTCTTGCCCTTGCCGGGCAGGCCGCCGACGACCATGCCGGGGACGTCGGCCATGTTCAGAACGGCGGGCACGGCGTACTCGTTCAGGCCGAGGTTCCACACCGCCAGGTCGGCCGGCACCGAACCGTCCGGCACGGCCGTGATCTTTCGGGCAAGCGGCTCGTTGCGCAAAGCGCGCAGGAGCAGACGGCCGGGCTTGTCCACGGCCACGGAGACCCGGGTGCAGCCCCAGGCTTCGGCCAGGTGGTCGGCGTGCTTCTGGAACTCGGCCAGACCCACGCCGGGAACGGTACGCGCCTTGACCTGGACGCCGTAGCGGTCGCACTTCGTGCTGATCGAGGGGACGAGGATCTTCGGGGAGGGCGTGCGCTGCCCGTCGATGACGAGCGTCTGCCCGAGGCTGGGATGACGGTCGGTGGTGACCAGGCCGATCGCCTTGGCCAGGCGGGTCCAGCGGCGGCGTATCCAGAACACCTGACGGATGCTGGCCCGGGTCTCGCGGTCGGCGATCAGGTACCGGCCGGTGATGAGGAGTAGCCAGGCCAGCAGGACCAGCAGCGCGGCCCCGAGCGCGTACCAGGCTGCCGGAGGGACGGCGAGATGCCCCAGCGACGGAAGCAGGTCGGGCCCCGGGGAAGAAGACGGGGAAGGAGCAGGAGTGTTCGACACGAGAGCTTTCCTTGCGAGGAGTTGACGAGATCACGGGCGCAACGGCCCGGGTCAGGCGACGGGTGAGGCCCGGCCGGGCCGGCGAACAAGAGGTCCACCGGCCCGACCAGGACCGCTCTGCCGGTCACGACTTGACCGCCTTCGGTGTGGTGGCGGCAGCCAGGGCGGTCATACCGCTGGCCGGGGCAATCGCCAGGGACTCGGCGCGGTAGGCCACGCCCTGCTGCACCTGGCCGTTGAAGACGTTCGCCCACGGGGTGGCGATCAGACCGACCGGGCGCACGACGGAACCGGCCGTCAGCGAGGTGTCCACGCCGTCGTCCGCCGACGAGCAGTCAGCGGCAGCGACCCGCCGTGCCCGACTCGGCCCGTGGCCGGACACCGGGGAGCGAGGAGCATGCGGAAGCGTGTGCGCCTGGTGCCGGTACGCCGACGGATCGTCAGGCATCGATGGGCAGGGAAGTAGCGGCCGAAGCGCAGCTCGCAGAGGCATGTGGCGTCGACGCCAAGACGGTTGGCCGATGGATCGCCAGCCCCACCCGCATCCCCCATGCTCGACACCGATGGGCGGCCTGCGAGGCGCTGGGAGAGGAGGAATCCACCTTGTGGCCAACTGCCGTCCGCTCGGCGCTCAAGACAGGACCTGACCGCGAGGTCATCCAGGTGTTCCCCTATCGATCAGCGGCACCCGCCTCGCTCTGGCGGTCGCTCATCACCAAGGCGCAGCGCGAGCTGACCTTCGCGGGATACACCAACTACTTCCTGTGGCTGGAGCAGGCGAACCTGGCCGGCGCGCTCCGCCGGAAGGCTCAGACCGGGTGCCGGGTCAGGTTTCTGATTGGCGATCCGGACAGCTCAGTCACCCGGGCCCGCGAGGCCGAGGAAGGCGTCCCACTCACCCTGTCCACCCGCATCGCCGTGACGATGAGTGAGCTGCAACGGCTGCGGGACGTCGGGGACATCGAGGGACGCTTCGAAACCGGTCACGTCAACCTGTCTGTGTTCCGCTTCGACGACGAGATGATCGTGACGCCGATCCTTGCCCGCAGAGTCGGTCATGACTCGCCGATGATGCACTTGAGACGCGCCCAGGACGACGGCATGTTCGACCGGTTCGCCGATCACGTCGAAGAGCTCTGGAGTCGCGGGCGCAACATCTGGGAGGTAACCGAGCATGGCCAGGCGTGACTATGAGGACGATCCGAACGCACCGAAGCCCAACAGCCTCGTTCCAGCCGCCTCGGTGGTCGTCGTGGACGAGTCCGGCCGCATCCTGCTCCAGCGGCGCACCGACAACGGAGTGTGGGCACTGCCCGGCGGGAAGATGGAGCTGGGTGAATCACTGGCGGGGTGCGGCATCCGGGAAACCTTCGAAGAGACCGGCATCCAGGTGGAGATCACCGGCATCGTGGGGACCTACACCAACCCCGGCCACATCTTCGCCTATGACGACGGTGAAGTACGCCAGGAGTTCTCCATCTGCCTGCTCGCCCGACCCGTCAGCGGCGAACTGCGCGTGTCCGACGAGTCGTTCGAGGTGGCCTGGTTCGAACCGGACGACGTGGACGGCTTGCCCATGGTCCCGAGCATCCGCAAGCGGATCAACGACTGGCGTTCCGAGCAGGGGCCGGTCATCCGGTAATCGGCGGGGGCTGGGGCCTTCCAGGACGAGTGAGCCACACAGGCACGAGCCCTTCCCCGAGGATCGAGGAAGGGCTGAGCTGGGCGCAGGCGTCAGTCCGCCAGCGGCAGGTAGACCCGGTTGCCCTGGGCCTTGAACTCGTCGGACATGGCCTTCATGCCCTCGACGGCGGCCTCGTCGTACTCCGGCGAGGCCGCGCCGCCGCCGAACTTCTCATTGATGGATTTACTAATCTTCATCGACGCCAACGTCAGGCGGGAGTCAGCATATTCAGCCTCCCTGACTCACGAGGCACGCGCTCCGGGGGCGAGCAGTCGGCGCAATGCGGTGGGGGCGTATCCCACGTGCTCACGGATGGTGCGGGTCAAGTGCGCCTGGTCGGCGAAGCCGAGCTGTGCTGCCAGGTCGGCCAGGCCGGGTGCGCCCTCGGAAATTCGGTCCATGGCCCGGGTCACGCGCACGCGGTTGCGGTAGCGGGTCAGCGAGACGCCCGTCTCCCGCGAGAACACCCGGCTCAACCGGTAGGGCGACACCTCCAGCAGCGCAGCCAGCGCGCAGAGCCCCCCGGCCTCCGGGACCTCGTCGATGATCGCCTGCCGCGCCGCGGCAGCCAGCGCCCGATCGGCCGGCCGGGAGCGGACAGCCGGCCCGCCGGCCGCGGCCGCGACGAGGCGGAGCAGTTCCTCCGGCAGCGCGTAGTCGATGTCCCCGGTGCCCGCGGCGGCGACCAGCCGGCGGTGGGCGAGATCGACGCGCGCGTCCACGTACACCGCCGTCGAGGCGAGCGGGCACCCGAGGAGGGAGGGCTCGAAGCTGACCGACGTGCAGACGTCGCCGCCGGCTGGGTGCGCGAACCGCTCCTCTTCACCCGGCGCGCCCGAATAGGCCATGGTCGGGTCCAGATCGGCGTCGGTGCCGTCGGCCGATCGCCGGAACCTGCCGCGCTGCACCAGCACCAGGCGGTAGTCGTCACGAGTCTCTGGCTGCGACCACCTGGTGTGGTCGGAGCGGCACCCCACCACCGCGACGGTGAACTCCGGCCGGGCGGCGAGGATCGAGGCGGACAGCATGCCGCGAACGGTACCGGCCGGGTACGACAGAACGGCCCGCAAGGATCTTCAAGACCTAGGGTGAGTTGCCCTGGATGCTGGGGCCCACGTGATGACACGCCCCCGGGCCCTCGCCGAGTTCTCCCGCAAGGTCACCCGCCGGGACGTCGGGCAGGCCGACGACGGCTTCGTCCAACTCTGCATCACCTCGGACTGACCAGGAGTTGATTACCCATGGCCTCGATCCACAAGGAACTCGTCATCGACGCCCGCCCCGAAGCAGTGTGGGCGGTGCTCAGCGACTACGGCGCGGTGCACGAGCGGCTGGCGCCCGGGTTCGTCGTCGACACCCGTCTGAGCTCGGACACCCGCACCGTCACCTTCGCAGACGGCACCATCGTCCTCGAACGGCTCGTCGACCTCGATCACGAGGCTAGGCGGGTCGCCTACACCGTCATCGGCGGCAGCCTCCACCCGTCCCACCACCACGCCTCCATGCAGGCCCTTCCGGAGGCCGGCGGCCGCACGAGATTCGTGTGGCACACCGACGTCCTGCCCGACGCTCTGGCCGCACCGATCGCCGAGTTCGTCGAGCACGGTTCGGCGGTCATCCGCCGCACGCTGGAGGCCGCTTCACCGGCCCCGCTCGGGCCCGCACCCGCCTCGACCCCGGCTCGATGACACGACGGCTGAGCGCCGCCCCGTGGTCGGAAACACCCTCGGGACGGCGCTCAGCGCAGGTCAGTCGGCGAGCGGCAGGTAGACCCGGTTGCCCTGGGCCTTGAACTCCTCGGACATCGCCTTCATGCCCTCGACAGCCGTCTCGTCGTACTCCGGCGAGGCCTGGCCGTTGCCGAACTTCTCGTTGATGCTTTTGCTGATCTTCATCGAACAGAACTTCGGCCCGCACATCGAGCAGAAGTGGGCCGTCTTCGCGGGCTCGGCGGGGAGGGTCTCGTCGTGGAAGGAGCGGGCCGTCTCGGGGTCGAGGGCCAGGTTGAACTGGTCCTCCCAGCGGAACTCGAAGCGGGCGTCGGACAGGGCGTCGTCCCAGGCCTGGGCGCCGGGGTGGCCCTTGGCCAGGTCGGCGGCGTGGGCGGCGATCTTGTAGGTGATCACGCCGGTCTTCACGTCGTCGCGGTTGGGCAGGCCCAGGTGCTCCTTGGGGGTCACGTAGCAGAGCATCGCGGTGCCCCACCAGGCGATCATCGCGGCGCCGATGCCCGAGGTGATGTGGTCGTAGCCGGGCGCCACGTCCGTGGTGAGCGGGCCCAGGGTGTAGAAGGGGGCCTCGTCGCAGATCTCCTTCTGGAGATCCATGTTCTCCTTGATCTTGTGCATCGGGACGTGGCCCGGGCCCTCGATCATCACCTGGACGTCCTTGGCGCGGGCGATCCGGCCGAGTTCGCCCAGGGTCTGCAGCTCGGCGAACTGCGCCTCGTCGTTGGCGTCCGCGATCGAGCCGGGGCGCAGGCCGTCACCGAGCGAGAAGGTGACGTCGTAGGCGCGCAGGATGTCGCAGAGTTCCTCGAAGTTGGTGTAGAGGAAGTTCTCCTGGTGGTGCGCCAGGCACCAGGCGGCCATGATCGAGCCGCCGCGCGAGACGATGCCGGTCTTGCGACGGGCCGTCAGCGGCACGTAGCGCAGCAGCACGCCGGCGTGCACCGTCATGTAGTCGACGCCCTGCTCGCACTGCTCGACGATGGTGTCGCGGTAGACCTCCCAGCTCAGCTCCTCGGCCTTGCCGTCCACCTTCTCCAGCGCCTGGTAGAGCGGGACGGTGCCGATCGGGACCGGGGAGTTGCGCAGGATCCACTCGCGGGTGGTGTGGATGTTGCGGCCGGTGGAGAGGTCCATGACCGTGTCGGCGCCCCAGCGGGTGGCCCAGGTCATCTTCTCCACCTCCTCCTCGATCGAGGAGGTGACCGCGGAGTTGCCGATGTTGGCGTTGATCTTCACCAGGAAGTTGGTGCCGATGATGGCCGGCTCCACCTCCGGGTGGTTGACGTTGACCGGGATGACGGCGCGGCCGCGGGCCACCTCGTCCCGGACGAACTCCGGGGCCAGGCCCTCGCGCAGCGCCACGAACTCCATCTCGGGGGTGACCACGCCCTGCTTGGCGTAGGCGAGCTGAGTGACCGCCACCCCGTCGCGGGCCCGCAGGGGGCGGCGCGGGCGGCCGGGGAAGACGGCGTCCAGGTTGCGCAGGTTGCCGCCGCGCGGCGAGGTGTGCTTGATCCCGTCGTCCTCGGGGCGGGCCTCGCGCCCGTCGTACTCCTCGACGTCGCCGCGCTGGCGGATCCACGGGTCGCGCAGGGCGGGCAGGCCGCGCCGCACGTCGGGCTCGTAGCCAGGGTCGGTGTACGGGCCGGAGGTGTCGTACAGCGGTACGGTGCGGCCGTTGGTGAGCTGCACCTCGCGCAGCGGCACCCGCAGGTCGGGCCGGGAGCCCTCGACGTAGGCCTTGCGCCAGGCCGGGGTCGGGTACCCGGTGGCCGCGGACTGGACCGTGGCCGGACGTGCGTCATCGAACGTGGTCATCTGACCTTCTACTCCCTACGCCGGCATTACCCGGTCCAGGTTCCTGCGGTCGGCACAGCCTTCGGCACGCCCGTCGGCGTGACCTTTCAGTGCCCTCTCAGCCCGGTGCTCCGAGCTCCCGTTGGCAGGCGGACTTGCCTGCCCAAAGACGTGAACACGGTAGCCGCAGCTCCTCGCACGGTCCAGTAGGGGTCCGCTGGGGGTCCGCACAACGGAGCCTGCGGCAGCCTGGGGGCCACGCGTCGGGTCGCACGAACCGGCGGGTGGACGGACGGCGGAGTGGGGATGGGCGAGATGTTCGCCAAGGCGCTGACCACGGACGGCACCGGGCTGGGGTCGGCCCGCCGGCTGCTCGGCACGGCGAACGGGCCGGGGGAGCAGCAGCCGAAGGCGCCGGCGGTGGCCGAGCAGGCGATCCCGGTGCAGGGCGAGGGCCAGTAACGGCCCGCTGCGGCAAGCGGCAGGAGTGACAACGCGAGGCGCCCGCCCCCAGCAGGGGGCGGGCGCCTGAGCGGAGAGTGCGCGGCGGGCCCGTGACGGGCCGAGGTCAGCTCCGGGCGGCCTTCTTGACCAGGATCACCACGGCAGCCGCGATGCCGACCACGACCAGCGCCTTGACCGCGAACCAGATCAGCGAGCTCACCACGCCGATCACGAAGCCGATCACGTTGAACGCGATCACCAGCAGGATGATCGGGACCACGATGTTGCGGACCCAGCCCGGCAGCGACTTCCAGATCTCAGCCATCTTCAGTACCTCGTCTCCCTCGGGTCGGCTCCACTCGCCGCATCCCGTCCGCTTTGGTACTTCGATCGTAGGAGGGCCGGAGAGCGGAAACGAGGGAATCGGCCCCGGAGAGAACCCGGATAAAGCCCTGAGGGAAACCCCTCGGGTTCGCCCCTACCCGGGCGCTGCCGGCCCCTTCGGCTCAGGCCTCCGGCGGTGAGAAGACCACCAGCACCCGCAGCTCCTCGGTGATGTGGTGGAACCGGTGCGGTACTCCGGCCGGCACGAACACCACGCTGCCGCGCCCCACCGTGCAGGTCTCGTCCCCCACGGTGAGCGAGGCCCGCCCGCTGATCACCTGGTAGAGCTCGTCCTGCTGGTGCGCGCCCTGGGTGTCCGTCTCGCCGGGCGCGAGCGCGTACAGCCCGGCCGACATCGTGCCCTCCTTCAGGAAGCGCAGGTAGGCGCCGTTCTGGGCGGCCCGTTCGGCGTCCAGCCGGTCGAGACGGAAAACCTTCATCAGCCCGCTCCTCGTTGGGTGCTTCCGTGATCCGCCCGAGCCTGTCACGATGCGGAACCATGAAGCACTTCGTCCTGAAGACCCTGATCAACGCGGCGGCCATCTGGGTCGCCGCCTGGCTCGTCAAGGGGATCACCCTGTCGAGCGGCAGCTGGCAGCACCAGACGCTGACCATCATCCTCGTCGCGTTGATCTTCGGGGTGGTGAACTGGTTGATCAAGCCGCTGGTGAAGTTCTTCTCGTTCCCGCTCTTCATCCTCACGCTCGGTCTGATCACCTTCGTGGTCAATGCGCTGATGCTCTGGCTGACCTCGTTCGCCTCCGGCAGGCTGAACCTCGACTTCCACGTCGACGGCTTCCTGCCGGCGCTCTTCGGCTCGCTGATCATCAGCCTGGTCGCCTGGGGACTGCACCTGGCCCTGGACGACAACGACTGACAGTGATGATGTG
>NZ_PYBW01000225.1 GCF_003205575.1 Streptomyces tateyamensis
CGCCTCCTCGATCAGGGTCTCGACGATCTTCGACTCGGGCACCGTCTTGATCACCTCGCCCTTGACGAAGATCTGGCCCTTGCCGTTGCCCGACGCCACACCCAGATCCGCCTCACGGGCCTCGCCCGGACCGTTCACCACACACCCCATGACCGCCACCCGCAACGGCACGTCCATACCCTCCAGACCCGCCGTCACCTCCTCGGCCAACTTGTACACATCCACCTGCGCCCGCCCGCACGACGGACACGAGACGATCTCCAGACCACGCTGACGCAGGTTCAACGACTCCAGGATCTGGATCCCGACCTTGATCTCCTCCACCGGCGGCGCCGACAACGAGACCCGGATCGTGTCCCCGATCCCCTCCGCCAACAGCGCACCGAACGCCACCGCCGACTTGATCGTGCCCTGGAACGCCGGCCCCGCCTCCGTCACCCCAAGATGCAACGGGTAGTCGCACGCCGCCGCCAACTGCCGGTAGGCATTGATCATCACCACCGGGTCGTTGTGCTTGACCGAGATCTTGATGTCCCGGAAATCGTGCTCCTCGAACAGCGAGCACTCCCACAGCGCCGACTCCACCAGCGCCTCCGGAGTGGCCCTGCCGTACTTCTCCAGCAGCCGCTTGTCCAACGACCCCGCGTTCACCCCGATCCGGATCGGCACACCCGCGTCCTTGGCCGCCTTCGCGATCTCCCCGACCTTGTCGTCGAACGCCTTGATGTTGCCCGGGTTCACCCGCACCGCCGCACAGCCCGCGTCGATCGCGGCGAAGACGTACTTCGGCTGGAAGTGGATGTCGGCGATCACCGGGATCTGCGACTTCTTCGCGATCATCGGCAGCGCGTCCGCGTCGTCCTGGGACGGCACCGCCACCCGCACGATCTGACAGCCCGAAGCGGTCAGCTGCGCGACCTGCTGCAGCGTCGCGTTCACGTCCGAGGTGAGCGTGGTGGTCATCGACTGCACCGAGACCGGGGCATCGCCGCCGACCGGGACGTTGCCGCATATGAT
>NZ_PYBW01000226.1 GCF_003205575.1 Streptomyces tateyamensis
GTCGGGGCGGTGCTGGCGGGGGGGGGGGGGGAGGGGGGGGGGGGGGTCACGCCCGCCCCGGTTGGGGGGGGGGGGGGGGGGGGAGCCGCGGCCCCGGCCCCTCCCGCGCCCGGTCCGCTGCGGGGCGGGGGCCGGGTTGGGGGGGCGGGGGGGCGGGGGGCGCGCGCCCAGGGGGGGGGGGGGGGGACGGTTGGGGGGGGGCGGGCCGGCGGGGGGGGGG
>NZ_PYBW01000023.1 GCF_003205575.1 Streptomyces tateyamensis
TTCCCCCCGGCTACCCGACTGCCGTGGATGGAGTCGACGAGCTGGGGCTCTGCAAACCAGGCGGCGTCCGGTACCAGCATGAGCGGCGGATGTGGCAGGGTGGGCGGCGCGGCTGAGGCTTCGGGCCGGTTTCTGGCGATCCAGGCGAGTGTGTCCCGGTCCATGACCTGATGGGCTGGAAGGCTCCGGTCCTCGGCGAGTTCTGTGAGCGACGCGGTGCTGTGATCCGGCGTTCGTGAGGTCATCTCTGGTTCCTCGAAGGGAAGAGGTTCGGTGGGCGTCAAGCTGGGTGTGGCGATCCTGACCATGGGCACGCGGCCGAAGGAGCTGGCCGAGCTGCTGGCCTCGGTGGAGATGCAGACGGTCAAGGCCACGAAGGTCGTGCTGGTTGGCCAGGGGTGTGCGCTGCCGGAACTGCCGTCGTGGGTGGAGGGCGTGGAGCTGGCGGAGAACCTCGGGGTGACTGGCGGCCGGAACGTCGCCCTGGACCACCTGCGGGACATGGACGTGGTGATCGACCTGGACGACGACGGCCTACTGGTCGCTGACGACGTCCTCGCACGGATCGCTGCTCTGTACGAAGGCGACCCCGACCTCGGGATCGTCGGTCTCCGGATCGCAGACGAGACCGGCGTTACCCAGCGGCGCCACGTCCCCCGGCTGCGGGCCGGAGATCCGATGCGTGGCGGTGAGGTGACCGGCTTCCTGGGCGGCGGCCACGCGCTGTCCTCGGAGATGCTGGAGCAGGTCGGGGGCTGGCCGGACTCCTTCTTCTTCGCACACGAGGAGACCGACATGGCCTGGCGGGCGCTGGATGCCGGATGGCGGGTCTTGTACGTCCCCGAGCTGCTGCTCCAGCACCCGCGCACCAGCCCGACCCGGCACTCGTTCTTCTACCGGGTGAACGCCCGCAACCGGGTGTACCTGGCGCGCCGTCACCTCCCGGCCCTGCTCGTACCGCTCTACCTCGGGGTGTGGGTGGCGCTCACCGTCGCCCGGACCCGGGACACGGCCGGGCTGAAGGCGTGGTTCGCCGGCTTCGCCGAGGGCTGGCGCACACCGTGCGGCCGACGCAAGCCGATGCGCTGGCGCACGGTGTGGACCATGACCCGGCTGGGCCGGCCGCCGATCATCTAGGCCGCTGCCGCCTGGCGCATCCAGTCCGGGATAGCCTCCGGGGTGGCCTTCAGCCAGGCCACGTAGCGGGCGACGCCTTCCGCCATCGTGATGGCCGGCCTCCAGCCCAGCAGGTCCTCCATTCGCTGGACGGAGGCGTAACCGCCCTCGGGGTCGCCGGGCGGCATGGGCGTCTCGATCAGCTGGACGTCCGGGTAGTGGCTGCGGACGAGTTCGGCGACTTGCCGAATCGAAGTTCCGGTTCCGGTACCGATGTTGATGGTCTCGTTGTGTGCGCGGGGTGCGACCAGCGCCCGCAGAGTGCCAGTGGCGATGTCGTCGACGTGGACCATGTCGCGGATTTGGCGGCCCCCGCCGTTGAGGTGCAGCGGCAGGCCGAGTGCGGCCCGCATGGCGAACCAGGCGACCACCCAGGAGTGGCTCCGCTCCTTGACGACCTGCGGTTCGCCATAGACCTAGAAGTACCGCACGACGGCATACGAGATGCCGGCACCGCCGAGCACCGCGGCGGTCTGGTACTCGCCCCACACCTTGCTGTTGCCGTACACCGACACCGGCTGGACCGCTGCGTTCTCCACGAACTGCGGGCTGCCGTTGCCGTAGACGCTGGCGGAGGAGACGAACACCATCCTGCGCACCCGGTCCGAGGCGGCGACGGCGTCCAGGACCCGCTGGGTACCGGTGATGTTGGTGTCGATGGCGTCCAGCGGCCGACGTGTGCAGGCCGCCACATCGGCCAGGGCGGCGGCGTGGATCACGTAGTCGCAGCCGGAGATCACCTTGCGCATCAGCTCCGGCTCGGCGATGTCGCCGATGATGAAGTCCGGGGCGGAGGCGTCGATGTCGAACCGCTCGCGGTACACCTCGTGCGGGTAGGCGTCGAGCTTGCATACCGAGATGGGGCGGGCGCCGAGCCGGCGAAGCTGGGACGTGATGCGGCTGCCGATAAGGCCACCGGCACCAGTGACCAGGACGGTCTTTCCTGAGAGCTGTTCGAGGGACAAGGGAGGCTCTTCCTCTCACACGTGGGATGGGCGTGCTGCGGCGACGCGCGGGTCAGCTGGCGCGGTGCTTTGGGCAGCGGCAGGCGGGCCAGGTCGCTGAGGGGTGGTACGCGTAGGCGTCGGGTTCCGATTCCACGGTGATGACGCCGGAGTCGTCGTACCGAGTGCCGTCCTTCGCGATCTTGAACGTGCGGATGTACAGGCCCTGGTGGCGGTCCTCGGGAAGCTTGAAGTCCGGGGAGTTCTCAGCGCTCACGCCACCGACTCCCGGTGGCGCTTGCGGCGGCGACGACCGGCAGCGAGCTGACGCAAGACCAGGGCACGTCGGCGGGCGCGTTCCCGGTTCGGGACGAAGATGACGGTCCGGTCGCCGGCCTGTATGCGGATCTCGGCGCTGTTCACGCGGTGCTCCCGAAGCGGATGCTCCTGATCGCGTCGCAGGGCCAGAGGTTCTCGCACCGGACGCACAGCCCGTCCTTGCTGCGGTGCTCGTCCAGCAGCATGCGGTTGCTGGTTGCGGCGGTGCCCTCCCGTGTCGGACTCGTGGATCGGCGCGGGATCGGCCGGGTGGGGTCCACGAGCGCGGAGGCGATGTTGAGGCTCCACGGGTGCGGTGTGCGGTCGGCAGTCGTCATCAGCGTCTCCGGGGTCGCGAGTTGGCGGGGCGGCTTTCGATGCCGGACGTATGGCTGGAGCCGCCGTAGGCCGCCGCTCCGCGGGCGTCCAGGACCCGAATCGGCTCCACCCTGCGGAGCGGCATGCAGTTAGTGAACCGCCTAATCGCTACTGGGAGTACGGTATTGGGCACGCTATGCGGTTTAAGCGGTTTAACGGCCCGTCAGGGAGGTGCGCTTTGGCGCCGACGAGGGAACCGAACGAGCGGCTGCGGAAGGTCATCGACGAGACGAAACTCTCGGGCGATGCGATTGCGCGCCTGGTCAGGCGGGTGGCGGCCGAGCATGACGAGTTCTTGGAGACCAACAAGTCGAGCATCACGCACTGGAAGAACGGCGGTCAGCCGGCCGGGAACGTCGGTGCCTTCCTGGCCGAGGCGTTGGGCCGCGCGCTCGGCGGACGGGTCGTGACGCTGGACGAGATCGGCTTGATCGCGCCCGCACCCCAGAAACCCGACTGGGACGCGGATACGCTGAGCGCGCTGGCCGAACTCGGGAGAGCCGACGTGGACGTGGAACGCAGGCGGGCCCTGGGGGTGGCGGTCTACTCGGTGGCCGCGCTCTCCCTGCCCGGCGAAGACTGGTGGCAGCGCATGGCCGAGCGGAGCAGTGCGCGCAGCTCTGCCGCAACGCGGCGGGTCGGCCCTGTTGACCTCGCAGCCGTCCGCGACATGACCACCCTGTTCTCCCAAGTGGATCAACGGCGAGGCGGTGGCCACGCCTGGACGTCCGTGGTGCAGTACCTGACGACCGACGTCACCGCCTACCTGCGGGGGAAGTTCACCGACGAGCGTGTTCGCCGTGATCTCTTCTCCTCAGCCAGCGAACTCGCTTACCTGGCTGGTTGGATGGCGTTCGACGGTGGCCAGCACGCGACCGCGCAGCGGTACTTCGCCGAGGCGGTGAAGCTCGCGGCCGAGGCCGGCGATCCGCCGATGGCCGCTCACGTGCTGCGGGCGATGGCGCACCAGGCCATCGACCTCGGACACCACCAGCAGGCTCTCAACCTCGCGGCGGCCTCCGTCGACGGCGACCGGTACGCGCTCGCCTCCCCACGTGAGCGGGCTCTCCTTGGCGTCGTCCACGCCCGGAGCCTGGCCTCCGCCGGCCGCAAGAACGCCGCCGCCAAGGCACTGCTGCGAGCCCAGGACGACCTGTCGGCTGCCAGCGACGACATGGCCGAGCCGGACCGGGTGTTCTTCTTCGGCGAGGCGAGCCTGGCCCACGAGACCGCGTGCGCCCTGCGCGACATAGGAGACCTCGACGGCTCGGTGCGCGAGTTCCACCACAGCGTCCGCACCCGCAAAGCCACGAAGTTCACCCGCACCCACGCGGTGACGCTGGGATACCTCGGCTCCGTGTACGCGCAGATGAACAACATCGACCGGGCCTGTGCCACCTGGTCGCAGGCGCTGGACGCCATGGACGGCGTACGGTCCGGCCGCACCCGCCAGGCCGCCGCTGACATGCGCACCCTGCTCTCCCCCTATCGGCGGCGCGGTACCGCGGCGATCAGCGAGGTCGACGCGCGCGCTGCCGCGTACCTGTCCGAAACAGCCTGATGAGGAGTCACTGATGGCAGACCGTGAGACGTTCGAAGTCGAGGCCCTGGGCCACGTGGTCGGCGGACGCGTCGAACCCACCGACGACTTCTGGGGTGGCACCCGGGCGATCATCCGGCTGGACGGATCCCTCTTCACCGCCGATGCGACCAAGGGCTTGGAGGACTTCTCGCACTTGGAGATCGTCTTCCGGTTCCACCTCACAGACCCGACCGACCTGAATCTCGGCGCCCGCCGGCCTCGGGACAACCCGGAGTGGCCGGAGGTCGGGATCTTCGGGCACCGCAACATGCGGCGCCTGAACTGGCTCGGGATCTCCCGCTGCCGCCTGCTCAAGGTCGACGGGCTGGACCTCCACGTCGAAGACCTCGACGCTGTCGACGGCACGCCTGTGCTGGACGTGAAGCCGTGGTTCGGTGAGATGGGTCCTCGCGGAGAACAGCGCCAGGCCGAATGGACCACCGTCATGCTCCGCGACTACTTCGCGCCCGCAGTCAACGACTGACGATCGACGCGGCAGTGGCTGGGCGGTGTTGCGGCAGCGGCGACGAGTCGCCCTGCTGACAGCCGACATGGGCGACATGATCAAACTTGGCGGTGATTGCATCCTGCTCCCGGCCGCCTGGTGCCAGCCCGGCCCACCGGCTCCATGTCGTCGGTGAGCGGCTGAGTGTGCCGGGCGGGGGCAAGGTGCAGGAGGCCGCCTATCGAACGAATGTTCTGATAACTGCATCTATACAGATGCAGACTTTGGCTGTGTGTGGCTGGAGGATGTTGACATGAAAGCGGTGCCTGCCTCCTGCGGAGGCCAGCCATGTGGAGATCTGTCGCGAACTGGAGTGGAGTGGCTCTCTGGGCCACTGCGTTCCTGGGTGTCCTGATGGGGCGCGTTCGCGTCCTTCTGGAGAGGGCCGCCGACGTGGTGCGTGCCTGGCGTGAACTTCGCCGAACGCTCCGATGCCGATCGTGAACCTCGGGCTCGGCAGGGCATTCTCAACTGGACCGAGTTCGAAGGCCGTCGCCCCGTGCGGGCCCGAGGCGACATGTCCGGTGGACGACGATGGCCCGGACCGCTGTGCGGTCCGGGCCATCTGCCGGCGGAGGATACGAGATTCGAACTCGTGAGGGGTTGCCCCCAACACGCTTTCCAAGCGTGCGCCCTAGGCCTCTAGGCGAATCCTCCGTGGGAGAGCTTAGCCCATGTCGAGGGGTGGTTGCGAACCGCTATCTCGCAGGTGAGCGGAGCGGGTGGCCTGGGGATCGTCAGAGTGGGGTGGTGGCGGGAGGCGGGGCCGGGATCCGCTACTCTTGGGGCAGCCCCTCGTGTGGCGTTATCTCTCTGAACCCCCCCAGGGCCGGAAGGCAGCAAGGGTAGGAGGGCTCTGGCGGGTGCACGAGGGGTCCTTCTTTTGGGGGCTGACGCGTTTGTCGGTCTGTCCCGATATCGTCGGGGGCGTGTCCCTAGCCCTGTACCGCCGCTATCGCCCCGAGACTTTCGCAGAGGTCATCGGGCAGGAGCACGTGACCGCTCCGCTCCAGCAGGCCCTGCGCAACAACCGGGTCAACCACGCGTACCTGTTCAGCGGCCCGCGCGGGTGCGGGAAGACGACGAGTGCGCGGATCCTGGCGCGCTGCCTCAACTGCGAGCAGGGGCCGACTCCCACGCCGTGCGGCGAGTGCCAGAGCTGCACCGACCTGGCGACCGGCGGGCCCGGTTCGATCGACGTGATCGAGATCGACGCCGCTTCGCACGGTGGTGTGGACGACGCTCGCGAGCTGCGCGAGCGGGCCTTCTTCGCGCCGGTGCACAGCCGGTACAAGATCTTCATCCTGGACGAGGCGCACATGGTGACCTCGGCCGGCTTCAACGCGCTGCTCAAGGTGGTGGAGGAGCCGCCGGAGCACCTGAAGTTCATCTTCGCCACCACCGAGCCGGAGAAGGTGATCGGGACCATCCGGTCCCGCACCCACCACTACCCCTTCCGGCTGGTCCCGCCAGGGACGCTGCGGGACTACCTGACCGAGGTCTGCGGCCGGGAGGGCATCCAGGTCGAGGAGAGCGTCTTCCCGCTGGTGGTCCGGGCCGGGGCCGGGTCGGTGCGTGACTCGATGTCGGTGATGGACCAGTTGCTGGCCGGCGCCGGTGAGGGCGGGGTCACCTACCAGATGGCGACGTCGCTGCTCGGATACACGGACTCCGCGCTGCTGGACGAGGTGGTGGACGCCTTCGCCGCGCAGGACGGGGCGACCGTCTTCCAGGTGATCGACCGGGTGGTCGAGGGCGGCCACGATCCGCGCCGGTTCGTGACCGACCTGCTGGAGCGGCTGCGCGACCTGGTGATCCTGGCCACCGTGCCGGAGGCGGGGGAGAAGGGGCTGATCGACGCCCCGGCCGACCGGGTCGCGGTAATGCAGGCGCAGGCCGAGCAGTTCGGCTCGGCGGAGCTGAGCCGGGCCGCCGACATCGTCAACACCGGGCTGACCGAGATGCGCGGGAACGCGGCGCCGCGGCTGCAGCTCGAGCTGATCTGTGCCCGGGTGATGCTGCCGGGCGCCTACGCGGACGAACTGTCGCTGATGGCCCGGGTGGACAAGCTGGAGCGCGGGGCGGTGATGGCCGCGGGCCGGCCGGTGGCGCTGAGTCAGCCGGCAGCGCCGAGCCAGCCGCCGGGCCAACCGCCGGTGGTGGAGCAGCAACCGGTTGCAGTGGCTCCCGCGCCCGCGCCCGCGCCCATGCCTGCGCCGGCGCCCGTGCAGCCGACCGCCCCGCAGCCCGCTCAACCCACCGCCGCCGCCCCCGCCCCGGGCGCCTGGCCGATCCCGCGCAGCTTCCCGGCCCCCCAGCAGCAGGCACCCCAGCCCGCAGCCGCAGCCGCCGCAAGTGCCCCACCGCAGCCGCAGACGCCGCCGCAGCCCGTCGCGGCCCCGGAGCCCGCCGCCCCCTCGGCGCAGCACCAGCAGGGCGCCGCCCAGGTGCGCCAGATGTGGCCGCAGGTGCTCGAGGCGGTGAAGAACCGCCGCCGGTTCACCTGGATCCTGCTGAGCCAGAACGGCCAGGTGGCCGGCTTCGACGGCAGCACCTTGCAGGTCTCCTTCATCAACGCCGGTGCCCGGGACAGCTTTGTCAGCAGCAACAGCGACGAGGTGCTGCGCCAGGCCCTGGCCGACGCCCTGGGCGTGGACTGGCGGGTGGAGTGCATCGTCGACCCGTCCGGCGGGGTCGGCCAGCCGCCGCAGCCCCCGCAGGGCGGCGGGGGCGGCGGTTGGGGCGGCACCCCGCAGCCCCAGCGCCCGGCCGGCCCGCCCGCCCCGACGGCCACCGCGGTCGGCGGGTTCCAGGCGGTCCCCGGCGCGGCCCAGGGCGGCGCCCCGGCGCCGACCGGTGCGAGCCCGCAGCCGCCCACCGCGCAGGCACTGGCGCAGCCACCGGCACAGACACCGGCACCCGCACCGGCCTTCCAGCAGTCGGCCCCCCAGCAGCAGGCACCCCAGCCTTCGCCGGGCCGGCCGCCGCAAGGCCAGTCGGCGGACCGTCAGCAGTCCTCCGTCCGGGCCGTCGCGCCTCCGCCGGACGACTACCCGCCGGACGACTATCCGCCCGAGGATCTGTACGACGCCGCCCCGGCTCCTGCGCAGGCCCCGGGAGCGTCCGCCGAGGAGCTGATCATGCGTGAGCTCGGTGCCACCGTGCTGGAGGAGATCCAGCACGGTGGCTGAGCCGCCGTCGGCAGGACGTAGGCTCAACCCGTAGTCGACAGGTGACAGACGGCAGGTGGCAGGCGGCAGCCGCGCCGGCCGACACTCAGTCAGTCAGCCGACAGTCAGTCAGTGAAGTCAGCCCGGCACCGGCCGGGACGGCACGTCAGATTTCCAGTCAGGAGAGACCGTGTTCCCTGGTGGCGGCCAGCCCAACATGCAGGCCCTGCTGAAGCAGGCGCAGAAGATGCAGCAGGACCTCGCCAAGGCTCAGCAGGAGCTGGCCGAGGCTCGGCTGACCGGCTCGGCCGGCGGCGGTCTGGTGGAGGCGACGGTGACCGGCAGCGGCGAGCTGACCGCCCTGACCATCGCCCCGGCCGCGGTCGACCCGGAGGATACCGAGACGCTGGCCGACCTGGTGCTGGCCGCGGTTCGCGACGCCAGCGCGGCGGCGCAGAAGCTGCAGGCCGAGCGGATGGGCCCGCTGACCCAGGGCCTGGGCGGCGGCGGCATCCCCGGCCTGCCGTTCTAGAGCCTGCCGACACGGCTCGGGGCCGGCCCGCCCGGCCCCGAAGCAGTACCGGCCCTGATAGCAGTACCGGCCCCGATGCAGCCAGCACCGGCCCTCAAGCAGTAGCAGTGCCGTACGGCCGGCAAGCAGGACCAGCAGCTGGACGCCAGAAGACCAACCCTGAACGTTTGCGGACCGAAAGCTGCCGGGAGCTGTGCCCGGCCCCCGGTTCGTTGGATGATGAGGGCGACGCAACGAGGAAGAACTAGGAAGGCAGAGCGGTGTACGAGGGCGTGGTTCAGGACCTGATCGACGAACTGGGCAGGCTGCCCGGCGTCGGGCCCAAGAGCGCCCAGCGGATCGCCTTCCACATCCTGCAGTCCGATCCGGTGGACGTCCGCCGGCTCGCGCACGCGCTGCTGGAGGTCAAGGAGAAGGTCCGGTTCTGCGTGGTCTGCGGCAATGTCGCGGAGGCCGAGCAGTGCCGGGTCTGCCTGGACCCGCGGCGCGACCTCTCGGTGATCTGCGTGGTCGAGGAGCCCAAGGACGTGGTGGCGATCGAGCGGACCCGCGAGTTCCGCGGCCGCTACCACGTGCTGGGCGGGGCCATCAGCCCGATCGAGGGCGTCGGACCGGACGATCTGCGGATCCGCGAGCTGTTGGCCCGGTTGGCCGACGGCGGTGTCGGCGAGCTGATCCTCGCCACAGACCCCAACCTGGAGGGGGAGGCGACCGCCACCTACCTGGCCCGGCTGTGCAAGCCGATGGGCCTGAAGGTGACCCGACTGGCGAGCGGACTGCCGGTCGGCGGAGACCTTGAGTACGCCGACGAGGTCACCCTCGGCCGGGCCTTCGAAGGGAGACGACTGCTCGATGTCTGAGTCTGAGAACAGCGCGCACCAGGCGGCGCACGCCCAAGCCGTGCACGCCCAGCCCATCCACAACCAGGAGCCGGACGACTTCGCGGTGCAGATCGCGGACTCGGTGAAGAGCTTCGTGGTCGCCGTGACCGAGATCGCCAAGGGCGACGAGCCGGGCAGCGCCATCTCGCTGCTGCTGCTGGAGGTGTCCCAGCTGCTGCTGGCCGGCGGTCGGCTGGGTGCGGTCGAGGACGTGCTCCCGGAGGACCGGTTCGAGCCGGACACCGGGCCCGAGCCGGACGGCGTGGAGCTGCGCGAGCACTTGGCGGAGCTGCTGGCGCCGATCGACGTCTACCACGAGGTCTTCGACCCGTACGGCCCGCCGGAGAAGCCGAGCGCGTTCCGGATCTCGGACGATCTGGCCGGCGTGGTGAGCGACCTGCGGCACGGCCTGACCCACTACGAGGAGGGCCGGGTCAGCGAGGCGCTCTGGTGGTGGCAGTACTCCTACCTGTCCAGCTGGGGCTCGGCCTGCACCGCGGTGCTGCGGGCGCTGCAGTCGCTGATCGCGCACGTGCGGATGGACAGCCCGATCGGCGCGGTGCCGGACGGCGCGGACACCGACGACGACGGGCTGACCGACGAGCAGCTGGCCGAGCAGGCGGGCGACCTGATGGCGGCGGAACTGGGGATGTGACCCCCTCGCGGAGCGGTGCCGGGGAAAGTCACAGGAAAATCTTTTCCCGGCAAATTCCGAGCCCGCACCGCCCCCCTGGGCGGAATTCTTCTCGCGCCCGGTGCCGCCCGCCAGCAGACCCTGCGGGGAAACCTGTTCAAACCTTGATATCAAAGTCTCATCATATGAAACGCAGCGGCCGGGCGTTCCCTGCTCGGTAGACTGACCGGCGACCGCAGTACCCCCTGTCCATGGGGGTACGGGGGACCGGACGGCGCCACCCCGCGCCGGGCACCAACCCCCGAACACGACTCAGTCGAGGAGCGCACGTGGGCCTTGTCGTGCAGAAGTACGGCGGCTCATCCGTTGCGGATGCCGAAGGCATCAAGCGCGTGGCCCGTCGAATCGTCGACACCAAGAAGGCCGGCCATGAGGTCGTCGTCGTGGTGTCCGCGATGGGCGACACGACGGACGAGCTGATCGAACTCGCCGAGCAGGTTTCCCCGATCCCCGCCGGCCGCGAGTTCGACATGCTGCTGACCGCCGGCGAGCGGATCTCCATGGCCCTGCTGGCGATGGCGATCAAATCCCTGGGGCACGAGGCCCAGTCGTTCACGGGCAGCCAGGCCGGTGTGATCACCGACCAGGTCCACAACAAGGCGCGCATCATCGACGTCACGCCCGGCCGGATCCGCTCCGCGCTGGACGAGGGCAACATCGCCATCGTGGCCGGCTTCCAGGGTGTCTCCCAGGTCAGCAAGGACATCACCACGCTGGGCCGGGGCGGCTCGGACACCACCGCGGTGGCGCTGGCCGCCGCGCTGAAGGCCGAGGTCTGCGAGATCTACACCGACGTGGACGGCGTGTTCACCGCCGACCCGCGGGTGGTCAAGAAGGCCCGCAAGATCGACTGGATCGCCTACGAGGACATGCTGGAGCTGGCCTCCTCGGGTTCCAAGGTGCTGCTGGACCGCTGTGTGGAGTACGCGCGGCGCTACAGCATCCCGATCCACGTACGATCGTCGTTCTCCGGTCTGCCGGGGACCATCGTCAGCAACACCAACCCGAACAAGCCCGAAGGGGGCGAGATGGAGCAGGCCATCATCTCCGGAGTCGCCCACGACACGTCCGAGGCGAAGG
This sequence comes from Streptomyces tateyamensis, assembly GCF_003205575.1. Classification (GTDB taxonomy): domain Bacteria; phylum Actinomycetota; class Actinomycetes; order Streptomycetales; family Streptomycetaceae; genus Kitasatospora; species Kitasatospora tateyamensis. The sequence goes on from NZ_PYBW01000023.1 coordinate 11,261, forward strand.
TCACGGTCGTCGGCGTCCCGGACAAGCCGGGCGAGGCCGCGCGGATCTTCCGGGCGATCGCGGACGCCGAGGTCAACATCGACATGGTGGTGCAGAACGTCTCGGCCGCCGCCACCGGGCTGACCGACATCTCCTTCACCCTGCCCAAGACCGAGGGCCAGAAGGCGATCGACGCGCTGGGCCGGGTCAAGGAGGGCATCGGCTACGAGTCGCTGCGCTACGACGACGCGATCGGCAAGCTCTCGCTGGTCGGTGCCGGAATGAAGTCCAACCCCGGGGTCACCGCGACCTTCTTCGAGGCGCTGGCCGAGGCCGGCGTCAACATCGAGCTGATCTCCACCTCGGAGATCCGGATCTCGGTGGTCACCCGGGCCGAGGACATCCCGGAGGCGGTGCGCGCCGTGCACAGCGCCTTCGGCCTGGACAGCGACAGCGACGAGGCCGTGGTCTACGGCGGCACCGGCCGCTGACCCTGCCTCTGGCCCTGACCCTGCGGCCCTGGCTCTGGCCCTGGTCCTGGCCGTCGTCCGGCCTGGTCCGGCCCTGGTCCTGGCCGTCGTCCGGCCTGGTCCCGGCTCTGATCCCGCCCCGGACTGCCGAACCGGCCGACTGACGACTCGTCGGCACGGATCTGCGGCACCAAACGGAATGAAACGGACTGCAGCCCCCTTCGAGTGGAGGGGGCTGCGTCGCGTGCGGAAGAATGTCCGTCAGGGGATGCAACCCTGAGGGGGGATCGAGTGTCCAACGGGCGTGACAGACCTGGCGGTGGTGCATGCGGTCGCGGTGGCAAGGCCGGTGCCCGTGCGGCGGGGGGTCGCTGAACCTGAGATGACCACCTCGGCGACCGATACCGTGGCGGGGGCCAGCGTCGACCTGCTGACCACCACCTACCAGGCGCACTACCGAGCGCTGCTGCGCCTGGCCGCGCTCCTGCTCGACGACCTGTCGAGCTGTGAGGACGTGGTTCAGGAGGCGTTCATCCGGGTACACGCGGCCCGGCGGCGGGTCCGTGAGCCGGAGAAGATCCTGGCCTACCTGCGGCAGACCGTGGTCAACCTGTCCCGCAGCACGCTGCGCCGGCGGATCCTCGGGCTGCGCCTGCTGCCCAAGCCGATGCCTGACATGGCCAGTGCTGAGGAGGGCGCCTACGATGCTCTGGAACGCGACCAACTCAAGACGGCCCTGCAGAGTCTGCAGCGGCGTCAGCGCGAGGTTCTGGTGCTGCGGTACTACGCCGATATGACGGAGGCTCAGGTTGCCGAACTGCTCGGGATCTCGGTCGGCGCGGTGAAGGCGTACGGCTCGCGCGGGCTGGCGGCGCTGCGGGTGCTGATGGAGAGCGGCAATGGTTGAGCAACGTCGACCCGACGACGGGGCGGCAGTCTTCCCGGGGCCCGACGGGGCGTCAGCCTTCCCCGGGCCCGGCGACGTGTCAGCCTTCCCCGGCTTCCCCGGACCCGACGGGGTGTCAGCGTCTCCCGAGCTCGACGGGGCGGCAGCCCGCCGCGGGCCCGAGGGCGGGTCGGGCGACTCGCTCTGGATCGAGCCGACGCCCGCCGAACCGGCCCCGAGCTGGGGCGAGGAGCAGGCGGTCCGCGCGCTGCTGCACCGAGCGGTGACCGGGGTGCAGCCGGCCGCGGACGCGCTGGCGCGGATCCAGCGCGCGGTCCCGGCCCGCCGGGCGCACCGCCGCCGGGTGCGGGTCGGGGCGCTGGCGGCGGCGCTGGTCAGCGCGGTCGCGGTGCCGACCCTGAGCAGCATGGGCGCCTTCCAGCTCTCCGACGGCAGCACCAGCACCGGCCCGGTCCCGGCGCTCAGCAGCACCAGCCCGGGCACCGGCAGCGCGGTGCCGCCGAGCAGCGAGTCGGTGGCGCCGGTCCCCGCCCCGGGGCAGGGGCAGCCGGGCAGCACCTCGTACGGCGGCGGCAGCGCGAGCAGCTCGTCCGCCCCGCCGAGTGCCAACCCGACCGGATCGGCCCCGCCCAGCGCGGCCGGCTCTCCCACCGGGGTGCCGGACTGCGGCCGCGGTGACCTCGCTGACGGCGGTACCACCGCGCTGGCCCCGGACCAGACGGGGCGGGTGTCCGGGACGATCGACGTGCTGAACAGCTCCGGCCATCCCTGCGTGCTGGTCCAGCCGGGCAGCGTCTACGCCGCCGACAGCAGCGGCTCCCCGATCCAGGTGGTCGCCCACGTGGTCAACGACCCGGCCGGCAGCCTGCTGCCGAACCCCGCCGCGATCCCCGCGCTGCCCAGGGTGATGCCGGCGGGCAGCCGCTACCAGCTGCCCTGGGCCTGGGTCCCGGACCAGAGCTGCCCGACCGCGCCCGCCAGCCCCAGGGCGTCGGCCAGCCCGGCCGCCACCGCTGCCCCGGCCTCGCCCGGTCCGGCCGCCACCGGCGCCGCCAGTTCGTCACCCCCGCCGACCAGCCCGTCCCCGACCCAGCTGCCGAGCACCACGATCACCCTGAGCCACCGCCCGCTCTACGCCGGCTCACCGGTGGGGACCTTCGCGGTCACCAACACCTGCCCGGCCGGCCGGCTGTACGTCGACCCGCCGCTGGTGGGGCAGTAGCCCCCGGGCGAGGGCGCTCGGCGCGGGTCGTTACCGTGGTGCTGTGTACCGATTCCTCCTGACTCCGCGCTGGATCGGCGCCACCCTGCTCGCGGTGGCCGCCATCGCCTGCTGCCTCTGGCTGGGCAGCTGGCAGCTGGGTCGGTTCGAGGCCCGGGTGGGCAGCCACCACGCGGCGGCCGCGCAGGCGCCGAGCGGTGCGCCGGTGAGCCTGGACGCGGTGCTGCCGGGCGCCGACGCCAAGGTCAGCACGGTGACGGTGGGCCGGCCGGTGAGTCTGACGGGCAGCTACGACCCGGCGCACCAGCTGCTGGTGCCGGACCGCACGGTGGACGGCAGGTCCGGCTACTACGTGCTCACTCCGCTGCGCACGGACGACGGCCGGGCGGTGAGCGTGGTGCGCGGCTGGGCACCGGGCGGTGCCGCCGGGGCGCGGCCGCCCGCCGCGCCGTCCGGTCAGGTGACCGTGACCGGGCGGCTGCAGGCCCCGGAGACCAGCGGCAGCGGCGGTGCGGTGGCGGGCGGGCTGCCGGCCGGGCAGTTGGGCACGATCAGCCCGGCCACCCTGGTCAACCTGCTGCCCTACCCGGTGTACGACGGCTGGGTGGCCGCCGACCAGGTGCCGGCCGGGCTGACCGCGGTGCCGACCGCGCAGCCGGCCGGCGGCGACGGGCTGACCGCGCGGGCCTTCCAGAACCTCGGCTACACCCTGGAGTGGTTCGTCTTCGCAGGCTTCGTCGGCTTCATGTGGTTCCGGCTGGCCCGCCGCGAGGCGGAGGCGGCGCAGGACCGGGCCCTCGGACTGGACCCGGCCCTGGCCGTCGACTGACGGACCGTCGGCTCAGTACACGGGCGGAGACGGACCGCCGGCTCAGCCCAGGTGACGGCGGACGAAGTCGATCTCCAGCCGCAGCTGCTTGATCCGCTCGTCCACCACCAACGACCCGTGCCCGGCGTCGTAGCGGTAGACCTCGTGCGGGACCCCCAGTTCGGCGAGCCGGCTGACGTAGTTCTCGATCTGCCGGATCGGACAGCGCGGGTCGTTCACTCCGGCGCTGATGTACACCGGCACCCGGACCTGGTCCACGTAGGTCAGCGGCGAGGAGGCCCGCCAGCGCTCCGGCACCTCCTCGGGGGTGCCGCCGAAGAGCGTGCGGTCCAGGGACTTGAGCGCCTCCATCTCGTCGGTGTAGGCAGTCAGGTAGTCCGCGACCGGGACCGCGGCCAGGCCCAGCGTCCAGTCGCCGGGCTGCACACCCAGGCCCAGCAGGGTCAGGTAGCCGCCCCAGGAGCCGCCGGACAGCACCAGGCGCTTCGGATCGGCCAGCCCGGAGGCCACCGCCCAGGCGCGCACCGCGCCGATGTCCTCCAGCTCGATCAGCCCGACCCGCTCGCGCAGCGCGTCGGTCCAGGCCTGGCCGTAGCCGGTGGAGCCGCGGTAGTTGACCCGGACCACGGCGAACCCGTGGTCCAGCCAGGCGGCCGGGCCGGCCGCGAAGGAGTCGCTGTCGTGGTGGGTCGGTCCGCCGTGCACCTCGAAGACGGTCGGGAACGGTCCGTCACCCTCCGGGCGCTGCACCAGGGCGTGCACCCTGCCGCCCGGGCCGTCCACCCAGACGTCCTGGACCGGTACCGAGCCGGGCGGCACGGTGCCCGGCGCCCGCAGCACCACGCCGCCGGCCGTGGAGCGGACCGCGGAGGGCTCGGCGGCCGAGGACCACAGGTACTCGACCGTGCCGTCCGGGCGGGCGGTGGCACCGGCGACGGTGCCGCGCGGGGTGTCCAGCCGGGTCAGCGTGCCGGTGGCCAACTGGTAGGAGTAGAGCTCGCTGCGGGCCTCGAACTCGTGCTCCACCAGCAGCGCGGTGGCGTCCGGGCGCCACTGGGCGGAGACGTCGCCGGGCAGCGGCTCGCCCTGCTCGGTGCGGAGCACCAGCTCGGTCTCGGTGCCGGTCAGCGGGTCCCAGACCATCGGCTCCCAACGGCCCCGGCGCTGGTGGGCGACCAGCAGCCGGTTGTCGCCCGGCACCGGCGCGAAGCCCAGGCAGGCCAGGCCGCGCGGCTCGGCGTGCCCGGTGACCTCGTCCAGCTCGGCCACCGTGGAGCCGTCCGCGGTGCGCACCACCCGGATCGCCGAGTGCATCGCGTCGCCGTGCTCGGTGTGGTCGATGGCCAGCAGGGTGCTGTCGTGCGACAGGTCGCCGACCCCGCCGTACTCGGCGTGCCGGTAGATCTCCTCGGGCTCCGCCGCCCCCGGGCGCAGCAGGTGCAGGGTGGTGCCGTCCTCGTCGGTGGAGCGGCCGACCACCACGGTGCCGTCGCGGCCCAGCGCCAGGCCCGCCTCGTAGGAGGGGGCCAGGCCGGGGACGGCCTCCTGGTCGGCACCACCGGCGAAGGGCTGGCGGCGCCAGATGCCGAACTCGTCCCCGTCGGTGTCGTCGAACCACCAGACCCAGGCGCCGTCGGGAGACAGCGCCGCGTCGGTGGTGCCGTTGGGGCGGTCGGTGACCTGGCGGTGCGTGCCGGCCAGCCGGTCCCAGGCGTAGATCTCGTACGTGCCGGTGGCGTTGGAGACGTACAGCGAACGCTCGGGCGCGTCGTCCGCCCAGTCCGGCAGGGACACCCGGGCGGCCCGGAAACGCTGCTCCCAGGCGGGCACGTCGTTCTTCTCGCTACTCATCCGAGTCACTTTGGCACGGATCGCAGGCGGTCCGGCAGAGGGGGTGGTCCGGTCGGGCCCCGGCAGCGCTGCCGGGGCCCGACCGGGCTCACGCCGCGGGCACCTTGTCCAGGAAGCCGTGCACCGCGGCGATCCGGCCCGCCTCGTCCGCGACCAGCACATCGAAGCCGATCACCAGTGCCTCGGCGGCGCCGGCCGGGGCCAGCTCCCAGGTGAACCGGGCCAGGTTGTGGTGGGCGTCCACGCCGGCCGCGCCGAGGGTGAAGACCAGGCCCGGGAACTGCGTCTGGACGGCGCCGATGGTGGCGTGCACCGCGTCCCGGCCGACCGCCTCGACCAGAGGGTCGGTGTAGCTCGCGTCGGCGGCCCAGAACTCCTCGACCAGCTTGCGGCGCTCGTCGGCGTCGGTGGCGTTCCAGGTGGCCAGGTACTGCTCGGCGAGCTGCTGAAGGTTCGTCATGTCGGGCTCCTCGTCGTTGTTTTCCGGTTTCCTGCGCTGGTCAGAACGGTAGGCGCGGGCGGCCCGGAGCGAATCGGTCAGCCATCGGTAGGGTCGACCCATGCTGTACGGGAGGGCACGGGAGCGGGCGGCGGTGGCGCGGCTACTGGCGGAGGCGGCAGGCGGGCGCAGCGGGGTGCTGGTGCTGCGCGGTGAGCCGGGGATCGGCAAGAGCGCGCTGCTGCGGGACGCGGCCGAGCAGGCGGGCGAGCGGTTCCGGGTGCTGCGGGCGAGCGGGGTGGAGAGCGAGGCGGACCTGCCGTTCGCCGGGCTGCACCTACTGCTGGCCCCCGCGCTGGACCGGTTGGCCGCGCTCCCTGGGCCGCAGCGGCGGGCCCTGGAGGTGGCTTTCGGGCTGGCCGAACCGGCGCCCGGCGGGGCCGGCGGCTCCGCCGACCGGCTGCTGGCCGGGCTGGCGGTGCTCGGCTTGCTGGCCGAACTGGCCGCGGAGCGCCCGCTGCTCTGCCTGGTGGACGACGCGCACTGGCTGGACCGCTCCTCGGCGGACGCGCTGCTGCTGGCGGCCCGTCGGCTGGAGCGGGAGGGGGTGGTGCTGCTCTGCGCGGCCCGGGACGGCGACGGGGCGTTCGCGGCCGCCGGGCTGGCCGAGCTGCGCCCGGCTCCGCTGGAGCCCGCGGCGGCGGCCGAGTTGCTGGGTGAGGTGCTGGGCGAGCGGCTGGCCGGGCCGGAGCGGGCCGGACTGCGGTACCGGGTGCTGGTCGAGGCGCAGGGCAACCCGCTGGCGCTGACCGAGCTGCCGGGCGCGCTGGACGGGGCCGCGCCGGTCGGCGAGTTGGCGCTGACCGAGCGGCTCCGCCAGGCCCTGCTGGGCCAGGTGGACCGCTTGACGCCGGGCGCACGGACGCTGCTGCTGGCCGTCGCCGCCCAGGACCGCGGCCGAGTCACCGCTCTACTCGCTGCCGGTGCGAAACTCGGCTTCGGAGAAGCGGAGTTGGCTGCTGTGGTAGCGGCCGGACCGGTTCGCCGGGACGGCCCGGAGGAGCTGGCGTTCCGTCATCCGCTTCTGCGGCGGGCGGTGCTGGACGCGGCGCTGCCCGAGCAGCTGCGGGCGGTGCACCGGGTGCTGGGGGTGGGGCTGCGCAGGGAGGGTGACCAGGAGCGCGGCGACTGGCACCTGGCGCAGGCGGCCGAGGGGCCGGACGAGGAGCTGGCCCTGGCACTGGAGCGGGCCGGGCGGCGAGCCGGTGCGCGGGCCGGGCACGCGGGGGCGGTCGCCGCCTTCGAGCGGGCGGCCGCGCTGTCGCCGGACCGGACCGCGCGGGCGGGCCGGCTGCTGCTGGCCGCGGAGGCGGCGGTGGATGCGGCGCAGGCCGACCGCGCCACCGAACTGGCCGCCCGTGCTGCCGAGTTGGCGGACGATCCGGTGCAGTGGGCGGTGCTGGACTGGGTCGCGGCGACGGCGGCGTTCTGGCGCGGTGACTGCCCGGAGGCGCACCGCCTGCTGCTGCGGGCCGCCGGGCGTCGGATGGCGCCGCCGCTGGCCGCCCGGGCGCTGCTGCCGGCCTTCCATGCCGCGTGGTACCTGGGCGAGGAGCAGGCGGCCGAGGTGCTGGACCGGCTGGCCGCCCTCCAACTGCCCGCCGACGACGCGGTGGTGCCGCTGGTGGCCCAGCTGACGGGGGCGGTGCGGCCGGTGCTGGGTGTCTCGGTCGGCGAGTCGGCGCCGCGCAGGGCGGACAGGGCACCCGGGTCGCTGGCCGAAGCGGCCCGACTGGCCCGGGCGGCCGGTGCCGAGAGTCCGCGCGAACTGGTGCAGCTGTGCGGGGTCGGCCTGGTGGACGGGCGGGACGCGCAGACCCTGGCGCTCGCGGTGGAACTGGTCGAGGAGGCACGGACGGCGGGCGCGGTGGGCGTGCTGCCCACGCTGCTCTTCTTCCTGGCCGAGGCCGAGCTGTTCCACGGCCGGCACCGGGCGGCCGAACTCGCTGCCGCCGAGGGCCTGGGGCTGGCGGGGGACCTCGGCCAGCCCCAGTGGGAAAGTCAACTGGCCGCCTTAGATGCCTACTTGGCGGCGCTGCGCGGTGACGGGCGGCGGCTGCGCGAGCGGGTGGACCAGGCCACTGCGGAGACCGCCTGGGCGCGCGGCACCCGGTGGGCGGCCGGGACCTCCTGGACCCAGTGGGCGCTGGCCGCGGACGACCTGGCCCAGGGGCGGGCGGCCGAGGTGGTGGACCGGCTGGCGGCGCACACCGCCGGGCCGCACCGGCACCACGTCTCGGCGGTGCGCACGGTGCCCGACCTGGTCGAGGCCGCGGTGCGGCTGGGTCGCCCGGAGCGGGCCGAGGCGGCCTTCGAGCGTTTCGCCCGGTGGAGCGAGCGGTGCGGGGAGCCGGCCTGGAGCCGGGCGCTGGTGCTGCGCTGCCAGGCGCTGCTGGGCCCCCCGGAGCTGGTCGAGTCGGCCTACCTGGCCGCCCTGGAGCTGCACCGGCAGGCCGACCGGCCGTTCGAACTGGCCCGCACCGAGCTGCTCTTCGGCGAGTGGCTGCGTCGCGGCAAGCGGCGCGCCGAGGCCGGGGGACGGCTGCGGGCGGCGGCGGAGGTCTTCGACCGGCTCGGTGCCGTGCCGTGGGCCGAGCGGGCCCGCACCGAGCTGGCCGCGGCCGGCGGTACGGTGCCGGCGGCCCAGTCGGCCGGGCCGTTGGCCGGGCTGACCCCGCAGGAGGAGCAGATCGCCCGGCTGGCCGCCCGTGGGCTGTCCAACCGGGAGATCGCCGCCCAGCTCTTCCTCAGCCCGCGGACGGTGGGCCACCACCTGTACAAGGCCTATCCGAAGCTGGGCATCTCCTCGCGGGGCGAACTGGCGGGGCTGGTCGGCTGACCGGCCCCGCCAGTTCTGCCGTGGCGGTCGGCTCGGGTCAGCGGACCGGCAGCACCGCGGTGTGCTCGGCGCGGACCGCCTGCAGCTGCTGCGGGTTCAGGCCCAGCAGCTTCAGGATGGTGGGCGCGATCTGCTTGGTCTCCACCGGGGCCGAGTCCCGCACGTGGTCCGGGGTACCGGCGCCGGAGACCACCAGCGGCACGTTCAGGTCGTCCGCGTGGCCGCCGCCGTGCTCGGCCACCTTGCCGTGCCCGCCGGTGTACACCACGCCGTACTGGGCCACGCCGAACACGTCCGGCACCCGGGCGTCGCCCGGCTTGACGCCGAAGAAGCCGGCCGCGGCCGCGCCCGCGTACACCTTGGTCAGGCCGCCGGTGGTGAAGGGCTTCGGGGCGCCCTTGATGTCGTTGCCGGTGCCGTTCTGGGCCAGCAGGTAGTCCTTGGCGAACGAGGTGGCCGCCGCCGAGCGGTCGTTCAGCCACAGCAGCACCGCGTCGTCGTCCACGGCGTGCGCGACCAGGTCGCCGGCGCCCGGGTGGGCGGCCTTCCAGGCGGCGTTCAGGCCGTCCAGCAGCGGGCCGTCGTCGATCCGGGTGAGCGCCTGCGGGTCGGTCGGCGACTGGCCGTGCTTGGCGGACAGGATCACCGTGGTGCTCCGGTCCAGGTGCTCCTTGCGCAGTTCGGCGGTGAGCGCGCCGATCTGCTGGTCCACGTAGTCCAGCGCACCGGCCAGCAGCGGGCTCGGCACGTTTTTGGCGGTGTAGCCGCCGGTCTGGCCGTCCGAGGCGGGCAGCTTCTGCGCGGTGGAGACGGTCTGCAGGTTCAGGCCGAAGACGGCCGGGGTGCCGGTCCGGGTGGTCCGGGCGTGGTCGTAGCCGTCGATCTCGTTGAGGACGGCCTGCACCTTGTAGCTGTCGTACTGCTGGGTGGCCTTGTTGTCCTTGGTCCAGTCGTCGCCGGCCGGGTAGCCGATCGCGTCGGAGTTGATCTCCGGCGTGAACAGGTCGTCGACGCCCTGGCCGGACGGGCCGTTCAGGATCTCGTAGGCGGCGTGCTTGTCCGACCAGGCGGTGCGCAGGCCGGCCTGGTGGGCCACCTCGAAGACGGTGTTGGTCTGCAGGTAGGTGTGCGGGTAGACCGGCTTGCAGGTGTGCGGGTCGACCGGGAGCTTGGCCGGGTTGATCAGGGTCTGCGGCTTGCCGGTCAGCTGCAGGATCGAACCGGGCAGGCCGCTCAGGCCCTGGCCCGCGTCGATCGAGGACTGGTTCTTGTCCAGGTTCTCGGTGAGGTCGACCTCGACGCCGGGCTTGGCGCCCTTGCAGTCGGTGGTGCCGGCCGGCAGCAGTGCGGCGTTGTACGTGTCGTCGTAGTAGACGCCGGTGGTGCCCGGGCCGCCGCCGGTGACCTGGGCGACCATGCCCGGGAACGAGTCGGAGGGGTTGGTGGTGCTGGCGCCGGTGTACTCGACGCCGCCGCCCACCAGCTTGGCCAGCGCCGACTGCGGGTGCTGGGCGATGTACCAGCTCAGGTCCGACTGGTGCAGACCGTCCACCGAGATCAGCAGCACGTGCTTGGCGGCGCCGTGGTGGCGGCCGAACTCGTTGTCGGCGGCGTAGGCCTGGGCGAGCGATCCTGCGGTCAGCGCGCCGGTGGCGGTGAGGACAGCGGCGAGGCGGACGGAGCGTCGGGTCAACTTCTTCTCCTGTGCGCGAGCGGGGGGTGGCTCGGACATGAGTAGTTGGCCGCGGTGTACCGGGGACGGCCCGCGGGTGAACCCTCGGCGAAGCGTCAGGTATTGCGCAAGTATTTAATCTGATGCTGCGTCAGGCCGACTCGCCTTTTGAGCTGGGTTGTACAGACATCTTACTGACGGGCTGCGATCAACTCGGCCGGCCCGCCGAGGATGCGGCGCAGGCCGAAGGTCCAGGCCTGGTTGCGCTCGGCCGGGGCTGCTCCGGTGAGCGCCGCTGTCGCCTGCGGATACCGGTCGCCGTGTTCCGCGAGCACCCGGGCCAGGCCGGCGGCCAGCTGCTCCTCGACCGCGCCCGCCGCCGGGGCGGCGGCCTGCTGCTGGGTGATGGTGCGGACGTGGCCGGTGAGCACCGTCACCGCGTCCGTCTGCTCGGCGGCGGTCAGGCCGGTGCCGGCCAGCGGGGTCAGCGCCTGCTCCAGCCGGCCCGCGGCACAACGACAGAGGGCTCATCAGATTTCTCTGATGAGCCCTCTGCTGCGAGTCGGGGTAGCGGGATTTGAACCCACGGCCTCTTCGTCCCGAACGAAGCGCGCTACCAAGCTGCGCTATACCCCGGTCCTGCGTTTGCCGCTCCGTCTCCTTCGCGACGAGTAGAACTCTACCCGACGCTGGTCAGGGAACGAAATCCGGTTATCTGGAGCGGGGGGTCAAGGTCATCAGGGTGGCCTCGGGGAAGCAGGCGAAGCGGACGGGGGTGTAGCGGTTGGTGCCGCAGCCGGCCGAGACGTGGAGGTAGGCCTGCTTGCCGCCGGCGCGGTGGGTGGACAGGCCCTTGACCCGCTTGGTGTCCAGGTCGCAGTTGGTGACCAGGGCGCCGTAGAAGGGGACGCAGAGCTGGCCGCCGTGGGTGTGGCCGGCCAGGACCAGGGGGTAGCCGTCGGCCGTGAAGGCGTCCAGGCTGCGCAGGTACGGGGCGTGCACCACACCGATGGAGAGGTCGGCGTCGGCCGACGGGCCGCCTGCCACCGCGGCGTAGCGGTCGCGGCGGATGTGCGGGTCGTCCAGGCCGGTGAACTCCACGTCCAGCCCGGCCAGGGTGAGCCGGCCGCGGGCGTTGGTCAGGTCCAGCCAGCCGGCCGCGTCGAAGCCGTCGCGCAGCTTCTCCCACGGGTTGTGGACCGCGCCGGTGATGCCGGCCCGCCCGGTGCCGTCCGCGTTGTTCAGCCCGTGGTTCCCGCTGGCCAGCGCCTTGAGGTAGCGGGTCGGGCTCTTGCGGGCCGGGCCGTAGTAGTCGTTGGAGCCGAAGACGTAGACCCCGGGGAACTCCATCAGCGGCCCGAGCGCGTCCAGGGTGGCCGGCACGCCGAGCGGGTCGGAGAGGTTGTCGCCGGTGTTGACCACCAGGTCCGGGCGCAGCCCGGCCAGACTCCGCAGCCAGCGCTGCTTCTTGCGCTGCCCGGTCACCATGTGGATGTCCGAGACCTGCAGGACCCGCACCGGCCGGGCGCCGCTCGGCAGCACCGGGACCTCGACCCGGCGCAGCCGGAAGGCGCGGACCTCGTAGCCGGCGGAGTAGGCCAGGCCGGCGGCGCCGGTGGCGGCGATGGCGAGCGGGACGGAGTACAGCTTTCGCATCGGTCCATGGTCGCAGACCCGCCCCGCCCGGGAGAACCGGGTACTGCTCCGGCTGTCTGACGGCCGGTCGGACGGCGCCGAGGAGCGGACTCGCGGCGGGGCCGGGCCGGTGTCGGTGCCGGTGTCGAGGTCGATATTGGGCAGCGCCCGCCCGGGCCGGGTGACAGACTCGACGACATGACAACGCTCAAGGAGCGGCTGCGGGACGACCTGACGGCCGCCATCAAGGGTCGGGACGAGCTGCGCTCGTCGACGCTCCGGCTCACCCTGGCCGCCGTCACCGCGGCCGAGGTGGCCGGCAAGGAGAAGCGCGAGCTCGCCGAGGAGGAGCTGCGCCAGGTGGTGCAGGGCGAGGCGAAGAAGCGGCGGGACGCCGCCGAGGCCTTCGACGCCGCCGGCCGGGCCGAGCAGGCCGAGCGGGAGCGCGCCGAGGGCGCGGTGCTCGCCGAGTACCTGCCGCAGCAGCTCAGCGACGAGGAGCTGGCCGCGATCATCGCGGCGGCCGTGGCCGAGAGCGGGGCGAGCGGGCCGCAGGGCATGGGCGCGGTGATGAAGCTGGTCCGCCCGAAGGTGGCCGGGGTGGCCGAGGGCGGCCGGGTGGCCGCGGCCGTGAAGGCTGCCCTGGCCAAGTAGAAGTACCCGGGAAGCAGAAGGACGGGAGCGGCCGGTGCCCGC
>NZ_PYBW01000227.1 GCF_003205575.1 Streptomyces tateyamensis
CCTCGGTGTTTCAGCAGGACTGCCAGGCTTGTTGACAGAGTGTGAGATGAAAAGAAGAGGTGCCTTCTGACCTGCTTGGATGCGACTTGCTGAGGGTCGTATCGGGCGGGTCGGAAGGCACCTTTCACGTGCAGGATAGCGAGTGGAGTCGCGGGCTTGCCATGTCCGCCGACGGCAAGGGACAGATCGGGCATGTCGGTGGGATACATCTGCGGCTGCTCGCCGAGCGCACCGGGCTGACCGGCGCGTTGTCGGGAGCGCTGCGGCGGCAGGGCTTCCATCCACTGCACGACCGCGGCCAGGTGCTGGTCGACCTGGCCACGGCCATCACCTTGGGCGCGACGTGCATCCGCGACATCCGCCTCCTGGAGCACCAGCGCGCGGTCATCGGCCCCGTTGCCTCCTTCCCCACGGTCTGGCGGGCGCTGAAGGAAGTCGACGAGAGGGCCCTGCGCAGGATCGAGCGTGCCCGCGCGGCGGTGCGCCGCCACGTCTGGAAGATCCTGGCGGATCGCCCCGAGGGCTTCCCCGAGGTCGCGGTCGACGGGGTGGCACTGACCGGGTGGACGGTCATCGACACCGACGGCTCCCTGGTCCTGGCACCCTCCGAGAAGGACGGAGCCCACGGCACCTACAAGGGGACCTACGGGCACCACGTGTTCGTGGCCGTGTGCGACAACACCGGCGAGGAACTCGCGCAACTGCTGCACCGGGGCAACACCACCGCCAACGACACGGGGGTGAACATCGACCTGCTGACCCGGGCAGTGACCCAACTGCCCTGGTGGCGCAGGCAGAAGATCCTGGTCCGGGTGGACGGGGCCGGGTTCTCCCGTGACCTGCTGCGGTGGATCGCCTCGGCCGGCGGACGCCGCAGTCCCACCTTCCGCTGGGAGTACTCGACCGGCTGGGCGTTCACCGACCGCGAGCAGGCCGCCGTCGAGCAGGCGGACCGGCGCGGCCTGTGGCAGCAGGCCACCAATGCCGACGGCGAGCCCCGCGAGGACGCCTTCGTCGCCGACCTGACCGGCCTGCTCGGCGACCTGTCCGCCTGGCCGGCCCACCACAAGGTCATCGCCCGCAAGGAACCCCTGCACCCGCGCCACCTCAAGGACGCCTCGGCCTACGAGGTCGCCAAGGGCATGCGCTACCAGACGTTCGCCACCAACACCCGGCACGGACAGGCCCAGTTCCTGGACGCCCGACACCGCAAGCACGCCCGCATCGAGCCGAAGATCCGCGACCAGAAGGCCTCCGGGATGCGCCTGCTGCCCTCCCGCGAGATGCCGGTCAACACCGCCTGGCTCACCGCCACCGCCATCGCCTGCGACCTACGCGCCTGGCTCCAACTCCTGGCTCTCGACGGCGAGCTGGCCAAAGCGACACCCAAGACCCTTCGCTACCGCATCCTGCACGTCCCGGCCCGACTCGTACGCGGCCAACGGCGACGCCGCCTGCGATTGCCCGCCTCCTGGCCCTGGGCCGACGCGATCGTTCGCGCCTTCCACCGGATCCAGGCCTTGCCACGACCCACCTGACCTGCACGAACCACCCCGCCGAGCACCGAGAGGAGGAACCCCCGCAGTCCCCGGG
>NZ_PYBW01000228.1 GCF_003205575.1 Streptomyces tateyamensis
GTCCGGTTTCGAATAGGCCGATCAAGCGGACGGCGGCTCTTGGGTGGGTCGGTCTCAGACTTCTCGATTCCGCAGCTCGGAAGGCGGCATGCCGCGTACTACAGCGGCGGATCTTGCCAATGTGAACGGGTTGGATCGCTCGGGCGGAGGTGCGCGGGTAGGGGGTCGCCGCGTCGCTTGTAGTGGCTGACCTCGTTGTTTCACGGCGATGACCGGCTGAGCGCCTGCCCGTGATGTCGCTGTCGCCGGTTCCCGGGGGCGGTTTCGGGTAGGGCTGCGCGTCGGCTGTCGTGCCGGGGACGCCGGGTTCCACGGTCCCGGGGACTGCGGGGGTTCCTCCTCTCGGTGCTCGGCGGGGTGGTTCGTGCAGGTCAGGTGGGTCGTGGCAAGGCCTGGATCCGGTGGAAGG
>NZ_PYBW01000229.1 GCF_003205575.1 Streptomyces tateyamensis
GGACCTCGTGAATGCTTACCGCAATAGGGCCCCTGGGCGTAATTCAGCCACGCAACCACTCGGTCAGAGTTTCTACGGCAAGGCCGACCTCGTCCGCCCGTTCCCTCGCAGTGTCGGATTCAAGCAAAAACGGCGGCTCGCCATTTGACGCAGAATCTAGCTGCACTTCCAGGCCATCCTTGCGGGAAATGAACCAGACATTATCGTCATCGCCGGAGCGAGTAACCGAAAGCCGTTCAATTCGAAGGCCGGGAAAAGCATCTCTCAAAGCAGCAAGTATCTCGTCTACCGGCCCACCAGTGATATCAGCCGGCCCCCACGACACGGTCTTGACCACCGAACCAACTCCCTCTCCGCTAGTAAATCCGCTGGTCAGCACCGCGGCGCTCCGAGTGCATCAGGGGCCAACCGGCCTGCCTTCGGCACCGGATTTGCCCCCACAGCGCCGAATGGATCGCCGCTTCCAAGTGTGACGTTCACATGGTTGTAGTTGAGCGGAGAACCCTCCCCAGCAATCGGCTCGGGCGCATACTCCACAGTGCCACCAGCTGCACGAATTGCGCCAGCCGTCGTTGCACGAAGGCTGGCATGCGGGACGCCGGCACCCGCTTCATCAAGCGTGGTACCCATTGATCCAGAGAACTCGGCACCAGGGCCCGGCATCGGACTCTGTCCTCCGCGAATGACGATGTAGTCGTCTGGCACCTGCCAGCCATTGTCATTGTGCACCAGGACCGGCGTTGCCCCCGCGATTACATAGTACGTGTGGCGCGCGGTCGCTCGTTACCTGCATTTTCGCTGGTCAGGGGCTATATAACGGTCCGTCGAGGTGTGCCGATGTGCGTCGGTGTGCGTGATTGTTGCCGTCACTACTGCCATCAGCCTCGTTGTTTCACGGCGATGACCGGCTGAGCGCCTGCCCGTGATGTCGCTGTCGCCGGTTCCCGGGGGCGGTTTCGGGTAGGGCTGCGCGTCGGCTGTCGTGCCGGGGACGCCGGGTTCCACGGTCCCGGGGACTGCGGGGGTTCCTCCTCTCGGTGCTCGGCGGGGTGGTTCGTGCAGGTCAGGTGGGTCGTGGCA
>NZ_PYBW01000230.1 GCF_003205575.1 Streptomyces tateyamensis
CGATTCCGCAGCTCGGAAGGCGGCATGCCGCGTACTACAGCGGCGGATCTTGCCAATGTGATCGGTTTGGATCGCTCGGGCGGAGGTGCGCGGGTAGGGGGTCGCCGCGTCGCTTGTAGTGGCTGACCTCGTTGTTTCACGGCGATGACCGGCTGAGCGCCTGCCCGTGATGTCGCTGTCGCCGGTTCCCGGGGGCGGTTTCGGGTAGGGCTGCGCGTCGGCTGTCGTGCCGGGGACGCCGGGTTCCACGGTCCCGGGGACTGCGGGGGTTCCTCCTCTCGGTGCTCGGCGGGGTGGTTCGTGCAGGTCAGGTGGGTCGTGGCAGGGCCTGGATCCGGTGGAAGG
>NZ_PYBW01000231.1 GCF_003205575.1 Streptomyces tateyamensis
ACAGGAGACAGGCCGTGAGCTTGAGGATCGTTGTCTGTGTGAAGTACGTGCCCGATGCGACTGGTGATCGTCGTTTTGCGGACGACACCACGACCGACCGGGATGCCGTGGACGGGCTCTTGTCGGAGTTGGACGAGTACGGCGTTGAGCAGGCGTTGCGGATCGCGGAGGCTTCCGGTGATGCGGAGGTGACGGTCCTGACGGTGGGTGGTGACGACGCGCGGGACGCGATCAAGAAGGCGTTGTCGATGGGTGCGGACAAGGGTGTGCACGTCAACGACGACGCTGTTCACGGTTCGGACGTGGTGGCGACGTCTGCGGTGGTGGCGAAGGCGGTGGAGAAGGCCGGGTTCGACCTGGTGGTGTGTGGGATGGCGTCCACGGACGGGACGATGGGTGTGCTGCCGGCGCTGTTGGCGGAGCGTCTGGGGGTGCCGCAGGTGACGCTGCTGTCGGAGGTGGCGGTCGCGGGTGGTGTGGTGACGGGTCGTCGGGACGGTGATGCGGCCAGTGAGCTGGTGGAGGCGTCGCTGCCGGCGGTGGTGTCGGTGACCGACCAGTCGGGTGAGGCGCGGTACCCGTCGTTCAAGGGGATCATGGCGGCGAAGAAGAAGCCGGTCGCCGAGTGGGACCTGGACGACCTGGGCCTGGAGGCCGGCCAGGTCGGCTTGGCCAATGCGTGGACCGCGGTGAGCTCGGTGACCGAGCGTGCGGCCCGTACCAAGGGCACGATCGTCACGGACGAGGGTGAGGGCGGCAAGGCGCTCGCCGGGTTCCTGGCCGAGCAGAAGTTCATCTGACCCGCCGTCCGCGTATCCCTTTCTAGGAGCTTGTGAACATGAGTGAGATCCTCGTCCTGGTCGACCACGCCGACGGTGTGGTGCGCAAGCCCGCCCTGGAGCTGCTGACCCTGGCCCGCCGCATCGGCACCCCTTCCGCGGTGGTGCTGGGCGCCGGTGAGAACGCGGCCGCGATCGCGGCCAAGGCCGCCGAGTACGGCGCCGTCAAGGCGTACGTGGCCGACGCCCCCGAGTTCGCCGACTTCCTGGTGGTGCCCAAGGTCGACGCCCTGACCCAGATCGCGCAGGCCGCCGGCGCCGCCGCCGTGCTGGTCACCTCCTCCGGTGAGGGCAAGGAGGTCGCCGCGCGTACGGCGCTGCGCCTGGGTTCGGGTGTGATCACCGACGCGGTGGACCTGGAGGCCGGCGAGGGCGGTGCCCCGGTGGCCACGCAGTCGGTGTTCGCGGCCTCGTTCCAGGTCAAGTCGACGGTGACCAAGGGCGCGCCGGTCATCACGGTCAAGCCGAACTCGGCGGCCCCCGAGGCCGCGCCGGTGGAGCAGGCTGTGGAGAGCGTGAGCGTGGCGTTCACGGGCAACGCGGCGAAGGTGACGTCCCGCACGCCGCGGGTCTCCTCGGGGCGTCCGGAGCTGACGGAGGCCGCGATCGTGGTCTCGGGCGGTCGTGGTGTGGG
>NZ_PYBW01000232.1:0-4254 GCF_003205575.1 Streptomyces tateyamensis
GTGGACGCGGTGGCCGGCGGGCTGCCCTCGGTCCCGCCGGCCGCTCTGCCGTCCACCGCGGCGCCGAGCTCGGCCGCGCCCTCGCCCGTGCACTCCAGCCCCGCGCCCGCCAAGCGCGACACCCCGTGGGCCCAGCAGGTTCTCGACCTGGTCAACTCGCAGCGGGCCCAGCACGGTTGTTCGGCCGTCACGGCCAACGCCAAGCTGCAGCAGGCGGCCCAGAACCAGTCCGACGACATGGCCGCCCGCAACTTCTTCGACCACACCAACCCCGACGGCGCTGGCCCGCAGCAGCGGATCGAGGCGGCCGGCTACCAGTGGAGCTCCTGGGGCGAGAACATCGCCCGCGGCCAGGGCGACCCGGGCTCGGTGATGGAGAGCTGGATGAACAGCCCCGGCCACCGGGCCAACATCCTCAACTGCTCCTTCAAGGAACTGGGCGTCGGCATCCACCAGGGCCCCGGCGGCCCCTGGTGGACCCAGGACTTCGGCTCCCCCAGCTGATCCGGGCGCCCCTCGGGCTGCGGCGCGACCGGAGCGGCTGGTGCAAGCGAGTTGACGCAGCGTCACAGATTCAGCGGCTCGTCCGGCTCCTGCTCGCGCAGTTCGACGGTGGCGCCGACCAGCGCCAGGACCGCCTGTGCGTAGGGCCGTTCGGTGGGGACCAGGTCCTGCTGGGCGGGCGGCGGCGGGAAGCCCCAGCCCGGGCCGGCCTGGCCGAGGGAGTGCCAGAAAGCGGCGAAGCAGAGCCGGGAGCGGGCGGCGGCCCGCTCGGCCAGCCCGTCGATGCCCAGGCCGGCCGCCAGCTCGAACCGCTCGCCGGCCTGCACGAGCGCCGTTTCGAGCACCGAGCGGCTGTACTCGTTGGGGTGCTGGTTCGGTACCTCCTGGTCCACCTGGTAGACGGTGGCGAGCAGCACCTGACGGATGTGCAGGTCCAGCGCGAGCGCGTACCCGCGGGCCCGCTCCTCGCCCGTCGCCCGCTCGGCCTCGCTCCAGGCCAGGTCGGCGTAGCTGCCGACGACGAGCACCCGCAGCTCGTTGTCCTCGTCGAGGTCGTGCCGGATCCGCTCCAGCAGTGCGCGGGCCTCCCCCGTGCGCGCGGGCACCTCGCCGACCAGCGCGGCGGTCAGCCACACCGCCCAGGCCCGGATCCACCGTTCGTCCCGCTCGACCTCCAGGTCGGCCGTCAGCCGGTACCAGGTGACGGCCTTGGCCCGGTCGCGCTCGGTGCCGCTGCTGCCGAACCAGGCGATGTCGCCCTGCAGGGTGTTGAGGATCAGGTGGATCCGGCGCAGGTCCGGGTCGCTCGGCAGCACCGTGCGCCGGTCGATCCCCAGCAGCATGCGCAGCCTGGTCGCCGCCTGGCCGGCCCGCGCCCACCGCTCGGCGTCCCGGCCCGGCACCTGGTTCAGCAGGCCGGCCACGTAGCCGGTGCGTAGTTGGTCCAGCACCTCGACCCACTCCCCGTCCGCCCCCGGCGGCAGCGCCAACCGGTAGGCGTGGATGAGCTGTTGGCAGTAGAGCGAGTCGATCTCGGTGCCCCACCACCAGAACGCCTCGACGAACAGCCGGATCATCGCCTGGCGGGCACCGACGAACTCCTTCTCGCGCAGGTTGGACGCGTGGTAGAGCCACTCCTGCGAATCGCGCTGGAAGTCCGGGTCCTCGAACCGGGCGCCGGCCGCGTGCGGGGAGTCGGTGTCGATCTCGATGTCGAAGTTGAGCACGCCGCGGTAGTGGCGCTCCACCAGGGCGTGGGTCTGCCGCCAGGTGCGCGGGCTGTCGGCGGCCAACTGGCTGCCGAGGTTCTCCCGCAGGTAGTCGTGCAGCCGCCAGCCCTGCTCCCGGTCGTCGTCGAACTTGGTGGTGAAGTCGCTGCGGAAGAGCCAGTCGTGCAGCCGCCCGGCGGCCTGCTCCGCCACGCCCAGCCCGGCCAGCACGCCGAGGAAGGCCGGTTCGGGGCAGCGCCGCATCACCAGCAGCAGGTCGAACAGCTCGGGCACCGCCACCCCGGCGCGCACCTCGGCCTGCTCCTGGAGGTACTCCCGGGTGGCCCGGGCCCCGCTGGCGACCTCCCAGACCCGGTCGCCGCCGAGGAAGGCGCGGCGGGCGGTGGCCACGGGGGCGTCGACGGGCACCGTCTCGGCGACGATCTCGGTGCAGGTGGCCACGCCGAGCGGGTGGCCCTTGGTGGCCTGGTAGACGGCCGCGGCGCAGGCCCGGGCCGGTTGCGCCGCCCAGCCCGCCGCCGCCAGCCGGTCGGCCGTGAAGCCGAGCACCTCCGGCTCCCCCATCAGGCCCAGGCGCACCTCGAGGTCGGTGCGCGGCACGGCCGTCCCGTCCGACGCCGGGCGGCGCGCGTGCACCACGACCGCGTCGCCGAGCCCGTCCAGCAGCCCGATCAGCCAGTCACCCACCGGGGTGCCGAGGACGAACTGCAGGTCGTCCACCAGGACGGCCAGTTGCCGGCGGCGGGCGATCGGGGCCAGTTCGTCCAGCACCCGCTGCTGCATCCGCAGCAGCCTCTCCTGCTGCGGGCTGCTCGGCACCGGCACGGCGGTGACCTGGACCGTGGTGTTGGTCAGCGACACCCGGTGGGCCGCGGTCAGGTCGAGCGTGGCCTGAACGTGCTGACCGCCGTTCGACAACCAGGCCTCGCGGGTGGCCAGCAGCCGCTCGTGCAGCGGATCGCCGGCCGCCGAGCGCACCTCGCGCAGGTCGTCGGCCATCGCGGCCACCAGTGCCTGGCAGGCGATCAGGTCGGCCGACTCGCGCTGCTCGGCCAGCCGTTGCTGCCCGTCGGCGGTGCCGTAGCTGGGCCGCTGGGCGGTGACGAAGACGGTGGCGAAGCCCTGCTGCTTCAGGGCGTCCGTCAACTCGGCCAGCAGCAGGCTCTTGCCGCACCCGCTGTCGGCCAGCACCCCCACCCGCAGCCGCCCGCGCCGACGCAGCTCGGCCAGCACCCGGTCGCGCTGCTCGCGCAGGGTGGGTGCGGCCGCGGCGGGCCGGGCGCCCTGGGCGGCGATCCGGATCCCCTCGAAAGCGGTGCCGCGCGCCCGCTCGGCCGAGAAGCCGGCCGGCCCGCCGTCGGCGCGCACCTCGACGCCGCTGACGGTGAGGTTCCGGCTCGCTTCCAGCACCGCCTCGGCCCGGTCGCCCTCGCTCACCACCCGCACGTCCGAGACCCGGCCCCGGCGCGCACCCTTGGCCGAGAAGAACGCACCAGGCCCGGCCGGGTCCGGCGGCTGCGGGTCCGAGCCGCGCCGCACTCCCTGCCAGAACCACACCCCCAGCGCCAGCAGCACCACCAGGAGCACCGCCCCCAGCGCCAGCAGCCCCGAGGCGCCCAGGCCCTCGGCCGCCGTGCCCACCACCACCGCACCCACCAGCCCGTAGAGCAGGGCGGGTTGGCGCTTCAGATAACGCGCGGTGGAGCCGAGCAGAGTCGTGAGTGGATCGAAGGTGGACACAAATCCCCCGCACGAAGTCAAGGTAGATTCTGGCCTGAGCGCGTTCTGAACGACCCGGTCAAACATAGTCGCAGTGACGCCAATCCTGCTTCGCTGTGCAGAAACTGAGACTGGGTCAGCACAGCACGCGGACCCGACCCGAACCTTGCGGGCCCGGGCGCGGTCTGCCACCGTGAGCGCGACAGCACGGTCCGACAGCACGAAGAGGCGGTTCACCCGGTGGCCGAAGCACTCGAAGTCCCCGGCGAGAGCCGGGGCGCGGACTGGAAGATCCATCAACTGACCGAGCCGGGACCGGCCTTGGACGCGGTCTACCGGGAGCTGCTGCTCCCCTCGTTCAGCCTCGACGAGCTGTCCACCCTCGAAGAGCTCAGCCAGGTGGTGGCGGCCGGACAGACCCTGGTCTGGGTCACCACCGACGCGGACGGGCGACTGCTGGGCACCGCGATCGGCGAGTGGGAACCAGGGCCCCGGGTGGTGCTGCTGGCCTGGCTGGCGGTGCGCCCCGGGCTGCGCGGGGGCGGGATCGGCGGCCCGCTGCTGCGCGCCGCCCTGGACGCCTGGCAGGCCGCCTACGACCCCTGCCTGATCCTCACCGAGATCGCCGACCCGGCCCACCCGCACGGCGGCGACGAGGCGCACGGCGATCCGGCCGCCCGGCTGCGCTTCTACCGCCGGCTCGGCGCCCGCGCCCTGGACCTGCCGTACTTCCAGGCCGCGCTGGGCGGCGACCGCGCCCGGGTGGACGACATGCTGCTGCTGGTGCTGCGCAGCCACCCCG
>NZ_PYBW01000232.1:4296-4481 GCF_003205575.1 Streptomyces tateyamensis
CGACGGCGCGGTGCTGCGGCACTACCTGGAGGACTACCAGCGGTACTGCGAGGGTGCGGTCGCCACCGACGAGCAGGCGATGCGACTGTGGCGGGCCGTCGACCGGCCGGGCGGGGTGCCGGTGCTGGACTGACCGGGGCTCGGCCCCCCCCCGGCCCCCGCGCCCGCGGAGCGTGGGCCCGGGG
>NZ_PYBW01000233.1 GCF_003205575.1 Streptomyces tateyamensis
CAAGGCGGCCCTGGCCGCCCACGACCCCGCTGCCGGCCGCATCACCGTGCACCCGACCCCGGGCACCACCCGCGCCGACGACCTCGCTCTCGACATCCTCGCCGCCCTCGGCAAGCCCTACACGCCACCCGGCCCCTGGAGCAGAGCCCACGGCCTGCTGTGGGCGGCTGCGGCAGCCTGGATCCTCGCCACCTCAGCCCGGCACATGACCGTCCTGCGTGCCCACCTGCTCGCCCCACCCACCTGGCGCCGCCTGCTGGACCTGCAGCAACGCACCGGCATCCACCTGACCATCGTCTGCCACCGCACCCCGCCGCC
>NZ_PYBW01000234.1 GCF_003205575.1 Streptomyces tateyamensis
GGCTCACCCAGCTCCCGGCCATCACCTGACTGCCGATCACCGATCCGACGACCTGGAAGGAGAGCAGCCCCGGACCCGTGGAATCCGGCGCACCCGCAGCGTCATGCGACGGCCCGCCCCGAACGGCATCGGGACATTACGGGCGAACTGCCGATCCGATCACCGACCACAAGCCGCTGAAGGATCGAGGCCAAGTCCCGCTCCTACTCCACCACCTTCGCCGCCCTGCGCGGCGAGCGGGCCGAGTTGACCGCCGCCCGTCAGAGCGAGGCGCTCGGGCTGGCGGCGGACGATGCGGTGACGGTGCTGAATGACTGGCGCTACGCCGGTCGCGGGCAGCTGAGTGCTGACCTGATCGGGGGTGGCCGATGAACCGTACTCCTGATCTGCTGACGGTCCCGGATGTGATGGCACGGATGCAGGTTTCCCGCCACAAGGTCTACCACCTGATCCGGACAAGGCAGTTGACCTCGGTGACCATCGGCCGCTGCCGCCGCATCCCTGCCACCGAACTCGCCGCCTACCTCTCTTCCCTGATGGGCGGTGCGTGATGGCCAAGCAGAGATCGAACGGCGAGGGCACTGTCTACCAGCGCAAGGACGGCCGCTGGGAGGCTGCTGGATACGTCCTGACCTCTGACGGTACCTCCAAGCGCACCCGCGTCTACGGTGCTACGCGGAAGGAGGCGATGGACAAGCTCATCGAGAAGATCGCTGCCTCCAACAAGGGCATGCCCATCGCCTCCGACGCCACCACCACCGTCGGCGACTACCTCACGGCCTGGATGGAGACCGTCGCCGTCCACAAGCTCCGCGAGACCACCTACGCCACCTATGACAGATACGTCAGGACGTTCATCGTCCCTGGCATCGGCAGCAAGCGGCTCGCCGCCCTCACCCCCAAGGACGTGCGCCTGTGGCTGCACCAGGTTCGCGTCGCCTGCCAGTGCTGCGTCCAGGGCTGGGACGCCGCCCGCGACCCGGCCGCCAAGCGCAAGACCTCCCGGCCGCGCTGCTGCGCGATCGGCCGGTGCTGCGACAAGCGGGTGACCCCGGGCACTCTGCAGTACCTCCGGAGCGTACTGTCCTCAGCCCTCGCTCATGCGGTTCGTGAGGACGAGCTGCCGCGCAACGTCGCCTCGGCAATTCGGCTTGGCGACACCCGCCCGAAGGCGTTCGAACCGCTCACCGGAGCGGAGGCGCGTCGGCTCCTCACGGCCGCTCGCGGCAGCCGCCTCGGTGCGCTGATCGAGCTCACTTTGCGAACCGGCCTCCGCAAGGGCGAGGTCCTGGGCCTGCGCTGGTCGGACCTCGACCTGGGCCAGGGCGTAATGAGCATCCGCCAGACACTCCAGCGCAGTCCGGCCGGCGGGTTCGCGTTCTACGGCACCAAGACCGAGTCCTCCGAGCGCCGGATCGTGCTGCCCCGCGAATGCGTCAACTCCCTCCTGGCCCACCGCGAACGGCAGGCGACCGAACGGGATGCGGTCGAGTCAGCCGGCGGCGTGTGGCCGGACCAGGATCTGGTGTTCACCAGCCCGAGCGGCAGACCGGTGGAGGGCAGCACGCTGACCCGCCAGTTCGGCAGGCTGTGCGACCACGCCCAGGTCCGCCGCATCCGGTTTCACGACCTCAGACACACCTGCGCGACCCTGTTGCTGGAGCAGGGCGTCGACCTGGTCACGATCAAGGACCTGCTCGGACACTCCCAGATCCACATCACCGCCGACGTGTACGCCCACGTCCGCCCCCGCCTCCAGCGCAACGCCATCGAGGCGATGGGCAACGCCCTCAACGAAGAGGAGGACGATGACCCACCGCCGTTGGTCGCGGCGTGACATGAACTGACAGCCCGTTGAGCACCACCGAGAGTCACGCCTCGGTGGTGCTCAACAATTCGCCAGCCAGTTCGTCAACCCCGCTAACCGCGCGTCGCCCCCCGCCCGCCTGCTGAGCGACCTCGGGCATCAGCGGGGGACAGACCGCCCAGACCGTCTTTCCGATCCCGCATTCGCGCGGATGGCAGCCCCACGCGACGGAGAGCGCGTCGACCAAGGCCAGCCCCCGGCCCCGGATATGGTCCTCGTCCATGGGACGGACAACGGGCATGTTCCGGCCCGCGTCGTCCACCTCGACGAGCAGGTGCCGGGCTACGACTTCTGAAGTTCCCCCCTGATC
>NZ_PYBW01000235.1 GCF_003205575.1 Streptomyces tateyamensis
CCCCTCGCTACCAGGCGGGTGCCGTGGCAGAAACTACAGCGGACGAATGTTCTCGGCCTGCGGGCCCTTCTGGCCCTGCGTGACGTCGAACTCGACCTTCTGGCCCTCGAGCAGCTCACGGAAGCCGTTGGCGTTGATGTTCGAGTAGTGGGCGAACACGTCAGGACCGCCACCCTCCTGCTCGATGAAGCCGAAGCCCTTTTCCGCGTTGAACCACTTCACAGTGCCATTAGCCATAAAAAACTCCTTCAAGGGGCTGTCCGAAGCCCGCACAGCGCGGACTTCGAGTCGCCGCGATGAGCACCCACCCGG
>NZ_PYBW01000236.1 GCF_003205575.1 Streptomyces tateyamensis
CTCAGCCCGGATCCACCGGGTGATCGGTGCCGGGGAGGTTCCGTAGAACGAAGAGATGCCTTGCGACCTGCGATGATGGGAGTTCTCTAGGCTCCACCACGCACAATCAGCAAGGCATCTCGTAAGTGCAATCCTCTCACGCCGTCTCGGCCGTCTCCGCCGTGTTCGATGAGCCGAATCTGATCGCGGACGCGGGGCTGGTCCCGCTGGTCCGCCTGGCCGAGAGCGTCGGCCTGCCCGCCCTGGTTGGAGACCGGCTACGCATCGAAGACGCTGACAACGGTGCCGGAGCCAACCCGACGGCGAAGGTGATGACGCTGGTCGCGGCGATGTGCGCCGGGGCCGACTCGATCGACGACACCAACCGGCTCCGGCACGGCGCGATGGGCCGGTTGTTCGGCGGGGTCCGCGCTCCGTCCACCCTGGGCACCTTTCTGCGCGCCTTCACGCACGGGCACAACCGGCAACTCCACTCGGTGCACCGGGACTTCCTCGCCCGCCTGGCCCGGGCCACCCCACTGCTGCCCGGCCTGGAACAGGTGGCCTTCGTGGACATCGACCCCACCCACCGACGGGTCTACGGCCGCGCCAAGCAGGGCGCCGAGGTCGGACGGTTCAAGGGCGTACGCACCCTGCACCCGATCCTGGCCACCCTCTCCACGCCGCTGGCCCGCCCGGTGATCGCGGCCGTCCGACTGCGGCGGGGCAAGGCCGCCGACGCCCGCGGCGCCGGGCCCTTCACCGCCGAGGCCCTCACGGCCACCCGTCAGGCCGGCGCGAGCGGCACGGTGATCGTCCGCGCCGACAGCCAGTTCTACAACGCCGACGTCGTGGCCGCCTGCCGCCGCGCGAACGCCCGCTTCTCCGTCACCGTGCGGATGAACCCGCACGTCGCCGCCGCGATCAGCGCCATCGACGAGGACGCGTGGACGGCGATCCGCTACCCGGAGGCGTTCGTCGACCCCGACACCGGCGAGCTGGTCTCCGACGCCGAGGTCGCCGAGACCACCTACACCGCGTTCACCGGCCGCAAGAAGGCCGAGCACGTCACTGCCCGCCTGATCGTGCGCCGGGTCCGACGGCTCAACGCGGAAGTGGCCGCCGGGCAGGGCGAGTTGTTCACCGCCTGGCGCTACCACCCAGTGTTCACCGACAGCCCGTTCGAGATGCTCCAGGCCGAGCTCCAGCACCGGCAGCACGCCACGATCGAGCAGGTCATCGCGGACGGCAAGAGCTCTGCGCTGGCCCACCTTCCCTCCGGCGACTTCCAGGCCAACGCCGCCTGGCTCACCCTGTGGGCGACCGCGCACAACCTGCTGCGGGCCGCTGGAGCACTCGCCGGGACCTTTCACGCGAGGGCCACGACCGTGACCCTGCGGGCGCACCTGGTCCACGTCCCGGCCCGAATCGCCCGCACAGCACGGAAGTTCACCCTGCACCTGCCCGAGCGATGGCCCTGGCAGCACGACTTCACCGACCTGTTCGCCGCCGCCCACGCACCACCTGCCCGCTGACGACCCGACCACTCGCCCGCCAGGGCCCGACCGGAGCACACGTGGAAGAGCTGGGCAGACCAGCGGACACCGCACGTCCCCCGGCAGAGCACAACCCCGAAACCCCCTAAACGATCACTCGGGCGTCACATCGGTGGATTCGGGCTCAG
>NZ_PYBW01000024.1 GCF_003205575.1 Streptomyces tateyamensis
CGCCCGGCGCGACCGCGGGCCTGTGCGAGACCGCCGAGCGGTACGGGCAGTGGCCGCCGGGCTCCGAGCAGGAGCGGCTGTGCCGCAGCGTGTACGGCTCCTGAGCCTGCCGACCTGTGGCAGCATGCGGGCCGGGGTCGGCGTCGGAGCCTGATTCCGAGTCAGGAACCGAGGAGGAGCCGGATGATCGCCGCGTTCAGTGTCACCCCGCTCGGTGCGGGTGAGGAGGTCGCCGAGGCCGTGGCCGCCGCCGTCAAGGTGGTCCGGGCCAGCGGGCTGCCCAACCGGACGGACGCCATGTTCACCTCGATCGAGGGCGAGTGGGACGAGGTGATGGCCGTGATCAAGGCCGCGGTCGAGGCGGTCAAGCCGTTCGCCAACCGGATCAGCACGGTGATCAAGATCGACGACCGGGCGGGCGTGACGGACGGTCTGAGCCGCAAGATGGCCTCCCTGGAGCGCCACCTGGCCGACTGACCGTCAGCGTGGGGCCCTGCGGGCAGGGGGTCTCACACACCCGATGTTCTACGCGCGTCACCAACAATTCACCGCCCGCCCCCTTCGAGCGCCCCCCGGTCGCTGCTGTCATGGACGCATCGCACCGGCAACCCCACGCCGGGTCAACTCCCTTGGAGCTCCCATGCGTTCGACGGACCGACGAATAGTCACCGGCGGCACCGCCCTCCTCCTCACCCTCGCGACCGGCGCCCTGACCCTGGCCGCCTCCCCCGCCGCGCTGGCCGCCACCGCCCGACCGACCGCGCACCCCGCGCTCGCCACCGCGAGCTGCTCGCAGGCCTACCTGCCGCTGCCGGACCCGTCCTGCACCCCGGGCGCGCTCAACTCCGACGTCACCCAGGACACCATCTACAGCACCATCTGCGTCTCCGGCTGGACTGCCACCGTCCGGCCCTCGACCACCTACACCAACCGCCTCAAGGCCCAGGGCATCGTCGACTACGGCTACGCCGACACGTCGATGAGCGACTACGAGGAGGACCACTTCATCCCCCTCGAGCTCGGCGGCAGCCCGACCTCCCCGCTCAACCTGTGGCCCGAGCCGCACTACACCACCAACGGCAGCGGCACCTCGTCCACCAAGGACGGCGTCGAGAACAAGCTGAAGAAGGCCGTCTGCGCCGGCACGGTCAGTCTGAGCGACGCGCAGGACGCGATCGCCACCGACTGGCGCACCGCCGTGGCCTCGCTCGGCCTCTGAGCCGCTCCCCCGTCCGGGTCACACCCGCGCACCCACCGGCGCGGGTGCCCGCCCGGCGGGGTCCGGTGTGGCGATCGTTGGCCATGACCGAACTGGACCGCCGGGCGCTGCTCGCGGTGCTGCTCGGCGCGACGGGGTGTGGGAGCAGCACCCACCCCGTCGCGCCGAGTCCGTCTTCCGCCGCTTCCGCAGCCACCGCAACGGCCACGGCCACCGCCACGGGCGCGAGCCCGGCGGCCACCACGGCCGCGAGCCCCGCCGCGAGCCCCGCCCTGCCTGCCGTCACCCCGTGGCTGCCAGGCCCGGGCGAGATCCGACCCGACGTCAAACTGCGGGCCGTCCAGGTCGTCGAGGCGCTCGGCAACTGGCCCCCGGGCGGCACCGGCAGCGCCGCCGCCCAGGCCCGGCTCGCCGCGCTCGGCGGCCTCGACCCCGCCCTCGTGGCGCAGGCCGGCCCGCTGCTCCCCGCCGCCGACCAGGCCGCGCTCCAGGTGCGGGACGCCCAGTACGGCGGGATCCTCAGCGACTCGGCGAGCGTGCTGGTCGTCTGCGACCAGTGGGCCACCGGCGCCCCGCCCGGGGGCACCACGGTGGACGTGCGGCTCAGTGCCGCCACCCCGCGCTGGCAGGTCACCGCCCTGCACCCGGCCGACCCGGGCGCGCCGGCGGCCGCGCTCTCCGCCGCCGCCCGGCAGGTGCTCGCCCAGCCCCGGATCGAGCTGCCGCCCGCCGCGCTGGCCGACCTGCGCAGCGGCCAGGTGCACGACTCCGTGCTGGAGGCGATGCTGACCCTGGCGCAGCACTACACCCTCACCGTCAGCGTGATCCGCTCCGGCCACCCGCTGGACGTCTTCGGCACCACCCGGCCCAGCGACCACCCGCTCGGGCGCGCCTTCGACGTCTGGCGAATCGACGGCCACGCCGTGGTCGACCCGGCCACCCCGCCCGACCTGGTCGACGGCTTCATGCGCGCCGCGGCGGACGCCGGCTCGGACAACGTGGGCGGGCCGCGCCAGCTGTCGGGCGGTGCGACGGCCAATCAGTTCTTCACCGACGACACGCACCACGACCACGTGCACGTGGGGTTCAGCAGCTGACCGGCGCTCATTCGGTGCCGGGCCTTCAGTCGGTGCCGGGCCTGAAGCGCAGCGCCGACCAGGTGTCGTCGACGGCGATCTGCCGCACCGGCCGCACGCCCTGCTCGATCAGCGCGGCGCCCAGGCGGTCCCGGTTCAGGTCGGTGCCGAGCCGGCCCGCCTTCGGGTAGGCCACCCAGGCGAGCGCGTCACGCCGGGCGGCCGCCAGGGCCGCCTGCGCGGGCGCTGCGCCGAGTTCCTCGGCCCGGGTGACGAAGGCGATCACCGCCTCGGCCGAGTCGGCGTCAGCGCCGGCGTCGGCTACGACGTCCCAGTCGACGTCATCGGGCTTGCCCAGCACCGCGACCCGCCGGCCGGGCTTGATCTGCAACTTGCTCGCAACGGACACGCCCACGATCCTGCCATCCGCCCGGGAGTTCCGTACCCTCGAAGCAGTCACCGAGAAGGGCCTGCGATGCGCACAGTGACCTATTCCATGGGTGTCTCCCTGGACGGCTACATCGTCGGGCCGGACGGCAGCTTCAACTGGTCGGCGCCCGACGAGGAGGTCTTCCGCTTCGTCACCGAGGAGATCCGCGGAGTCGGCGTCCACCTGCTCGGGCGGCGGCTGTACGAGACGATGCTGTACTGGGAGACCGCCGACCAGGATCCCTCGCTCGATGCCTCGATGCGGACCTGGGCCGAGCTGTGGAACCCGCTGCCGAAGGTGGTCTTCTCCACCACCCTGCAGTCGGTGCACGGCCATGCCCGACTGGCCCGCGGCGGCCTCGCGGCGGAGATCGCACAGCTGCGGGCCGAGCCGGGCGAGGGGGAGATCGCGATCGGTGGCGCGGCGCTCGCCGCCCAGGCCGCCGCGCTGGGCCTGCTCGACGAGTACCGGCCGCGGGTGCACCCGGTACTGCTCGGCGGCGGCATCCCGTTCTTCCCGCGGGAGCAGCAGCGCAGGGACCTCGAACTCGTCGAGACCCGCACCTTCGCCTCCGGCGTCGTCTACCTGCGCCACCGCGTGGCCCGGCCGGCCTGATACACCCTCAGGGCGAGCGCCAGCGGCGCTTCTTCGGCGCCGGCTCGTCCATCACCTCGGGGTGGGCCACGAAGAGCAGCAGATGGCCGCAGACACGGCAGGCCACGCCCTCCACCTCGCTGCTACGGGCGAACATCCGACCCGGCACGAACACCTTGACCAGCAGGCTCCCCGTCCGGTCCGTCCGGCAGGCCGGCTGCACCGCGCGCAGTTCCCCTCCGCAGAGCGGGCAGGCCTGCGGCGCCCGGTAGCTCGACCCGTCCGCGGGCCACTCGTCCTCGACCATCGTCCGCCCCCGTCCCCGGACCGTTGTCCGTGCCAACAGGGTAGGGCCTGTCCGGTCCAGATCGGTCGGCCCGGTCGACGCAACTGGTCGGGCCCCGCTGCCCGCCGGTCGCGGGGCTTGCCGGGTGATCTGCGGGTTCCTACACTCGTTCAGATGTTCGAGACGACGGATATTCAGCTCCCCGACGGGCGCGCCCTGCGGGTGTACGACACCCACCCGGGTGCCCGGGACCGGCTCGCCGTGCTCTGGCACCACGGCACGCCCAACGTCGGGCAGCCGCCCGAGCCGCTGTTCGCGGCCGCCGAGCGGCTGGGTCTGCGCTGGATCTCCTACGACCGCCCCGGGTACGGGGGTTCGAGCCGCCGGCTCGGGCGTGACCTGGCCTCGGCGGCCGGTGACGCGGCGGCTGCGGCGGATGCGCTGGGGGTCGGGCGGTTCGCGGTCTTCGGCCACTCCGGCGGGTCCAACCATGCGCTGGCCTGCGCGGCGCAGCTGCCCGACCGGGTGGCCGGCGTGGTCAGCGTGGCCGCGCTCGCGCCGTTCGGGGCGGCCGGGCTGGACTGGTTCGCCGGCATGTACCCCGGTGGCGAGGCCGAGCTGCGCGCCTCGGTGGCGGGCCGGGCGGAGCTCGAGCGGTGCCTGGCGGAGGGCAAGTACGACCGGGAGATGTTCACGCCCGATGACCACGCCGCCCTGGCGGGCCGCTGGCGCTGGCTTGCCACGGTGGCCGGACTGGCGATGGAGGGCGGCCTGGACGGCATGGTCGACGACGACCTGTCCTACGTCGCCCCCTGGGGCTTCGAGCTCGCCGACATCACCGCCCCCGTCCTGCTGCTGCACGGCGGCGCGGACCGGATCGTGCCCGCCGGCCACGGCCGCTGGCTCGCCGACCAGCTGCGCGCCACCTGCTGGACCCGCGCCGAGGACGGCCACCTCTCGGTGCTGACCGAGGGCGACCGGGCGCTGGCCTGGCTGGCCGAGTCGGCGCACGGCTAGGGCCGGCCCGGCCCTGGGCGGCTCGGCCCACCGGTCGACTGGGGGGCCGTGCATGGCATAGTGGCGGGACACGAGGCTGGCAGTGGGGGTTCCGGTGCGGTTCGGGTCGATGGTGCGCGAATACCGGCTGCGCCGCGGGTGGACCCAGGAGGACCTCGCCGAGGAGTCGGGCGTCTCCGTCCATGCGATCAGCATGCTGGAGGCCGATCGCCGCAAACCCCGGCTCTCCTCGGTGAACGCCCTCGCCCAGGCGCTCGGGCTCGGCGCCGCGGAGCACGCCGAACTGATCGCGGCCGCCCGGGGGCAAACCGCCCGCGGCCAGGCCGGCGGCGGCGAGCAGCCCGCAGGGCGGACCGGCGAGCCGGCCGCACCGCCGCAGCAGCAGGCGCACCGCCCGATCGCCCAGCTTCCGCCCGATCTGCCCGACTTCACGAGCCGGGCGGACGCGGTCGCGGCGATCCGGCAGGCGTTCGGGCAGGGCGGCACCGCCGGCCACACGCCCGTCTTCGCGGTCACCGGCCCCGGCGGGATGGGCAAGACCAGCCTCGCGGTGCACGCCGCGCACGCGCTGCGCGAGCGCTACCCGGACGGGCAGCTCTTCGCCGACCTGCAGGGCGCGAGCGCGAACCCGGTGCCGCCGCCGGAGCTGGTGGCCCGGTTCCTGCGGGCGCTCGGGGTCGGCCCGGCCGAGGTGCCGGACACCCTGGACGAGCGGTCCGCGCTCTACCGCAGTCTGCTGACGGACCGTCGGATCCTGGTGGTGCTGGACGACGTGGGCGACGGCGCCCAGGTCCGCCCGGTGCTGCCCGCCAGCAGCGGCTGCGCCGTGCTGCTCACCAGCCGCAGCCGGCTGCCCGAACTCGACGGCGTGGCCCGGCTGGAGCTGGCCGCGTTCACCGACCAGGAGGCCCGCGAGCTGCTCGACCGGATCGCCGAGCCGAGCGCGCTGGCCGCCGACGCGACAGCCACGGCCGAACTGCTGGCCCACTGCGCCGGCCTGCCGCTCGCGCTTCGGATCACCGGCAGCCGGCTGCTCACCGAGCCCGGCCGGACCGTACGCACCCTCACCGACCGACTGGCGGACGCCGCGGACCGGTTGGACGAGCTGCGGGTAGGCGACCGGGCGGTGCGGGTCAGCTTCGAGGCCAGCTACGCGCAGCTCGACGCCGAACAGGCCCGCGCTTTCAGACTGTTGGGCGCGGCGCCGACCCGCTCGCTGGGCCAAGCGGCCGCCACCGCGCTGCTGGGGCGCGAACCGGTGCGCACCGAAAGGCTGTTGGTCGCGCTGACCTCCCGCCACCTACTGCAACGCGTCGACCAGGCCGCACCTGTGCCGCGCTACGGATTCCACGACCTGATCCGGCTGTACGCCCAGGAACGGTCCGGGGCGGTCGACCAGTCGGGCGAACAGCGCGCCGCCGACGAGCGGTTGACGCTCTGGTACCTGCACGCCGCGCGGCGGGCCGGGCTGCTGCTGGTGCCGCACGCCCGCCAGACCCCCGTCCCGCCGCCGCCGGAGCACCTGCCGCTGCCCGAATTCCCCGCCGCCGAGGAGGCGATGGCCTGGTGCGAGGCCGAACGGGCGAACCTGGTGGACCTGGTCCGGCACACCGCCGGGTGGGCGGGCGACCGGGTCTGCTGGCAGCTCGCGCACAGCCTCTGGCCATTCTTCACGCTGCGCCGGTACTGGACGGACTGGGCAGCGGTGACGGAGACCGCGCTGGACCACGCGCGGCGCTCGGCGGACCGCGAGGGCGAGGGCCTGATGCTGGTGCAGTGGGGGACGCTGGCCCACGCCCAGGCCGACTACCCGGCGGCGATCGAGCGCTACCAGGAGGCCGCCCGCTGCCTGGGTCCGCAGGACCCGGCGGTGACCGCGATGATCGAGGCCAACCTGGGCGTGAGCTACCGCCAACTGCGCGACTTCGAGCCCGCGGTGGACCACCTCACCCGCGCGGCGGAGGCGTTCCGGGCGGCCGGCGACCGCTACGGCGAGGCGGTCTGCCTGCTCAACCTGGTCCCCGCGCAGCGCATCCTGGGCCGCCACGAGTCCGCCCTGGCCCACTCCCGGCTGGCACTCGCGGCCTTCGAGGAGCTCGGCTCGGCGTACGGACAGGGCCACGCGCTGCACGCGGCCACCCTGGTGCTGGTGGAGCTGGGGGACCTGCCGCAGGCCCGGGAGACGGCCGAGCAGGCGGTCGCGCTGCGCGAGGCGATCGGTGACCGCGACGGGGCGGCCTCCAGCCTGGAGAGCCTCGGCGCGCTGCACCGGCAGCTGGGCGACCGACCGGCCGCCGTCGCCGCCTGGACCCGCGCCGAGGCCCACTACGAGGCACTCGGCTCCCCGAAGGCCCAGGCCGTGCGCGAGCAGCTGGCGCAGGCGGCCGAGGAGTGACGGGCCGTCGGCTGGTCAGCCGCCCGTAGCTACCACCAGTCCAGTCGGCGCAGCGCGGCCACCCCCGACGGCAGCACCTGGTGGTCCCGTCCGCAGGCGAAGCCCTGACCGGGTGGGCCCACCTGGCGCCCCGTCACTCCTCGGTCAGGTCCGCGGCCAGCAGGTCCATCAGCAGGCCGTCGTGCCACTGCCCGTCGGCCCCGCGCTCGTACCCGCGCATGATCCCGACCGGCCGGAAGCCCACCTTGGCGTAGCAGCGGATGGCGGCCGCGTTGTCGGCGGCCGGGTCGATGACCAGGCGGTGGTGGCCGCGGTCCTCGATCAGGTGGCGGGCCAGCGTGCGGACGGCGTCGGCGCCCAGGCCCCGGCCGTGCAGCGCGGGGTCGAGGTAGAGGTCGATGCCGGCGTGCCGGTAGTCCGGCTCGCTCTCCTCGTCCCACTGGATGTACCCGGCCACCGCCCCCTGGTACAGCACGACCAACGACTCCCCCGACTCGGCCAGGTCCTCGGCGACGGCCGCCGCCGGGTCCGGGCCGCCGCGCCAGCGCAGGTACACCTGCGGGGTGCGCCGGATCGCCGCCAGCGCGGGGATGTCGGCGGCGGTGGCGGGCCGCAGTACCACACGGGCGCCGACCAGTTCACGTTCCGTGCCGACGGACTCGCCGTCCATCAGGAGCCTCGCCTCCGCTGCCGATCCCCCGGCGCTTGCCGTTCGGCGCCGACCACCTGGCGCCGACCCTCTGGTGGTTCGTCAGCTTAGGCCGGCGTTGGTCAGAGCTCCAGCCACTCCGGGTCGTCCGTGGTGTGCATCGCGGCCTCCTCGGCGCTCGCTGCGCCGCCGCAGATGCCGGTGTCCTCGGCGAGCACGTCGCTGCGGGCCTGGTCGGCGGCGACCAGGCGGCCGGTGCGGCGGTCACCGAACTCCGGGTCCAGCGGTTCGCCGTCGGCGCCGCCCGCGTCCCCGATGCCGTCACCGTCAGGCGGGACCACCTCGGGCAGTTCGGCGGACAGCCGCAGGTCCAGGCTCTCCCCCGTGCGCTGCTCGGCGGCCGTGGTGCCCCAGCGCTGCACGGCGAGCGGGTGCTCGGGCGGGTTGTACCCCTCGTCCAGCGCGGACTCCACCCCGCGGTCCTCCAGGGTGTCCTCCGGCTCCAGCGGCCCGATGTCGTCCTGGACCTCGGAGCCGTCCGGCTGGTAGACCTCGTCGCCCATCAAGGCTTCGTCCGACATCAGTCACTCCTCGCTGCCCGCGGCTCCTCCCAGAATCCCACGCGCCGCGCGGACTCGCAGCGGACCCCTCGCCCACGGGGTGCGGGTGCAGCCCGGGCACCGGCCGCCCGCGTCAGGCAGGGCACCGGTGCCCGGGTCAGGAATTCCCGGACTCGGAGTCAAGTCCGGGCTGCGCGTTCTCGTGCGGCCCATTCCTGTGCGCAGCGCACGAGTCCGCCGGATCGGGGACGGACGTCCTCCCCAGGTCGACCGTCCACGGGGTCCGGCGAAACCCACCGCCTCCTCCCTGGACAGGCGGTGGGCCGGTGGATCCGGGTGGCACGGCCCGGATCCGATTCGGACAGTATTGATGTGCCGAAGGCGGCGAATCAACTGGAGCGGACCCCCCTGGCGACAATGGTCCGAAAACCCGCCGACCGGCGCCGGATAAGGTGCTTTGGGGACCCCTGGACCCCGCCGATCGGCGGGGGTCGGCACCCGCCGGTCAGGGGGTGCGGAATTCGGAATTCCGATCCGTATTCGGCGGGCGATTCGCGGGGGCATCGCGGACTCCATTGTCAGGGCCATTGTCATCCCCATGGCGAGCCGCATTGCAGACGCCATTTCGATTCCATCCGGCGGGCTCGTCACGGGTCCCACCCGGGATCCCATTGCGAGCCCGAAATGGCCCGGGCGGGTCGACCCGGGAGCTGCCGACCCGCCCCAGGAGCCCCGCAATACGTTTCAGCAACTTTCGGCAAGAACTTCCAACCGGCTCTTGACGCGCCCCCGCGCGGCACGGGATCGTCTCGTTCGCGGCCACCGCCCGGGTCGGCCGCGGCTGACAGCACGTCAAGGTCCGGTGGCGATCCCGCCGGACGCAGTCGGCCGCCGCGCACTGACGAGTCGGACCTCGGACGTCGTGCGGCTCCGGCGCTGGCGCCTGCCCCACCTCCACCGGTGCAGGGTCCGCCACTCCCCCACCCACCCATCGGGACCGCCCGCACCGCCTCCTTGCGCCCTGTGCGCCACGGCCCTGCCCCGGCCTGGCGCCGGCGCCCCGAGCGGGCGGTCCCAGAGCCTCGGGAGACACCCCCATGAGCATCTTCCGCAGATCGGCCCGCCCGGGTGCGCCCGGCCGCCGTGCCCGCACCGGCCTGGTCGCCGCCGGCGCGCTGCTGGCCGGCTCGCTACTGCCACTGGGCCTGCAGGGCACCGCGCAGGCCAGCGCCCCCAACGGCGGTGACGTGATCGCCAACCTCTTCGAGTGGAACTGGCCCTCGGTGGCCGCCGAGTGCGGCTCGGTGCTCGGCCCCAAGGGCTACGGCGCCGTGCAGGTGGCGCCGCCGCAGGACTCGATCCGCCTCGCCCAGAGCAGCCACCCCTGGTGGGAGGTCTACCAGCCGGTCGCCTACGACCTGCACTCGCGGATGGGCACCCGGGACCAGTTCGCCGCGATGGTGACCGCCTGCCACAACGCGGGCGTCAAGGTCTACGTGGACGCGGTACTCAACCACACCGCCGGCACCAACCAGTCGAGCACCGACTCCTACGGCGGCGCGAGCTTCAACGAGGGCAGCTACTCCTACTCCTCGGCCGGCTACGGCTCGGCCGACTTCCACAGCTACCCGAACAACTGCCCCAACTCCAACCTGGCGATCAACGACTGGAACAACCAGCAGCAGGTCCAGGAGTGCGACCTGGTCTCGCTCTCCGACCTGTCCACCGAGTCCGACCACGTGCGCAGCATCGAGGCCGGCTACCTCAACGACCTGGAGGGCCTGGGCGTCGACGGGTTCCGGATGGACGCGGCCAAGCACATCAACCAGGCCGACATGTCGGCGATCCTGGCCAAGGTGAACAACACCCAGTGGGGCGGCCGGCCCTACGTGTACCAGGAGGTGATGCCGGGCGGCGGCGGCCAGCTGGCGATGAGCGCCTTCGAGGGCAACGGCAGCCTGATCGAGTTCAACTACGCCGGCGACCTGCGCGGCCAGTTCACCGGGAGCATCGCCAACCTCAAGACGTTCGGCCAGAGTTGGGGCCTGGAGCCGAGCAACAAGGCCACCGTGATGGTGGCCAACCACGACACCGAGCGCAACGGCTCGACGCTGAACTACAAGAACGGCGCGACCTACAACCTGGCCACGATCTTCGAACTTGCCTGGGGCTACGGCACCCCGCAGGTCTACTCGGGCTTCAACTTCAACGCCTCCGACGACTCGCCGCCGGCCGACGCCAACGGTTACGTCACCAACACCGACTGCGCCAACGGCTGGACCTGCACCGACCGCAACCAGGGCGTGGCCAACATGGTCGGCTGGCACAACGCGGCCCAGGGGCAGTCGGTGGCCAACTGGTACGACGACGGCTCCAACCTGATCGCGTTCAGCCGGGGCAGCAAGGCCTGGATCGCGATCAACAACGAGGGGTCGACGGTCACCCGGACCTACCAGACGGGCCTGGCGGCCGGCACCTACTGCGACGTGATCCACGGCAACTACGCTGCTTCGAGCGCTAGTTGCTTGGGCCCGACGGTGGTGGTGGACGCGAGCGGCAACGCGACCGTCTCGGTGGCAGCCAAGGACTCGGTGGCGTTGTACGCGATCTCCACCCCGAGCCCGAGTCCCACGCCGACGCCCACCCCGATGCCCAGCCCGAGCCCGACGCCCAGCCCGAGCGCGACGCCGACGGCTTCGCCCACCCCGACCCCGACGCCCACCGCCACCGGTACCACCGCGCCCGGGCAGGTCGCCGAGACCTTCACGGTGACCGGAGCGCCGACCAGCGCGCCGATGTACCTGGTCGGTTCGATCGCGGGCCTGGGCAGCTGGGCGCCGGCCGCGGCGGTCCCGATGACCCAGTCCGGCTCCGCCTGGACGGTGACCGTCAACCTGCCGCAGTCCACGGCGGTGCAGTACAAGTACGTCGAGAAGGACGCCAACGGGAACGTCACCTGGGAGCCGGGCGGCAACCACTCCGCCGGTACCGGCAGCGGCCCGACCGCCACCGTGAGCGACACCTACAACGGCTCCTCGGCCACCGTCTCGCAGACCTTCGACGAGACCGCCACCACCTGGCTCGGCCAGAACGTCTACCTGACCGGCTCGACCGCGGCGCTGGGCAACTGGAACACCGCCGGTGCGGTGGCGCTCTCCTCGGCGAGCTACCCGGTGTGGAGCGCGAGCGTGGCGCTGCCGGCGAACACCGCCTTCCAGTACAAGTACTTCAAGAAGGACCCGGACGGCACCATCGAGTGGGAGAGCGGCGCCAACCACACCGCCACGACCGGTAGTTCGGGCAGCTCGACGCTGAACGACAGCTGGACCGCGGCGAGTACCGGCCCGGTCGGCGTGACCTTCCACGAGAACCGGACCACCGCGACCGGGCAAAACCTCTACCTGGTCGGCTCGATCTCGGCACTCGGCTTCTGGGACCCGGCCGGCGCCCTCCCGCTCTCCGCCGCGGGCTACCCGGTCTGGTCGAAGACGGTGAGCATCTCGCCGAACACCGCCTTCGAGTACAAGTACATCATCAAGGATGCTGCCGGGAACGTCACTTGGGAGAGCGGCAGCAACCGCTCCTACACCACCGGCTCCTCCGGTGCGGTCACCCTGAACGACACCTGGAAGTAGCCGCAGACGGTCGGGCCGGGTCCGGTCGGCGACCGGGCCCGGCCCGCCCTGCGTTTTTGGGCCGGCCTGGCTCCCTCAGGCCAGTTCGAGGCGGTCCGCCAGATCGGCCCGCTCGAAGGCGGCCCGCAGCTCCTCGCGGCCCTCGGTGAAGTGGGCCCAGCTGTCGAAGTGCACCGGGACCACCCGGCGGGCACCCAGCAGCACGGCGGCCTCGGCGGCCAAGGCGCTGTCCAGAGTGAGCAGCGCGCCGTCGAAGAGCTTGGTGCGGGCGGCGCCGGCGAAGATCACCGCGGTGTCCACCGGGCCGAACCGGTCGGCGATCTCGCGGACCACGTCCAGCGAGGCGTTGTCGCCGCTGATGTAGACCGAGGGCAGGTCGGGCGC
Source organism: Streptomyces tateyamensis (assembly GCF_003205575.1). Taxonomy (GTDB): domain Bacteria; phylum Actinomycetota; class Actinomycetes; order Streptomycetales; family Streptomycetaceae; genus Kitasatospora; species Kitasatospora tateyamensis. Next base: position 12,246 of record NZ_PYBW01000024.1, read on the forward strand.
GCTGAGCAGGAAGCCGACCACCTCGCCGCTGATCGGCTCGCAGCCCTCGGGGCCGTGCAGGGCGGGGGTACCGGTGACGGTCACCGTGCCGCCGTCCGGCCGGGTCAGCTCGACCGAGGTCCAGGGGGCCAGGGCGCGGGCGGTGCCGCCGAGCCGGCCGGCACCGCTCGGGGTGGTGAGCACCAGCGGGACCTCGGCCAGCAGGGCGCGCCCGGACCGGTCCAGGTTGTCGGGGTGCTCGTCGTGCGAGAGGAGCACCGCGTCGATCGGGCCCAGGGTGGCCGGGTCGACGGCGGCGGGCGCGGTCTTCTCCAGGAAGACGCCGGGAGCCCGCTCGTAGGCCTGCGGCGCGTCGAAGCTCGGGTCGGTCAGCAGGCGCAGGCCGCCGTACTCGATCAGCGCGGTCGGCCCACCGAAGACGGTGATCGGGAAGTTCTCGTCCAGACTCTGCTTGCTCATGACGCCACCTTGTTGCTCGTTCCGCTCATCACGGAGAACTAATCGCTTTGCCGTGAGAAACACTAGATGCTCCTCACGGAGAAGTGCAAGGTTTAACATGAGAGGCATGACCGAGACCGCGCCGCCTGCACCGCCCGCCGCCCCCGGCGCCGACCACCACCCGGCGCTGGACTTCGCCAACACGCTGCTCTCACTGCCGGCCGGCCGCCGAGACCTGCTGGCCACCCCGGCCGAGGCGACCGACTGGCTGGTCGAGCGCGGCCTGGCCCCCGCCGACGCCGAGCTGTTCGAGCTGTGTACCGAACGGCTGCGCGGACTGCGCGACCAGGTCCGGGAGTTGCTGGGCGCGGCGGTGGCCGGCGCGGCCCCCTCGCCCGAGGCGCTGCAGGCGGTCAACACCGCGCTGGCCAGTACGCCCTCGGCGCCGCTGCTGGCCTGGGACGAATCCCAGGGCCTGCACCGGGAGCTGGCGCACCCGGCCGACCGGGTGGTCGAGCACGCGATGGCGGTGCTGGCGGCCGACGCCGCCGAGCTGCTCACCGGCCCGGACGCCGAGCGGCTGGCCCGGTGCGCGGGCGCGCCGTGCACCCGCTACCTGGTCCGCACCCACGCGGCGCGGCACTGGTGCTCCACCCGCTGCGGCGACCGGGTCCGCGCGGCCCGCGCCTACGCGCGCCGCAAGCAGCAGGGCTGACTGCGTATCAGGACCCCTGTGCTCAGGAGACGTGCGGCCGCGAGCCCGGTTCCTGGTGCGGGCGCGGCTGGCTCACCCGGGGCAGCACCGGCTCGGGCAGCGTGGCCACCTCCCGCTCGGCGCGGGCCAGTTGCTCGGCCGTCCCGGGCAGCGCGGGCGCCGGGCCGGCCGAGCGGTGGAACCGGAAGGCCGAGGTCAGGTCGCCGAAGGTGGCCCGCCGCCAGCTGGACAGGTTCGGCTCACGCACCCCGGTGAACCGCTCCAGGAAGCCCAGCACCGAGGTGTGGTCGAAGGGCTGGGAGGCCACCCAGCCGCCCGTCGTCCAGGGCGAGACGATCACGCACGGCACCCGGAAGCCGGCCCCGACCGGCAGGCCGCCGACGAACTCGCCCGGGATGCCGGGCCGCGGCACCGGGGGCGGCACGTGGTCGAACAGCCCGTCGTTCTCGTCGTAGTTGAGGATCAGCACGGTCTTGGCCCAGACCTCGGGGTTGGCCGCGATCGCCTCGATCTTGGCGGCCACGAAGTCCGCGCCCGCGGCCGGCAGGAAGCGCGGGTGCTCGGACTCGCGGGCGGTGGGGATGATCCAGGAGACCGCGGGCAGCCGGTCGTTGCGGGCGTCGTCCTCGAAACTGCCGCGCGGTCTCGGCTTGATGCCCTTCTCGTAGAGCGGGTGGCCGGGACCGGCCTGCTGGTAGGCGGCGAACAGCGAGAGCACGTCGCAGCCGAAGTTGTCCTTCTCCTGGTAGACCTGCCAGGAGACGCCCGCCTCCTCCAGCCGCTCCGGGTAGGTGCGCCAGGTCAGCGGCACCGGGACGTTGTTGCTGGTGATCGGGCCGCCGTGGCGGCCGTCCGGGTCGATCGTGCCGGTCATCCAGTACAGGCGGTTGGGCCAGGTGGGGCCCAACACCGAGCTGAAGTACTGGTCGCAGACGGTGAAGCTCTCGGCCAGCGCGAACTGGAACGGGATGTCCTCGCGGGTGTAGTAGCCCATCACGTAGGGGCCGTTGACGCCGTCGGCGGCGCGGTGCGCGGGCAGCCAGCGGTCCATCCGCCCGTGGTTCCACGCCTCGTGCTGCACCTCCCACTGGTGGCTGGTGGACGGGATCGCCTGGGCGCTGCTGCGCGTGGTGTCCAGGCGGAACGGCAGCAGGTGCCCGTCGGGGCTCTGCGCGTCCGGCTGGTGGAACACGTCGCGTCCGGTGTCCAGCCGCAGCGCCTGCGGGTCGTCGAAGCCGCGCACCCCGGACAGGGTGCCGAAGTAGTGGTCGAACGAGCGGTTCTCCTGCATCAGCAGCACCACGTGGCGGACGTCGCCGAGGCGGCCGGCCGCGGGGGTGCCGGCCGCCAGGGCGCGGCGCAGGTTGGGCGGCAGCACGGTGGCCGCGGACGCGGCCGCGGTCGCCCCCGCCGCGCCCAGGAGTCGACGGCGGGTCAGTTCTGGCATGGCGGCGGCCCTTTCGTCGGGTCCATTGACCCGTGGCCGACCGGCCGGGTCAAGGACCGCCGCGCGCGGCGCGACGTCAGTCGCCGGTCCGGGTGATCAGCGCGGCCAGGTCCAGGTCGGCCAGGTCGGGACGGGCGGTCAAGGCGGCGTGGACCGCCTCGCCGACCGGCAGGCGAGCGCTCGCGGTGGCCAGCGCCACGTCCTTGGCGGCGAGCCGGACCGGGAAGAGCACGCCCTCGGCGAAGGCCCGCTCGGTCAGCGCGCCCACCGGGCTGGCGGCCAGTGCTTCGTGGCCCGGGACTGGATGGCCAAGCTCGGCCTGGTCGCCGCCGGGCTCGGCGTCACCCTGGTTCCCACGCTGGCGGCCGGGGTGACCTGCGGGGCGGCGGGCAGGCCGGTGGGCCGGGCAGCGGGGAGGGCGGCGAGCAGTGGTGAGACAGCTGTCGCCCATAATGAGCGGGTGCACCAGGACCAGCCCCCGCAGGGAGCCCCGAGCAGTATCCGTTCGCTCAAGTTCGTCCAGGACCGTCTGAGCCTGCAGGTGGCCCGGGCGCTGCGGGCCGCCGTGGTCTCCGGCGAGCTGCAGCCGGGCGTGGTGTACTCCGCGCCTTCGCTGGCGGCCGACTTCGGCGTGTCGGCCACCCCGGTGCGGGAGGCGATGCTGGTGCTGGCTCGCGAGGGGCTGGTGGAGATCGTCCGCAACAAGGGCTTCCGGATCACCGAGACCACCGAGCGGGACCTGGCCGACTGGTCCGAGGTGCGCGCGCTGCTGGAGGTGCCGACCGTGGCCCGGGTCACCGCGCGGGCGACGCCGGAGCAGCTTGCCGCGCTGCGCCCGCTCGCCGAGCAGGGCGTGGCCGCCGCCGAGCAGGGCGACCTGGCCGGCTACCTGGCCGCCGACGGCGAGTTCCACGCCGCCCTGCTGGCGCTGGCCGGCAACGCGAGGCTGGTCGAGACGGTGGCCGACCTGGCCAACCGGACCCGGCTGCACGGCCCCGCCGGCCTGGACCGCACGGGCGACCTGCGGGCGGTGGCGGCGCAGCACCTGGAGCTGGTCGAGCTGATGCTGGCCGGCGACGCGGCCGGCGCGCAGCGGTGCCTGGCCCGGCACCTGGGGCAGCCGGTCGACTGAGGGCGGTGGCCCGAGGGCCCGGCGCCGGCCCTCGCGCTGGGTGGCGGTCGGAATGGATCCGCCCACGGTGCGTGTTCTTCCCGATACCAGGGAGTTGGTGTCGACGGAAGGGTGTGAGGACAGTGTCGCGTGCGGTCGATGGAGCTCAACCGCTGGTCACGGCCTGCGGGCGGGCGATCCGGGTGGGCGAGCTTCGGGTCGAGGCGCCCGGGCTGCGGGTGGCCCGGGTGACGCTGGCGGTCGGCCCGGAGCGCGGTGGCACGTCCAAGGTCTGGGCGGGCCTGACTCCCGCCGAGGCCCGCGCCCTGGCCTGGCAGCTGCTCGACCAGGCCGGCCGCGCCGAGCACGCGCTCTCCGAGCCCTGGTAGGTCCTGGGCCGCGATCTGACGGCGCCTCGGCCTGGTCGCCGACTCCGCCCCAGTCTGTGCTCAACTGGCCGTCCTGAGCGGGGCGGGCTTGCACGGTCACCGGTCCGACCAGTCGTCCGTTACGCTGGAAAATACCCGTGGGGGTATTCAGAAAGGAGACGACATGGACTACGGCATCACCGTCACGCTCGACCGGCCGTTCGCCGCAGCGGTCGAGCAGGTCCGCACCGCCCTGGCCGAGCAGGGGTTCGGCGTCCTGACCGAGATCGACGTGCAGGCCACGCTGCGCGCGAAGATCGGCGCGGAGCTCGACGACTACCTGATCCTCGGTGCCTGCAACCCGCCGCTGGCCCACCGGGCCGTCCAGGCGGACCCGCGGATCGGCGTGCTGCTCCCGTGCAACGTGGTGGTCCGCACCGCCGAGGGCCGCACCGTGGTCGAGGCGATGAATCCCGATGTGATTGTCCAGCTCACCGGCCGGCCGGAGCTCGCCGAGGTCGCCGCCGAGGCCGGCACCCGGCTGCGGGCGGCACTGGCGAGCCTGCCGGCTTCCTGACTCCGCCGGCCCTACCCGCTTGGCCAGGCTCGGCGAACGGGTGATGGCCGCCTCAATACCCGCCGGGGTATCTTGCCGATGTCCGAAGGAACGAGAACGAGCTATGTGTCGACGTGTCGTGTGCCGCAAGTGCGGCAAGGCCGGATTCGCCGGGTGCGGGATGCACGTGGAGCAGGTCCTGGCCGGGGTGCCCAAGAGCGCGCGCTGCTCCTGCACCAAGGAGGCCGGCGGCTGGCTGGCGAGGCTCTTCGGGCGGCGGTGAGCCGTTCCCTCAGTCGAACCGGATGTGCTTGAGGCCGGTCAGCGTCCTGCGCAGGCGACCACGCAGGGCACTGTCCGTGTTCGGGAGCAGCCGCAGGGCGGTGGCGGCCGCCAGGTGGTCGGCCACCTGGGCGACGGTGAGGCGGTCGGTCCACAGCTGTTCGGCGAACTGCGGCCGCTGCAGCTGCTCGAGGCAGTGGTCCAGCTTGGCGAGCGCCCAGCTCTCCCGGCGCAGCGGCGCGTCCTTGCCGCCGACCACCCGCAGCAGGTGCCCGAAGCCGCGCTCGCGCAGCCGGCCCACCACGGTCGCGCGCTCCGCGAGCAGCGCGAAGTGGTGCACCTGGTGGCCGCGTTCGCGCAGCGGGTCGAGGATCTCGGCGAGCCGGTCGGGGTCGGTCACCGTCATCGGGGCGAGCACGGGGCCCGGGTGCTCGTTGAGCGCCAGGTCCAGCACCTCCGTCACACCGTGGCGCCAGGCCGCGAACTCCTGGAAGTCGCCGCGCAGTCCGGGCGGCGTCATCCGGTGCAGACCGAAGCCGACGTGCTCGGGGTCGCAGATGACGCTGCCGGGCAGCCGGCGGTGCAGCTCGTGCGCCGTCTGCGTCTTGCCGCCGCCGAACGGGCCGTTGATCCACAGCAACATGCCGCGAGCCTACGCCCCGGATCACGGGAGGTACGCGACCTCCGGGAAGGCGGCCGAGGGGCCCTCCAGCAGGCGGCTGCGGCGGTGGCGCAGGTGCTGGTCGAAGAAGGCGAGCGGGTAGGCCTGTTGGATGCGCACCGCGCGGTCCGGGTCCAGGGTGCCGATCAGGTTCTGCAGTTGGGCGTCGGTCAGCCCCGTCAGCTTCGCCAACTGCGGGTACAGGTACTGGGCGTCGGTGTAGGAGGTGTGCACCGCGCCGGCGGCCTGGACCTCGAGCCGCCAGCCCTTGAGCCGGGCCCAGAACGCGGCCACGTGGGGATCGGCGGCGCGGGTGAACCGGGCGGTCATCATCATGAACGGGCGGTCCAGGTCGGTGGTGATCCCCGGCTCCATCGTGCCGTCCAGGCTCAGGCCCGCCTTGACCCGCGGGTCGGCGGCCATCGCCAGCGCGGTGGCCGCGCCGCCCTTGGACCAGCCGAGCAGGCCGACCCGGTCCAGGTCGAGCGCCTCGGCCAGGCCGTCGGGCAGCGGGCGCCGCCCGGCGTCGGGGTTGCGGCCGGCGGCGAGGTCCTCGATCCGGTCCAGCACGAGCCGCAGGTCGTCGGCGAAGGACTGCGAGCCCGGGTAGTAGCTGTTGTCCCAGGGCGTGCCGACCCGGCCGTCGCGGAACCGGGTGAACGCGTCCCAGGTGTGGTCCATGGTGACCACCACGTAGCCGTGGCTGGCGAGCTCCTGGACCGTCAGGGTGGCGTCGGAGCGGTGGCTGTGGGCGCCGTGCGAGTACAGCAGGACCGGGCAGCCGCGGCCGGTGCGGTGCACGGGTGCGGCGACGTGACCGCTGGTCAGGGGCCCCTGCGAGACGCCTATCGGGTAGCCGCCGTCGGTGATGAAGGCGAGCAGCGACTCGTCCGGCATCCACGGCGCCTGCGGGTGGCGGTGGGCGTCGCGGGCGGGGTACCAGATGCTCGTGGGCAGCTCGCGGTAGCGGCCGGGCCCGGCGGCGGGGTCGAGGTGGGCGTGGTCGACCAGGTTCAGGTCGACCACGCCCACCGGATGCGGGCCGGTGGGCGCCGAAAGCACCAGCCGGCCCGACCCCGGCCCCGGCGCGGCCCCGGGGGCGCCCGGCGTGCCGACCGGGGCGGCGGCCCAGCCGGCGCGCGCCGTGAGCAGCGGTGCGGCGAGGCCGGCGCCCACGGCGGCGGCGAGCATCCGGCGGCGGCTGATTACCTGACGGTCCGTCATGATGGCCCTTCCTGGTGGCGTGTCCTGTCTTCGCTGACACGCTGTCAGCTGCGGCCACCGACCCGCATCCGCCCGTCGGCGACGCTGCCGGCCGCCGGGTACACCCGGCGACGTAGTCCCCTGGGCTACCTCCCGGGGTCTGCGGTGACCGGGAGCTGGAGTTCGGTCACCCAGTCGGCGCGGTCCTCGGGGCACTCCAGGTTGACCTCCCTGGGGTAGCCGGTGGACCGGTAGGCGTTGGCGTCGATCCAGCGGGCCAGGGTCTGGCCGGTGTGCAGGACGGCGTCCATCGAGCCGCGGTGCACGATGGTGGCCGCCTGCTCCAGCGGCGGCAGGTCGAGCACCCGGACCTCGCCCTGCTGCAGCGGCGCGGCGACCTGGATGCCGGCGTGCACCAGGATCCGGCCGCCGCCCTCCGGGGCGTCCTCGTAGCGGGCGATGCCCGGGCCGGTGACCGGGATGCCGGCCGCAGCCAGGCGGCGGAACAGCTCCTCGTACAGCGGTCCGATCACCGGGCTGATCGCCCCGGGCTCGAAGCTGTCGGCGGTGGCGGTCAGCTCCGCCACCCGCACGGTCGGGACGGTCTTCAGGACTACGTCGTCGGTGGGCATCTGCCCCTCGCTCTCGATCGCTCGCAGCCTCGCCTCGACCTGGACCAGCCGGGCCGCCGCCTGGCTCATCGCCGCCTCCAACTCGGCCTGGCGCAGCCGGAGCATGGCGCGCAGTTCGTCGGTGCCGAGCTGCTCGTCCAGGGTCTGCTGGACCTGCTGCAGGGTGAGCCCGAGGTCCTTGAGCGCGATGATCCGGTTGAGCCGGGCCAGCTGGGCGGCGGCGTAGTGGCGGTAGCCGGTGGCAGGGTCGACCTGGGCCGGGCGCAGCAGTCCGGTGGCGTCGTAGTGGCGCAGCATCCGGACCGAGACGCGGCCGTGTCTGGCGAAGTCTCCGATGGTGAACATGATGGTTCCACTCCAGGCCCTGACACGGTGTGAGGGTCAAGACGGTACCCGAAGCCCTTCGCTGACCAGCGCGGATACCTCTCAGGCCACCGCCCGGATGCGGCGCACCAGCGCGCCCGCGAGCAGGGTGAGCAACGCGGTGAGGGTGTACAGGCCGCCGTAGCCGCCGGCGTGCGCGATGACGGGGGCAGCCAGCGCCGGGGCCAGCACCTGGGGGCCGGAGTTGGCGATGTTGATCACGCCCAGGTCCTTGGCCCGGTCGGCGGCGGCCGGCAGGACCTGGGTGACCAGGGCCTGGTCCACCGCGAGGTAGATGCCGTAGCCGGCGCCGAGGACGACGGCGGCCAGGATCGTGGCGGGCCAGCTGTGCACCCCGGCCAGCAGCAGCGCCGCCACCGCCATCACCGCGCAGGAGAGCAGCACCAGGTTCTTGCGCCGGCCGGTGCGGTCGGAGACCAGACCGGCCGGGATCGCGGTGAGCAGTGCGGCGAGGGTGTAGACGGCGGTGAGGATCAGCACGCCCTGGTCCGGGGAGCGGTAGTGCACCGCGTCGGTGAGGTAGTAGAGCAGGTAGAGGGTGCCGATCGCGTTCCCCAGGTTGATCAGAAAACGGGTCGCCCAAGCCCAGCCGAAGTCCGGGTGGCGGCGCGGGCTGACCCAGTAGCCGCCGAGCAGTTCGCGGGCGGTGATCGCGGCGCGCCGGCGCAGCACCGGCTCGCGGAACCCGAGCACGAACGGCAGCGCCGCCGCCACCGTCGCGCCCGCGGTCAGCGCGTAGCCAGAGAGCACCCCGGTCACCACCGTGGTCACCAGCACCGCCCCGACCACCAGCCCGAGCGACTGGCTGATGCCGGTCCAGCCGGAGACCAGCGCCCGCTGCCCGACCGGGACCTGGTCGGCGACCGGGGCCGTGGTCCCGGCCAGCATCACGTTCAGCCCCAGCTGCGCCACCGCCCAGCCGGCCGCGATCCCGAGCACGGTGTGCTGCACGGCCGTCAGCAGCAGGCCGAGCGCGCCGAGCAGCGCGCCGGCCAGGATCCACGGCCTTCGCCGGCCGAACCGACTGGTGGTCCGGTCCGAGAGGGCGCCCGCCAGCGGGTTGGCCAGCATCGCCACCAGGGCGCCGACACCGGTCACCCAGGAGAGCAGCGCCGCCTTGTGAGCGGAGTCGACGCGTTCCAGTTGCAGCGGCAGCAGGATCTGGATCGGGGTGAAGAAGCCCAGGAACACGCCCAGGTTCGCCAGGCTCAGCGTGGTGATCCAGGCCGGGCGCACCGGTCTGCCCGGTTCGGCGAGCGCGTCCGGGAGTTCGGTCCGGTCCAGCACGATCCCCACCCTTGATCAGTCAAACACGAGGGACACTCATGTTAGTGATCCGGGGCGGAACTACCAGGGGTAGCGCAGAACTTCCTCAGCCGAGCGCGGCCGTGTCCGGCACCACCAGCCCGTACGTCGGCGAGGGTGCGGGACCGCTGGGGCACGGGGGGCGCGCTCCGAGGGCCACGGGACTTGTCCGGTCTCCGACAAGACCGCCGACACACATGCGTTCGCCTACCCGACGGCGGGTAGTCACTGGCCAGCCGACCACGAGTTGTTCGGACAAGTTTTCCTGATCGGCAATCCGCCCCCTCCCCCATGTGAGGTCTGCTCATGGCTGAGCTCGATCGCCGCAACTTCCTCAAGCTGTCCGGCGCCACCCTCGCCTTCTCGACCCTGGCGCAGAGCATCGCGCGCGCCGCCGCCATCGCACCCCAGGGCACCACCGGCACCATCCAGGACGTCGAGCACGTCGTCGTGCTGATGCAGGAGAACCGCTCCTTCGACCACTACTTCGGCGCGATGAAGGGCGTGCGCGGCTTCGGCGACCCGCGCCCGGTCACGCTGCCCAGCGGCAAGTCCGTCTGGCACCAGGTCAACAGCTCGGGCAAGGAGGTGCTGCCGTTCCGCCCGCAGGCGAACAACCTGGGCCTGCAGTTCATCCAGGACCTCAACCACGACTGGACCGGCACCCACAAGGCCTTCGACAACGGCAAGTACGACCAGTGGATCCCGGCCAAGTCCGCCACCACCATGGCCTACCTGACCCGCCAGGACATCCCGTTCCACTACGCGCTCGCCGACGCCTTCACCCTCTGCGACGCCTACCACTGCTCGATGCTCAGCTCCACCGACCCCAACCGCTACTACATGTGGACGGGTTACACCGGCAACGACGGCACCGGCGGCGGCCCGGTGCTCGGCAACCAGGAGGCCGGGTACAGCTGGACCACCTACCCCGAGCGGCTGCAGCAGGCCGGGGTGTCCTGGAAGGTCTACCAGGACATCGGCGACGGCCTGGACGCGGCCGGCTCCTGGGGCTGGATCAGCGACGCCTACCGCGGCAACTACGGCGACAACTCGCTGCTCTACTTCAACAACTACCGCAACGCCCAGCCCGGCAACCCGCTCTACGACCGGGCCCGCACCGGCACCGACGCCAAGGCCGGCCAGGGCCTGTTCGACATCCTGAAGTCCGACGTGCAGGCCGGCACGCTGCCCCAGGTCTCCTGGATCGTCGCCCCCGAGGCCTACACCGAGCACCCGAACTGGCCCGCGAACTACGGCGCCTGGTACGTCTCGCAGGTGCTGGACGCGCTCACCGCCAACCCCGGCGTGTGGGCGAAGACCGCGCTGTTCATCACCTACGACGAGAACGACGGCTTCTTCGACCACGTGGTGCCGCCGTTCCCGCCCTCCTCGGCCGCGCAGGGCCTGTCCACCGTCGCCACCGCCCCCGACTACTTCGCGGGCAACTCCAGCTACGCGGCGGGCGCCTACGGCCTGGGCGTGCGGGTGCCGATGCTGGTGGTCTCGCCGTGGAGCACCGGCGGCTACACCTGCTCCGAGACCATGGACCACACCTCGATCATCCGCTTCATGGAGACCCGGTTCGGCGTCCACGAGCCCAACATCTCGCCCTGGCGCCGCGCCGTCTGCGGCGACCTGACCTCCGCCTTCGACTTCACCACCTCCAACGCCACGCCGGCCGCGCTGCCCTCCACCGCCGGCTACCTGCCGCCGGACGGCAACCGCCACCCCGACTACGTGCCCACCCCGCCCGCCACCGGCAGCCTGCCCAAGCAGGAGGCCGGCAGCAAGCCGACCCGACCGCTCAAGTACGCGCCGTATGTGGACGGTTCGGCCAACACGACGGCCGGCACCTACGCCCTGACCTTCACCGGCGGCAGCGCGGCGGGCGCCCAGTTCCTGGTCACCTCGGCCAACCGCACCGACGGACCGTGGAGTTACACCACGGAGGCCGGCAAGACGATCTCGGACAGCTGGAACTCCAAGTACTCCAAGACCGTCACCGACCTGACCGTCTTCGGCCCGAACGGCTTCCTGCGCCGGTTCCGCAACCCCGGCAAGACCCTGGGCCCGGAGGCGACCGCCCGCCACAACGCCGCCACCGGCAACCTCGACCTGACCTTCACCAACGCCGGCAGCACCACGGCCACCCTCACCGTCGCCAACGCCTACGCGGGCACCCCGCGCACGGTCACCGTGGCCAAGGGTGCCACCGTCACCCTGACCCTGGACCTGAGCGGCTGCCGCAACTGGTACGACGTGACGGTCACCTCCAGCACGACCACGGACTTCGTGCGCCGGTTCGCGGGCCACGTGGAGACGGGCGCGCCCGGCCTCTCGGACCCGGGCCTGATCACGGGCTGACCCCCGGCCGGGCGTGCGGGAGCGGGACGTCGGCCCGGTCGACCTCCCGCTCCCGCACCGGCCCGCAGGGGGCGCGATCCTGGCCCCCTGCCGGCCGCCGTAGGCTGGCGGTGGATTCGCGGACGAAGGAGTGACCATGGGACGAGTGACCGTACGGCGGCCGGTGCTGCGGCTGCGCGACGGCTCGCCCACCCAGCGGCCGGACACCCTGGCCGCCGAGGAGCCGATGGAGATCCGGGTCGGCGGTCGGCCGCTGACCGTCACCATGCGCACCCCGGGCGACGACTTCGACCTCGCGGCCGGCTTCCTGGTCAGCGAGGGGGTGCTGCACCACGCCGAGCAGCTGGCCGCCATCCGCTACTGCGCGGGCGCCACGGCCGACGGCGGCAACACCTACAACGTGGTGGACGTGGCCCTGGCCCCCGGGGTCGCGGCCCCGGACGCCTCGCTGGAGCGCAACTTCTACACCACCTCCTCCTGCGGCCTGTGCGGCAAGGCCAGCCTGGACGCGGTGCGCACCACCGCCGCCTGGACCGTCGCCGAGGACCCGCTGCGCACCACCCCCGAGGTGCTGGCCACGCTGCCCGACCGCCTGCGCGCCGCCCAGCGCGTCTTCGACACCACCGGCGGTCTGCACGCGGCCGGCCTGTTCACCGCCACCGGCGAGCTGATCGCGGCGCGCGAGGACGTCGGCCGCCACAACGCGGTCGACAAGGTGATCGGCCACGCGCTGCGCCAGGGCCTGCTCCCGCTGCGCGACACCATCCTGATGGTCAGCGGCCGGGCCTCCTTCGAACTGGTCCAGAAGGCCGTGATGGCCGGCCTCCCGCTGCTCGCCGCCGTCTCGGCCCCCTCCTCGCTCGCCGCCGACCTGGCCGCCGACTCCGGCCTCACCCTGGTCGGCTTCCTGCGCGGCACCTCGATGAACGTGTACTCGGGCGCGGAGCGGCTGACCCTCGGGGAGTGACGCGCCGTCAGTTCGCGAGCTCGCGCTCCTCGGCCGAGGCGAGGCGGAAGAAGAGCGGGGGCAGGGCGAGTTCGAGGACCGTCAGGACCATCACTGGCTCACCGAGCCGGCCTGCGACCGGACGGCGCTGCGCGACATCTGCGTCGGCGCCCTCCTCGGCGCCCTGCGCCCGCTGCTGCCCCCGGATCCGGAATCGGCGTGACGCGGCAGGCGGCAGCGGAGTACCGTCCCCGGATGCCCACGCTCTTCGAACCGCCGCTGCTCACCCGCCTGCAGTCCGCCGAACGGATCCTGATCGCCGGGGCCGGCGGCGGCTTCGACGTCTACGCGGGGCTGCCGATCACGCTGGCGCTGCGCGCGGCGGGCAAGGAGGTGCACCTGGCGAGCCTGTCGTTCAGTCACCTCTACGGGCTGGACGCGGAGGTCTGGCTCGAGCCGGAGGTGGCCCGGATCACCCCGGACACCCGCTCCGCCGAGCGGTACTTCCCCGAGCGGACGCTGGCCCGCTGGCTGCGGATCCACGGCATGCCCGACACCGTGTGGGCGTTCGCCTCGGTCGGGGTGCAGCCGCTGCGCGCGGCGTACCGGGCACTGGTCGCGCACCTGGGGATCGACGCGATCCTGCTGGTGGACGGGGGCACCGACATCCTGATGCGCGGCGACGAGGCCGGGCTCGGCACTCCCGAGGAGGACATGGCCAGCCTGGCCGCCGTGGCGGGGCTGACCGAGGTGCCGCAGCGCCTGGTGGCCTGCCTGGGCTTCGGGATCGACGCCTACCACGGCGTCAGCCACACGCTGGTGCTGGAGAACCTCGCCGCCCTGGACCGCGCGGGCGGCTACCTCGGGGCCTTCTCGCTGCCCCGCGACTCGCGGGAGGGTGCGCTCTACCTCGACGCGGTCGCGCACGCCCAGGCCGCGTTCCCGGAGCACCCGAGCATCGTGCAGGGCTCGGTGGCGGCCGCGCTCGAAGGGCGGTTCGGGGACGTCCGGTTCACCGAGCGGACCAGGCACAGCGAGCTGTTCGTCAATCCGCTGATGACGCTGTACTTCACCGTGACCGTCGAGGCGCTCGCCGCGCACAACCTCTACCTGGACCGGATCGAGCGCACCGTGCTGACCCGTCAGATCAGCACGGTGATCGAGGAGTTCCGGGACGGGCTGGCGAGCCGGCGCCCGCCCCGGATGTTCCCGCACTGAGCGGCGCGGGCGAGACGGGCGCGCCGGCCGGCTCGGCGCCGTGCGGGATGGAGCCAACCGGATGGCGTGCGGTGACATACCGTCAGGCCGACGACCGTGCAGCACCGTTTCTGCGGTGCGGGTACCTACCATGCCGACCATGAGCAGAATGATCCGTGGCCGCCTGCACGCGTGGGCCGCCGCTGCCGCCGCTGTGCTGGTCGTCACCGCCACCACCGCCGCCGCCCCGGGCGCCGCCCCGCAGGACGAGCTGCCGCCGGACATCGCCGCGATCATGCACAAGGCCCCCTACGACCACGCGCAGTGGGGTCTGCTGGAGATCGACACGTCGACCGGACGGACCGTGCACTCGCAGTTCGCGGACCAGTTCTTCACCGCGGGCTCGACCACCAAGCTGGTGACCCTCTCGGCCGCCTGGCACACCGTCGGCCCGGACCACCGGTTCACCACCCCGCTCCAGGCGGTCGGCACCCGCAACGGGTCGACGCTGACCGGGAACCTCGCGCTGGTCGCCCAGGGCGACCTCACCATGGGCGGCCGCACCCGGCCCGACGGCACGGTCGACTACGTGCCGCTCGACCACACCTACGCCAACGACCTGCCTGGGGCCACCCTCACTCCCGAGGACCCGCTGGCCGGCCTGGACCAGATCGCCCAGCAGGTGCGGGACGCGGGCATCACCGAGGTCGACGGCGACGTGGTCATCGACCCCCGCCTGTTCACTCCCCCGGCGCTGGACCCGCAGCCGACCCCGATGATCATCAACGACAACGTGATCGACCTGCTCAGCACGCCGACCACCCAGGGGCAGCCGGCCCAGCTGAGCTGGCGCCCGCAGGTGGCGCCGTACCAGGTGACCTCGACCGTCATTACCGGCGCACCCGGCAGCCCGACCGACATCAGCGTCTCCGCATCCCCCGACGGCACCCGGATCTCGCTGTCCGGCTCGATCGCCGCCGACGCCAAGCCCGCGCTGAAGATCTCCCAGGTACGGGACCCGAACGCGTTCGGCCGCACCGCACTGATCGAGGCCCTGGCGCGGGCCGGGGTCACCGTCACCGCCCCGTCGACCGGCAGCAACCCGGACGCGAAGCTTCCCGCCTCCTACGACGGCGACCAGCAGGTGGCCGCCTACGTCTCGCCGCCCTACCAGCAGTACGCCAAGCTGGTCCTGAAGGTCAGTCACAACCTCGGTGCCAACCTGGCGCTGTGCCTGATGGCCACCGCACGCGGCAGCCACGACTGCAACGACGGCTTCGGGATCGAGCGGGAGTTCCTCGCCGGTACCGCCAACGTCGACCCGGGCCAGTTCCAACTGGTGGACGGCCGCGGCGTGGCCGAGGACAAGGTCACCCCGACCGGAATCAGCCAGATCCTCACGTACTGGCTGCACTCCCCCGAGGCGGAGGCCTTCCGCTTCGCCCTGCCGATCCTGGGCGTGGACGGCACCGGCGCCCTGTCCTGCACCCACGACTGCCCCGCCAAGGGCAAGGTCTTCGCCAAGCCCGGCACCGTGATCGGCCTCGACGACCTGAACCAGCGGCTCACCGTCGGTGCCCAGGGCCTGGGCGGCTACCTGGAGACCGACGACGGCTGCCTGCACATCTTCTACGTCATGGTCAACGGCGCGTCGACGCCGGACATCCCGGGGTACCTGGACATCAACGAGGACGTGAACACCATCGCGGCACTGCTCCAGGAGCACGCCTCGGCGGACCGTTCGCACCCCTGACGCCTGACACCGAGCGCCGTCGGGCAGTCCGACCGGACTGCCCGACGGCGCTCAGCCGCTGCGGATGCTGATGAGCGGTCAGCGGTCAGCGGCCCGGCTCGACCTCGGCCGGGCCGCTGCTGTCCGGTGCCACCCGGGTCGGCGTGGTCGCCCCGTCCTGCGGGGTGCCCAGGCCGCGGCGGACCGAGTCCAGGATGGTCAGCCCCTGGCTGACCAGGCCCGCGGCGATCTCGCCCAGGCCGTCCGCGCCGTTGAGCACGTTGACGTTGGCGCCCGCCAGGCCGCCGGCCGCCTCCTTGACGATCTGCGGCAGCTGGTCGATCAGCATCCGGTCCAGCGCCACCCGGTCGTACGAGGCCGCCGCCTCGGCCTGGATCTTCATCCGCTCGGCCTCGGCCAGCGCCAGGACCCTGATCCGCTCGGCCTCCGCCTCGGCCGGCTTGACCACCTCGGCCACCAGCTGCTGCTGGCGCAACAGCGCGGCCCGCTGCGCCAGTTCGGTCTGCGCGTCGAGCACCTCCTGCTGGGCGTGCGCCTGGGCCAGCGGGCCGGCCTGGGCCGCCTCGGCCTGGGCCCGGTCCACCTCGGCGCTGTACTGCGCCCTGACCACCGCCGTCTCCCGGGCGTACTCCGCCTGCCGCCGGGCCGACTGCTGCTCCGCCTCCACCGAGGCCTGGGTCGCCTGCGCCTGGGCGATCTGGGCCTGGCGCTGGATCGCCGCCCGGTGCGGGGCCGACATCGCCGAGATGTACCCGGTGTCGCCGTCGTCGATCGACTGGATCTGCAGCGAGTCCACGGTCAGGCCGATCTTCGCCATCTCGGCCTTCGAGGTGTCCAGCACCTCGGTGGCGAGCTTCTGCCGCTCGGTGACGATCTCCTCGACCGTCATCGAGCCGATGATGGCGCGCAGGTGGCCGGCGAAGATCCGGCCGGTCAGCACGGACATCTGGTCCTGGTCGGAGAGGAAGCGCTGGCCGGCGTTGACGATGCTCTCGCCGTCGTTGCCGACCTTGAAGGCGATGACCGCACGCACCGTCAGCGCGATGCCCTGCCTGGTCACGCAGGTCTCGGCCACCTCCGCCTCGCACATCGCCAGGGTCAGGAAGCGGACCTTGCGGAAGACCGGGAACACGAAGGTGCCGTGCCCGGTCACCACCCGGAACGGCGCGCCCGACAGGCCCCGCTTCCCCCCGGAAATCAGCATCGCCTGGTCGGGGGCGGGAACGCGGTAGCCGAACATCCTGATTGTCTCCTCAAGCCTGACCGTCGGCGCTGTCGGCCCACGGATCCTCGGTCGGGTCGGTCCACTCGGCGACGTCGACCTGCCGAGCCCCACGCGACTCGATCACCAGGACCGTCGTCCCCCTCGGCAGCGGCTGCTCCGACCAGGCGAGGAAGGTCTCCGAACCGCCCCTGATCCGCACCAGCACCTCGCCGGGACCGGCTTCGCCCCGGGTGGCGATCAGCAGCACCCCCGGGGAGCCGATCACGGCCTGGTCCGACACCATCGGCGACGGCCCCTTCCTCGTCGAGCGTCCCCCGGCCATTGTGCCAGTCAGGACCGCCCTTGCCGAGAAGGCGCGCAGCCGGGTCACCGGACCGGAGCAACCGCGGGCGTGGCCGTGGTGGACGTGCGGTGCGGGGCCGAGCGCCCCCCGGCCGGCAGCAGGTACTCCGCCACTGCCAGGGCGCCGCCGGTCTGCGCGCCGGACAGGTGCACCAGGTAGGAGCCGGCGGGCGCCCGAAGCCGTTCCGCGGTGCCGGGTCGGATCATCGCCGGGTCGGTCATGGGCGCGGCACACCGACCGCCGCTACCTCCTGCTCACCGGCCCGCAGCCTGACCCGACGCCCTATCAATTGTCAACCCGGCAGCTTGAGTTCGTCCTGTTGACTGACGTCCTGTCATGACCAGACTGAGTCAGGTCCCGGTTCCCTCGTCGAGACTGAGAAGAGATCAGACCATGACGGTGTACGCGGCCCCCGGCCGGACCGGATCGATCGCCGACCTGCACAACCGCTACGACCACTGGATCGGCGGGCAGTTCGTGCCGCCCGCGCGCGGCCAGTACTTCGAGAACCCGTCCCCGGTGACCGGCGAGGTCTACTGCGAGATCGCCCGCGGCACGGCGGAGGACATCGAGGCGGCCCTGGACGCGGCGCACGCGGCCGCCCCCGCCTGGGGCCGGACCGCCCCGGCGGAGCGCGCGCAGGTGCTGCTGCGGATCGCCGACCGGATCGAGCAGCACCTGGAGATGCTGGCGGTCGTCGAGGTCTGGGACAACGGCAAGCCGGTACGCGAGGCGCTGGCGGCCGACCTGCCGCTCGCGGTCGACCACCTGCGCTACTTCGCCGGCGCGCTGCGGGCCCAGGAGGGCTCGCTCTCGCAGCTCGACGAGGAGACGGTGGCCTACCACCTGCACGAGCCGCTGGGCGTGGTCGGCCAGATCATCCCGTGGAACTTCCCGCTGCTGATGGCGATCTGGAAGCTCGCCCCGGCGCTGGCGGCGGGCAACGCCGTGGTGCTCAAGCCGGCCGAGCAGACCCCCGTGTCCATCATGGTGCTGATGGAGCTGATCGCCGACCTGCTGCCGCCCGGCGTGGTCAACGTGGTCAACGGCTTCGGCGTCGAGGCGGGCAAGCCACTCGCCGCCAGCTCCCGGATCCGCAAGATCGCCTTCACCGGCGAGACCACCACCGGCCGCCTGATCATGCAGTACGCGAGCGCCAACCTGATACCGGTCAGCCTGGAGCTGGGTGGCAAGAGCCCCAACCTGTTCTTTGCCGATGTGGCCGACCGGCGCGACGAGTTCTACGACAAGGCGCTGGAGGGCTTCGCCATGTTCGCCCTCAACCAGGGCGAGGTCTGCACCTGTCCGTCCCGGGCACTGATCGAGGGGTCGATCTACGACGGCTTCCTCGGCGACGGCCTGGCCCGGGTGGCGAAGATCCGCCAGGGCAACCCGCTGGACACCGAGACCATGGTCGGCGCCCAGGCCAGCAACGACCAACTGGAGAAGATCCTCTCCTACATCGAGATCGGCCAGGCCGAGGGCGCCAAGCTGCTGGCCGGCGGCGAGCGGGTGGACCCGGGCGGCGAGCTGTCCGGCGGCTACTACGTCGCGCCGACCGTGTTCGAGGGCGACAACGGCATGCGGATCTTCCAGGAGGAGATCTTCGGCCCGGTGGTCGCGGTCACCCGCTTCGACGGCTTCGACCAGGGCATCGCGATCGCCAACGACACCCTCTACGGCCTGGGCGCGGGCGTGTGGAGCCGCGACGGCTCGACCGCCCACCGCGCCGGGCGGGCCATCCAGGCCGGCCGGGTGTGGACCAACTGCTACCACCTCTACCCGGCGCACGCCGCATTCGGCGGCTACAAGAACTCCGGCATCGGCCGGGAGAACCACAAGGTGCTCCTGGAGCACTACCAGCAGACCAAGAACCTCCTGGTCAGCTACTCCCCCAAGGCGCTCGGGTTCTTCTAGGACGACGCAGCGCGAAGACCGAAGAGGAATCCCGGACAGGAAGACCGGTTCCCCCGCGATGACCGAGTTCTCCCAGGTCGCCGTCACGCCCGCAGCAGCCGAGCTGCTGCGGGCGCTGACCGCCGACCACGGCCCGCTGATGTTCCACCAGTCCGGCGGCTGCTGCGACGGCTCCGCCCCGATGTGCTTCCCCGCCGGCGAGTTCGCCACCTCCGAGGCCGACCACCTGGTCGGCCACCTGGAGGTCGCGGGCCTGGCCCCGATCCCGGTCTGGATGGCGCGCGACCAGTACGCCTACTGGTCGCACACCCACCTGACCATCGACCTGGTCCCCGGCCGCGGCAGCGGCTTCTCCCTCGAAGCCCCCACCGGCAGCCGCTTCCTGACCCGCTCCCGACTGCTCACCGACGAGGAGGCGGCGGCGCTGCTGACCTGAGGCGAGGTCTGACGGCCCGAGCCGGCAATTGGATGGTGTGCCGGCTCGGCACCCCCGTAGACTCCCGTTCCCGTGACTGAGCAGTGGACAGAGCAGTGGGACCGGACCGCGGCCGTGGCGGCCGACGCGAAGCTCGTCGGCGCGGCGGTCTCCGTCGCCGGGGCCGGGATGGTGGACCGCGAGGTGCTGGCCGAGGTGGTCGCCCTGTGCGCCGTCGCGGGTGAGCACCTGCTGGTGATCGGTGCCCCCGGGACGGCCAAGTCCGAGGTGGTGCGGCGGGTCGCCGGGCAGCTCGGCGGCGAGTACTTCGAGTACCTGCTCGGCCGCTTCACCGAGCCCAACGAGCTGTTCGGCTCCGTCGACCTGCGCCAGCTGCGCGAGGGCGTCGTCGAGTTCGAGACCGCCGGGATGCTGCCGCAGGCCGAGGTGGCCTTCCTGGACGAGGTCTTCCTCGGCTCCACCGCCGTGCTCAACACGCTGCTCGGCCTGTTGAACGAGCGGGTCTTCCGGCGCGGCCGCACCACGCTGGCCAGCCCACTGCGGATCTGCGTGGGCGCGGCCAACAGCCTCCCCGAGGACCCGGCGCTGGAGGCCTTCGCCGACCGCTTCCTGGCCCGGGTGTTCGTGGAGCCGGTGCCGGACGACCGGCTGGAGGAGCTGCTGGAGGCCGGCCGCCGGCCCGCACCCGCGCTACCCACCGACGGCAGCCTGCTGCCCGCCCTGGACCGGCTCGCGACGGCCGCCCGCGACTGCGCGCTCGACCAGGTCACGCCCGCGGTCGCCGCTGCCGTGCGGCGACTGCGGGCGGCCGGCGTGCCGCTCAGCGACCGGCGGGCGGTGCGGGCGCAACGGCTGATCGCCGCGGCGGCGGCGCTGGACGGCCGCACCACGGCGACCTCCCGCGACCTGTGGGTGCTGCCGCTGGTCGCGCCGACCGCCGACGCGCAGGCGCTGGCCCGGGACACCCTGGCGGACCTGGTCGGCGAGGCCGGCAGCGGCAGCCTGGTGTACGCCGCCGAGGAGCTGTCCAGGGGTGCCCGGGCCCGGGCGGGGCGGCTGGGCCGGGCCGGCGCCGAGCTGCTCGCGGAGCTCGCGGCGACGGTCGCCGAGGTGTCGGCCGACAGCGCGGCGACGGCTCCCGGCGCAGGTGCCGGCGTTGGCGTTGGCGCGACCGCCGCCGCCACGCCTGCCGTCCGTGACCTGCGGCTGCGCCTGGAGGCCACCCTGCGCGAGATCGACGCCTCCTTCGACCCCGCCGACCTGCCCGAGGAGCTGGGCGGCATACGGGCGCAGTTGGTCGCCGCGGTCCGCCCGTGACCGGGCCCGCCCGCACCGCGCTGCGCTGGGAGCGCCGGGAACCGCCGCTGCCGGTCGCCGGGGTGGCCGGCCTCGGCCCGGCCGCCGTCGGCCTGGCGGTGGCGACCCGTGAGCGGCTGGCCGCCGGCGCGGGTCTGCGCGCCGCCGCCGACTCGGACACGCTGGTCGTGCTCGGCGAGCCCGGCGAGCTGCCGTGGGCGGAGGGGGTCCGCTACCTGGGCTGGGACGGCGGCGCGCTGGTCCCGACCACCGCGCGGCCCTGGCCGTCGGCCGCGCTCTGGCGGGAGGCCCTGGTGCCGACGGCAGCGAGCGACGGCGGTGCGCCGCGCCTGGTGGTGCTGCTGCCGGAGGCGGCACTGGTCGCCGAGCTGCCGACCCGGTCGGCCGCACCCGAGGCCCTGGACCTGGTGACGGGCTACGCCGCCGCAGTCGCCTTCGACGGCGGACCGGAAGGGAGCTGAGCCGGTGACCACCGCACAGTCCACCCGCCTCCTCCCGGCCGCCCTCGCCCCCTGGAGCGAAGGCCTGTCCGTGCTGACGCCCGCACTGGCCCTGGCGATCGGCCCGCTGGTGCGCCGGATCGACACGCTGATCACCGAACGCGAGCCGCGCACCGCCCGGTCGGGCGAGCCGGACGGCTACGGCGGGCTGACCCGGCGCGGCGCGCTCGATCAGCTGCGCCCGTCCGAGTGGCTGCTCGCCGACGAACTGCCCGAGGAGTTCCTGCGTCGCTTGACGAGCCGTGAACTCCTCTACACCGCGCCGGAGTTCCGCGACCTCGGCGCACGCGGCCGAGTCGTCGTGCTGGTCGATACCGGCCCCGGCGCGGCGGGTGCGGCACGGCTGGTGCAGCTCGCCGCGCTGGTCGTGCTGCACCGCCGGGCCGCCGCGCGCGGTGCGGAGCTGGTGGTGGGCGTCCTCGGCGATCCGCCGGACGACTGGCTGACCGGCGAACTGCCCGAGCTGCTGCCGCGCTGGCTGGACGCGCGCCGCGACACCGAGCCGGACGCCGCCGCCGTGGCCCGCGCCCGCGCGGCGCTGGACGCGCCCGACGAGGCCTGGCTGCTCACCACGCCCGTGCTCGCCGCCGAGCTGCCCGGCAGCCGCCGCACGCTCACCGCCGATCCTTGCGGCTGGAGCGCCGCCGGTGCCACCCGGGTGCGCCTGGCCCTCGGTCCCGCGGTGGCCGAACTACCGCTGCCGGCACCGGACCTGGCCGTCCGCGCGCTGCGCGGCGCCGAGTTCCGCCGGGCGGCGCAGCGCGTCCCGATGGCGGTCGGCGGAGTCCGGCTGCCCGTCTTCAACAGCACCTTGCCGATCCTGCTGGCCCGCGGGAAGACCGCCGACCACCTGGTCACGACCAAGCTCAACGGCGCCACCCGGCAACCGGGCCGACCGCGGACCCACGGCTTCGGGTACCCCGTCGTCGCGGCGGCCTCGGTGGGGCGGCGCCTGATCGCCCTGGTGAAGGCGGCCGACAGACTGGAGCTGCGGTCCATCGGCCGCCCGCTCGGCCCGGCCCCCTGGCCCGGCGTCGATCTCGGACGGACCGCCCTGGACCTCCCGGACCTGAACGCGCTGCTGGCCGGGCCGGTGCTGCCGCTGACCTTCGAGGACGGCCTCGTGTCGGTCCCGCTGGCAGGCCGCTGGTGGTCCTTCTCCGCGACCGGCGAACTGCGCGACGACGGCCCGGCCGGCACGCCCGCCGACGACCCGACCGCGTTCAGCTGGGCACGTGAACCACGGCTGTTCGGCGGCGAGTTGCCGAGCGAGGTCGCGGCGGCCGAGCGGCTGGTGTTCGCCAAGCACGCGGTCGCCTGGTCGCCGGACGGCGAGCAGTGGCAGGTCCTGCTGCGCGACGGCACCCGGACCAGGCTGGTCGTGCCGGACGGCGCCGAGGTGATCGGCCTGGTCCACCACGGCCCCACCGTCGCCCTGATCACCTGCTCCACCGCCGGCGTCCTGCTGCGCAGCGTGCGGCCCGAGAGCACCCGCACACTCAGCCGGCTGTCCGGCGGCACCACCCGCCCGGTGGTCCACCCCAGCCTGCCGTTGATCGTCACCGAACCGGCGCCCGGCCGGGTCCTGGTGGGGGACGCGCTGACCGGGCAGATCCACCTGACTGTCAGGAGCGCCACGTGAACGGTACGGCGGCCGGACTCCACCGGCGTCTGGTGACGGCCGCGGCCTTCGTCCTGGACGTGCCGCTGCTCGGTGTCGACGAGGCCGCCGAGCGGGTGCTGCGGTACTGGCGGGGCGGCGCCCGCCTCAGTGAACTCCCCTGCGGTTCCTGGCTGCTGCAGCTCGCCGAACCGGTCCAGCTGCGGGCCGACCGCGGGCCGGGGCTGCCGCTGCTGGCCCGCGGCGGCGCGCTGGTCGCACTCGATGCGGTCGACGCGGTCGACCCGGTCAAGGCGGTCAAGGCGGTCCACGCGGCTGACGCGGTCAGGGCGGTCGACGTGGTCGACGTGGTCGACGTGGTCGACGTGGTCGACGTGCCGGAGGTGGCGGCCGAGGCCGGGCAGCTGGTCCGGTGGCGCGGTGGTGTGCTCGAGCGCCACCACCTCGCCGAACTGCCGCGACTCGACCCGGCCGGCTGGCTCGACCTCGCTCAGCTGACGGTCCGTACGCTGCTGCCGCTGGACACCGCGCCCGATCCGCTCCCGGTGCTCGATGCGGTGCTGGAGCCGCCGCGACCCGACCTGCGCGCGGCGGCCGGAGTGCGCCCCGCCTCAGCGCGGGCGCAGCGGATGCAGGAGCGGGGCCTGCCCGCCGCGGCGGAGACCGGTGGCCGTGGTGTCGTGCGAACCGTGCTGGGGTGCGTCTGCGCCCTCGCCGTGCTGGGCCGGTTCGGGCCGGCGGCCACCCGCGGTGGCGCGGAGGCCGTCCTCGCGCTGGTGGTGCTCGTGGCCGCGGTCGCTGTCTTCGCGGCAGCGTCCCGGCGGGCGGACACGGGCGGCGGACGCGGGCACGGGGCACCCGCCCGCCCGGCGGCGCCCGCACCCGGCCGCCGCGCCCGGCGCCGGACCTGGTGGTCGTCCCTGCTGGCGACGCTGCTCGGCCGCCGAACGGCCGCCGGACCCGACAGTGCTTCGCACAGCGCCGGTGCGGCGAACCGCCCCGCCCCGGAGGCCCGCGCCGGTCGCCGCACCGGCCGCACCGCCTGGTCCCGGCTGGCCGGGTGGGCCGCCACCCTCACCCTGCGCACCCCCGTCGCGGGGGCGGTGCAGGGTCGGCACGCCCGCTACCTGCGGGCGCTGACCGAGGCGTTCGAGCAGCGCAGGTGGGAGGACGCGCTGCGCGATGCGGTGGCCCTCGGCGGCCGGCCGGACCAGACCGAGGCCTCCTGGCTCAGCCTCGGCCTGCCCCCGCGGCGCACCGGCGAGCTGCGCCCGAGCCCGCACCGTGCGTCCATCACCCGGACCTCGCCGCTCTCGCTGCCCACCGTCCACCAGCACCTCAGCGCGCTCTACCGCCAGGCGGCCGAGGCCCTGGAGCGGGAGGGCCGGATCGACGAGGCCGCCTTCGTGCTGGCCGACCTGATCGACGCCCCCGCCGAAGCCGTCGCCCTGCTGGAGCGCCACGGCCGGCACCGCACCGCCGCCGAGCTGGCCGAGGGCCGCGAGCTGGGCGCCGAGCTGGCCGTGCGGCTCTGGTGGCAGGCCGGCGACCGGGACCGCGCCGTCCGACTCGCCGAGCGGACCGGTGTCTTCGCCGCCACCGTGCAGCGGCTCACCGCGATCGACCTGGACGCCGCGCGCGGCCTGCGCACCGCCTGGGTGCGCTCCCGTCAGGCGGCCGGTGACCGGCTCGGCGCCGTCGAAGCCGCCTGGCCCGACGAGCGGTTGCGCCCGCTGATCGCCGGGGACCTGCGGGACGGCGTCGCCCTCGGCGGCGCGGCCCGGGCGTACTCGCTCGCCCACCTGCTGGCGCTCGGCGCGGGGGAGTCCTGCGCTCCGCTGGTCCGCACCCTGCTCGCCGACCGCGCGCCCGAGCACCACGCGCAGCGCGCCCGGCTGGCCGCCGCACTGGCCCGTCGCCCCGGCAGCGACCCGGCCCTCGACCGGGAGCTGGCGACGGCGGCGGTGCGGGCCGTCGTCCGGGACGGCGGCTTCGGCCCCGACATCCACGAGCAGACCGGACGCGAGCTCTTCGACGGGCTGCGCAAGCGGGCCGATCCGCTCACCGCCGCCGACCTGCGCGCGCCGCGGGCCGCCTCGACCGGCGCCCCGACGTCCGGCGGCTCGCCGCGGGCCGTCAGCGCGGACCCGGAGCCGGGCCGCCTGCCGCTGCACGACGCGGTCGCCCTGGACTCCGGCTCGGTGCTGGTCGCCTGCGGTCACGCGGGTGTCCGGCTGCTCAGTGCCGACGGCCGGGTCCGAGCCCGCTGGGACACCCCGGCCGACCGGCTGGTGGTCGCCGACCACGGCGGCGTCGCCCTGCTGGTCGCGCGCTACGGGCGCACCAGCGAGATCTCCCGGCTGGACCTGGCCACCCGCTCGGTCCGGCGCTGGACCTCCCTGAGCGCCCGCGAGGTGGTGCGGTCCTTCGACGGCCGACTGCTGATCACGGTGGACGAGGACGGCATCGCCGTGCTCGACACCCTGGCACCCCGGCCGACCGTGGTCTGGCGCGAACTCGGCGGCGGCTCCCGCCCGGTGGGCCTGCCGGCCCGCACCCCGGGCAGTTGCAGCGCCGTGGTCGCCACACCGCGAGTGGCGGGCACGGCGTCGCGGGCGGGGACGGGCGCGGGCTCGCCGTGGTTGGCGGGCTCGCCGCCGCTGGTCGAGCGGTGGCGCTGGGAGCTGCCGGGCTGGCATCTGCGGTCCCGGCTGGCGCTGACGGACCTGCCTTCGCCCGACGCGGTGCTCGCCGACGGGACGCTGCTGGCGCTGACCGCGACCGAGGACGGCACGGAGCTGACCGCCCACCGTGAGTCGCAGCAGCCGGAGCGGCGCACCCTGCTCGGCGACCGGCGGCCGATCCTGCTCGCCGACGGCGACCTGCACGCGGTGGCGACCGGCACTCCCGAGGGTGCTGCCACGCTGGCCGTCGGGCGCGGTGCCGACCTGCGGGTCCGGTCCCAACTCAGCTTCCCGGGCGCGGACCCCGCCGGCCTGGGCCTGCGCCGGCACGGCGGCACCGTGACCTGCTGGCACCGCGACGGCCGCCTGGTCGCGCTCGGCGCCGAGGACAGCCGGGTCCTCGCCAACCTGCGCATCACGGCTGACTGACCGCCGGCCGACCGCCGGCCGGCTACCGACCGAGCGCCGACCGAAAGCCGACCGGCTGACCGCCGACCGAGCGCCGATTGGCCACCGGTTTCCCCGGGCACCCTGCTGTCGTTCCTCCGTGATCGGCGCGTAGGGTGCAGTCCCGGAGCTCAGTAGGGGCCTTCGGCCGGAACGGGGTGGACGCGTGACAGGGTCGTGGAACGGGGCCGGGCTGCCGCCCGTCGCGGCGGCGCGGGTCGCCGAGGTGCGGGCCAGCGGGACCTGGTCGTCCGCGCTGTCGACCGGCGAGTTCGCCGCGATCAGGTCGGTCGGCTTCGAACCTGTCGGCCAGGTGATGGGCTCGGCGGTCTACCACGTCGGTCGCAGCGGCCGGTACTGGGGCTACTACGACTGCCTCTATCCGGGTGCGGGCCGGGTCGGCCGCTGGTCGAGCCCCGCGGGCGTCGCGCTCTCCGGCAACGGCGCGCCCTCCGCCGGTCTGGTCCAGGTGCTGGACGCGGCGCGGCGCGCGGCGCTGGGCCGGATGACCGCCGAGTGCGCCGCACTGGGCGGGGACGGCGTGGTGGCCGCCCAGCTGAGGATGGCTCCGTTCCCGGCCGCGCCGAACTGCCTGGAGTTCAAGGTGATCGGCACCGCCGTACGGGCGGCCGGACCGGTGCGCCCGCGCTGGCCGTTCACCTGCCACCTGGACGGCCAGGGCTTCGCCAAGCTGGTCGCGGCGGGCTGGGTGCCGGTCGACCTGCTGGTCGCGATGTCGATCGGGGTGCGGCACGACGACTACACCACCAGGCGGCAGTCGAACTCCTGGTCCAACACCGAGGTCGACGGCTGGACGGCCCTGGTGCACCACGTCCGAGCCGACGCCCGGGTCCAGTTGCGCCGCCAGGCCGGGCTGCGCGGGGGCGACGGGCTGATCCTGGCCGACAGCGGCCTGGAGGTGTGGGAGGAGCCCTGCATCCACAGCAGCCAGAACAACGAGCAGCAGGACCACGTGGTGGAGAGCACGCTGCTGGCCACCACGATCGCCCGCTTCGCCACCGCGCCCGCCGCGCCGCGCACCCTCACCGTGCTGCCGCTGGACGGCAGCGGCGACCGCCTGCGCCGCCGCCTCGCCCAGGCCGCGCGCCGCTGAGCCGCCGGTCTGCTGCACCGGCCCGTTGGCGGCCGGTCCGTTGAGCCGCTGGTCCGCTGAGCTGCTGGTCCGCTGAGCCGCCGTCACATTTACCACCAAGGGGAGAATGACCCAGATGAGCACCTTCGATCCCACCGCCCAGGGTGTGCCCGCCGACGCGATGCGGCGGCTTGCCGAGCTGCAGCCCGGCAAGCCCGGCTCGATCTTCACCAGTGACCTGTCGGTCAACGAGTTCCTGCTGGTCCGCGAGGCCGGGTTCCAGCCGATCGGCCTGGTGCTGGGCAGCTCGATCTACCACGTCGGGATCCAGCTCGGCCGCTGGGGCAAGAACCAGGAACTGGAGACGCTCAGCCAGGCGATGTACCACGCCCGGGAGTTGGCGATGACCCGGATGGAGGCCGAGGCGTCCCAGCTGGGCGCGGACGGCATCGTCGGCGTCCGCCTCACCGTCGAGGCCCGGGAGTTCGGCTCGGACATCGCCGAGTTCATCGCCATCGGCACCGCGGTCAAGGCCGACCGGCCCGCTCCCGGCGGCACCAGCTGGCGCAACAACAAGGGCCAGCCGTTCACCTCGGACCTGTCCGGCCAGGACTTCTGGACCCTGATCCGGGCCGGCTACGCACCGCTCGGCATGACCATGGGCACCTGCGTCTACCACATCGCGCACCAGAAGATGGGCTCGGTCTTCTCCAACATCGGCAAGAACGTGGAGATCGAGCAGTACACCCAGGCGCTCTACGACGCCCGCGAGCTGGCGATGGCGCGGATGCAGGCCGAGGCCGAGGAGCTGCAGGCCGAGGGCATCGTGGGCGTCCAGCTGAACGCCCACAACCACCGCTGGGGCGGCCACACCACCGAGTTCTTCGCGATCGGCACGGCGGTCCGCCCGCTGCGTGCCGACCACGAGATCGAGCGGCCCACCATGGTGCTCAGCCTGGACGGCTGAGCCTGCAGACCCACCAAACCGCTTCGAGGAGTGAGATGACCGACCACGGCGAGATCGAGCCCACCGCCCAGGACCAGGGCTCGATCGACCTGCTCGCCGCCGCGCTGCGCCGCGACGCCGCCGATCTGGAGGTGTACGCCCAGGTGCTGACCGGCACCCTCGCGGACGCCCTGCCGCCCGGCGCCGTCGCGGTCGAGCGCAAGCGCAGCCTCGGCGACCGGATCGCCGGCCGGCCCGGCCACGTCGAGCGGCTCGAAGTCACCCTGGACGACCAGCGGTTGATCCTGACCGTGGCCACCGGGCGGCCGAGCGGCGAGATCTGCAAGGTGGTCCGCGGCGTGGTGCTGTCCCGCCGCCCGGTCCCCCTCGACGAGTGGACCCGCGAGCTGGCGGCCGCCGTGACCGCCGAGGCCCGCTCCAGCGCCCGCGCCCGCGAGGCCCTGGAGCGCCTACTGCTCGGCGGCTGACCCGGCCACCCGACTACCCGGCCCGCAGCAGTCGGTGACGGGCGATCAGCTCCCGGTACCAGCCGTACGAGGCCCGGGGCGTGCGCTGCTGCGTCTCGAAGTCGACGTGCACCAGGCCGAATCGCTGGTGGTAGCCCTCGGCCCATTCGAAGTTGTCCAGCAGGGACCAGGTGTAGTAGCCGCGCACGTCGACGCCCTCGCGCAGGGCGGCGGCCAGCGCGTCGAGGTGGCCGGCCAGGTAGTCGATGCGCGGCTGGTCGGGGACGGTCTCCTCGGCCACCGCGCAGCCGTTCTCGGTGATGGTGATCGGCGGGAGCGCCGCGCCGTAAAGCTCCTTGAGGCCGACCAGGAGCTGGCGCAGTCCGTCGGGGACGATCGGCCAGCCGAAGGCGGTGTGCGGGACGTCGGCGATGTCGAGCTGGGTGAACGGCAGGGCCGGGTCGGTCGGGGCGCCGATCCGGGTGGGGTTGTAGTAGTTGACGCCCAGTCCGGCCAGCCGGGGGCCGGCGATCAGGTCGAGGTCGCCCGGCCGGACGGCGCCATACAGGTCGTCCGGGACGCCGAAGGCAGCCAGGTCCGGATAGCGGCCGAGCAGCAGCGGGTCGGTGAACAGCCGGTTGTGCAGGGCGTCGTAGGCCTGCGCGGCGGCCACGTCGGCCGGCCCGTCGGAGGCCGCCCATACCGGAGTGAGGTTGTTCGTGATCAGCACCGCCAGCCCCCGCTCCTGCAATGCGGCGGCGGCCAGCCCGTGCCCGAGCAACTGGTGGTGCGCGGTCGGCAGCGCCTCCAGCATCAGCGCCCGCCCCGGGGCGTGGACGCCTAGCGCATAACCGAACACCGTGTGCACGAAAGGCTCATTGAGGGTGATCCAGGCCGGCACGCGGTCCCCGAGCCGGTCGGCCATGATGCCGGCGTACTCCGCGAACCGGTACGCCGTGTCGCGGGCCAGCCAGCCGCCGCCCTCGGCGGAGCCGCTGTTGGACGGAGTCTCCAGGGCCTGCGGCAGGTCCCAGTGGAACAGGGTCGGCAGCGGGGTGATCCCGGCCGCGAGCAGCTCGTCCACCAGGCGGTCGTAGAAGCCGAGACCGGCCTGGTTCACCGGACCGCGGCCGGCGGGCTGGACGCGCGGCCAGGCGATCGAGAACCGGTACCCGTCCACCCCGAGCTCGCGCATCAACTCCACGTCCTCGCGGTACCGGTGGTAGTGGTCGCAGGCCACCGCCCCGGTGTGCCCGCCCTTCACCGCTCCCTCCCGCCCCACGAACACGTCCCAGACCGACGGCCCCCTCCCGTCCTCGCCCACCGCCCCCTCGATCTGGTAGGCGGCCGTGGAGACACCCCACCGGAAGCCCGCCGGAAAATCATGCAGGTTCGGCACTACACCACACCCTCTCCATCGAACATGAGCAAATCTCATATTAGTGCCCGGTCGTCGGAGCACCAGAGGCGGCACGCTCGTGCCGACGAAGTCGGTGGCCGTCGCCGAGGCTGCGCCAGCGGTGACGTCAAGGCGCAGCGTGAGCCGAGCCAGGCGCTGTGGTGCTCAGCGTGGTGCCGACGCGGCGCGTAGCGCTGGTCAGGCGGGCGCCCAGGGTCGGACGTCCCGGCCAATGACTGCCCACCAGGCCGGAGTTACGGCCGGTACCCCGATTCGGTCCGGGGGTGGACTGGGCGGCCCGGACGGAGCGGACCGGCCCGCGCGCCGGGTGGCTGTCGGAATCCCGCCCGGCGCTTTGGCGCCAGCCTGAAGGGCTACTGGTAGGGCTGGGCGGCAGCCAAGCTTGAGCCATCGCCACCGGGAAGCAACCGGACGGCGAACGGACGAGGCGCCACCGCGGGACGCCGGGTCCACTCCCGTCCACCACCTGCTCTCCAGAAGGACAACGCTCGTGACCCGTCTGCCCGTTGCCGTCGCCACCGCGGTCGCCGCCCTCGCCACCGCCACCGCCGTCCTGCTGCCGGCCGCCTCCGCCACCACCCTTGCCGAAGCGGCGACCGTTTCCGTCGCAGCCACTGCGGGCACCTCCACGGCCCCGGTGGCCCCCGGCGAGCTCCAGTGGGGCTGACCCGGCGGTCGGCGTCGTCCACTCCGGCGTGGAGTGCCCTGCAGGACATCCCCGCCGTCGTGCAGGAACTCCGCACCCAGAGCACCGCGCACCCGGGCGAGCTGCTGGGCGTGATCTGCGCGGACACCAGGGTGGGCGAGCTGATGGTCCGGGGCATCGCCCAGCATGCACGCATCGTGCCTGCCTCCGAAGCACGCGGCCTGGAATTCGACGGGGTCGTCGTCCTGAACCCCGAGGAGATCATCACGACCCGCCCCGGCGGCGAGAGGGACCTGTACGTAGCCCTGACCCGGGCCACCAAACGCCTCTGCACCATCACCACGGCCACGGGCGCGGGGCCAATCCACCTCGCTCCATAAATCCAGTGGCACTGGTCGTCAGTTCAGCCGTACTGTCCGATGGTTCGCCTACTTCCAATCTTCCCGAGAGGCCACCTGTGCGCCGCTGGTCCTATCTGCTTCCCCCGTTGCTGCTCTGCGGACTTCTGGGCATCCCCTCGTCGGCGACCGGCGCGGTCACTGCGGCGCCGCTCCCACCACTCAGCGGCCAGATGCCCCTGGGGGCGTACCTCCCCGGCGACCCCAACGCCAACACGCACATCGACCCGCAGACGATAGCCCCTGGCGTGACCTACACGACGTACACCCAGGGCTACGCGTCCGACCGCTGGACGGTGGACGTGCACATCACCGTCGACAATGAGGCGGGCGCGACGCTCGTCCAGGACTTGTCGACCGCGACGGACGAGGTCAACCTGCTCGCCGGCAAGAATATCGTCGCGATCCCGGTGCCGATCGGTCCTCAGCCGGATCCGACGGGCAAGCCCGTGGCGTACGCCGTGCGACTGGTCACCAACCCCGGTCTGAAGAGCACGGATCCGGACTACGTCAAATTCGCCGCTCTCGCCGATGCGCAGAACGCGGTCAAGAACATCCTGAAGCCCAACGCCGTCGACGGCGAGCCCCTCTACACCGCCCAGGACGGCAACCCCAGCACCGGCCCCTGGAACGTGCGCGTGGTCACCATTGACCCGACCTCCCCCTATGCCCTGCGTGTGACCCACGGCCAGGACATAGCGACCCCGGAACCGCTGCGCAAGCAAGTCGCGCTGAGCGGGGCGCTGTTGGGGGTCAACGGCTCCGATGCGACCCCCGGTGTGGCGGTCGGCCCGCCGCCGGTGCCCCCGAACCTCCCGAAGACGGCGAACGGCGTCCCAGTGTTGGAGGGCTACACCGGCGTGCCCGAAGGCCTCGACGTCGAGGGCGGTGTGACGATGAACGCCGCCAACGACCACCGCACCGCCCTGCTGCTCAACGGCGCGAACGGGCCGGCACAGATCACCGAGGTCTCCACCACGTACACCCTCTCCTCGTCCGACAAATCCTCCACCACCGTCAACGGCATCGACCGGCTTGCGGGGAACGTCTACGGCTGCGGCCAGCCCGGTGCGATCATCGACGATTCCCGGCTCAATCCCACGCAGGCCGCGCAGGATCCGATTCAGGCGGTGCACCACGGGCAGTGCCACAACCCGAACGACCTGGTTCTCTTCCGGCCGGAGTGGGGTAGCGCCACCCCCAAGGTCGTAGGCGCGGACCCCGGCTACGAGGTCGTGCTGAACAACAATTGGGTGGTCACCGGCTCCCGTGTCGCCGGCGGACCGATCGCTCCCGGACAGCGGGTCCTTCAGGGCATCGGGACGGGTGCCGACTGGCTGCGCCAACACGCTCCGGTCGGCGCCACGCTGATCGCGACGGGCAGCCTGACCGACGACGGCGGCAAGTCCGTGGCCGCTCCGGCGCTCGATGCGATCGCAGGCGGCGGACCCGGCCTGGTGCGCGGCGGGAACATCGACGTCAGCATGGTCAAGAACGGCTTCCCGGCGCACAGTAACGTGGACGTCGAACGCCAGCCGCGAACCGTCGTGGGTATCGGCGCCGCCGGTCAGATCGAACTGGTCACCATCGACGGCCGGAACCCCTACCCCGGCGGCAGTGTCGGCGTCACGATGGGCGAGGCGGCTGCCGTCATGAAGTGGCTCGGCGCCACTGACGCTGTCGAGATGGGTTACGGCGGGGACACCGCGATGATCATCAACGACTCTCTCTACAACACGCCGATGAACTTCTGGGGCGCCCCCGTCGGCCCCGGCATTCCCAACTACGAGCGCGCCTTGGGGAACGCTCTGGTGCTGGTCCACAAGCCTGGTCCGTGACCTCTGGGAGTCAAGGGTCGCGGGTTCACGTCCTATCGCCGGGCCGCGAGCTTTCGCAGGTCGGAGGGCGCTCTCATCAAAATGATGGGAGCGCCCTTTTTGTGCGGCGGTCGCCCGGTCGTCGGAGCGTTCGGGTGAAGAGAGCCGGTACACGCCTCGGAATGGTTTGGGGCTGCGCACTGCGGCTAGGCGAGCTGGTGAGCAGGTTCACCGCGCGTGCTGCGCACCGCCCGACACACCGAGAGGTCGCCTCATGGTCACCTTGCAGGGAAAGACCATCGCGTTCCTCGTCGCCTCCGAGGGCGTCGAGCAGGTGGAACTGGCCGAGCCCTGGCAGGCCGTCGCCGAGGCGGGCGGCACGCCGCGCCTGGTGTCCACCCGGAGCGGCAAGGTCCAGGCGTTCAACCATCTGGAACGCGGTGACACCTTCGAGGTCGATGACGTGGTCGGCACGCTCTCGGCTGACGACGCTGGCGACTACGACGCCCTGGTGCTGCCGGGCGGCGTGGCCAACCCGGACGCGCTGCGCCTGGACTCCTCGGCGGTGGACTTCGTCAGGTCCTTCTTCGAGGCCGGCAAACCCGTCGCCGCGATCTGCCACGCGCCGTGGACGCTGATCGAGGCCGACGTGGTCCGCGGCCGCACGCTCACCTCGTGGCCCAGTCTGCGTACTGATCTGCTCAACGCCGGAGCCCGCTGGACGGACCAGCAGGTCCAGGTCTGCACCGACGGTCCCAACACCCTGGTCACCAGCCGCAAGCCGGACGACCTGCCGGCCTTCGGCGATGCACTGGTCACCGCCTTCGCCCACGGACAGCACGGATAGCGAGGTCCTTTCCGATGGCGCACCAGCTTCAGATCGAACCCCAGGGCGACCACGAGTACCTGGTCCGCATCCCTGGGGGGAGTGACGACACGACGGCCCGGGTCCGGGCCACGTCCGACGTGCTGCGCCGGGTGTCGGATTCGGCCGCGGACGAGGCACGCGTGGTCGAGCAGACCGTCCGGTGGCTGCTCGAGCGCCAGCCGGTGGCCGACCTGCCGCAGCTGATCGACCTGGACGATGTTGCCGCGGCGTACGACAGCTATCTGAAGGACCTGGCGCACCGATTGTCCGAACGACCCTGAACGGAGACCCCGCACATGGCCACCACCCAAGCTACCGACGTGGGCCCCGACTCCGGCCTCGCCGACGTCTTCGAACTCGCCCAGCAGCTGCGGGCGGACTCGGTGCGGGCCAGCACCGCCGCCGGCTCCGGTCATCCGACGTCGAGCATGTCCGCCGCTGATCTGATGGCCGTACTGATGGCCCGTCATCTCCAGTACGACTGGGACGATCCCGGCAATCCGGCCAATGACCATCTGGTCTTCTCCAAGGGCCACGCCTCCCCGCTGCTGTACTCGATGTTCACGGCGGCCGGGGTGGTGGAGGAGAAGGAGCTGCTCACGACCTACCGGCGGGCGGGCGCCCGCCTGCAGGGGCACCCCACGCCGGTCCTGCCGTGGGTGGACGTGGCCACCGGGTCGCTGGGCCAGGGAATCGCCTACGGCGTCGGGATCGCCCTGGCCGGCCGCGACCTGGAGCACCAGCCCTACCGGGTCTGGGTGCTGTGCGGGGACAGCGAGATGGCGGAGGGCTCGGTCTGGGAAGCCCTGGACAAGGCCGGGCGGCACCGGCTCGCGAACTTCACCGCGATCGTGGACGTCAACCGGCTCGGCCAGAGCGGCCCCACCGAACTGCAGTGGGACCTGGAAACCTACGTCCGCCGGATCGAGGCGTTCGGGTGCCGTGCCTTGACCGTCGACGGGCACGACCTCGCCGCCGTGGACCGGGCCCTGCACGCCGCAGCCGACGGGCAGGGGCCGACGGTCATCGTGGCCAGGACCGTCAAGGGCAAGGGTTTCAGCGAGGTGGAGGACGCGGAGGGCTGGCACGGAAAGCCCTTCCCGACGGAGATGGCGGACCGCGCCGTCGAAGAACTGGGCGGCATCCGGCACCTGACGGTACGGGGCCCCCGGCCGGCCGCCGTCGACGAGGCGTCCGGGCGTCGGCCGGACCCGGGCCCGGTGAGCCCGCCGCGGTTCGCCGTGGGTGACGAGGTGGCCACCCGGTCCGCCTTCGGGAAAGCCCTGGTGGCCCTTGGCGGCGGACGCCCGGAGGTGGTCGCGCTGGATGCCGAAGTGGGCAAC
The DNA here is from genome assembly GCF_003205575.1 of Streptomyces tateyamensis. GTDB lineage: Bacteria > Actinomycetota > Actinomycetes > Streptomycetales > Streptomycetaceae > Kitasatospora > Kitasatospora tateyamensis. Next base: position 47,099 of record NZ_PYBW01000024.1, read on the forward strand.
TCCACCCACTCCGAGGACTTCGCCAAGGCCTACCCCGAACGGTTCTTCCAGAGCTACATCGCCGAGCAGCAGATGGTCGCCACCGCCGTGGGCATGGCCGTGCGCGGATACCGGCCCTACGCGACCACTTTCGCGGCCTTCCTCACCCGGGCCCACGACTTCATCCGGATGGCGGCCGTCTCCCAGATCACGATGGCGCTGTGCGGCACGCACTGCGGTGTGGAGATCGGCCAGGACGGACCCTCCCAGATGGGACTCGAAGACCTGGCGATGATGCGCGCCGTCCACGGGTCCACCGTGCTCTACCCCGCCGACGCGGCCAGCGCCGCCGCCCTCACCATCGCCATGGCCGACCTCGACGGCATCTCGTACCTGCGCACCACGCGCGGTGCCTACCCCGTCCTGTACGACCCGGCCGAGCAGTTCCCCGTCGGTGGTTCCAAGACCCTTCGCGGCAGCGGCGAAGCCGACCAGGTCACCCTGCTGGGAGCGGGCGTCACCGTTCACGAGTGCCTGAAGGCGGCCGACGAACTCGCGGAACACGGCATCGCCGCGCGCGTCGTCGACCTCTACTCGGTCAAGCCGCTGGACGCCGAAACCCTGGTGCGTGCCGCCAGGGAGACCAGCGGCCTGGTGGTGGCCGAGGACCACCATCCGCAGGGCGGGCTCGGTGAGGCAGTGCTCTCCGCGCTCGCCGCCCAGGGCAGTTGCCCGGCCTTCGTCCACCTGGCCGTCCGTGGTCTGCCCGCCTCCGGCACCCCGGCGGAACTCCTTAAGGCTGCCGGCATTGACGCCGGCAGCATCGCGGACGCGGCCCGGAAGCTTGTCGATGCGGCGGACCGCGGTGAGGGCCCCACGCAGGACCTCGGGTAGTACCGGGAGCTCGACCTGGCCCTGTGCGTGCGGGGTTACGGCAGAGGGACAAGTAGCCCCGCCGTAACTCCGCACGCGCAGGACCGGTGAGCAGTCAGGCGGCGGCCCGCAGTTCCTTGACGGCGTCCTTCGACAGGCGGATGCGTACCAGGGCGGCGGCGAGCCGGCTCAGGTCGTTCGCCGGGACGAGTTCGGAGCGCGTACGCGCGGCCCGCGTGGGCGGCGTCGGGCCCGGAGCCGGGGTCGAGCAAGGCCTGCACCGCGACCTCGGCGATGTCCCGCTGGTGGACGGGCGAGGTGGCGGCGGCGCCGTGCACGCCCCGGGCCCGGCCGGTCGCCCGGATCTGCGGCGCCCAGGCAAGGGCGTTGGCGGCGAAGTCGGCACACCGCAGGAACGTCCATGACAGCCCGGAAGCCCTGGCTGCGGCCTCGACCTGCGCGAACTCCTCGGCGAAGCGCCGGTACCCGCCACCGTATTCGACGGTTACGGCCGACAGCACGACCACCCTGCGCACGCCGCGCTCAGCCGCCAGCGCCAGCAGCTCGGCGCTCGCGCCGCCCACAGCACGCGGGCTGAGCAGCAGGGCCGCCACACCTCCCAGCGCCGGTGCCAGCGACTGCGGCCTGGACGGGTCCCCGACGATCTGTCGGACACCGTCGGCGAAAGCGCCCGGGGCCGGGGCCGGGGCCGGGGGCTGGGCCGGGGCCGGATTCCTGCTGACGGCTGCGACTGCGGCGCCCTGGCCCGCCAGCAGCTTCACCACTTCGCGACCGACGTTCCCAGTCGCACCAGTGACCATGATCATCTCTCTGCTCCTGTTCATGCACGTGTCCGTGCTGTCCGTGCTCTTGTCCGTGCTTGTGTTGACGGGATCTCATCCGCCCTCCCAGGGGAGCCGGGCGTGCCCACCGTGCCCGGTGCCCCGCTCCCCCACCGCCGACGGCGATCCGCCTCAGTGAAAGTCACGGGAAGCCAGATGCTTTCGCAGGAACGAGAGTTGTGCCGCGACGGCCTGTTCGTGCGACTCGAGGAACGGCGCGTAGTGACGGCCCGTAAGGCGGACCACCTCGGAGCGCGGCGCGTTACGTGCCGCCCGAACCGCGGGGCGGGGGAGCACGCTCTGGTCCTGGTCGCAGACGATCACCAGCAGCGGGCACCGGATCCGGGCGGCGTGGCGGCCGGGCCGGTATCCGCCAAGCCGCAGGGCGATCCGGGCGGCGACCGTCTGGTCCCAGTTCGCGTAGCGCCCTTCGGGGTCGAGGGCCTGGTCCCCGTCCATGGCGTCGGGGGTGGTGAGCGAGGCGACGGCGCCGCGCGGTCCGGCCGCCGGGACCAGCAGCGGTTCCCGCCCGACCAGCCCGCCGAGCGCGTCCGCGACGGCCCGGCCGAAGAGGCCCAGCATCGCGAGCGGCGTCATGGCCCGAAGCGCGTGCGGAGCGACCGCACGGCCGTCGACCAGCGGGGTCTGGGCGATCGCCGCAGCGAGCCGCGGGTGGTCGGCCGCGACGCGGAAGATGTGGCCGCCGGCCAGTGAGAAGCCCCAGAGCGCGATCCGGTCGGGGTCGACGTCGGGCAACGTGGCCGCGTACGCGATCGCCGCGTGCCAGTCGGCCACCTGCTCGTCGAAGCGGACGATCTGACGCGGCGTGCCCCCGCTCTCGCCGAACCTCCGGTGGTCGAAGGCGAGGACGGCGAACCCGGCGTCGTTGAACCGCGCGGCGAACAGGTCCGAGGCCGGTTCCTTCGTCACGGCGGTCCCGCCGGCCATGATCACGCAGCCGCCGTTGGACCCCGGGTAGTGCCACGCGGCGCACGAGGTGTCGCCGCTGGCGAAGCGTACGTTCTGGCGTCTCTGGAGCGCGGGCACCTGGGCCTCCATGGTGAATCCGGTCTTCTCGGGGTGCTGGGAGTGCCTCCATCCTTGGCGCGACAGCAGCGGAACGGGCACCGCAGGGCAGCAGAATGAGCGAAACTTGCAGCCATGGCCCGCGAATCGACGAATTCCGTCCTGAGCCTGCTCGACCAGCGGCTGGTGGCCGCCCTGCAGTGCGAGGGCCGGCTGACCGCCGAACGGGCGGCGCAGACGCTGGGACTCAGCCCCGCCACCGTCCGCCGCCGCCTGCAGGCACTCACTGCCGACGGCATCGTGCGCGTGGTGATCTCACCGGTTGCGCGACCGCGAAACGGGGGTTCGGCCGGGGCGCTGTTCCTGCGCATCCGGGTCCTGCGGGGCCGGCTCGACCCGATCGTGGCCGCGCTCGCGGCGCGCGAGGACATCCCCTTCATCGACGTCACCACGTCCGGGGACGAGATCTTCGCGGTCGCCCGCACCGAGCCCGGCTCCAGCGACCCGCTGGTCTTCCGTCAACTGCCCTCCACCCAGGCGGTGACCTCCCTGGAGAGCGCCACCATCCTGCACGTCTTCCGGCTCACCTCCGAGTGGCGCCACCAGGTGCTGACCGCAGCCGAACGCGCCGCCCTCTCGGCGCGCGAGCCGGTCCCCGGAGCGACGACCGCCACGTCCCCGGGCCCGTACGGCGTCGATTCCGACGCCCTGGAGCAGTCCCTGATCGAGGTGCTCGAGCCCGACGCGCGCCTGAGCGCGGTGGCGCTGGCCGAGCGCACCGGCCACCCGGAGAGCACGGTGCGCCGACGGCTGGCCCAGATGGCCGCCCAGGGGCGCCTGGTCACCCAGGTGCTGGTCGACTCCCGGCGGCTCGGACTGCCCATCGAAGCCAAGCTCCTGCTGCAGGTACCCCCCGATCACCTGGCCGCCACCGGGCAGGCGCTGGCCGATCACCCGTCGGTACACGGCGCGTTCGCCACCTCCGGGCCGTCGAACCTGCACGCGGCCGCGTACTTCCCGGACCTGACGACCCTCTACGGCTTCCTCTCCCACGACCTGGCCGGCCTGGGCATCACCCACGTCGAGACGGCCATCGTCAGCCGCGCCGTCAAACGCACTCCGCTGCCTGTACCACCGGCCTCGCCCAAGTAAGTTGCTGTCAGCGGAGGTTCGCGTTCCCCGGCCACGGTCAGCGGCGACGTCGGCGCGCGGATTCGCGACGGCGCGCAAGCTCGGCGCGCGCGGTCAGCCACCGCTCCCGCAGCTGGGCGATGACGTTGTCCCACTCCCGGCGGACCTCGTCGGCGGGAGGCCGCTCGCCTCGGCGGATGCGTTCCAGTTCGTCGGTGACCTCTCTGCCGAACGCGGCCGACCACACCAGGGCGAGCATCGTTCCGAAGAGTGCAGTGATCATCGCGAAGACGGCCCCGACCGGACCGTAGCGGCTCGCGTAGGAGCTGAACAGCCCGGGCAGGTACACCGCGGCCCCGACCGAGTACGCAGCGATCAGCACGGCCCCCAGCACCGCGAACGGAACCAGGCCGCGCCACGGCGTGCGTTTCGCCGACAGCGTCCAGCCGCTCCATGCCAGAAAGACCGCCGTCAGCGGCCCCTGGCACGCCGCGGCAGCCAGATCGAACCGCCCGCGGCCGAGAACCACGTGCAGCCAGCCGGCGGCCATGGCGTAAAGCACCAGGACCAGCAGCCACCTCAGGTCGTTCACGGTGTTGCGCACGCTGAGCGCCGGCAGTTCCCAGACCCGCTCGAACAGCCGTTGCGCAGCGCGCGCGAAGCTGAGGGCGGAGATGAGCAAGAAGAGCGAGCCCAGCACATCCAGCGTCGCGTCGGGGCCGTGAACGAACGAGAAGAGCTGGCGGACCGCGTCCGCTCCGCCGCCGCTGAGGCCGTAACGGCGCACGATCCGTTCGGCCAGGTCCTGCCGACCGAAACTGGTCAGGACCGTCGCCACCAGAACCGCGAGCGGAATCAACGTCGTGAGCGCGCTGGAGGCCAGGGCCATCGAGCGCTCCAAGCCGGTGACCTGCTGGAACCGGGAGACCGCACGGAAAGCGAAGGCCGGACGCAGCCAGAACGTGAGTATTCGAACAGCCCGCTTGGGGCCGGACTGAACGCTCATGCGGCCCGAGGCACGAGCGGGTGCATCTCGTCCTGGCCCTCCTGGATGACGCCGTAACACGACTCCGGCACCGGGTTCCAGGCTCCGGGGAGGTCGCCCAGCGGTTCCGAGACCACCAGGCGCGTCTCGTCGGAGAGTGGGCCGGGGTGAGGCCATGGGCGGCCAGCATCAGGGACGCGTCCCTCGGTCGCCGGGTCGGCCTGGGACTACCGGTGGTCCCCCGTCAGCGGCGGGCGCTGGCCAGGACGACGAGGAACTGGCCGCCGCCCGCCTCGATGTCGGCGGTCACCGGCAGCCCCGGTACCAGTCGGGAGAACCGGTCCACCAGCCAGTCCGCCGCCTCCTGGGCGTCCTGCCGGGTCGGACAACGGCCCACGATCTCGCGGCCCGCCTTGCGCTCCAGCCTCCCGGCAACGGTGATCAGCGGTGCGGGTTCGACCACGTACAGGCGCTCCGGCCAGGCGATGACCACCTTGACCGCGCCCTTGCGGCTGTTGCACCCGCGGTGCGCGAGGCGCTCGGCGACCTTCGCCTTGCGGTCGGCGGTCCGGCTGTCCACGCTGGGCCCCCGCAGGTCGTTCACCGACTTGTCGGGGTCGACCGGTTCGTCGCACACCCAGCATCGCCAGCCGTCACGCTCGGCCACATCATCAAGGAGACTCACCCGAGCAAACTAGCCTGCCCAGCCGCCACCCCGCGCACCAGGGCCTCAGCAGAGACCTCGCGGCACCGACACGTTCAGCGCCACCGGAAGGACCCACCGGTCATCGCCGGGAGCAGCACGGGGCCGCCCACGGCGGTGTCGGGGCAGCCGGCGCGGCCGAGATCGCCGAGCAGCGAGCAGCGGAGTCCGGCGGGGCGCTGACGGCGGATCAGGCAGAGGCGAACCCGGACGACCGGGCTCCACCCTCCGCCAAGGTAGCCGTGCGTCTAGAGTGGTTTAGGCGGACACGAACGATCCCGATCCGGAGGGAGATCGTCCATGTCCGTCAACCGAGTGCGACCCGATGTCAGCGTCCTCAGTGACAGTCTCGAGGTGCCGGGGATCGGCCACATTCCCGTCAATTCCTTCGTGCTCCGAGCGCAGCAACCCGTCGTCGTCGACACTGGCCTCGGGCTGCCCGACCGCAGCTTCCCGGACACGCTCGCCGGAGTCCTCGACCCGGCAGACGTGCGCTGGATCTGGCTCACCCACCCCGACCGGGACCACACCGGCGGCATCCATGCGCTCCTCGAAGCGGCACCGAAGGCGAAGGTGGTGACCACCTTCATCGCGGTCGGCATCATGTCCTGCGAGCGACCGCTCCCGCTGGACCGGGTCCATCTGCTCAATCCCGGTCAGTCACTCGACGTCGGTGACCGCACGCTCACAGCGTTCCGGCCGCCCCTGTTCGACAATCCCGCTACCGTCGGGTTCTTCGACGACCTCACCGGCGTCTGCTTCAGCTCGGACTGCTTCGGCGCCCCGATGACCAGCGCGGACACGGCGGAGGAAGGGGACGTCAGCGCGATCCCGGTCGAAGAACTTCGGGCGGCGCAGTTGCTGTGGGCCAGCGTGGACAGTCCGTGGGTCGAGAACGTCGACCCGAAGCGGTTCCTCGACACCTTCCGCCTGCTGCGGGACCGCGAGCCCGAGCTCGTCCTGTCGACCCACCTGCCGGCTGCGGCCGGAATGACCGAGCGGATGATCGACACCCTTGGGTCCGCGGCGGGGATTTCACCCTTCGTGGGCCCCGACCAGGCGGCGCTGGCCCAGATGCTGGCCGCCTTCGAACCAACGGCAACAGCTGACCCGGACCTGCCCGTCACCTAGCACCCGGTCGGACCTCGCATCCGGCCGAGTTCTCGCGGGCGTTCACGAAACGGTCCGCGCCTCGGCAACGGCTTGCGTACAGAGCTGGTCGGCCGTGGCGCCGGAGTCGGATGGAGGGCTGAACTCGAGTTGCTGCGCCGTCCCGCCCGCGGTCCAGTCGACGACCACTCCCCCGTCTCCGTCCGAACGGCAGACGGCGGGAGCCCCGTTCACGGCCGTGCGCTGCGTCCCCGGGGTCCCCGGGGCGTCAGGCTCCGGTGCCGTCGGGTCGAGAGACTGGTACAGCATCCAGCGGGTCTGGCCCGAGGTGTCGCGGTAGAACCGGACGAGAGCCAACGAGCCGCGGCAGACGCCGGGCTGGGAGCGCGGACGTGCGGCGGAGCACAGTTCGCTGCCCTCCTCGGTCAGGCCCGGATCCCGCGGTCGCGGAGCCGTGGCCTCGGAGACGGTCTGCAGTGGCCGCCCGTGAGCGTCCGTCAGCGTCCGCATGCCGAGCGGGTGGGCGAGGTCACCCTCGATCCCGGTGAACTGCGCACAGCTGCCCCTGGGTCCTCCCTGTTCCTGCGGAGCGCTGCCCAGGTGGAAGTGGACGGCCACGGTGGCGGCGTGCTCCTCGGTCACCACGTCGACGGTGAGGCTGCCGAAGCAGTCCTCCGGAGTCCAGGCCGGATCGGGCACGCCGGTGAGGGTGAGGGTTCGCCCGTCGGCGGAGACGAGGACGGGCCCCTGGGCGTCCACGTTCCATTCCTTGATCCCCCCGAAGGCGATGGAGTACCCGACCCAGCCCACCAGTGCGCAGGCCACTGCCACGCCCAGTACGACCAGCGGCACCCGGCCCCTGCGCGACTCTGTTGCCCTCATGACCCTCCCCCTCGATGCGCGCCCTTGGACGCGGCCGGCCCCGCACCGGTTCCGCACGGCGCCGCCCGACCCTGCCCCGCCCCCGTCTCGTCCGACTTATCCGCCTCGTCCGACGACACCGCGCGGTGGGTACGTCCCCGGGACCCTACGAGAGGGCGTGGCGCTCCACGGGGGCCGGCTGGATCTGGGCCGCCGCCCCGGCGCAGATCAGCCGCAGGCCGAGCTCGAACCGCCCGTCCGTGCTCACCGCGGCCGCGGCGGCCACCGTACGGGGGAAGTCCCGGTGCACGGCCGCAGCCTCGGACGCGTCCGGTACGGCAGGCGCGGCGCCCTGCTCCTGCAAAACGAACCCCGTGACATGGCTGAGCAGCGCATCAGCGGCCACCGCCGCGGCCAGCCCCGGCACCCGGCCCTCGTCCAACGTCACCAGCAGGCGCTCCATCAGGTTCAGCGCACCGAAGCTGAGCACCTTGGGGCTGTCGGCGAGCATCGCCGCCCCGCCCGGGTGCGCCCGCAGGGTGTGCCGCAGCGCACCCAGCTGCGCCACGACCCGCTCCGCCCACCCGGCATCGCCGGGCAACGCGGCCAGCGCCGCCGCGCCCGCCCGGTATGCCTGCCAGGCCACCCGGTCGGCCATCAGCCGCAGCAGGACCGCCTTGTTCGGCACGTGGTAGTACAGGCTGCCCGCGTGGACGTCCAGGCGCGCGGCCACCCGCCGCATCGACAGCCCCGGGTAGCCGGCCTCCGCGTAGACGGCCATCCCGGCATCGACGATCCGATCCACCGTCAGTTTCACGGCCCTACCCTACTCCTGTGTTCCAACAGTGTTTGAAAACAGCGGCCGCCGCGCTAGGGTCATGATCATCGGAATCTGTCCGCTCGAAGGGGGGTGGTAGCGGTGGACGCCCTGGTGTTCAACGCGACCACAGCAGCACTGATGGTCTTCATGTTCAAAGCGGGCGCGGCCCTGACCGGCCCCGATCCGCTGCGCCGGCGCCGGATCCCGTGGGCCGCGGTCGCGCTCACCGCCGTCGCGGTCGGCGCGGTGGTCCTGCAGCTGTGCTGGTCCGGCGCGATGGCGGCGCTGGACGCCGACCCGGCCAGGCAAGGCTGGTGGCGGACCGTCACCTCCGTCTTCATGCAGAACGGCGGCCTGGGCGGCGGCGGCTGGAACCTGGCCACCTTGGCCGTCATGGCAGCCTTCGCCCAGTGGTTCTGGGGCGGACCGGCGATGCTCGCCCTCTTCCTCACCGGCATCCTGCTCCCCGAGCGGATCGACGCCCTGCTCGGCCAGACCTCCCGCAGCACCGACCCGCGCAACTTCGCCGGCAGCTCCGGCGCCACCTACTTCCTCGGTGCCACCCTGGCCGCCGCGCTCCTCCTGCACGGCCGGCACCACGAGGACGGCGGGCAGGGCCGTTCGGGTCAGCGCCAGGACCAGCTGCTCGCGCTCGGGGTGCCGGCGTTCGGCCTGATCCTGTGGTTCGCGCAGGCCAACGGCCACGGTCTGGTCAGCGCATACGGCTTCGCGGTCGGCGTCCTCGCCTGGTTCGCGCTGCGCCACCGCCTCCAGCCCGAACGCTCGTTGCGCCGGCCCGCCACGACCACCACGGCTGCTGCGGCTGCTACGGCTGCCGCAGGACAGGCCACCGAGCACCCGCCGACCGGACCCGCCACCAACCCGGCGCGACAGGGTGGGTGAGCACGCACCGTCGGACCAACACCCGGATCAGCACTGAGGTCGACGGACGGGGGCAGGGGTGGAACTGCGCGACATCGAGATCTTTCTGACGTTGGCGAAGGAGCTTCATTTCGGCAGGACCGCCGACCTCCTCCACGTCTCCCCGGCGCGGGTGAGCCAGGCGATCAAGAAGCAGGAACGCCGGATCGGCGCCGAACTGTTCGAGCGCACCAGCCGCGCCGTTCGGATGACACCGATCGGTGAGCAACTCCGCACGGACCTCCTGCCGCTCTACCAAGGGCTGCAGGAGGGTCTGGAGCGGGCCCGGATGGCGGCGCAGGGAAAGGTCGGCGTGCTGCGGGTGGGCATGATCCCCAGCAACGCCCACGACCTGCGCCCCTTCTGGGACACCTTCCGCTCCCGCCGCCCCCAGTGGGGACTGCAGATCCGCCACAACCCCTTCATCAACGCGTTCGACCCGTTGCGGTCCGGGCAGATAGACGCCCTGGTCTCGTGGCTGCCCGTCGAAGAGCCCGACCTCTCGGTCGGGCCGGTCCTGTTCACCGAGTCCCGCGTGGTGGTCGTGGCACCCGATCACGACCTGGCCCAGCGCGCATCGGTCTCCCTCGAGGTTCTCGGTGACTTCGGTGTCATCGGGCCGGCCTCGCCGCTGCCCGACTACTGGGAGGACGCCTTCACACCGTTCCAGACCCCCAGCAGACGCCCGATCGAGCGCCGTTCGCAGATCGGGGCCCACCTGGAGGACATCTTCACCAATGTCGGAGCCGGCGAAGCCGTCCACACCCTGGGCTTCCATGTCACCCGGTACCACGCACGCCCCGACATCGCCTACCTGCCCGTGCACGACGCCAGGCCGCTGAGCTGGGGACTCGTCTGGCGCTCCGACGCCGAGACCGAGCCCGTGCGCGCCCTCGCCAAGGTCATCCGCGACCTTGGCACCCCGGCCCTCTGAGGCGATCAGCGTGATGGTGGAGAGACCAGCGCCGTCTCCCGTCGTGAGCTGGGCCGATCCCCCGCAGACCGTCAACCCCACGGTTAACGGCCGTTGCGCCGATCGCCGTTGTTCCCCGGGCCGCCGCACTCGAAGCTTGATCCATCCCGAGAGCAAGGGATCGAGCACGAAGCGGAACGCACGATGACCCCTGTGCCCTCCGCGATGAAGAGTCTGAAGGAGTGCCCACCATGTCCATCACCCTTACCGACCGGGACCGTCCGGAGCTGCAGAAGGCCCTTGGGGCGATCGTCGATTCGGGCTTCGCCGGGGTACAACTGCGCGTGAACGACGAACGGGGCGAGTGGGTCGGCAGCGCCGGGGTGCGCAAGCTGGGCGAAGACGACAAGCCACCGACCGACGGCCGGTTCCGGATCGGCAGCAGCACCAAGACCTTCACCGCGACCGCGGTGCTGCAACTGGTGGCCGAGGGCAGGATCGGGCTGGACAGCCCGGCCGACGACTACCTGACCCGGTTCGACCTGGACCGGCGGATCACGGTGCGGATGCTGCTGCAGCACACCAGCGGGCTGTTCAACTACACCGGCGAGTACTACGAGGACGGGACGGTCGCGCCGGGAATCCCCTGGCAGGGCCAGGAGTACGTGGACCGCCGGTTCCACACCTACCGGCCGGAGGAACTCGTGCGGCTGGCGCTCTCCAAGCCGGCCCGGTTCGAGCCGGGAACGGACTGGAGCTACTCCAACACCAACTACGTCCTCGCCCGGCTGCTGGTCGAGGACGTCACCGGCCGCCCGTTCGCCGAGGAGATGCAGCGCCTGGTCCTGCAGCCGCTGGGACTTACGGCCACCGTGGTACCGGACGCCTCGCCGGAGATCCCCGAGCCGCACGCCCACGCCTACTACCGGTACGAGCACGACGGCCAGTGGAAGCTGGTCGACGTCACCCGCTCCAACGCCTCCTGGATCTCCGCCGCCGGTGACATGATCTCGACCACCGAGGACCTCCACACGTACTTCTCCGCCCTGATGACCGGCAAGCTCCTCCCGGACTCGCTGCTGGTCGAAATGCGCACGCCGCACCCCGAACTCGGCTACGGCCTGGGCCTGTTCGTGGAGGAGACGGCGGGCGGCACCCTCGTCCACCACAACGGCGGCTTCTGGGGGTGGGCGACCCTGATGTACAGCACGCCCGACGGCAGCAGGACCCTGACCGCCTCACTCACCACCGGGGACGCCGAACTCGACTTCGCCGCAACGGCCGAGATGTTCCAGAAGGCGCAACAGCGGCTCCTCAAGGAGGTGTTCCGCCAGGAGCCGGCCGAGCCGGCTCAGTAGCCAGTACCCAGGCTCAGCCGGCATCCAGGCGTAGCCTCGTCGAGGCAGGTGTGGGCCCTGACCGCCCGCCGGCCTGGACGGAATCGTCCCGGCGATACCGCCCAGGCGCCGTGAAGCTCTTGTGAATCTCCCGCTGTGACCGCGAACAGCTCCAGCAGGAGGCCCGGATCTCCCTCAGTGAACTGGGCCGCCGGGTCAACCTCAGTCCGTCAGCCACCACCGAGCGGGTACGGAACCTGGAGTCGCTGGGCGTCATCACCGGTTACCACGCCGCCGTGGACCTGGCCAAGGTCGGCTACCCGGTGCTCGCCGTCGTCCGGCTCAAGTACCCCGGCAACCGCCACCAGCCGCTGCACCAAGTGCTCGCCGAGGCCGCAAGATCCTGGAGTGCCTGCGCACCACCGGAGACGACTGCTACACCCTCAAGTGCTACACCCTCAAGGTCGCCGCACCGTCCGATCCGCCGGCCTGACCGGCTCTCAATTCGCCTGACAGCAAACCGATTACGGGAGTGCGCTTCCGGCTGTCGTCAGCTGGCGCTGTCCACGGAGCCGGCGATGCCCTTCAGCGCGTCGCCGAAGTCCGTGGTGTCGCTGGCCGGCGGCGGGGTGACGGTGATCGCTGCGGTGCCGTAGTCGGAGCAGTCGGCCGTCACGTCGAATGTTCACGAACTTTCCGGACCGCACGCTACACCCGACCTACGACCGCGAACGAGCCGGTATCGGTCCCGTTGCCGGGACTGGTACCGGCCCTGACGGCGGCAGCGCCACGCTGCCGCCCCCTGAGAACCACCGGCCAGATGCGCGGGCCGGCGAATCGCCGGCCCGCTCGGGAAACCGGCCCGCGTCGTGTCCGAGTCAGTCGCGGCGGTCGAGGAGGACCACCTCGAACTCCTCCAGCGCGATGAGGTTCATCGAGGTTTCCGCTACCGCCTTCGCCCGGCTGGCGGCCTGGGCGCTGCGGGAGGCGACCAGCGCCTCACGGGTGGCCCACAACGTGCCGACCGAGCCGAGTCCGGTGCGACGGTCCGCGAGGAGTGCGGCTCCGGCGAAGCCCGGCGTCGCCTGGAAGGCGGGCACGGCGGCGGACCGGAACTGCTCGGCCATCTTGTCGAGGTTCTCCAGTGGGAGCTGGAAGCGCCCCAGCCGGAATCCGCCTCCCGCCTCGACCTGAGGGCTCGGCGTGAAGGCCAGCGCCTCCGTGGTCATCACGGACTGCGACGATGCGAAGGGCGCCAGCAGCTCGGCCCGACGCTGCTGCAGGTGTTCGTTGCTGGCCTGGGCCTGTTCGAGGCTCTCCCACCAACTGCCCATGATGATCTTGCCGACCTCGCGGTCGGCGAAGAGTCCGTATCCCTGGTAGCCGGGCTCGCCGGAGAGCAGCTTGACGGCCTCCACCAGCAACCCGTCCAGGGCCTGGTCGATCCTTTGCGGATCGCCTGTCACATAAGCCGTACGTACGTACATGAACGGCCCCCATTCCTGTCTCGCCTACCCCCTGCTTACGACGCTCCTCCGGCGGATTGGCCGTCGCAAGTCGGAGATGGGGGCCGGAACCTGAACCGCAACCGGAGGGAGACAGGGCGGCGTGCCCAGCCGCGGAGCCCTGAGACGGCCACGACCTCGCCCGGGCTGTCGAAGATCACGACCGCTTCCGGCAGGACCACGGGCTTGGCCTCCCCCTCACCCCCGGGGCGGCCGCGGCAGGAAGCTGCTGGTGCGGGCCACGTAGGCGTCCCAGCCCGGCTTGGCGGCGCTCAGTTGGCGCTCCAGCAGGGGCCGGCCGCTGCCGAAGGCGAGCAGGTAGGTCATCAGCACCGGGCTCAGCACGAACGCCCAGCCGATCGGGCGGGCGGCGGCCAGCAGGAAGAGGGCCCACCAGACGCAGGTGTCGCCGAAGTAGTTGGGGTGGCGGGTCCAGGACCACAGGCCGCGGTCCATCACCTGGCCGCGGTTGGCGGGGTCGGCCTTGAAGCGGGCCAACTGCCAGTCGCCGACCGTCTCGAAGAACATGCCGAGGGTCCACAGGGCGACCGCGGCCCAGGCCAGCGGGCCGAGCGGGGCGGTGAGGTACTGGGCGGCCTGGACCGGTAGCGAGACGAACCAGACGAGCGCGGCCTGCAGCAGGTAGACCATCCGGAGGGCGTAGGCCGCGCGCCGCTCGGGCGGGGCCTTGGCCAGCAGCCGGGCGTAGCGCGGGTCCTCGCCATGGCCGCGAGAGCGCCACCAGATGTGGGCCGCCAGCCGCAGGCCCCACACCGTGACCAGGAGGGTGGCCAGCAGGCGGCGCGCCGGGTCGCCGTGGCCGGCCGAGAGCAGGTAGCCGGTCCAGGCGACGGCGGTGAAGCCCAGCCCCCAGGCCACGTCGACACCGCGGTGCCGGCCGGTGCGCAGGCCGACCGCGAAGGCGGCGAGCAGGACGAGCAGTGCCGCGCCGGCTGTGGCGGCGAGGTTGACGGCGAAGGCGGTGGCGTTCACGGCTGCCCCTGTCCCTGGTACCAGTCGGCCGGGGTGGCGGATGCGCCGCTCGCGCCGGCGGCGGTGGGGCGGACGGCGAGGATCTGGTCCACGCCCATCCGCCGCTCGCTGAACGCCAGCGAGCTTCCGGCCAGGTAGAGCTGCCACAGACGGACCGTCACCTCGCCCACCAGGGCGGTGAAATCGGGTCGGCGCTCGCGCAGGTTCTCGTACCAGGCGTCGATGGTCCGGGCGTAGTGCTCGCGCAGCGCCTCGACGTTGCGGACCTCGAGTCCCGCGGTCTCCAGCAGGGCGACGGTTTCGCCGACCGGGCGCATCGACATGTCGGGGGCGATGTACGTCTCGATGAAGGCACCGCCGCCGGGCGCGGCCGAGCCCCGGGACATCTGCTGGACCAGCAGCCGGCCCTGCGGATGCAGCAGACCGTGCAGGCGGCGCGCGAAGGCGGGGTACTGCTGGTCGCCGACGTGCTCGCCCATCTCGACGCAGCTGATCGCGTCGTACGGTCCGTCGGCGATCTCCCGGTAGTCGCGCAGCCGGACGGTCACCAGGTCGCCGAGGCCGGCCGAGTCGACCGCGGCGGTGGCGAAGGCGTGTTGGCGCTGGGACAGGGTGACGGCGGTGACCTGTGCGCCGTAGTGCCGGGCGGCGTGCACGGCCAGCGCGCCCCAGCCGCAGCCCACGTCGAGCAGGCGGCTGCCGGGGTGGAGGGCGAGTTTGCGGCAGATCAGGTCGAACTTGGCTTCCTGCGCGCTCTGCAGGCTGTCGCTCTTGGGGGTCCAGTATCCGCAGGAGTAGGCCATGGCGGGGCCGAGCAGCAGGGCGTAGAACTCGTTCGACAGGTCGTAGTGGTGGCTGATCACCGCCCGGTCGCGGGCCCGGCTGTGCAGGGTCCCGTGCACCCGGGCGCGGCCGCCGACCGGCGCTGGGCGCGGCCCGAGTGCGCCGAGTCGGGCGGCGGTCGCGAGCAGCCCGGGCCAGTCCCGCAGGCCCGGGCGCAGCGGGCCGAGTCCGGCCAGCGCGGCCCGGACCTGCGACAGGGCGGGGGCCAACTCCCCCACCACCTCGAGGTCGCCGCTGAGGTAGGCCTCCGCCAGCCCGAGCTCCCCGGGCTGCCAGAGCAGGCGGCGCAGCGCGCGCCGGTTGCGCAGCACCACGCTCGGCCCGTCGGCGGGCCCCGCCGTGGAGCCGTCCCAGGCCGTCAGGTGGAACGGCAGCGGGCGGCCCGACAAGCCGGTGAGCAGCGCGGCCAGCCGGGTGGCGGGGGTCATCACGCGTCCTCCCCGCGAGTGAGCAGTAGCTGCTGGACGTCCAGGTAGCCGGTGCGGAACCCGGCTTCGGAGTAGGCGAGGTACAGCTCCCACATCCGCCGGAACACCGCATCGAAGCCGAGGTCGGCGACCTCGCCGGCCCGGTCGGTGAACCGCTCGCGCCACAGCCGCAGGGTCTGCGCGTAGTGCGGGCCGAAGGAGTCGCAGGCCGCCACCCGCAGGCTGGTGTGGCGGGCGGTGGCCTGCCGGATCGCCTCGGTGGAGGGGATCTGGCCGCCGGGGAAGATGTACTTCAGGATCCAGGTGTAGGTGCCGCTGCTGGCGAGCATCCGCTCGTGCGGCATGGTGATGGCCTGCAGTGCCACCCGCCCGCCGGGGGCCAGCACGCGGTCGATGGTGGCGAAGTAGGCGGGCCAGAACGGGCGGCCGACGGCCTCGATCATCTCCACGCTGAGCACGGCGTCGTACTCGCCTTCGGCGGCGCGGTAGTCGTTCAGCCGCACCGTCACCCGGTCGGCCAGGCCGGCCTGCTGGGCCCGGCGCCGGGCGAGCTCCGCCTGCTCCGCGGAGAGTGTCAGGCTGGTGACCCGGGCCCCGCGGGCGGCCGCGCGGATCGCCAACTCGCCCCAGCCGGTGCCGATCTCCAGCACCCGGGTGCCTCGGCCGACCCGGGCCAGGTCGAGCAGCCGGTCGATCTTGCGGTGCTGGGCGGCGGCCAGGTTCTCCCAGCAGGCGAGCGGCGCACCGCCGGGCTCGGTCGGGAAGAGGGCCGCGGAGTAGGACAGGGTGGAGTCGAGGAAGAGCGCGAACAGCTCGTTGGACAGGTCGTAGTGGCGGCGGATGTTGGTCCGCGCGTTGTCGGGCGTGCTCAACTCGCCCGCGGGCGGCCGCTGGACGTACAGGCGGCGCAGCCACTGCGCGCCGGTCGGCACCAGGGTCTCGGGGGCGACGGCCAGTTCGGTGAGCAGCGCGACCAGGTCCGGCGAGTCCCAGTCGCCGGCCTGGTAGGACTCCCCGAAGCCGATCAGGCCGCTCTCGCCCACCCGGTGGAAGAACGCACCGGGCCGGTGCAGCCGCAGCACCGGGGCGCCGGCGGGGGCCGGTGCGAGCAGGCGGCCGTGCGGCAGTTCGACACGCAGGCCGCGCCGACGGGCGGCGCGGCGCAGCAGCCGCTCGGCCACCGCCGCCCGCAGCGGCACGTGCGGGACGCGGGTGACGTCCGGCCAGCGGCCACCGTCCACCCGATCGTCCGGGTTGTCCGGGTGGGGTGCTAGGCGGTCGACGGACAGGGTCATCGGAGGCAGCCCCTCTGTTCGGTGGACGGTCGGGGGTGGACCGGCAGGCCGCGCAGCCAGAGCCGGACCCCTTGGAGACGGATGTGGACGCTGACCCACAGGGTCGAGAACGGGTGGCGCACCACGGCCCGCAGCAGCTGACCGGGGCCGGCCGCGCGCCGGGTGCCGCGCACGGTGGCGGTGAAGGCGCGCCCGCCCTCGCGGTCGAGGTGGACGGTCAGGGCGAGCCGCTCGCCCGGCACCGGCAGCGCCATCCGGTACTCGCCGTCGACGGGGAAGAACGGCGAGACGTAGAACTCCTTGGCCTGCCGCGCCCGTCCGTGTGCGTCGGGGCACAGCAGGTAGCGGTGGCGTCCGCCGTAGGTGTTGTGCACCTCGGCGACGGTGCACAGCGCCCGGCCCCGGCTGTCGTAGCACCAGAAGACCGTCAACGGGTTGAACACGTGCCCCAGGGAGCGGGCCTGAGCCAGCATCAGCACGCGGCCGCCGGACAGGTCGAGGCCGTTCGAGGCCAGGTAGCGGTCCAGGTCCTGACGGATCGTCAGGCCAGGGGTGGCGCAGTACTCGGCGGCCGGAAAGGAGGCCAGCCTGCGCAACGGCCAGGGGAGGGCCGGCGGATGGTCAAGGTCGACCAGCCACAGGTAGGTGCGGTGTTGGAAGGCGTGGTGCAGCGGGGCGGTGCGCACGTGGCTGATCCGGCACTCGTACAGCGCGGCCCGCCACGGGCCGGCCGGCACGGCCGGCGGGAGGACGGCCGCCGCAGCGGTCTGTGCGGCGGTCACGGCGCACCCACCCCGAGCAGGGCGCGGGCGGCCGCCAGGCCCGCGCGGCAGCCGTCCTCGTGGAACCCCCAGCCGTGGTAGGCGCCGGCGAACGCGGTGCGTCCGGTGCTGAGTTCGGGCAGCCGGGCCTGGGCGGCGACGCTCTCCGTCGTGTACACGGGGTGCTCGTACACGGTGCGGGAGACCACGTGCTCGGGCGCGACGGGGTGGTCCGCGTCCTCGTTGAGGGTCACCAGGTAGTCCTCGGCGGTGTCGAGGCCGAGCAGGCGGTTGAGGTGGTAGCTGACCCGCACGCCCGCGGCATCGTCGGCGCAGTGCGCCATCCGGTAGTTCCAGGAGGCCCGGGCCCGGGCGGCGCGCGGCAGTTGGGCGGTGTCGCGGTGCAGCACGGTGGGGTTGCGCGAGTAGTGGAAGGCGCCGAGCACCTCCTGTTCGGCCCGGCTCGGGTCGGCCAGCAGGGCGAGCGCCTGGTCGGCGTGGGTGGCGATCACGACGGCGTCCACCTCGGTGGTCCGACCGTCCCGCGTGGTGACCGCCACCCCGTCGACGTAGCGGCGCACCGTCCGCACCGGCGCGCCGCGGTGGACCGCCGGCAGGCGTTCGGCGATCCGGGACACATAGTCCTGCGAGCCCCCCACCACGGTGCGCCAGCGGGGCGAGCCGGTGACCGAGAGCATGCCGTGGTTGGCCAGGAAGTTGAAGAGGTACCGCGCGGGGTAGTCGCCGGCCAGGTCCGGGGCGCAGGACCAGACGGCGGCCACCACCGGGGTGCTGAAGTGGCTGGTGAAGTACGGCGAGAAGCCGCCGTCCGCCAGGAACTCACGCAGCGTCGGGTCGCCCGCGCCGGGGTCGGCCAGCAGCCGGCGGGCCCGGCGGTGGAAGCGCGGCACCTCGGCGAGCATCCGCAGGTACCGCCCGCGGCGCAGCGCGTCCGCCCGGGCCAGCAGTCCGGCCGGGCCGCGCGCGCCCGCGTACTCCAGCCCGCAGCCGTCGCACCGCACCGACATGCTCATCTCGCTGTCACGGGTGGTGACGCCCAGTTCACGGAACATCGCCACCAGGTGCGGGTAGGTCCGCTCGTTGTGCACCAGGAACCCGGTGTCCAGCGCCACCCGGCGGCCGTCGGCGCCCGTCGCCCACTGCGTGTGGGCGTGGCCGCCCAGCCGCTCGTCGGCCTCGAAGAGCGCGACCGCCACCCCGGCCCGGTGGAGCTGGTAAGCAGCCGTCAGCCCGGCGACACCGGAGCCGACCACGGCGACCGTCCCCCGGCCGCCGGCCCGCCCTCGTCCCGCTGCCGTCCCACCGTCAACTTCTGCCACCACCATGGAGTCCTCCCACCCTTCTCACCTCCGATTCGGAGCGGGAGGCCAGGTGGTTTGCTCCAAATGGCGGTCATCTGGTCATGAGCTCTTCGAGCAGGTCGAGCGCGCCCGCCAGACTGCGCGGAGCCGCGACGCCCGCGGGGTGCTCGGCGCGCCGCCAGCCGGGGCCGGCGGCCAGTACGGCGGCCCGGCCGTGGGATCCGCGCGGGCCCCAGCCGGCTGCGGCCACCCGCAGCGCCAGCGCGCGGTCGGCGGTGCGCGGGCCCTGGGACCAGAGCAGCACGGCGGCCGGTCCGATCCGCTGGACGGTCTCCAGCAGCGCCCGGGGCGGTACGGCGGCGCCGAGCATCCGGAACGGGAGCCCGCGTTCGGTCAGCCCGGCCGCGACCGCCTCCAGCGGCAGGGTGTGCTCCTCGGCGGGCGCGGCCGCCAGCAGCGCCGGCGGCACCGGCCGCAGCGCGGTGGGGCGCACGGCCGCGGCGCGCAGCACGGTGGAGACGTGCCAGGAGAGTAGGTGCTCGACCTCGACGTACTGCTCGCCGTCCGCCGCCCACTTGCGCCCGGCGGCCCGCAGCGCGGGCAACATCACCCCGGTCCAGGCCTCGAGGATCCCCAGCGAGTCGACGGCCTGTTGCAGGATGTCGGCGACCCGGGGCGCGTCCAGTCGCACGGCGGCCCGGGTCAGGCCCCGGCACTCCGGGCGGACGGCGCCCAGTGCGAGCTGCCGGCTGCCGCCCGGTTCGCCGGGACGGGCTTCCGGGCCGCCCGCGGAGCCGACCGCGGAGGGGACGGGGGCGGGCAGGAGAGCTGTGGACGGGACGGCCGCCGCCGGCCGGGCGTCGGCACCACGGGCGAGCAGCGCCGCCCGGGCCGCCTCGCCCGGTGGGACCCCGCGGGCGGTCAGGCGGCACATCGCCTCCAGCACCGCGATGTCCTGCGGGCTCCACCGCCGGTGGTGGCCGGGCTCGCGGTGGGTCGGGCCGATGCCGTAGCGGCGTTCCCAGGAACGGACCGTGGTCGGCGAGACCCCGAGCCGGCGCGCCACCGCCCCGGTCGGCATCGCCACCTCGCCGCCCGGCAGCGCCTGCGCGCCACCCGCCGCCACCGCCTCACCCGTCGCCATCGGCTCCCGCTCGCTCATGCTTCCTCGTACGCGGTGCGCAGCCTGCGCAGCCCGGCCCGCATCCGGCTCTTGACCGTGCCCAGCGGCAGATCGAGGATCCGGGCGATGTCGCTCTGCGAGTACCCGCCGTAGTAGGCCAGCACCAGCGACTCGCGCTGCGCCCCGGTCAGCCGTGCGAGCCCGGACCGGACGCGCTGCGCCTCGATCCGCTCCTCGACCTGCTCGGGCACCGAGCCGCCGACCGGCCCCGCGCGCCGGGCGTCGCGCTCCTCGCGGGCCCGGGCCGCCCGCACCGACCTGACCCGGTCCACCGCGCGGCGGTGCGCCATCGTGAGCACCCAGGCCAGCGCCGTCCCCCGCTCGGGCCGGTAGCGCGGGGCGGTCCGCCACACCTCCAGCAGCACCTCCTGCACCACCTCCTCGGCATGGACAGTACTGTGCAGGATCCGCCGGGCCAGACCGTGGACCGGCGCGGCGACCTCGCGGTACAGCGCGGCGAACGCGGCCTCGTCCCCGTCGGCCACCCGCACCAGGAGGTGGTCGAGGTGGTCGCTGCCGGTCCTGGTCGCGGGGCGCTGATACAAGTGCACGGTCACCCGTTCACCGTGGTACCAGGCACGGAGCGGACACCACTCGCAGCCTTTGTGCAGCGATTCACCCCGCCGTGGGCGAATCGCTGCGCGAGCGCTGCGAATGGCGGTTCGGCGGCCCCGGATCGACCCTGATTGGTGGCCCCCAGCAGACTCCCGGAGGTACCGATGAGCGGACCGAACCCCGCCGGACCGCGCTGCCTGGTGACCGGCGCCACCGGGTACATCGGCGGCCGGCTGGTGCCCGAACTGCTGGCTGCCGGCTACCGGGTGCGCTGCCTGGCCCGGAACCCGCAGCGGCTGCGCGACTACCCCTGGCGCGACCAGGTCGAGGCTGTCGCCGCGGACGTCACCCGGCCCGAAACGCTGCTGTCGGCCTTCGCGGACGTGGACATCGCCTACTTCCTGGTGCACTCGCTCACCTCCGGGCCCGGCTTCGAGGCCACCGACCGCGCCGCCGCCCAGGCCTTCGCCCGGGCGGCCGAGGCTGCCGGGGTGCGCCGGATCGTCTACCTGGGCGCGCTGCTGCCGCAGGGCGTGCCGGAGGCCGACCTCTCCCCGCACCTGCGCTCGCGGGCCGAGGTCGGCCGGGTGCTGCGGACGGGCGCGGTGCCGACCGTCGAACTGCGCGCCGCCGTGATCCTCGGCTCCGGCTCGGCCTCCTTCGAGATGCTGCGCTACCTGACCGAGCGGCTGCCCCTCATGGTGACCCCGAGCTGGGTCGACACCAGGATCCAGCCGATCGCCGTCCGCGACGTGCTGCGCTACCTGGTGGCCGCCGCCTCCTTCACCATCGGGGCCGAATCCGGAGCCGGGGCGCAGGGTGCGGCCGGCGCCGGCCGCAGCTTCGACATCGGCGGCCCCGAGGTGCTGACCTACCGCCAGATGATGCGGCGTTACGCCCAGGTCGCCGGGCTCGGCCGGCGCCGGATCCTCCCGGTGCCGGTGCTCACCCCCGGCCTGTCCAGCCACTGGGTGGGCCTGGTCACCCCCGTGCCGAACGCCATCGCGCGCCCACTGGTCGAGTCGCTGCGCCACGAGGTGGTCTGCACCGAGCACGACATCGCCGACCGGGTGCCCGACCCGCCCGGCGGCCTGATCGGCTTCGACCAGGCGGTCCGACTCGCGCTGCGCCGGATCCGGGACGACGAGGTGGTGACCCGGTGGTCCTCCGCGACCCTGTCCGACGCCCCCAGCGACCCGCTGCCCACCGACCCCGACTGGGCCGGCGGCAGCCTGTACCAGGACGTCCGGGAGCGGCGGACGGCCGCTGCGCCGGCGGAGGTCTGGCGGGTGGTGGAGGGCATCGGCGGAACCAACGGGTGGTACTCGTTCCCGCTCGCCTGGGCGCTGCGCGGCTGGCTGGACCGGCTGGTCGGCGGGGTCGGCCTGCGCCGCGGGCGGCGGGACCCGGCCCGGCTGCGGGTGGGCGACGCACTGGACTTCTGGCGGGTGGAGGCCATCGAGCGCCCGCACCTGCTGCGCCTGCGCGCCGAGATGCGGCTGCCCGGGCTGGCCTGGCTGGAGCTGTCCGTCGAGCCGGACGGCGAGGGCGGCACGCGCTACCGCCAGCGCGCCCTGTTCCACCCGCACGGCCTGGCCGGCCACGTCTACTGGTGGGCGGTGGCCCCGTTCCACGCGGTGGTCTTCGGCGGGATGGCCCGCAACATCACCGAGCCGGCCCGGGCCGGGCGGGCGGCCGCGGTCAGCCCTCCGGCCGCCCCGCCCGTCAGCCCTCCTTCAGCTCAGGCGGGTAGAGGAAGTAGTTGGCCGAGGAGGCGGCCTGCGAGCCCTCGTGCACGGCGACGCTGACCTGGTGCGAGTGGCGGGAGCTGAGGTCGCCGGCGGCGTAGACCCCGGGCATCGAGGTGTGCTGCTCCTCGTCCACCACCACGTAGCCGGCCGCGTTCAGTTCGACCCCCAGTGAGCGCAGCGCCCGGGTCTCCGGGGTCGCGCCCTGAATGCTGAACAGCGACTCCAGTTCGAGTCGGCGCCCGCCCTTGGTGAGCACCGCGGTGAACATGCCGTCGGCGCCCTCGGCCCCGTGCAGCTGGTCGTGGATCACCTCGATGCCGGCCTTGGCGAGCCGGCCGCGCAGCACCGGGCTGATCTCGTCGCGCTCGCTGTTGGTCAGCAGCCGGATCCGGTCGGTCAGGCTGAACAGCTGCATCGCCTCGCCGGCGGCGGCGTCGGTGTGCCCGACCACCAGGATGTCGCGGCCGCGGTTCTCGTAGCCGTCGCAGGCGATGCACCAGAACATCGACCGGCCGACGTAGGACTCCCAGCCGTGGAAGTGCGGGAAGTGGTCGAGCACGCCGGTGGCCAGCACCACCGTGCGCCCGCGCCAACTGCGGCCCTGGGCGTGCGCGGTGAAGCCGTTCTCGGCGTCCCCGGTGAGGTGCGTGATGGCGTGCTGGTGGAACTCCACCTGCGGGTAGCGCGAGACCTGCTCGCGGGCGATCCGGCGCAGCTCGATGGTGGGAATGCCGTCCGGGAAGCCCAGGTAGTTGCGGTTCACCTGATGGTGCGTCGACCGGCCGTGGCCGGTGTCGAAGACCAGCACCCGGCGGTTGTAGCGAGCCAGGCAGAGCGCGGCCGACAGACCGGCCGGGCCGCCGCCGACGACCAGGGCGTCGACCATCTCGCCGGGCGTCCCATCGACCCGCCCGTCCTGGTGAGTTGACGTCACGGCGGCACTCCTCCGGGTGGTCCTGCGAGCTGCACCGACCATATCGGCGCCGGCGGCCGCGACCGCGGTCCAGGCCGAAATGCCGCTTCACTACGTCGGATCGGGCGCCAGGCGTTCTCGGCCCGCCCCGTTCACTGCTCGGTGCCGTCGTGGACCCGCAGCAGCACCTGCTGGACGGCCTCCCGCTCGGCCGGCCCCGCGACCAGCAGGAAGTGGATCCCGTCGGCCCAGGTGCAGGTGGTGCGGCCGGTGTGCGCGTCCCGGTAGCAGGTGGCGGTGCCGCCGATCCGCAGGGCCGGGCAGGGGACCGGGGCGGCGTCGCCGCCGGGGCCGCCGGCGGTGAGCCAGGCGTCGGCCTGCCCGTGGTCGTCGGGAGCCGTCAGCACCACCCAGATGTTCGGCGTCCCGGGCGCGTCGCCGTAGACACCCCCTTGCAGGCCGGGCAGTGCGCCCCCGGGCAGGCCCTCCGCGCCCGTCCCGTCGCCCCCACCGCCGGCACCCGCCACCAGGCGCTTGTGCTCGACCGTCTTCGGCAGCGCGAGGGTCCCCTGCTGCGACCCGCCGCCGAGCGAGCTGCCGGGGTGCCCCAGGAAGAGCAGTCCGAACAGCACCGCCAGCGCCCCCACGATCACCACACCGGCGCAACCGCCGCCGGACCGCACCCCGCTCATCCCCGACCCCCCGTCGTGGCTTCCCCGCCCGAGCCACTGTAGCGACACCCCTCCCCCGCCCGGCGACCCGTTTGCGGTCCGCTTCGCCAGCGGCCCACGATGAGATGTGGTGGGACACCGGCGAGGGCCCCGGTCGTCGCGCAGCCGCAGTGAGCCGCGGTCGCGGGGCGCCACCGGGGTGCGTGCGCTGCTGTCGGTGCACAGCCTGGCGGGGCGGATCTTCCTGGGCGAGCTGGTCGTGGTGCTGCTGCTGGTCGGCGCCGCCGTGACGGCGATGGTGCTGCAGGCCCGCTCCAGCGCGAACGCCGAGGCCCGCCGGGTGACCAGCAGCGTGGCCGAGTCCTTCGCCCGCGCGCCCGGGCTGGTCGAGGCGCTGGAGAGCCCGGACCCGTCGGCCGTCCTGCAACCGCAGGCCGAGGCGGTGCGCCAGGCCACCGGGGTGGACTCGGTGGTCGTCTTCTCCACCAGCTTCGTCCAGCTCACCTCGCCCTACCCGGACTACATCGGCCGCCCGTACAGCCCGCCCGCCAACGTGGCCACCAAGGTGCTGCCCGAACTGCGCGCCGGACGGTCCGTCACCTTCGACATCGACGACCGGGGCTACCGCTCCACCGCCACCGCCGTCCCGGTCTTCGGGCCGGACGGGAAGGAACGGGGCGTGGTGGCGGTCAACATCACCGTCGGCAAGGTCAACTCGGTGGTAGGCGCCCACCTGCCGGTGCTGATCGGCGGGACCGCGGCCGCCGTGACACTGGCCGCGGTGGCCACCGCGTTCACCGCCCGCCGGCTGCTGCGCCAGACCCGGGGCCTGGGGCCGACCGAGCTGGCCCGGATGTACGACCACCACAACGCGGTGCTGCACGCGGTGCGCGAGGGCGTGCTGATCGTCAGCGCGGACGGCTGGCTGCTGCTCGCCAACGACGAGGCCCGCCGGCTGCTCGACCTGCCCGAGGACGCCGAGCAGCGCCCGGTCACCGAGCTGGGGCTGGACCCGGCGACCACCGCGCTGCTGACCGGCGGGACGGACCTGACCGAGGTGACGGACGTGATCCACCAGGCGGGCGATCGGCTGCTCGCGGTGAACCGGCGGCCCACCGCTCCCTACGGCGGCCTGCCCGGCAGCGTGGTGACGCTGCGCGACTCCACCGAGTTGCACGAGCTGAGCAACCGGGTGGCGGCGGCCGGGCAGCGCAGCCGGCTGATGCACGAGGCGGGCATGCGGATCGGCCGCACCCTGGACATGACCCGCACCTGCGAGGAGCTCGCCGAGGTGGCGGTGAACGGGTTCGCCGACACGGTGGCGGTCGACCTGCTGGAGGAGGTGACCCAGGGCGAGGACCCGGAGCGGGCCGGGCGCCGGCTGCACCGCACCGCGGTGCGCGGGGCCGAGCCGGCCCGGCTGGCCCGGGTGGGCACCGAACTCACCGCACGGGACCGCACGGACCAGGCCCGCGCGCTGGCCACCGGACGGGCGGTGTCGAGCGAGGCCGGGGCGGTGGTGCTGGCCCCGCTGGTGGTGCGCGGCCTGGTGCTGGGGCTGGTGGAGTTCCGCCGCTCGGCGCCGGGCCCGGGCTTCGACCCGGAGGACCTGGTGCTGGCCGAGGAGCTGGCGGCCCGGGCCGCGGTCTCGATCGACAACGCCCGCCGGTTCACCCGCGAGCACGGGTTGGCGGTGGCACTGCAGCACAGCCTGCTGCCGCGGACCCTGCCGCACCGCACCGGACTGGACGTGGCCTTCCGCTACCTGCCAGCGCACGCGGGGGTGGGCGGCGACTGGTTCGACGTGATCGGCCTGCCGGGCCTGCGCACCGCGCTGGTGGTGGGCGACGTGGTCGGCCACGGCATCAACGCGGCGGTGGCGATGGGGCGGCTGCGCACCACGATCCGCAACTTCTCGGCGCTGGACCTGCCGCCGGAGGAGGTGCTGGGGCGGTTGGACGAGCTGGTGGCCCAGCTGGACGAGGAGGGGGCGGGGCTGGAGATCGCCGGGTCGACCTGCGTGTACGCGGTGTACGACCCGGTCTCCGGGAGCTGCGTGCTGGCCCGGGCCGGGCACCTGCGGCCGGCCCTGATCGAGCCGGACGGGACGGTGGGGTACCCGGAGGTGGCGGTGTCACCGCCCCTGGGCGTGGGCGGGCACCCGTTCGAGACCACGGAACTCAAGCTGGCGCCCGGGTCGCAGCTGGTGCTGTTCACCGACGGGCTGGTGGAGACCAGGGACAGCGACATCGACGTGGGGCTGGCGCGGCTGCGCCGCACGCTGGCGGAGCAGGCGGGGCGGGATCCGGAGCGGATCTGCGAGGCGGTCACCCGGGCGATGCTGGTCGGGCACCCGGCGGACGACGTGGCGTTGCTGGTGGCCAGGACCGGGCTGCTGGCGGCCGACCGCAGCGCCGAGTGGGAGGTGCCGATGGACCCGGCGGCGGTGGCGCCGGTCCGCGCCGCCTGCGCCCGCCAGGTCGCCCGCTGGGGCCTGGACGGGCTGGGCTTCGCGACCGAGCTGATCCTGAGCGAGCTGATCACCAACGCGATCCGCTACGGGGCGGCGCCGGTGCGAGTGCGGCTGCTGTACGACACCAGCCTGGTCTGCGAGGTGTCGGACGGGTCCAGCACGGCGCCGCACCTGCGCTGGGCGGCCACCACGGACGAGGGCGGCCGCGGGATCTTCCTGGTGGCCCAGCTGGCCCACCGCTGGGGGACCCGGTACACGGCGGAGGGAAAGGTGATCTGGTGCGAGCAGACCCCGGCGGAGGGCGGGCCTTCGGAGGGCACGGCGGACGGGATCGGGGGCGTGGCGGGGGTCGTGGGTGCGCCGTGAGGCGCTGTGGTTCGAGTGGAGGTGAGAGACCTTCACCGCTGACCCTGTCGCAGCAGGGCGGTGGAGCTGAGGGCAGCCTGATCCGGGTGACGCCGGGGAGGGTGGGAGCAGCCCTGACAAAGCCGGGACGGGCCGGTACTGCCAGACGGTTCGGGTTCGGCGAGCGGGACGGAGAGGAGTACGCGAGGAACCGGCGTGTGACACCCCCTTTATGCGACGCCAGCTCGAACCTGGTGGATCTGGGCTGGAAGCGGTGCGCACCCGTCGCCGTTGGTGGCGGGGAACTTCCGAGGTGGTGGGCATGAGCTGCCAGGGAGGCTGCGAGGAAGGTCTGCGGCGTACTCGCAGCGATGCCGCAGGGGCATAGTCGGGCTCCTACTTCGTTGAGCGAACCACAGTGAACACGGGAACCGTCCCGGGTCTTGCCCTGCGCGTCGTGTCCAGCGGCGTTGGTGGGGTTGGGTGCGTCGACCGCCGATCGGCCTGGGGCGGGGCGGAGCCGCCGTAGTACTCCGAGGTCGGGAAAGCCGGCCACATGGGGAAGGGCGGCAGCGGTTTCGAGAGGGGAGGGATGCTGCAATGCCGGAAGACGCGTCGCCGAACGGCGGTGCTCCTCGTCCTGGTCCGGCCGGGCCGGGAGCGAGGGTATCGGAGATGCAGGCCAAGCTTCACCGTTGGGCGGTGGCCGATCCTGGCCGCCGGTTCGATGACTTGTTCAACTTCGTGTGTGACCCGGCGACGCTGATCGTGGCGTTCGACCGGGTCGCGGGGAACCAGGGTGCGCGCACCGCTGGCGTGGACGGCCTTACGGTCGCCGACGTCGCGGAGCGGGTGGGCGTGCCCGGGTTCCTGGACGACCTGCGGGCCGGTCTCAGGGGCGGTTCGTTCCGACCACTTCCGGTGCGGGAGCGCAAGATCCCGAAACCGGGCGGGTCGGGGAAGGTTCGCGCGCTCGGGATTCCGACGGTTGCGGACCGGGTCGTCCAGGCGGCGCTGAAACTGGTGCTGGAGCCCATCTTCGAGGCGGAGTTTCTGCCGTGCTCGTACGGGTTCCGGCCCAAGCGGCGTGCGCAGGACGCGATCGCCGAGATCCACCACTTCGGCTCCCGCGGCTACCGCTGGGTGCTGGATGCGGATATCGAGGCGTGCTTCGACTCGATCGACCACGCGGTGCTGATGGACCGGGTGCGTCGCCGGGTGAAGGACAAGCGCGTCCTGGCGCTGGTCAAGGCGTTCCTGAAGGCCGGGATCCTTACGGAGCTCGGTGAGCATCGGGAGACCATGACCGGCACGCCGCAGGGTGGCATCCTGTCTCCGCTGCTGGCCAACATCGCCCTGTCGGTGCTCGATGAGCACGTGATGGGGCCGTGGAAGCCGGGCGGGGCGATGTCGACCCCCGGCAAGCGCGAGTACCGGCGCTCCAAGGGGCGGCCGACGTGGCGGCTGGTCCGCTACGCGGACGACTTCGTCGTCTTGGTGCACGGTGAGCGCGAGCACGTCGAGGCGCTGCGCGAAGACGTCGCCGTCGCGCTGGCCCCGCTCGGGTTGCGGCTGTCACCGGCCAAGACCCAAGTGGTGCATATGAGCGACGGGTTGGACTTCCTCGGCTTCCGCATCCGGTGGAAGCGCAAGAGGGGGACGGCGAAGTGGTACGTCTACACCTTCATCGCGGTCCGGCCCGTTCGGACGTTGAAGGCGAAGATCCGTGCCCTGACGCACAAGACATCGCAGCAGGACTTCGCGTCGGTTCTGATCAGGCTCGGTCAGATCATGCGCGGATGGGCCAACTACTTCAAGTACGCCGTGGCCAAACACACCTTCAGCAAACTGGACGACTTCACCTGGTGGAGACTGGTCCACATGCTGCGGGCGCGCCACGGCTGGAACTGGGGTCAGGTCCGACGCCATCTGGCCGCCTCCGGGCGGTGGAAGATAGCGGCGGACGGGGTCGAGTACTTCCGGATCGAGGGTGTGACGGTCTCCCGCTACACCTACCGGGGCAACAAGATCCCAGCCCCATGGCCACCTGCGAACCCCGCCTGACGGCAGGAACCGTGGAGAGCCCGTTGCCGAGAGATCGGCACGGCGGGTTCGGAGAGCGGTCCGGGGAAACGGACCGGGAGTAATCCCGCCACCGCGCCCCGGGCCGACTCACCACCTGGAGTCGTGGGCGCAGGAGTGACCGGGCGCGCCGGGCGGGGGCCCGGGGCGGGCGCGGGTCGGCGCGCGGTGTGCGCGGAGCGCGTGCCGTTCGCGCCGGCAGCCTGCACGGGGTGACTTCTCGGCCGTTCTGGCGCTCCGCCGGACGGGTTGTGCGGAATCGGTTGATTGGCACTACTGTCGACGCCTAGATTTCTGACGATTGATCAGTTGATCCAGTTGCGAACTGCGCCCGGTTCACCACGGACCGCAGGACCAGAACAACAGCACGACGCGGAGCAAGGGGGCGGATGGCTCGGGTGCCGGAGGCGGAGACCGGGGACGACCCGCGCCGGCACCGCGCCGAGGTCCGCCGCGACCTGCTCGCCCTCGACGCGGCCGGCCGTCGGCTGCCCGACCTGGTCCGCGCGCTCAGCGTGCTGCGGCTGAACGGCCGCCAGCAGCCGCTCACCCCTCGCTGGGCCACCCGGCGCGGCCACCCCGCCCGCCTGCACACGCTGCGCGGGGGCATCGGCCTGGCCGGCGCGCTGGCCACCGTCACCGGGGCCGACGGCGTCCCGCTGGCCGTCACCGCCGGGCGCCAGGGAGCGGCCAACAGCTGGGACCTGCGCACCGGGCGCCGCCGCCACGCGCTGGCCGGGCACACCGGCCAGCTGACCGCCGTCGCCACCCTGGCCCCGCCGGACGGTCCGCCGCTGGCCGTCACCGCCGGGCGCGACCGGCTCGCCCTGGTCTGGGACCTGAGCACCGGTCAGCCGCGCCACACCCTGGTCGGCCACACCGCGGCGCTGTCCGCGGTCGCCGTGCTGACCACCGAGGACGGCGAGCCGCTGGCCGTCACCGCCGGCCACGACCACACGGTCCTGGTCTGGGACCTGACCAGCGGCAAGCTCCGGCACACCCTGCGCGGCCACACCGACACCGTGGTCGCCCTGGCCACCGCCACCACCCCGGACGGGCGGGCGCTGGCCGTCACCACCAGCTGGGACGGCAGCGTGCTGGTCTGGGACCTGGCCGAGGGGCGCGGTCGGCACGTGCTCACCGACCGCGCCGACTCGGTGGGCGCGCTGGCCACCGCCACCAGCTCCGACGGACGGGCACTGGCCGTCACCACCAGCTGGTTCGGCAGCGCCACCGTCTGGGACCTGGCCGAAGGGCGCCGCCTGCACCTGCTCAACGGCCACGACCGCCCCGTCACCGCCCTGGCCACCGCCACCGCCGCGGACGGCCACCCGCTCGCCGTCACCGGCAGCCACGACCGCACCGCCGTCGTCTGGGACCTGGCCACCGGGCAGGCCCTGCGCACCCTGACCGGCCACACCGACCAGGTCACCGCCGTGGCGGTGGCCCCGGCCCAGGACGGCACCCTGCTGGCCGTCACCAGCGGACCGGATCTCGGCATGGCGGTCTGGGACCTGGCCACCGGGGTCCGCCAGGAGGTGCTCACCGGCCACACCGACACCGTGCTCGCGCTGGCCACCGCGACCGCCGCCGACGGCAGCCCGCTGGCCGTCACCACCAGCCGGGACCTGACCGCCGGCGTCTGGCGGCTGGCCGGTGCGGCCGGACCGCGCCCGCTGCTCGGCCACACCGACGGGATCACCGCGGTCGCCACCACCGCCGCGCCCGAGGGCACCGAACTGGCCGTCACGGTCGCCGCCGACCACACCGCGCTGGTCTGGGACCTGGCGGCGGGGCGGCGGCTGTACCCGCTGGGTGAGCCGGCCGCACCGGTGCTGTCGGTGGCCACCACCACCGCGCCGGACGGCACCCCGCTCGCGTTGACCCTGGACCGGGACCGCGCGGTGACGCTCTGGGACCTGGCCACCGGTCGGCCGCAGCAGGTGCTGTCCCGGTCCGGCCGGGCGGTGGCCACCGCGCAGACGGTGGACGGGCGGCCGCTGGCGGTGGTGCTGGACCGGGCCGCCGGGCTCACGGTCCGGGACCTGTCCGCCGCCGGCAGCCCGGCGCACACCCTGACCCGCCGGCTGGAAGCGAGCGCCCTGACCGTGGCGGTGGCGGCCGACGGCGCCCCGCTCGCCGTCAGCAGCGGGCCGGAGGCGGGGCTGTCGGTCTGGGACCTGGTCAGCGGCAAGCACCGGTTCCAGTTGCCCGGCCGCACCGAACTCGCCCCCGTGGTCAGCACGGCGGCCGACGGCACGCCCCTGCTCCTGACAGTGGGTCCGGACCGCACGCTGACGGCCTGGGACCTGAGCACCGGTCAGGCCCGGCACGCCCTGACCGGCCACCTGGGCCCGGTCCGGGCGCTGGCGGCGAGCACGGCCGGCGACGGCACCCTACTGGCCGTCACGGCGGGCCGGGAGAGCGGCGTCGCGGTCTGGGACCTGGCCGCAGGGCGGCTGCGGCACACCCTGACCGAACCGGTCAACCCGATCTGGTCGGTGGCCACCGCCACCCTGCCGAACGGCACCCCGGTGGTGCTCACCACCGGCGACGACCAGCGGGTCACCCTCTGGCACTGCGCCACCGGCCGCGAGCTGCACCACTTCCACCTGCCCGACCCGGGCACCCTGCTCGCCCCGGTCCACACCGGCTTCGTGGTCGGCTACGGCACGGAGTTGGCCTACTTCCCGTGGCCCTGAAATCTGCTGACGGACCGTCAGGCTGCTTCGAAGGCGAGCCAGGTCCAGCTGACGCCCGGGCGCCCGTGCAGGTCGGCGCGCTCGGCCCGGTGCAGCGGGGTCAGGGCGTGCTCGGCGGCCAGCGCGAGCGTCTCGGCGGCCGTCACCTCGAACATCCGCCGGCCGGGCGGGACCGGGCCGTGGCGCAGCGAGAGCACCAGCCGCCCGCGCGGGCGCAGCAGCGCGGCGAGGGAGGCGAAGCCGACGGCGCGCTCGGCGGCGTCCAGGTGCATCCAGACGGCGGTGAGCAGGACCAGCTCGAAGCGGGACGGACGGGCGGTGAGCACCGGCAGGCCGGGCAGGGCGTCGTCGACCCAGTCGATCGCCCGCCCGGCGTGCAGCCGGCGGCCCAACGCCCGCAGCTCGGCGGTGGGTTCGGCGGCGGTCACGGTGTGGCCCAGGGCGGCGAGGGCGGCCGCGTCCCGACCGCTGCCCGCGCCGACGTCGAGCACCGTGCTCGGGTGCCGGGGATACAGGTGGTGCACCGCGCGGTGCACCTCCTCGAAGCTGACGCTCTCGTACTGCTCGGCCAGCTGCGCGGCGGCGGCGCCGTACCCGGCGGCGCTCGGCCCGGGCGCGGCGGAATCGGTGGTCATCCGCCCGAGGATATCCAGAGGCCGGGTACGCCCGCTCCGCGCACCCGGCCTCCGTACCGGTCAACGAGCGGTTGTACGGGGGCGGTTCACCGGGCGCCGGGCCGACGGGAACATGAGGGGTGCTCAGGCAGGTGATTCGCGCCCGACGCACCCGATGCGGCAGAGTGGGAGCGGCCAGGCAGCAGGAAGGGGCGGCGCGATGACCGGACGGAGCACGGACGAGGCGAGACGGGGCGGCGGTACTTCCGCGGCGACCGAACCCGGCCTGCGCCGACGGCCGGTGCAACAGCGCAGCCAGCAGCGGCTGGAGCGGATCCTGGACGCCTGCGCCGAGTTGCTGGACGAGCAGGGTGCGGCGGCGCTGACCACCAAGGAGATCGCGGCCCGGGCCCAGGTGCCGATCGGCACGCTGTACCAGTTCTTCACCGGCAAGCAGAGCCTGCTGGCCGCGCTGGCCCGGCGCAACCTGAGCCGCTACCTGGACCGGCTGACCCGGCGGTTGGCCGCCGAGAGCCCCCAGGGCATCGGCGGCTTCGTGGACTTGGCGGTGGAGGAGTTCGTCGCGATGAAGCGGGCGGTGCCGGGCTTCGGAGCGCTCGACTTCGGACTGACCGGCCCCACCCCGCCGCTGCTGGACGACGTCGAGCACCTGTTGGACCTGGACCTGGACAACAACAGCGCGGTGGCCGCACTGTTGCACCGGCTCACCTCCGAGCACCTGGCCGGCGACGGCCGGCGACCGGGCGCGCTCGCCCTGCGGGTCGCGCTGGAGTGCGCCGACGCGGTGCTCAAGCTCGCCTTCCAGCGGGACCGGGACGGCGATCCGGAGCTGATCGCGGAGTGCAAGGTGCTGCTGCGCCGCTACCTGGGCTGAGCCGGCCCGGGCCGGCCACCCGGGCCGATGTGCCGGAACATGAGTTCGGCACACGTACACCAGCGCGATGCCGGCGTCGCCCGGACGGGTCATTCCACCGGCGGGGCCGGAGAATCGGCGAACCGAACGGGTGCGCGTGATTATCGTCCTGCTTCATGGATGGGGACCGAGAAGTCGACCGAACAGTCGAAGGATCCGGCCACGGGGACCGCGCCGGCCACGCCGGTGGGGACCACGAGGGCGGGAACCGCGGGGACGGGGACCGCGAGGGCGGGGACCACGACGGCCACCACGGCCACGACTGCGACCAGCACGGCCACCACCACGGGAACGACCACGGCCACGCGCACCAGAACGACTGCTGGTGCGGCTGCCCGCCCGATCCGCCGCCACCGCCGCCGGTGCCGTGCCCCCCACCCCCGCCACCCCCACCGCCGCCGCCCCCCACGCACCCCGTCGTCCCGCCACCCCCACCCCCGCCCACACCGGTCAAGCCCGCTCCCCCGCACCCGGCCCCACCGCCGCCCGCGCCGAAGCCCACCCCGACCCACGCGTCCCCCACTCCCACACCCGCCCTGCCCGCTCCGCCACCAGCCACCCAGCTGAAGACCGCGACCGCCACCCCCGTCCAGCACCCCGTGGACCTCGCCACCCCTGCCGGCGACCCGCAGAACGTCTTCGCCTTTGTCGCCATCACCATCCCGGCGGTCGTCGCGGCTGCCGTCAGCTTCATCAACCACACTGCAGGGAGACGTCGTTGAGCATCGGTATCGTCCTCGCCGTGATCCTCGGCGCCGGACTGGCCGTCGGCATCCTGGCCGCCTTCGGCCGCACCACCCGCTCCCGCGAGGGCAACTTCTCCTCCGGTGCGCTCAGCTTCCTGGGCTCGGCCTCGCTCTCCTCGTTCATCCTGGTCGCCGCCTTCCTGATCGCCGGCTCCTGGTCCAACCTGAACACCGCCCGCGGCCACACCTGGGACGAGGCCCGGGCGCTGAACGCGGCCTACACCGACGCCGACCCCAGCACCCGTCCGCTGCTGCGCAGTTACGTCGACTCGGTGATCGGGCAGGACTTCTCCGCGATGGCGAACGGCAACGCCGCGCCTACCGCCTGGAGCAGCCTGGACGCCGTCCGCACCCACGTCGAGGCGCTCCCGGCCTCACCGCAACGCTCCACCCTGGTCAGCGACTTGGACGACATCTACACCAAGCGCCAGATCCGGCTGGCGGACACCTCGCTCTCGCTGCCCGCCCCGCTCTACCCGGCGCTGATCGGCACCGGGCTGCTGGTGCTGCTGTACGCGCCGATCGCGGGCCTGACCTTCCACCGCCGGGAGTCGATCGCGCTCGGCCTGGTCGGCGCGGTGGTCGGCTTCGGGATCTACCTGGTGCTGCACATGACCCACCCGTACTCCGGCCCGATGCACGTCACCCCGGTGGCCTACCAGCAGAGCCTGGACCGGTTCAGCCAGCTCTCCGCACAGCCCACTCCGGCAGCGCCGCCGGTCGCACCGATGGGCAACTGAATCTCACGTACCCCCCTCTCCGGGCCCCGGCGCACCGCGCCGGGGCCCACCCCGTTTCAGCGGCCGCCGGAGTGATGATCGACAATGGCTGGCATGAGGACGATCGCCGCGCTGGGCGGACTGCTGCTGCTGACCCTGACCGTGGCCAGCATCCTGCGCACCATGGTGGTGCCACGCGGGCTGTACTCCTCGCTGGTGATGCGGCTGTGGCGGTCCCTGCGGGCCCTGCTGCACCTGGCCGCCCGCCCGTTCGGCAACACCTACCGGGCCCACGACCGGGCCCAGGCCTGGCTGGCCCCGCTGGTGCTGACCGGCATGCTGCTCTGCTGGCTGCTGGCGATGCTGGCTTCCTACACCCTGCTGACCTACGCCAACTCGGGACTGTCCTGGACCGTCTCGCTGCGCGAGGCCGGGTCCAGCCTGTTCACCCTGGGCTTCGCCAGCGGCGACCGGCTGCGGCTGTCGATGCTGGACTTCGTGGCCGCGGCCAGCGGCCCGCTGGTGATCGCGCTGCAGATCGCCTACCTGCCGACCCTGTACGGGTCCTACAACCGCCGCGAGGTCGAGGTCACCCTGCTGCAGTCCCGGGCCGGCGAGCCCGCCTGGGGCCCGGAGCTGCTGGCCCGGCAGTCCCTGGTGGACACCGAGACCGCGCTGCCCCGGCTGTACCGGGACTGGGAACGGCTGGCCGCCGAGCTCGGCGAGAGCCACTCCAACTACCCGGCCCTGCTCTCCTTCCGCTCGCCGCAGCCGTACCGCAGCTGGATCGTCGGGCTGATCGCGGTGATGGACGCGGCCGCCATCCAGTTGGCGATCAGTCCGCGCACGGCGCCGCCGGAGGCCCGGCTGGTGCTGCGGGCCGGGTTCACGGCGCTGCGCGACATCGCCCGGGTGGTCCGGATCGACTACGACGCGGACCCGGAGCCGGACGCGCCGATCCGGCTCAGCTTCGCCGAGTTCGACGCGGCGGTCGCGATGATCGTCACGGCCGGCTTCGAGGCGGAACGGACCGCGGCGCTGGCCTGGCCGCACTTCCACGGCTGGCGGGTCAACTACGAGGCGATCGCCTACGAGCTGGCCCGCCGCGGCGATGCGGTGCCGGCGCTGTGGACCGGTCCGCGGGACTTCCCCACCCCGTCGATCCCGCCGCGCCGCCCGGCCGACCGCCGGCCCGGAGAACCGCGTTGACAGCGGAGTAGGTTTATAACCCGAGCCCGGAACCCGCAGACAGCGGTTCCATATAAGTCGTACTTTCCTATCAGCTGCGAATAACGATCTTCGGGGAACGTTTCTCCAGCTCAGCCCCTTCCACCAGGCGGATCATATGGGGGGCGCGCGGCTTTCCGCTCACCTCTCCCGTGCCCGGGAAAATGTCGGCCGCCCACCCACACGGCATGCCCATGCGGTGCAATCGGATTGCGCGGCGGAATTCCCTCGTTCGCGCTACATCCCGTGAACCTGAATGGGAGACAGTCGATGTCGATCGAGACCGGGCCGGCCCCGGCCGAGCCGCAGCAGGCACCGGGTCAGAGCCGGCTCAGCCTCAGCACCGTGGCGGCGCGCAACCTCGCCACGACCACCAAGTCCGAGCCGCAGATGCAGGGCATCAGCTCGCGCTGGCTGCTCAAGGCGCTGCCCTGGGTGCAGGTCTCCGGCGGCACCTACCGGGTCAACCGCCGCCTCAGCTACGCGGTCGGACGCGGCCGGATCAGCTTCGCCAAGACCGGCGCCGAGGTGCGGATCGTGCCGCCCACGCTGCGCGAGATGCCGGTGCTGCGCGATGTCGCCGACGACGCGCTGCTGGCCGAGCTGGCCGGCCGGTTCACCCAGCGCGAGGTGGCCCCGGGCGAGGTCCTGGTGGAGGCCGGGCAGCCGATCGAAGAGGTCTACCTGATCGCGCACGGCAAGATCAACAAGATCGGCACCGGCAAGTACGGCGAGACCACCGTGGTCGGCCACCTGGCCGACGGCGACCACCTGGGCGACGAGGCGGTCCGCCAGTCCGACGCGCTCTGGGAGTACACCGTCAAGGCGGCCACCACCGCCACCGTGCTCACCCTGCCCTGGGGCGCCTTCCAGGAGCTGGTGGACCGCTCGCCCGAGCTGCGCCAGGCGATCAGCGACTACCTGGACACCCACACCCAGGCGCAGAACCAGCACGGCGAGGCCGAGATCGAGCTGGCCGCCGGCCACGACGGCGAGCCGGACCTGCCCGGCACCTTCGTCAACTACGAACTGAGCCCGCGCGAGTACGAGCTGAGCGTGGCGCAGACCGTGCTGCGGGTGCACAGCCGGGTCGCCGACCTGTTCAACGACCCGATGAACCAGATCGAGCAGCAGCTCAAGCTCACCATCGAGGCGCTGCGCGAGCGGCAGGAGCACGAGCTGGTCAACAACCCGGAGTTCGGCCTGCTGGCCAACGCCGAGTACGACCAGCGGATCCAGACCCACTCCGGCCCGCCCACCCCCGACGACCTGGACGAGCTGCTCAGCATGCGCCGGGAGACCTCGCACATCTTCGCCCACCCGAAGGCGATCGCCGCCTTCGGCCGCGAGTGCAGCCGGCGCGGCATCTACTTCGGCAGCGTGGACCTCGGCGGCCACCACATCCCGGCCTGGCGCGGGGTGCCGATCTTCCCCTGCGGCAAGATCCCGGTGCTCGGCGGCCACACCTCCTCGATCATCGCGATCCGGGCCGGCGAGCACAACCAGGGCGTGGTCGGCCTGCACCAGACCGGCATCCCGGACGAGTACGAGCCGGGCCTGAACGTCCGGTTCATGGGGATCAACGAGAAGGCCGTGATCTCCTACCTGGTCAGCACGTACTTCTCCGCCGCCGCCCTGGTCCCGGACGCGCTCGGGGTGCTGGAGAACGTCGAGGTCGCGCGCCCGCGCGACTGAGTCCGAGCGGCCGCCAGGCCTCCTGACCTCACGTCAGTCCCTCAGCCCTGCCTACGAACGGAGTACCGCCATGACCACGACCGCACCGAACCCGGCCCAGGTCCTGCGCACCGCCTTCCAGAAGTCGGTGGCCAACTACTGGAACACCAACCAGGAGGATCCGGTCAACCTGCGGCTGGGCGAGGTCGACGGCCTGTACCACCACCACTACGGCCTGGGCGAGTACGACCCCTCGGTGCTGGCCGGCCCGGAGGAGACCAGGCCGCAGCGCATGATCAACGAGATGCACCGGCTGGAGACCGCCCAGGCCGAGGTGCTGCTCTCCCAGCTCGGCGCGGTCGGCCCGCAGCACAAGCTGCTGGACGCCGGATCCGGCCGCGGCGGCACCAGCATCATGGCCAACGCGCGGTTCGGCTGCGAGATCGACGGGGTGTCGATCTCGGAGTACCAGGTCGGCTTCGCCAACGAGCAGGCGCAGCTGCGCGGGGTCTCCGACAAGGTGCGCTTCCACTTCCGCAACATGCTGGACACCGGCCTGGAGACCGGCTCGCGCAAGGCGATCTGGACCAACGAGACCACCATGTACGTGGACCTGTACGAGGCCTTCGCCGAGTTCTCCCGGCTGCTGGAGTTCGGCGGCCGCTACGTCTGCATCACCGGCTGCTACAACGACGTGACCGGCCTGCGGTCCAAGGCGGTCAGCCAGATCGACCAGCACTACATCTGCAACATCCACGCCCGCAGCGAGTACTTCAAGGCGATGGCGGCGAACAACCTGGTGCCGATCTCCGTGGTGGACCTGACCGCGGACACCATCCCGTACTGGGAGCTGCGGGCGCAGTCCTCGGTGGCGACCGGCATCGAGGAGCCGTTCCTGACGGCGTACAAGGAGGGCAGCTTCCACTACCTGATGATCGTCGCCGACAAGGCCTGACGGGTCCTCAAGGCGGGCCGGGCCGCCCGGCCCCCGTCCCCGTCACTCCGGTGCTCCTGGCCCGGCCGCGCTGTGGGCGGCCGGGCCAGGCCCGCGTCAGCCGCCGACCCGGATTAGGGTGAAGCCGTCGTAGCCCTTGCTGCCGACCGTCTGCACCGCGGTGGCCTCCAGCTGGGGGTGGGCGGCGACCAGCTCGTGCATCCGGCGGACGCCGAGCACCGACGGATCCTGGCTGTCGGCGTCGGCGACCGCGCCGCCGCGGATCACGTTGTCCACGATGATCAGCGAGCCGGGGCGGGTCAGCTTGAGCGAGAAGTCCAGGTACTCGGGGATGCTGGCCTTGTCCGCGTCGATGAAGACCAGGTCGAAGGGCTCGGCCCCGTCGTCGACCAGCTCGGCCAGGCTGTCGGCGGCCCGTCCGGTGCGCACCTCGGCCACCTTCTCCAGGCCGGCCTCGTGCAGGTTGGCCCGGGCCACGGCGGCGTGCGCCGGGGAGAGCTCCAGCGAGACCAGCCGGCCGTCGGCGGGCAGCGCGCGGCCCAGCCAGATCGCGCTGTAGCCGCCGAGCGAGCCGATCTCCAGGATCCGGCGGGCGCCGATGCTCGCGGCGAGCAGGTTGAGCAGCTTGCCCTGGGTGGGCGATACCGCGATCTCGGGCAGGCCTGCCTTGGCGCTGGTGGCCAGCGCGGCGGTCAGTGCCGCGTCCTCGCCGATCAGCACCTCGTTCAGGTAGCCGTCCACCGCGGTCCACTGCTGCTGGGTCATCGGGTCCTCCGCTTCGCTCGCCGGTTGTTGCCGGTCAGGATCCTACGCGGAGCTGATGGTCACTCACCTGTGCCGATCCCGGCCCCCGCGGCCTCGACGGCCTCGCCGCTGTCGGCGGCCGTCGAGGCCTGCTCCGCCTGCCGGGCGGCGTGCGCCTTGGCGGCGCGGTGCTTGAACACCAGGCCGGAGACGGCGCCGCCGACCACGGCCAGCCCCAGCCCGACGTAGGAGAAGCCCTGCAGGTACTGCTCGACCCCCTTGCCCACGTAGTAGACGGCCACCGTGGTGCCGCCGGCCCAGAGCACGCCGCCGAGCACGTTGGCGACCAGGAACCGCCAGTAGGCCATCTTCAGCGCGCCGGCCAGCGGGCCCGCGAAGATCCGCAGCAGGGCGATGAAACGGCCGAAGAAGACCGCCCACATGCCCCAGCGGTGGAAGGCGTTCTCGGCGGTGGCCAGGTGCTCGGGCCCGAAGTGCCGGGGGAACCGGCGCCCCAGCTTCTCGAACAGCGGCTTGCCGTACCGGCGGCCGATCGCGTAACCGATCGAGTCGCCGATGATCGCGCCGGCGCTGGCGCAGACCGCGAGCAGCACCGGGTCGACCACGCCCTTGGAAGCCATCAGACCGGCCGCGACCAGGGCGATCTCCCCGGGCAGCGGGATGCCGAGGCTCTCCGCGCCGATGATCAGGGCGATCAGCGCGTACACCGCGGCGGGCGGGACGCTCTGGATCCACGCGTCGATGTGCAGCAAGGCGGGGTCCTCCACGAGAAGCGGTCGGGGCTGGTCGGCCGGTCGGTCGGGCAGCGGGCCGCCCTGGTAGGGCAGCCTATCCGCTGCCCCTGGCCCGAACGGTTTGCCAGCCCTTTGGGTTCCCGGACCCCGCGCTCGGGCTACCGCCCGGCCTGCGGCGCCGGTCCGAGCACCCGGTCCAGGTAGGGGTTGGCGAAGACGCCGCTCGGGTCCACGGCGTCGCGCACCGCGAGGAACTCGTCGAAGTGCGGGTAGCGCGGCCGCAGCTCCGCGGCGGTGAGGGTGTGCATCTTGCCCCAGTGCGGGCGGCCGCCGAACTCGGCGAGGATCCGCTGGCAGGCCTGGAAGTACCGCTGGTGCGGCATCCGGTGGTACTGGTGGAAGGCGATGTAGCAGTTCTCCCGTCCCTGGGCGGTGGAGAGCCAGATGTCGTCGGCGGCGACGAAGCGGACCTCCAACGGGA
Organism: Streptomyces tateyamensis; assembly: GCF_003205575.1. Lineage (GTDB taxonomy): Bacteria > Actinomycetota > Actinomycetes > Streptomycetales > Streptomycetaceae > Kitasatospora > Kitasatospora tateyamensis. Next base: position 87,271 of record NZ_PYBW01000024.1, read on the forward strand.
AGATGATCCGCTCGTCGTGCCGGTCGACCCAGTCCTTGATCGCCCGCAGCGCCTCGGTGGTGTGCTCGCGCGGGATGGCGAACTCGCCCTCCAGGAAGCGGACCTCGCGCGGGGAGGCGAAGACGCGGTAGGACAGGTCGGTCCACTCGCGCGCCGACATCGCCTTGGCCGCGAACCGGGCGATCGGGCGCACGGTCGCCGGGAACCGGGTGCCGATCCGGCACAGTGCCTCGAAGCCGGGACCGTTGAGCGCGGCGTCCAGGCGGCGGGTCAGCTCGGGGACGGGGCTCAGCGCGGTGTCGCCGGGCAGCCGGGTGAACCGGCGGGTCAGCGAGGTGGTGCTGTGCGGGAACCAGAAGAACTCGAAGTGGTCGTTGTCGTCCGCCAGTTCGTGCACCTGGTCGAGCACCTCGGCGATCGGCCGGGCGGTGTCGCGCACCTGCAGGGCGAACAGCGGCACGCACTGCAGGGTGACCTGGGTGATCACGCCGAGGGCGCCGAGGCCGATCCGGGCGGCGGCGAACAGCTCGGGGCGCTCGGTGGCCGAACAGTGCGTCACCGTGCCGTCGGCGAGCACCAGTTGGAGACCGCGGACCTGGGTGGCGATGCCGCCGAACCGGACGCTGGAGCCGTGGGTGCCGGTGGAGATCGCGCCGGAGACGGTCTGGCGGTCGATGTCGCCGAGGATCTCCATGGCCAACCCGTGCTCGGCGAGCAGCGGGTTGAGCCGCCACAGCGGCATGCCGGCGCCGACCGTGACCAGTCCACTGGCCGCATCCACCGCCACCAACTGGTCGAGGCGGTCCATCCGCAGCTGGACGCCGGGCGCGACGGCCACCGGGCTGAACGAGTGGCCGGAGCCGATCGCCTTGACCGCCAGCCCGTCCTGGACCGCGCCGGCCACGGCCGCGGCCACCGCGCCGGCGTCCGGCGGAGTGACCACCCGCGCGGGCCGGGCCTGCTCGTTGCCCGCCCAGTTGCGCCACGTGCCCGTCATGTCCGGGTCCTCTCGGCTCTGCTCAGCCGGGTCCGGCTCAGCTCGGTCCAGCTTGGTGAATTGCGAGGAAGAATGAACTTGGACTGATGTCCAAGTCAAGCGTCCAAGAGTCTTGACTTGCCCGCCCGGCCGGGCCAGGGTTGCGCCCACCCGACACGGGGCCGGGCCGAGGAGAGGACCGTCCGTTGAGCATCGACCGGCTGCACCAGGCGACCGCCGCGCTGACCCCGCCGTTCGCGGTGGTCGATCTGGACGCCATGCACGCGAACACCACCCAACTCGTCCGCCGGGCCGGCGGCAAGCCGATCCGGCTGGCCAGCAAGTCGCTGCGCTGCCGGGACCTGATCGAGCGGGTGCTGCGGGTGCCGGGCTTCGACGGCGTGCTCGCCTTCACCCTGCCCGAGGCGCTCTGGCTGGCCGCCACCCTGGCTCCGGAACTCGGCGACATCGTGGTCGGCTACCCCTGCGTGGACCCAGAGCCGCTGCGCGCCCTGGCCGCCGACGAGCAGGCCGCCGCCCGGGTGGCGCTGATGGTGGACGGCGTCGAGCAGCTGGACCTGATCTGCGCGGCCGTCGGCCCGGACGGCCCGCCGCTGCGGATCTGCCTGGACCTGGACGCCTCGCTGCGCCTGCTCGGCGGCCGGCTGCACCTGGGCATGCGCCGCTCCCCGCTGCACGCCCCGGCCGAGGCGGCCGCACTGGCCCGCGCCGTGCTGGCCCGGCCGCGGCTGCGCCTGGTCGGCGTGATGTCCTACGAGGGCCAGATCGCCGGCCTCGCCGACAACCGCCCCGACAAGCCGCTGCTGCGCACCGGGGTGCGCGCGATGCAGCACCTGTCCCGGCGCGAGCTCGCCGACCGCCGGCACGCCGCGGTCCGGGCGGTGCAGGCGGTGGCGCCGCTGGAGTTCGTCAACGGCGGCGGCACCGGAAGCCTGGAGAGCACCGCCGCGGAGGCCGCGGTGACCGAACTGGCCGCCGGCTCCGGGGTCTACGCCCCCGTGCTGTTCGACCACTACCGGGTGTTCACCCCGCGCCCGGCCGCCTACTTCGCACTGACCGTCTCCCGCCGCCCGGCCCGCGGGCACGTCACGGTGCTGGGCGGCGGCTGGATCGCCTCCGGCCCGGCCGGCCCGGACCGGCTGCCCACCCCGGTCTGGCCGCCCGGCCTGAGCCTGGTGCCCACCGAGGGCGCGGGCGAGGTGCAGACCCCGCTCACCGGCGTGGCGGCCGACAGCCTGCGCCTGGGCGACCGGGTCTGGTTCCGGCACGCCAAGGCCGGCGAGCTGTGCGAGCGGGTGAACCTGCTGCACCTGGTGGAGGACGGCCGGATCGTGGGCGAGGTGCCGACCTACCGCGGCGAGGGCCACGCGTTCCTGTAACGTGCCCCGCCTGGAAGACGTCGAAGGCGGCCGAACCGTTGAAGCAATCGAGGCCGTCGAAGCCGCCGATCGAGACCTGGGAGCCGCGCATGAGCCGTCGTTCGGCCGAGGAGCGCCGCGAGGAGCTGATCGAGGCGGCGATCCGGGTGATGATCCGCGACGGGGTGGCCCGCACCACCACCCGGGCCATCGTCGGCGAGGCCGGGCTGCCGCTCGGGGCCTTCCACTACTGCTTCCGCTCCAAGGAGGAGCTGCTGCAGAGCGTGATCGAGCGGATCATGGTGCGGGCGCTGGCCCCGGCGGTCGCCTCGGCGGTGGCGGGCGCGCCGGTCGCGACGGTGGTGCACACCACCCTGGGCGCCTACTGGGAGCGGATCCGCCAGGCCCCGGACGAGCACCTGCTGACCTACGAGCTGACCCAGTACGCGCTGCGCCAGCCGGAGCTGGCCGAGCTGGCCCGCCGTCAGTACCGGCACTACCTGGACGTGTCGCAGAGCTCGCTGGAGACCATGGCCGAGCTGGCCGGCATCGAGTGGACCGTCCCGGCGCCGGTGCTGGCCCGGTTCGCCCTCGGCGTGCTGGACGGCCTGACCCTGACCTGGCTGCTCGACCGCGACGACGCGCTGGCCGACGCGGCGCTGGCCCAGTACGCCGACTACCTGCTCTCGGTGGCCCGACCGCGCGAGCCCTGAGGCCGCAGCGTTTCCGAGGCACGCATCGCTGCGCAAAGTATTCAGTCAAATCCCGCAGCAGTTTGCAGAAATGACGCAAATACTTGCGCTGAATGCCCTACACTCCAGCCATGACACGACGACTTGCCGAGGTGGCCAAGAAGGTCGGGGTGAGCGAGGCAACCGTCAGCCGGGTGCTGAACGAGAAGCCGGGCGTCTCCGACTCGACCAGGGAAGCAGTGCTCACCGCACTGGACGTACTCGGCTACGAGCGGCCGACCCAGCTGCGCGGCGAGCGGGCCCGGCTGGTCGGTCTGGTGCTGCCCGAGCTGAGCAACCCGATCTTCCCGGCCTTCGCCGAGGCGGTCGGCGGCGCGCTGGCCGGCCAGGGGCTCACCCCGGTGCTCTGCACGCAGACGGCGGGCGGTGTCTCCGAGGCCGACTACGTCGAGTTCCTGCTCGCCCAGCAGGTCTCCGGCGTGGTCTTCTTCGGCGGCCTGTACGCCCAGCGCGACGCCCAGCACGAGCACTACGCCCGGCTGGCCGAGCGCGGCCTGCCGACCGTGCTGCTCAACGCCGCCATCGACGGCCTGGACTTCTGCCAGGTCTCCTGCGACGACGCGGTCGCCACCGAGCAGGCGGTGGGCCACCTGCGGCAGTTGGGGCACAGCCGGATCGGCCTGGTGCTCGGCCCGTCCGACCACATCCCCTCCCAGCGCAAGCTGGCCGCCGCGCGCGCGACCATGGCGCGGTTCGGCCTGGAGCTGCCCGACCACCACATCGAGCGGGCGCTGTTCGGCCTGGAGGGCGGGCAGGCCGCCACCACCCGGCTGCTGCGCCGCGGCATCACCGGCGTGGTCTGCGCCAGCGACCCGCTCGCACTGGGCGCGGTGCGCGCGGTGCGCCGGGCCGGGCTCTCGGTGCCGGACGACGTCTCGGTGATCGGCTACGACGACTCCTCGTTCATGATGTGCACCGACCCGCCGCTGACCACCGTGCGCCAGCCGATCGACGCGATGGGCCGGGCCGTGGTGGACCTGCTGGTCGGCGAGATCTCCGGCGTCCGGGTGACCCACGACGAGCTGCTCTTCGAGCCCGAACTGGTGGTGCGCGGCTCCACCGCCCCGGTCCGCGAACGGAGCTGACCCGCCGTGGCACGTCACCGCACGGGTAGCTGGTTCGCCACACTGGGCGGATGAGCGCGCCGTCTGCCGAAACCGCCCTCGAACCCCTCCGGGGCCCTCTGACGGGCTACTGCTACCGGATGCTCGGCGCCGCCGGCGAGGTCGATGACGCGGTGCAGGAGACACTGCTGCGCGCCCACCGGAACCTCCACCGCTACGACTGCGCCCGGGCGAGCCTGTCCACCTGGGTGCATGCCATCGCCACCAACGTCTGCCTCGACCTGCTGCGCGGGGCCGGGCGCCGGGCGCTGCCCTGGGACCTCGGCCCGGCCTCCACCACGGCCGAGTTGGGCGCACCGCTGCCTGCGACCCAGTGGGTCGAGCCGCTGGCGCACTCGCGCCTGGAGCAGGTCGCCGACCCGTCCGAGCTCGCCGTGCGCCGCGAGACGGTCCGGCTCGCCTTCGTCGCCGCCCTGCAGTGGCTCCCGCCCCGCCAGCGGGCCGCGCTGGTGCTGCGCGACGTGCTGGAGTTCACGGCGGCGGAGACCGCGCAGATCCTGGAGTGCTCCGCTGCCGCCGCCAACAGTGCCCTCCAGCGCGCCCGAGCCACCCTGGAACAGCACCGGCCTGCGCCGGCGCAGGCCGCGGACCCGGAGGACCCGGCGCAGCAGCAGCTGTTGCGCGACTACGTGGCGGCGTTCGAGTCCCACGACGTGGACCGGCTGATCGGCCTCCTCGCGCAGGACGTGCGCTCCGGCATGCCGCCGTTCCTGTGGTGGCTGCACGGCCCGCGGCGCATCGGCGCGGCCATGGAGGCGGGCGCGGAGTACTGCGCCGAAGACCGGATGGTGCCCGGGAGCCTCGCGAGCGGTTGCCTGACCCTCGGCCAGTACCGGCCGGACGCGGACGGCGTGCTGCGGCCCTTCGCGCTGCTGCTGCTGGAGCTGCGCGGTGATCGGGTCGCCGAGATCGTCACCTACCTGGGCTGGGGCGACCGGTTCGCGGAGTTCGGGCTGCCACCGCGGCTGTGAACCACAGCTGCGAACCAATTCCGCTGCGGCCGATGAATTCCGGGTCTCCCCGTCGTAGCAGGAGTGACACCACTCCTGCTACCGAAAGGGACGGCACGACCATGGCCATCCAGCAGACCGACCTGCAAGCCCAGACCTACGCCGAGCGTGAGCGCCTCGCCACGCTGCTCAGCGAGCTCACCCCCGCGCAGTGGGACGCACCGTCCCTGTGCGAGGGCTGGCGCGTGCGCGAGGTCGTCGCGCACATCACCCTCCCGTTCCGGTCGGGTCCGCTGCGGTGGGTGACCGGACTGGCCTTGGCCCGCTTCTCCGTCAACCGCTACTGCGACACCGCCGCCCGCCGCGACGGTGCGCGGATGACCGGGGCCGAGCTGCTGGCCGCCCTGCGCGACAACGTCCGCCACCCCTGGCAGCCCCCGGGCGGCGGTCAGGCCGGGGCGCTCAGCCATGACGTGATCCACGGCCTCGACATCACCGAAGCGCTCGGCCTGCCGCCGGCCCCTGCCGACCGCATCGCCACCGTCCTCGCCCACTCCGACGGGCGCGGGCTGGCCTTCTTCGGCGTCGACCTCACCGGCCTCACGCTGCGCGCGACCGACGCCGACGCGGAGTTCGGCACGGGCGAGCGCGTCGTCGCGCTGCCGGCCAAGGACGTCCTGCTGACCATCACCGGCCGCCGCCCGCTGCCCGCCGCCGACCGGGCGGTACGGGCGGACTGACGAAAGGTCACGGGTCGGCGCGCACCGATCTGCCGGCTGGGCCCGGCGGGGGCGCCGCGGGTTCGCGTCCTCGGAGTCAGAAGGTGAGCAGGCCGATGACGTGGCCGTCGTGGTCCACCACCGGCCACGTGTCCAGGCCGCGGGAGTGCATGGTGGCTGCCGCACTGGCGGCGGCCATGTCGGTGGTGGCGAACGGGGCGCGGTCGTGGACGATGTCGCGTACCGGGGTGCGCTCGGTGTACCAGGACCGGGCCTGGAACGGCGCCAGGTGCAGGCGGGTCAGCAGTCCCGCGCAGCGGCCCTCCTCGTCGCGGACCAGCAGGTGGTCCGCGCCGGAGCTGTGCATGATGTCCATCGCCGTGTCGACCATGACGTCGTCGCTGATCTGCAGCTCCGGGCGCTTCATCAGGTCGCCGACGGTGGCGGTGGCGGTACTCGAGGGGTGTTGGAGGGTGACGGTCATGGGCGGACTCCTTGGTGTCTGTCCCGCCGGGGCCGGCGGTGATCGGGGCACTGGGTGGGTCGGCCGACGGAGTCCGCCGGAGTGGCGCGCGGCCCGGTCCGCAGTGCGGACCGGACCGCGCGGGTGCTACGCGGCGAGGGCGACGCGCCGGGGCGCCCGGCGGCGCCCGGCGGACCCCTGGCTCTCCCGACCGGACGCCTGGCTCTCGCGACCGGCGGCCGCCCGGCTGTCGCCGGTGGGGCGGCCTCGGCGGCCGCGGCTCGCGGACTGGCTGCGGCGGGGCCGTTCGACCACGGGGTCGGCGATCACGGTGGGGATGCCGGTGGGCGTGCGGGCGCCGGTGATCCGGGCCAGCTCCTCGTCGCCGGCGTTGACCTGGGTGGTGGTGGGGGTGATGGCGGCCGTGGCCATCATGCGGGACATCTCGCGGCGCTGGTTGGGCAGCACCAGCGTGACCACGGTGCCGGACTCCCCGGCCCGGGCGGTCCGCCCGCCCCGGTGGAGGTAGTCCTTGTGGTCGTTCGGCGGGTCCAGGTTGACGACCAGGTCGAGCCCGTCGACATGGATGCCGCGTGCGGCGACGTTGGTCGCGATCAGGGCCGTGACCTGGCCGGTGCGGAACTGCTCCAGGGTGCGGGTGCGCTGGGGCTGGGACTTGCCGCCGTGCAGCGCCGCGGCCTTCACCCCGTTCGCGAGCAGGTCCTGCACCAGGCGGTCCGCGCCGTGCTTGGTGTCGATGAACATGATCACCCCGCCCTCGCGGGAGGCGATGTGGGCGATCGTGGCGTTCTTGTCGAAGCTCTGCACGTGCAGCACGTGGTGCTCCATGGTGCTGACCGCTCCTGCGGACGGGTCCACCGAGTGGGTGACCGGGTCCTTGAGGAAGCGCCGCACCAGGCGGTCGACGTTGCGGTCCAGGGTCGCGGAGAACAACATCGTCTGGCAGCCTTCGGCGACCTGGTCGAGGAGCTCGGTGACCTGCGGCAGGAAGCCCATGTCGGCCATCTGGTCGGCCTCGTCCAGCACCGTGATGCCGACCCCGTCCAGCTGGCAGTCGCCGCGCTGGATCAGGTCCTTGAGCCGGCCGGGGGTGGCCACCACGACCTCCGCGCCGCGGTTCAGCGCCTGGGCCTGCCGTCCGATCGACATCCCGCCCACCACGGTCGCCATCCGCAGGCGCACCGCGTGGGCGTAGGGGGTGAGCGCGTCGGTGACCTGCTGCGCGAGCTCGCGGGTGGGGACCAGCACCAGGGCCAGCGGGCGGCGCGGCTCGGCGCGCTGTCCGGCGGTGCGGGCCAGCACGGCGAGTCCGAACGCGATGGTCTTGCCGGAGCCGGTGCGGCCTCGTCCGAGGACGTCGCGGCCGGCCAGCGAGTTCGGCAGCGTGGCGGCCTGGATCGGGAACGGCGTGGTGACGCCCTGGCGGGTCAGTACCGCCAGCAGCGCGTTCGGCATGTCGAGCTCGTCGAACGCCTCGACGGCCGGCAGCGCCGGGGTGGTGCTCACCGGCATCGCGAACTCGCCCTGCGGGGCCGAGCTCTGACGACCACCCCGGCCGGCGGAGGACCGGCCGCTGGCCGGCCGGTCGCCGTAGAACGAGCTGCCACCGGAGCGGGAGCCGGCGCCTCCACCGGAGCGGGAGCCGTAAGCCCTGCCGCTGGAGCGGGAGTTGGCGTTCTGGTAGGAGGAGCGACTGGATCGGTTCATGCGGAAAACCTTCCTCGGGGCGGCACGTCACGAGGAAGGCTCTGCGGCGCGGGGCGCCGGCGAAGCCTGCAAGGAAACGGGCCGGAAGTATGACGGGCCGGACGGCCGGACGGGCCGGTCGGGCCGAAAACGTGACGGGTGGAGCGTGGACGGTAGAACCGTGCGGCTCACCTACGGTCGGCGCTCACCGCGTGAGGCGGGAGCGAAGAACCTCGAACCGTGAAGTCACGGCAGGGCGGCGATCCGGACGCGGCGCTGTGCGTCTCGCGTGGGAATGGCCGCCGGTGGCGGAGCCATGGGCCTGAACGGCCAGGGGTATGCGTCGAAGCGCAAGGCCGAGGGGCCCGCACCGTGCATGTACGCGGTGCGGACCCCTCGCTACCAGGCGGGT
>NZ_PYBW01000237.1:0-1232 GCF_003205575.1 Streptomyces tateyamensis
GGCGAGTGCGCGGTCGAGCCGCTGGCCGACGGCTGGCTGGTCCGCCCGCTGACCGGCTCGGCCGGGGCGGTCGGCGAACAGACCGCCGACGCCCGGCTGGTGCTCGACCTCAGCAGGTCCGACCACCCGGAGGTCTCGGTGCGCGGCGGCGCCGGCGACTGGTCGCACCAGCTCAGCCCGCGCCACGCGGAGCTGCTCCTGCTGCTGGCCACCCACCAGGCCGGACGGACGGCAGCCCAGTTGGCCGAGGCGCTGTTCGGCGACCCGGGCAGGACGGTCACGGTACGGGCCGAGCTGTCCCGGCTGCGCCGCTACCTGGGCGGGCTGCTGGAGCACCGCCCGTACCGGTTCGCCGAGTCGGTGCAGGTCGAGGTGGTCCGCCCGGTGGACCCCTACCAGCTGCTGCCCAGCTCCTCGGCCCCCGGGATCCGGCGGCTGCGCGCCCTGCTGGACACCGACACGCTGCTGCTGCCGGGGTGCCGCACCACGGCACCGGCGCCGGGCGAGCACCGGGTGCCCAGCCCCCGCGCGGCCACCGCCCGCGCCTGACGCCTGGTCAGACGCTGCCGGTTCCCCGGCTGCTCGGTCGCCCCTGGGTGCGCGCGGCTCAGTCGCCGCCCAGCAGCAGGTCGACCAGTTGCGCGTCGGTGGGCCCGCAGTCCGGCTCGGTGCCCTCCGGGACCTCCTGGTAGGTGCGCTCCAGCCAGTCGCGGACCCGGGCCGCCGAGGCCTCCAGCAGCGCGCTGCCGTACGGGGACTCCAACGCCAGGTGCAGGGTGGCGCCGTGGCAGGGGCAGTGGGCCGGCCACAGCCGCACGTCGCCCTGGCCGGTCAGCCCGCGCAGGCCGTCCCGGAGCAGGTCGCGGGAGAACACCCAGTCCACCTCGTCCGGCCGGCCCAGGTGGAAGGTGACCAGCACCTCGTACGGGCGCTGCGGCTCGTAGCGGAACCGGGTGGGGACAGTGCCGACCCGGTCCCGGCCCAGGGCGATGCGCAGGGTCAGGACCTCTTCGACGGGCAGGGCCGGTCGAAACGGCAGCGGCGACCGGGCGCCTGCTCCGGTCTGGTAAGGGGCTCCGCCACTGGCGGACAGTGGATCGCGCGGCATGGCTGTTACTCCGGGGCGAGACGGGACCGGGCCAGCCTGCTCCGCCGCCCCCGCCCCCCGCAAAGGTTGCAGGGGGTTGCAGCGGACTCCGTTCGGGCCGCGTGACCGCCCGCGCGGCCAGGAC
>NZ_PYBW01000237.1:1302-1919 GCF_003205575.1 Streptomyces tateyamensis
TCCGGCACGGGGCCGGCGAGCGGGGGCGGCCAACCGGAGCGCACCGCGCCGGTCACGCAGTGCCGCCGCGCTGGTACTCTCGTCACTCTGCCGGTACAGGTGGTCCGTACGGGGGCAGGGGCCAAGCGGAAGGTCAGCGTCCAGTTTGGGCGTTCGGTCGGACGCCGGCCCGTCAGGTCCGCTCGGTCCACCCGGTCCGCCCGCGGCACCGGGTCCGCCCGGGGGCCGACGGCGCGTCAGCCAGGTGATCCACACTCAGCGGGGCAGCAGTCAGCGGGGCAGCGACAGCCGGCCGGGGAGGTCGGCTGGGGAGGAGGAGTCCGGTGACACAGCGGGAGAGCACCCCAGCGGCCGCCTCGCGCGCCGCGGAGCGGCTGGAGCCGGCACCCCTGCCGCACGGTCGGCACGGCCGCCCCAAGCCGGTCGGCGGCCAGCTGCGGCTGCCTGCGATCAAGGTCTCGGGTGCCGCCATGGCGATGTCCACCGTGGTCGGCATCAGCATCGCCACCACCTGGCTGATCAGCGCTCAGCAGCGCGCCGCCTCCGGGGTGCGGATGTCCACCGTGGGCGCCACCCCGACCGAGCCCGGCGGCACCGCCCCGGCCACCGCCCCCGCG
>NZ_PYBW01000238.1 GCF_003205575.1 Streptomyces tateyamensis
CGCGGCTGACGAATCGAGGTCGGCGGGGATCCCCCGCCGAACGACGGGTGTGTAGACGCGGCGAGAGCTGGCACAATGCATTGTCCGGCGGAGAGTTGGACCGCGCTTTGCTGCCGCTTAAGCGGGAGTTGGCCGGGCGGGTCCTAGGGCCTGTTGCGAAAGTGCTGGTCAGAGCCACTCGTTGATGGCTGCGACCAGCACGGTGGCCTCGTAGCGCACGGCCAACTTGCCGTATCTCGTGGCCACCGCCCTGCGGCGTTTCAGGCGGTTGATTCCGCACTCCACAGCGTGGCGCTCCTTGTAATCGTCCTTGTCGAAGGCCGGTGGCCGGCCGCCTCGGGAGCCGAGCTTCTTGCGGTTGCGGAGTTGGTCGGCCTTCTCCGGGATGGTGCACCCGATCCTGTCGCCTGCGCAGGTAGGAGCGGTTCGCGCGCGAGCCGTAGGCTTTGTCGGCGCGGACCTTGTCCGGTGTGGTGCGAGGCCGTCCGGGCCCGGTTCGAGGGACGCGGATGCGTTCGAGGACGGGCTGGAACTGCGGGCTGTCGTGCCGGTGCCCTGCGGTGATCAGCAGCGACAGCGGCTTCTGTCCCTGCTCGGTGGCAAGGTGGATCTTCGTGGTCAGCCCGCCGCGGGAGCGTCCGAGGCCGTGATCGTCGGGCTCGGTGTCGATACCGCCGGGCGGGTCGCGCTGCACATCCCTTTTTTACGCGCGCCGGCGGCGTGCTGGTGGGCACGGCAAACGGTCGAGTCCACGCTCACGTCCCAGGTGATCAGGCCCTGCGCGTCGGCCTGGACCTGCAGTTGTTCCAGGATCCGCTTCCAGCTGCCGTCGCGCTGCCACCGCCGGAACAGGTCATGGACCCGGTCCCACGGACCGTAACGCTCGGGGAGGTCCCGCCACGGCGTTCCCGCGCGGGTCCGCCACCGTATCCCGTCGATCAACTGCCGGCGCGTCCACGTCCGCGGCCGGCCCGCCTTCTTCCCCACCGGCAGCAACGGCTCCAGCCGAGCCCACTGCCGGTCCGTCAGATCCCCTCGCGCCACACCGTGATCATCACAAATCAAGATCCACTTACGCAACAGGCCCTGGGCCCCGGCCCTCAGGCCAGCGGACCGGCCAGGAGCTGGGCGGCCAGGCCGCGCAGCTCGGCCACCAGTTCCTTCGACGGCCCGCCACCGCACTCATGCTGGTCCTCTGCGACATGCAGCCACCTGCGGACCTCACACCACACAGGGGCGGAGAACACGGGGTTGAGTGCGTATGCACTGAAGGATGAGGGCTGGCCGCGGCCGTCGGGGAACAGTACTGGTCGGCGGTCAGCCGAGCCAGACGATGTCGATGACGTACAGCCGCTGCGACCCGCGGTTGATCCAGTAGACGACGGTGAGTGGGCCGACGGCGGCGGTGCGCAGGTCTTCGCCGTCGGGGTCGGTGGGGTCCCAGGCCGGCCAGCCCCACGGGGTGCGGGAGGCGATGTCGAGGACGTCGCGTACGGTCCCCTGGGCGTGGGCGGGCAGGCCGGTCATGATCTTGGCGGCCTTGGGGGAGAGTCGGGCCGGCCATCCGGTCGGGCCGGTGGTCACCGGCGGGCTCCGAGCACCTGGTCCAGGTCCATCCCGTCTTCGTCGTCCAGGCCGCCGGCGGCGAAGGCATCCACGCCCGCGGTGGTGTCGAGGCGGGCCTGCCAGGTGCGCACGACCTCGTGCAGCGGGGTCAGGTCGTAGGTCTGCCGGGAGTCCTCCAGCGCCTTGGCCCAGTCCCGCTCGAAGGCGGGCTGCCACCGGTCGGCGCGGTGGTCCGCGCGGATCCGGGCGAGCAGCCGCGCGGCGGCCGCCGGGGCCGGCGCCGGTGGTGGGACGGGCGCGTACTCGGGCTGAGTGCTCATCAGGTCCTCCACAGTGGTGTCCAGGCCACGGTACGCCGCCGCAGCGCCAGTGCGGGCGGGCATGGCAGCACAAGCCCGCGCAGCGGGCGGACGGGAGCCACGAACCGGATCGGACAACGCGAGTAGGCCAGGCTGGCCTGGCCGCCGCCGGATGGTGCTGTACCTCTGCACGGCTACAGCGTCCAGAGAGGTGTCGGCAGCACCTGACGGCCTGCCCACCCACACTGACGACCCTGTTGCCCATTCGT
>NZ_PYBW01000239.1 GCF_003205575.1 Streptomyces tateyamensis
ACGAATGGGCAACAGGGTCACTGACCAGGCCAAACGCCTGCATCACCCAGAGGTGGCGAGCAACCAATGGTCCCCCTCCCGGTCCCCTTCGAACCCAACGGCCCGTCACCCTCCTGTCCCCCTACGGGTGCAACCCTCCACCAGTGACCGGCCCTGGCCGCCGTCGCTGACCGACCATGCCCACCGACGCAGCCGCGAGTTGAGGGGACCAGGCGCTGCCGCCCGGCTCCGGCAACGGGTGGCGGCCGCAGCTCGGCTAACGGTGGGGACCGATCTGCAGCACAGTGACCAGCGCCTGGTCGTCGCCGTCGGGGTGCTCGTAGGTCCAGTAGAGCCGCCAGCAGCCGGTGCCCTGGTCGACGTAGGAGGTCCTGGCTTCGTTCACGTGAAGTGGTTCTGGCTCGATTTCCGTGATGCAGATACGGTGAGTGACCGTCAGTGGTTGAGCGCGTCGAGAATCATCTGCACTTCACGGCGCCATTCGCTGGCGTCGCTGTTGTCCGTCCAGCCCTGTGCGAGTTCGGAGCCATCGCCGAGGACCCGCTGAAGTGCGCTGCGGGCCAGTGAGTGCAACGAGGACGGCAGCGGAGGCAGCGGGTCCTTCCGCCCGTCGTCCGGGTCAATGAGGATCCCGCTGTCAGGCAGTTGGGCGGCAACCAGCGCTGCCGCGGCCACGGCTTCCTGTCCGTCTCCGCCATCGACATGGTCGCCGGCGCTGACGACCCGCTGGAGCGCGCTTCCCAGCACTGCGGCGATCTCTTGCGATGGGAGCCCGTTGAGTCCATCGACGAAGTCACCGGCGAGATCACTGTCGAATGGTCCGGTTCCCCACGTTCCCATCATCGACTCCTGGTAGTGCTGATCTGTGTCGGAGGCAGCATGACATCAACTACCGGCGGCGATGTCACGGAGTCATGAGTACCCGCTTGCGGAGCAGTCGGAAGCCTGCGCGGCCGAACATCTGGCGCTTGAGCATCTTGATCCGGTTGACATGCCCTTCAACGACACCGGAGTTCCAGGGGAGGGTGAGGCCGGCGATGACGGCGTCGCGGTCGCGGTCGATCCCGGCGGCGAGAGTGTGGAGGCTGGGCAGGTCATCCTGGCGGACGGCGTCGAGCCACTCCGGCAGGCGCTCACCGTGGCGCTCGGTGAGCATGGCTGCGAAGGAGCGGACGTGCCGGGTCAGGGCGTCCAGTTCGGGGCAGTTGGCCAAGACGGTCTTGAGGTGGAGTTGGTCGTGCTCGGGCAGGGATTCGGGTCGGCGGAGGATCCAGCCGGCCACCGTCCGGGGCGCGGGTGGTCTCGCGGTGACGGGTCGTGGTGACGTGCGCTTCTGGTAGATGTAGGCGCGGACCGTCTGGTAGCTGCCCAGGTAGCCGAGCGGCACGATCTCCTCCCACAGCTTCCAGGCGTTGGTGCAGCCCTCGTTCCAGCGGTTGTCCAGATACGGCTTGTACTCGTCGAGCTTGGAGGGTCGGTTCTGCCATTGGCCGGTGAAGAGCTCTTCCGGGCGCGTGGCGTCGGCGAGACGCTTGACCGTTCCGTAGGTCATGCCCAGCTGGCGTTGGATCGAGCGCCTGCTGTGGCCGGCCTCCAGGAGCGCGTGGACGGTAGCGTGCCGGGTCCTGACGCGGTCGGCAAAGCGGTGGCCGGTCGGCCATGGTGAGCTGGCCGTCTCCTCGACCAAGGTGGTGACCGCCTCGGGCTCGGGTGTCTCGGGGGTCAGGGCCTGAAGGCAGCGGCGGTGCTGGGCGACGCTTCGCTCAGCGGCCTCGCTGAGGTTGTGCCACAGGTGCCAGCGGTCCGCGACCTGCACGGCCTGCGGCGCTCCAACGGTGGCGCCCTCGGCGAAGAACGGAGCACGGTCGCGGCAAACGACTTCAACGCCCGGTCGCTCGGCCAGCCAGGCCGCCAGGCTGGATGCCTCCCGGTCGGGCAGCAGGTCCACCGGCCGGCGGGTCTCGGCGTCGACCAGCACCGTGCCGTAGGTGCGACCTTTGCGTGTCGCGTACTCGTCGACACCCACCACCCGCGGGGCCGGCGGCTCTGGATCGGGAAGTTCCTCCACCAGCCGCAGCACCGTGCTCCGGCTCACGGACACCCCGAACACCTCGGCCAGCCGGGCACCAGCCCGCCCGGCCAGCGCCAGACCGACCGAGGCGAGCGTCGACCGCAACCGCTCCGTCCAGCGACCGTGGCGCCGGGTGAGCCCGACGATCTGTTCAACGAATGTGCGCCGCCCGCACGACGAGTTCACGCACACGAAGCGCCGTACCCGCAGGCGCAGTCGAACCCTTCGTCCTCCGACCGGCCTGTCGACAGGAAACCGCAGGTAGGAGCTGTGGACTCGGGTCGGCCAACTGCCGCAGCCCGGGCAACTATGCCCCGGTGCCGAGGACTTGACCTCCACGTTCACCGACTCGATGTTCACGTCGACCGACAGCACCGCGACACCCGCGATCGACGGAAACAGCAGCCCCTCCAACCGGGGCACCAGATCGTCCACAGTCCCGCACTGTCGACTACTGCAGCCCGATCGCAAGCGGATTTCGGGCAACTTGGCGACGCCCAGCGCACCGCCCGATCGTCACTCGCTGTGCAGAGGCCACGGAAGTTGAGCCAGAACCCCAGAAGTGACGTCACCTGACGGTGAATGGACGCGATGCGGGCCGGGTTCGGGATCGAAGAGCCGCCCCCGCACAGTCCGCTGCCCGCGGCGGTGAAGCCCTGGCCCGGGACGGTCCTGCGACTGGCCTCGGGGCTCCTGCCCAGCGCCAACCGAGCGGATTGGCTGGAGGAGCAGCGCGGCTACCTGCACGTAAGCATTCACGAGGTCCG
>NZ_PYBW01000240.1 GCF_003205575.1 Streptomyces tateyamensis
AGGGCCCCGCCGACTCCTCGGAGTCGGCGGGGCCCTGCCGTTTGCGGCCGGACGGGTCAGCGCTTGTCGAGCGCCACGTAGTCGCGGATCGCGGTGCCGGTGTAGATCTGGCGCGGACGGCCGATCCGGCTGGTCGGGTCGTTGATCATCTCGTGCCAGTGGGCGATCCAGCCCGGCAGCCGGCCCAGCGCGAACAGCACGGTGAACATGCTGGTCGGGAAGCCCATCGCGCGGTAGATCAGACCGGTGTAGAAGTCGACGTTCGGGTACAGCTTGCGGGAGACGAAGAAGTCGTCGCTGAGCGCGTGCTCCTCCAGCTTGAGCGCGATCTCCAGCAGTTCGTCCGACTGGCCGAGCTGGCCCAGCACCTCGTGCGCCAGGCCCTTGACCAGCGCGGCGCGCGGGTCGAAGGCCTTGTACACACGGTGGCCGAAGCCCATCAGCTTGACGCCGTCCTCGCGGTTCTTCACCTTGCGGATGAAGGCGTCGACGTCGCCGCCGTCCTTCTGGATCTGCTCCAGCATCTCCAGCACGGCCTGGTTGGCGCCGCCGTGCAGCGGGCCCCACAGCGCCGAGATGCCGGCCGAGATCGAGGCGAACTGGTTGGCGTGGCTGGAGCCGACCAGGCGCACGGTGGAGGTGGAGCAGTTCTGCTCGTGGTCCGCGTGCAGGATCAGCAGCTTGTCCAGCGCGTTCACCACGACCGGGTTGAGCTCGTAGTCCTCGGCGGGGACCGCGAAGGTCATCCGGAGGAAGTTCTCGACGTAGCTCAGGTCGTTGCGCGGGTAGACGAACGGCTGGCCCATCGCCTTCTTGTAGGCGTAGGCCGCGATGGTCGGCAGCTTGGCCAGCAGGCGCACCGTGGACAGGTGGCGCTGGTCGGCGTCGAACGGGTTGTGGCTGTCCTGGTAGAAGGTGGACAGCGCGCCGACCACCGAGGAGAGCATCGCCATCGGGTGGGCGTCGCGGGGGAAGCCCTGGTAGAAGCGCTTGACGTCCTCGTGCAGCAGGGTGTGCTGGGTGATCTCGCTGTTGAACCCCGCCAACTGGTCGGCGGTGGGGAGCTCACCGTTGATCAGGAGGTAGGCGGTCTCGATGAAGCTGCCCTGCTCGGCCAGCTGCTCGATCGGGAAACCGCGGTAGCGGAGGATGCCGTTGTCACCATCGACGAAGGTGATCGCGGACTTGTAGGCAGCCGTGTTGCCGAAGCCGTTGTCCAGGGTGACCAGGCCGGTCTGCGGGAGCAGCTTCGAGATGTCGAAGCCGGCGTTGCCCGCAGTGCTCTCGACGACGGGGTACTCGTACTCGCCGTCCTGGTACCGCAGTACTACCGAGTTGTCGCTCACGTCTTCCTCACCGACGAAATGAAAATCCTCTTCCGGGCCCTGACTCGTCCCACCCTCCCCCATGCGAAGGACGGTCGCGTACCCGGGGTGGCCCAAAAGAGCCTTCCCCTACAAAAGCCGCTGCCCCATCCGGTGCGAACCGGACAAGATCACGGCAAGACTAGGCTGGTGCATCAATTTCTTCACGTCAAGATACCCCCGCCGAGCCGGTGATCGAGAGCCGAGTGCCGACGACCCGCGCTCACCGTGCGCACCGCCTGCCCGATCGCCTTGCGGGAGCCGACCAGCACCACCAGCTTCTTCGCCCGGGTCACCGCCGTGTAGAGCAGATTGCGCTGCAGCATGGTCCAGGCCGAGGTGGTGACCGGAATCACCACCGCGGGGTACTCGCTGCCCTGCGAGCGGTGGATGGTGACCGCGTAGGCGTGCTGCAACTCGTCGAGTTCGTCGAAGTCGTAGCCCACCTCCTCGTCCTCGTCGGTGAGCACGGTCAGCGTCTGGTCGTCCGGGTTGAGCGCGGTGACCACGCCCACCGTGCCGTTGAAGACCCCGTTGCGGCCCTTGTCGTAGTTGTTGCGGATCTGGGTGACCTTGTCGCCGACCCGGAAGGTGCGCCCGCCGAACCGCTTCTCGGCCAGCCCCTCGCGGCCCGGGGTCACCGCCGCCTGGAGCAGCGTGTTGAGGTTGCCGGCGCCGGCCGGGCCGCGGTGCATCGGGGCCAGCACCTGCACGTCGCGCCGCGGGTCCAGCCGGAACTTCTGCGGGATCCGGCGCGCCACCACGTCCACCACCAGGCCGGCCGCCCGCTCGGTGTCGTCCTCCACGAACAGGAAGAAGTCAGCCAGGCCCTCCGTCAGCGGCGGCTGCCCCTCGTTGATCCGGTGCGCGTTGACCACCACTCCGGACTGCTGGGCCTGCCGGAAGATCCTGGTCAGCCGGACCGAGGGGATCGGGCTGCGGTCCGCCAGCAGGTCGCGCAGCACCTCGCCGGCGCCCACCGAGGGCAGCTGGTCCACGTCCCCGACGAAGAGCAGGTGGGCACCCGGCGCCACCGCCTTGACCAGCTTGTTGGCCAGGATCAGGTCCAGCATCGAGGCCTCGTCCACCACCACCAGGTCGGCGTCCAGCGGGCGGTCCCGGTCGTAGGCCGCGTCACCCCCCGGGCGCAGCTCCAGCAGCCGGTGCACGGTCGCCGCCTGGTGGCCCGTCAGCTCGGCCAGCCGCTTGGCCGCCCGCCCCGTCGGCGCGGCCAGCAGCACCTTGGCCCGCTTGGCCAGCGCCAGGGTGACGATCGACTTCACGGTGAACGACTTGCCGCACCCCGGACCACCCGTCAGCACCGCGACCTTCTCGGTCAGCGCGAGCTTGACGGACTGCTCCTGCTCGGGTGCCAGCTCGGCACCGGTCCGCTCGGCCAGCCAGCGCAGCGCCTTGGTCCAGTCGACCTCGGCGAAGCCCGGCATCCGGTCGCCCTCCGCGTACAGCAGCCGGCGCAGCTGGTTGGCCAGCGACACCTCGGCGCGGTGGAACGGCACCAGGTAGACCGCCGAGACCGGCTCGCCGCCCGGCCCGTCCGCGCTGGGCAGCAGCTCGCGCACCACGCCCTCCTCGGCCACCAGCGCCGCCAGGCTCTCGATCACCAGGCCCACGTCCACCTGGAGCAGCTTCACCCCGTCCGCGATCAGCCTCTCCTCGGGCAGGTAGCAGTGGCCCTGGTCGCTGCTCTGCGAGAGCGCGTACTGCAGGCCCGCCATCACCCGCTGCGGGCTGTCGTGCGGGATCCCCACCGCCTGGGCGATCTTGTCCGCCGTCAGGAAGCCGATCCCCCAGACGTCCGAGGCCAGCCGGTACGGCTCGTTCTTCACCACGCCGATGGAGGCGTCCTGGTACTTCTTGTAGATCCGCACGGCCAGCGAGGTGGAGACCCCGACCCCCTGCAGGAAGACCATCACCTCCTTGATCGCCTTCTGCTCCTCCCAGGCGGCGGCGATCATCTTGGTCCGCTTCGGCCCCAGCCCCGGCACCTCGACCAGCCGGGCCGGCTCCCGCTCGATCACGTCCAGCGTGTCGATCCCGAAGTGCTCGGTGATCCGCTCAGCGAACCGCGGCCCGATCCCCTTGATCAGCCCCGAGCCCAGGTAGCGCCGGATGCCCTGCACGGTGGCCGGCAGCACGGTGGTGTAGTTCTCCACGGTGAACTGGCGGCCGTACTGCGGGTGCGAGCCCCACCGCCCGTGCAGCCGCAGCGACTCACCCACCTGGGCCCCGAGCAGCGCGCCGACCACGGTCAGCAGGTCACTCGCGCCGCGCCCCGTGTCGATGCGGGCGACGGTGTACCCGGTCTCCTCGTTCGCGTAGGTGATCCGCTCCAGCACCCCCTCCAGCTGGGCCAGCTGGTGCGGCACCGCCGGCTGCCCGGCCTGCCGACCGGCCTGCTGGACCTGCTGCCCGCTCATCCGGGACCCCCTCGACGGCTCGCCTCGCGTGATGAACCGTACCTCTCCGTGCCGACACCCAGGACCGCGATTGTCTCTGCACCGCCCAGGGCTGACGATGACAAGTGGACCCTCGTTCGACGGAGGCGGATACCACCATGCTGACCACCGACTTCCCCCCTGGCGCCCCGAACTGGATCGACCTCGGCAGCCCCGACCCCGACGCCGCCCAGGCCTTCTACGGCGGCCTGCTCGACTGGACGTACGCCTCGGCCGGCCCCGGCTCCGGCGGCTACGGCTTCTTCCGCCGGGACGGGCGCACGGTCGCCGCCCTCGGCCCGCTGACCGAGGAGGGCGCCTCCTCCGCCTGGACGGTCTACTTCTGCACCGACGACACCGACCGGACCGCGCAACTGGTCGCCGAGGCCGGCGGCGCGCTCCGGTTCGGGCCCTACGACGTCTTCGGCGAGGGCCGGATGGCGGGCTTCACCGACCCGGGCGGCGCGCGTTTCGCGGTCTGGCAACCCGGCAGCACGACCGGCCTGGACGCGGTCACCGAGGTCGGCACGCTCTGCTGGACCGAGCTGCACACCACCGACCCGGAAGCTGCCAAGCCGTTCTACCGCAGCGTCTTCAACTGGATCGAACAGGACGTGCCGTTCGGCGACTTCACCTACACCGTGGTCACCCCCACCGACGGCGGCACCGATGCCAGCCAGGGCGGCATCGTCACCCTGGTGGACGAGGACAGGGCGGCCGGCGCCACCCCGTTCTGGCTGCCCTACTTCGAGGTCGCCGACGTGGACGCCGCCGTGGCCCGCGCCGAGCAGCTCGGCGGTGGCCGGCGCGGCGACCCGGTGGACGCCCCCGATGTCGGCCGCTTCGTCCAGCTCACCGACCCGCAGGGCGCTGTCTTCGCGGTGATCGCCAGCGCGAGCGAACCGCCGGGGCAGTGACCCGGCCCCGGCGGGAGCCCGGCAATACGGCCAGAAACGCGAAGAAGCCCCCAGCCATAAAGGCTGGGGGCTTCTTCTGAAAGGTTGTTCGGCGGCGTCCTACTCTCCCACAGGGTCCCCCCTGCAGTACCATCGGCGCTGTAAGGCTTAGCTTCCGGGTTCGGAATGTAACCGGGCGTTTCCCTCACGCTATGACCACCGAAACACTATGAAACTGTCAACCGCACCCACCCCTGACATA
>NZ_PYBW01000241.1 GCF_003205575.1 Streptomyces tateyamensis
CCACACGTACTATGTGCTGGCAGGCACGACACCGGTGCTCGTCCATAATGTCTGCGCCAGGCCGGGGGGTTACGACGGTGCGGAAGGTTCGGGTTATGGGCCAGCTGACCCGCCGGTGCGGGTTGCAGGACCATGGGTAAAGAACGATATCGGTCGTGGAACGCGCGGGCTGCGTCCGGAAAGTCTCGGTGATCGCCTGCAGATCCACCACGCCGATCAAGAAGCCGGATCCCCGATTCATGAGTTGGATCAGGACTTCCACCTTAACGCCGACATCCATCGAAATAAGTTCAACCAGGGTGTCACCAAGGAGATGAGAAAGGAAGATACTCAGCTTCACTGGTGGTATCGATCCATGGAGCAAGGATGGGGCAGCGCCTACGGGCCGGAGGCGTGGTTTGACAATTGGCCCACTGCGGATGAATAAGGGGCGACATAGATGGACTTCGCTGACTTTGTGGCACTGATCGACGAGACTCGCAGGTTGCACCCATGGTGGCTTGCAGGATTTGAGCCGATGCGTGCGACAGAAGAGGACTTGGACCATGTTCGGAGGGAGCTTTCGATCTCACTCCCCGCCGACTACTTGAGGTTCATGTCGGAAATTGGAGGAGGGGCGTTCGGATTCATGGACATCTTTCCGGCGCGCTCCGACTCGCCTCAGCGTGACGATGTCGTCGCTGTGAACTCCCAGTCATGGTGTCCGGCGAACTTCTATGCATTCGCTCCAGTAGGAACTGGCGACCTGTGGGGATTTTCCCGGGATGGCGACGAGGCAATTGACGGGGTCTTCTTCCTGGATCACGAGGATGGATCGCTGACTAGCGAAGGAATGGGATTCCTAGATTTCCTCGCCGCGAACGCATTGCGGCCACGGTAGGAATTTCGGGATTTGCATGATGAAGCCCCGCCGGAGTGCTCCGGCGGGGCTTCACTGCGTCTTGACGGCAGTAGCTGACGGCAACGTCAACGGACAGGCGCTGCACAAAGCGGCGGGTCGTT
>NZ_PYBW01000242.1 GCF_003205575.1 Streptomyces tateyamensis
CGCCCCCCCCCCCCGCCCCACCCGCCGCCGGCCCCGCCCCCGCGCACACCCCCAGCGCCGCCCCCGGGCTGGCTGTGGCGCGGGGCGGGGCGGCCCGCCCGCCCCCGCGCGCCCCCCGCCCCCCCCCGCCCCCCCCCCCCCCCCCCCCCCCCCCCCCCCCCCCCCCCCGCCCCGCCCCCCCCCCGGCCCCTCCCCCCCACCCCCCCCGCCGCGCGTGATCGCCCCGGCCCCCCCCACCCCCCCCCCCCCTTCCCCCCCCTCCCCCCTGTCCCACCCCCCCCCCGGGTTTTTGCCGTTCCACCCCCCCGCCCCCCCCCCCTTGTTCCCAATGAAGCCCCCGCCGAGGCCCCCCTCTTCCCCCCCCCCCCCCCTTCCCCCCCCCCCCCCCCCCCCCCCCCCCGGCGCCCCCCTCCCCCCCCCCCCCCCCCCCCCCCCCCCCCCCCCCCCCCGCCCCCCCCGCCCCGCCACCCCCCTCCCCCACCCTCCCCCCCCCCCCCCCCCCCCCCCCGAACCCCCCCGGCCGCCCCCCCCCCGCCCCCCCCCCCCCCCCCCCCCCCCCCCCCCCCCCCCACCTCC
>NZ_PYBW01000243.1 GCF_003205575.1 Streptomyces tateyamensis
CTGGCCGTGCGCGCCGTGGTGTTCGGCGGCGAGAAGCTGGAGATCGGCGACCTCGGGGTCTGGGCCGGACTGGAGCACCTGGCCCTGGTCAACATGTACGGGATCACCGAGACCACCGTGCACGTCACCTACCACCGGATCACCGACGCGGACCTGGCCAACCCCACGGTCAGCCCGATCGGCACCCCGATGCCCGACCTCGGCATCCACCTGCTGGACGCGGCGGGCGAGTTGGTGCCGGTCGGAGTGGTCGGCGAGATCCACGTCAGCGGCCCGGGCCTGGCCCGCGGCTACCTGGGCCGCCCGGACCTGACCGCCGAGCGCTTCGTCCCCAACCCCTACGGCGCACCCGGCTCGCGCCTGTACCGCTCCGGCGACCTGGCCCGGCGGCGGCCGGACGGCACCCTGGAGTCCGTCGGCCGCGCCGACGACCAGGTCAAGATCCGCGGCTACCGGATCGAACTCGGCGAG
>NZ_PYBW01000244.1 GCF_003205575.1 Streptomyces tateyamensis
TTACGCCGGGGAGGAGTCACCTCTTCGGCACCCGTGAACGGCACGGGGCCGGCTCTCCGTAAGCTTCCTGGGGCGAGGGGTTCGGACGGAGGATGATCAGCGCGTGACGATCGACCTACGGCACCACACCGACCTGACCCCCGAGGTGCGCGACGACCTGCTCGCGGTCTACGCGGACGTCCGGGCACCGTTGCTGCACCTGTCCAACTACAGCGTCGAGGCTTTCGGCGAGCGCCTTGAACGGCACGTCAGCGAGCCGGGGTTCGGGCTCGTCCTCGGCTACGACGGTGGGGTCCCGGTCGGGTACGCCTACGGCAACACCGTCGAGGCCGGTGACCGGTACTGGCAGCGCTTGGCCGACCCGCTGCCCGCCGGGTATGCCGACGCGCCCGTGCTGGCGATCAAGGAGGTCGGTGTCCGCACCCCGTGGCGGGGCGCCGGCACCGCCCGCCGTATTCACGACGAGCTCCTTGTCGGTCGGCCGGAGGGCCGCGTGATGCTGATGGTCAACCCGCTTGCCGGGGGCGGAAAGGTCCTCGGCGTGTACGAGAGTTGGGGCTATCGGGCCGTCAACAGCCAGCGGGCGACCTCGGATTCTCCGCGCCTTCTCGTGATGGCCCGGCCGCGTTGAGCTCCGGTCACCGGATGGCGGTGGCCAGCAGGGCGGTGTGGGGGAGGAGCAGGTCGCCGTTCGGAGTGCGGAACTCCTCGGCGAGGCGGTCGAAGTGCTGCCTGACCTCGGTTCGGGTGGACTCGGGCTGGCTGAGCAGGAGTTGGCCGATGTAGGCGACGCCGGCGGCGGGGCCGGTCCACCACTCGTCGGGCGTGGTGCGGTGGTCCCAGTGGAGGGACTCGCAATGGACCTCGTTCAGGCCTGCGGTGGTGAGCAGTTCGGTCAGGCCCTCGGCGGTGCGGGGGAAGTCGTCCTCGGCGGCGACCGGTGGCAGGTGGGCCGGGCGGGTCAGGCCGACGGCTTCCACGGCGCGGCCGAGCAGGGCCTGGCCGGGGGCAGGGGGGTTGGGCCAGATGGTGAGCGCGAGCCGTCCGCCCGGGCGAAGCAGGCGGCGCAGCTCGGCGAGTGCGCGGGCGGGCTGTCCGACGTGGTTGAGCACGAAGTTGCCGGTGATCGCCTCGAACTCGCCGTCCGCGAAGGGGAGGTCGGGGAGCAGCCCGAGCTGCACGCGAGCCGCGGGGACGTTCAGCGCGGCCAACTCCACCATGCTCGGCTCGGCGTCCACAGCGGTGACCCGCGCACCGCGCGCGCAGGCCGCCGCGGCCACCGTGCCGGTCCCGGTACCGATGTCGAGCACCCGGGTGCCCTCACCGACCCCGGCCCCGTCGAGCAACTGCGGCACGGAGTACGCGCAGAGCTTGGCGAACCCGGCCGCGAAGGCGCCGGCCTGCCCGGCCCAGGCCTGGCGCTCGTACTGGTCGAAGGTGATCAGCTGCATGGTGGACCTCCCCGTGTGCGCCGCCGGTGATGATCAGCGCGGCTGGAGGGGATCCTACGGTGCCGCCCCGATCGGCCCGTCGAAGGGCAGCTCGATCTGTGAAGTGAAGGCGCGGCAGCGTACGGCGGGCCGGGCCGCTCTCGCACCTCACCCCATCGGCGTGTCAAAGACCCGCAGCGGTGCACGCGCGCCGGTAACGTCGCGGTCGGTGACCTCCCCGAAGAGTCCTCCAGGTGGATGACGGTTTTCCAGCAGTCGGGCGGACTGTTGGGACAGTGCCCGGTCGGCTGCGCAGCAGAGTGCGCGGCCGACCACTGCCGGCGGGGCCGCTGGCATCAGGCCGTGACGAGGTCGGCCAGGTTGGTGTTCGCCCCGCACAGCACGACGGCCACGCGCTCGCCGTCGCGCGGGACGTAGGCGCCGGAGGTGAGCGCGGCCAGCGCCGTCGCGGCGCCGTGCTCGACCGCCAGGCGCCAGTTTTCCCACAGCAGTTGGCGGGCGTCGAGGATCGCCTTGTCGGTGACCAGGACCGAGCGGGTCGTGCTGCGCCGGGCCCAGTGCAGGGCCATCTCGCTGGTGCGGCGGGCACCCAGGGAGTCGGCTGCGACCGAGTCGACCTTGACGTCCACGACCTCGCCGGCCTCGATCGCGGCGTTGAGCGCGCGGCAGTTCTCCGGTTCGACGGCGACGACTCGTACGCCGTTGGCGTCGGCGGAGACGGCGGTGCCGGTGAACAGGCCACCGCCGCCGACCGCCACGATGACCGTGTCCAGGCCGGGGATCTGGGCGTGGATCTCGGGGAGCAGCGTGCCTGCGCCGGCGGCGATGTACCGGTTGTCGTAGGCGTGCGACGCCAGGGCGCCGGTCGTGGCGGCGAACTCGACAGCAGCCTCGGCGGCTTCGGCGTACTCGGACCCGACCTGCCGCACGTCGGCGCCGAGCTTGGCGAGCTTGCCGACCTTGACGGAGGGTGCGGTGGTCGGCAGGAAGACGGTGGACTTGATGCCGTGCTTCCCGGCGGCCCAGGCGCAGGCCAGCCCGGCGTTGCCGCCGGAGGCGATGACCACGCCGGCGTCGGGCATGCTGCCCGCCTCCAGGTGGGCACTGATGAAGTTGGCAGCGCCTCGGTCCTTGAAGGAGCCCGTGTACTGCATGAATTCGAGGGCGAAGAAGACGCGGGAGGTGCCGAAGGTCCCGCGGTCGATCTCGAAGACGGGCGCGGGGCGGGTGATGCCGCGGATGCGGTCGGTCGCGACCTTGACGTCGTCGTAGGTCGGGAAGGTACTGGGGATGATGGGCATGGGACATTTTCTCCGGGCGTGAGGACGAGGCGGTGAGGCGTTCCCGGGCATTCAGCCCATGGAAGAGCGCGAGCGTGGACCAGTGGAGGCAGCTGCCGTGCGCCGGCCGAAGCGCTCGATGGCCGTGACATCGCTCATCGCGGACTGCTGACCGGGAGCATGAAGCCATGGCCAAGTCGGAGGTGCGGATGAGCATCGCCGAGCGCACGGAGCAGCAGTCGCCTGCCCGTGAACCCGGTACGCCCGTGCAGGACACGGTGGTTGTCGAGAACGACGGCCTGTCCCGGTCCCAAGGTCACTGACATGCTTTGACTGCTGATCAGCTGCCGGAGCACGGCCAAATGAGGCTGAGTGTCCGGTGCGAAGCGGGCCAGCTCGTCCTGTCGCAGCTGGATCCGCCAAGCCCCGCTGGCCGTCTGCTCCAGCACAGGAGAAAATCGCCCGTCCGGTCCGCCGAAGTACGCGGCTCGAGCTGCTGTCAGTGCGGCGGCTGCTTCCGGCCGAAGCGCCAGCAGTTCACGCAGGACAGCGCTGCCATCGGCCAGCACGGTGCGGCCGCCTGCCTGTCCCGGGCGCAGGCAGGCCAGGATGAGCAGCCGAGGTGGACTGGGGTCATGGGTGCCGTCGGTGTGTAGTGAGAGGGGCGTGCGCCCCAACCCCGCGTAGCCGATCCGGCCCGGATGTCGACCGGTGTCCTGAATTGCGGTCAGCCCGTCACGGTCGGCGTCGCGGTGCTGGCGCAGACCTGTCGTCAGAGCCCTGGCGGCGGTCAGTACCGACTGGCGCGACACCAGGCCGCTAAGGCCTACGGCGCCGTGCTCGCGGAGTTCCTCCCCAGTCAGGTCGAGTGGCGCCGGGATCGTGCCGGGCCACGGGCGGAAGAAGGCCGCTCGGATTGGGATCGTGCTCTCGGGCATGGCGGTCCCCTCGACAGGACTGGCGGGACGGAAGAGGACCACTGTCTCGAATCCGATCCGCAGCCGTACAGTGACAAACTGTCACATAGTGATCATGGCGATGGCCAGCGCTGGTGCTGCTAGGTTCGATGCATCTGCGCCGGACTGAATCCGTGGAAGAGGGCATGACCGAACAGCCTTACGTGCCAGCTGTTTTCCCGATCTCGATCAAGGGGATCGTTCTCGACCCGCAGCATCGCGTGCTCCTGCTCAAGAACGAGCGGCAGGAGTGGGAGCTGCCGGGCGGCAAGCTCGAAGTCGACGAGACCCCGGTCCGACGGGTGGAGACGGAGATTCGCGAGGAGACCGGCTGGACCGCCACGGCGGGTCCGCTGCTGGACGTGTGGATGTACGAGCCGATGCCCGGACGGAGGGTCTTCATCGTCACCTACGGCTGTACCCTCGACCCGGCCGACGCCGACCGGCCGCCCGTGGTCAGCCACGAGCACAAGGAAGTCGGGCTGTTTCGCCGTGCTGAGATCGACGGCCTGACGATGCCTCAGGGGTACAAGGACTCCATCGCTCGCTGGTACCAACTCGTCAGTCAGGATTGACCAGTGGACGAGCAGCGGCCCGCCCCCGGCGACGGCATCCGTTGGCACTGGACCACTCCGCGAGCCCAGGACATCCTGCGACGTCGCAGCGTGCCCGAGATCCTGTTGCTCTACCGTGAACTCCACGGTCTGCCACAGCAGGAACTCGCTGACCTGCTTGGCTACTCGAGGACCTACATCTCCCGGATGGAGACGGGCTCCCGCCCCGTTACCGACATTGCCACGTTGCGCCACATTGCTGATCGTCTCGGTCTTCCGTTGCACTGCGTCGGCATCATCGACGATGCTGATGGAGACCGCCAACTCATGATCCAGCTCGCTGAGTCGGTCCTCAGTCTCGCCGAAATCGGCCGCCAGGCCGGACGAGCCGCGACTGCGGTCGGGGAGTTGTGGCCTCTGGTCGCCCGGCTGGAAGCCCGTGTCGCCGACGGCTACGCCGATGTGGACATCCTGCGGCTGCTCGCCCGCGCACGGATCAGCCTGGGCGTCTCCCTCGGTCATGTCCTGCCCGAGGAGCGGACAGCCACTGCTGCCCGATGGACCGGCAAGGGCCTGGCGCTCGCTCGCAGACTGGACGACCCCGGCCTGTACGCCCACGCCCTGCGCCACCACGGCAATGAACTGCGCAAGGCGAAACTGCTCGGAAGTGCGCTGAACCGACTCGGGCAGGCGCGCGGCATGGCCCGCACGCTGCTCGAACGCGCTGAAGCCGCCATTCTGCTGGCCCGAGCGGCAGGCGCCGCAGGCCAGGCCACCCTCTTCGATCACGCGACCGAGCAGGCCCACCGGTTGCTCGGCGAAGCTGAACCGACAGCGCTGTTCTCGGCCTTCACCCTCCACGAGGTACGCCTGCGAGGGCTGATGGCCACGGGGCGGGCCGGGGAGGCCGTCGAACTGCTGGGCAGTGCGCCGCGACCCCGCCTCACGACCAGCCCACAGTGGCAGATCATCGCGACGATCACCGCCGGCGAGGTGCTGCTGCCGTGGAGACCTGGTTGCGGCTGACGAGCAGTTCAGGACCGCGATCGAGGGCGCGATACAGCACCAGCTGCCGCACCAACTGCAGCGGGTCATCCGTGCCGGCCGGCTGCTGCCAGCCGTTCGGGAGCAGGCAGATGCTGCGCTCGGGGCGATCAAGGTGCAGATAGCGGCCTGACTCGACTCGCCGGCGGGGTGTCACGGCGCGCGCTCCGACCTGACGGCCCGCCCTTGATCGGAGGCGGCCGGCCCGGCACAGGAGCCGTCCCTGGCCTCGGACGCGCCAGCCACCTCGAACCAGACGGTCGTGCCCGTGTTGCTTGCGGGCGCCAATCGGGCGGCGGGACGGGCGATCCCCCATCGGTGGGCGAGGGCTTGTACCAGTCCCAGGCCACGGCCGGTACCACGTCGGGACCGACGGTCCGTGGGTCTTGTTGTCGTTCTCCGAGGAGCCCGGGGATGGTGCGGTCTGTTACGAGAACTCGCTGTCGTTTACGGATGATGCCGACACCGTTGCGCGCCATGCCAGACAGTTCGAGCTGCTCACCTCTCAGGTGCTGGATCCAGCCGCCACCCGGTCGTACTTGCAGGCGGCCCTCGCCGACCATGAAGGGCCGGGGTTTCCCGAGAGGATGATCACGCACGTTGGCACCACCCTTGACCAGGGCGCCTGCGACTGGCGCAAGTCGAGCTACAGCGGCGGCCAGGCCGGTAACTGCATCGAACAGGGGCTCCGCCCGGACGGCCTGATCCCAGTGCGGGGAGCACATGTGAGCTGCCCCGGAACGGCGTGACGGAAGGGCGGGCCCACC
>NZ_PYBW01000245.1 GCF_003205575.1 Streptomyces tateyamensis
GGCCAGGTAGCCGGCCAGGGTGGCGCGGTTGGCCTGGTCGCGGGCGGGGCTGGGGAAGCCGTCGCGGTTGCCGATCAGGTCGGGGCGGGGGGCGATCAGGGGCTGCTGTTCCGAGGCGGGGAGGGTGCGCCCCCAGGCGGCGGGCTCGGCCGGGGGGGGCGGGGGGGGGGGGGAGGGGGGGGGGGGGCGGGCCCGGGGGGGGGGGGGGGGGGGGAGCGGGGGGGGGGGGGGG
>NZ_PYBW01000025.1 GCF_003205575.1 Streptomyces tateyamensis
TGGGGCCGGTCGCCGACAGGACCGAGCAGTGGTAGGCGTCGCAGATGGTCCAGTTGTCGGCCAGCGCGTAGTGGAACGGGATGTCCTTGCGCTGCAGGTAGCCCAGGGTGCGGTTGGTCCGCTTGGCGGCCACCCAGGCGTCCATCCTGCCGCCGTTCCAGGCCGCGTGCTGGTCGGACCAGGCGTGGGACAGGTCGCCGTTGCACTGCGAGACCAGCTCGCTGCTGCCCGCACTGAACGCCCACGGATACTGCCGGCCGCCCCCGTTGGGCTGGTTGAAGACCGAGTACCCGCCCGCCAGCTGGATCGTGGCACGGTCCGCGAAACCCCGCACGCCCTGCAGAGTCCCGAAGTAGTGGTCGAAACTGCGGTTCTCCTGCATCAGGATCACCACATGCTTCACATCCGCGATCGTGCCGGTGGTCCCGGCGGGCGTGGCGGCGGCCGCCCGGGCGGAGGCGCCGCCCACCGTGCCGGCGACGGCGGCACCGGCCGCCGTCGCGGCCGAGGCCGCCATGAACGTCCTACGGCTCAGATCGGTCATCGGGAATCGCCAACCCTTCGGTCACGCCAGCTGGATCAGGTTGTGTGTACAACTGGACCGCGCGCCATCCTGGACCACCGGACGTCGCCCTGCCGAGACCTCGGACCCAAGCTTGTCGGACTGTTCTCCCCGCCGTCAGCGAGCGGACGCCGGGTGAACTGCGGGCCGACCCCGGTTGGACCGGGGGCCCGGTGCCGCACTAGCTGTCCTTGACCGTGACGCCGAGGGCCTGGGCGAACTGCGGGGCCAGCTCCAGCAGCTGGTGGGTGGAGATCACCGCCCCGCGCAACCCCTCGTGCCCGTCCGGCAGTTCCAGCCGGGTGGCGCCGCGCAGGTCCACCTTGGCGAGCCGGGCCTGGCCGAACCGGACCTGCTCCAGCGAGCTGCCGGGGAAGGAGACCCCGGTCAGCTTGGCCGCCCCGAAGTCGACGTCGCGCAGCTGGCAGTCCTCGAAGACCACCTCGCGCAGCACCGCCGAGCGCAGGTTGACCGCCTCCAGCTTGCACTGACGCAGCGTCAGCCGACGCAACTGGGCGCCGTAGGCGGCGATCCCGGCCAGCAGCGAGCCGGCCACCGTGCCGTCCTGCCACTCGCTCTCGGCCAGGTCGGTGGCCACCAGCCGGCACCCCTCCAGCCAGACCTCGACGAACCTGGCCTGGCGCAGCTTGCCCTCGCTGACCGTCACCCCGGTGAAGGCGCACTCCAGAAAGCTCGCCCCGCCCGCCTGGGCGCCCTGCAGGGTGAGCGCGTCGAAGTGCGCGGTGTCGTACCGCTCGTCCCGGCGCAGCGGCCCGGGGTGCGGCTGCAGCAGGTGGGCGTAGGGCAGGTCCTCGAGCGGCACGGCTGGCTCCTCCGGGGGCGGTGGCAGTCAGTCGATGGTCCCAGTCGGCTGCCCCGACCGGGCGTGCAGCCCCACCCCCGCCGCCACCGCGGCAGCCGCCACCAGCCCGGCGGCCAGGACCCCCGGCTCGCCGAGCAGCGTGCAGAGCAGCACCAGGGCGGCCGCCGCCGGCAGCACCGCCTGGGCGACACCCTGCTTGCCGTGCCGCGAGTGCAGCAGCCAGACGGTGAACAGGTACAGCGCCCCCGGCACGGTGACCGCGGCCGTGGCGGCCACGGCCGAGATGTGCGCCTTGCCGACCGCGTGCTCCACCGCCACCTCCAGCCCCGCGCCGATCGCCGCGGCGGAGCCGAAGACCACGTAGTGCCCGTAACCCCAGGCGAACGCCTGCCGGTTGGATTTCAGGTGCTGGTGGATCGGGGCGGCGAAGTAGATCCACCAGGCGGCGAAGCAGAGCAGCAGCCCGCCGACCGCGATCGGCACCAGCTTGCCGAGCGCCTCGTGCCCGTCCACCGCGCTCTGCACCGCCACGGTGGCGGCCGAGACCGTCTCGCCCAGCACGATCAGGGTGAACAGCCCGTACCGCTCGGCGATGTGGTGCGGGTGCCAGGGGCTCTGCACCCGCCGCTCGGCCACCGCCGGCACGGCCAGCTCGGCCACCACCCCGAGCGGGAACACCCAGAGCACGGCCGAGTGCGGCAGCAGCAGCACCAGCACCCAGCCGGCCTGCACCAGCACGATCCCGGCCGCGTAGCCGCGGGCCATCCGCCGGGCCGCTCCCTGCGACCCCTGCGCGGCCCGCAGCCACTGGACGACCTGGGCCAGCCGCATCACCACGTAGCCCAGCACGCTCAGGGTGAAGTCCTGGTCGGTGAAGAGCCGCGGGATGCCGGCCGCCAGGATCAGCGCCCCGGTGATCTGCACCAGCGTGGTGACCCGGTACGGCACGTCGTCGCAGTCGTAGGCGGAGGCGAACCAGGTGAAGTTCATCCAGGCCCACCAGATGGCGAAGAACGCCAGCACGAAGCCGGCCAGCGCGACCCGCAGGTGCCCCTCGGCCAGCGCCACCGCCAGCTGCCGCCCGGCCTGGGCGACCGCGACCACGAAGCACAGGTCGAAGAAGAGCTCCAGCGGCGTGGCGGTGCGGTGCGCCTCGTCACGCCGGCGCGGCACCATCCGGCGCACCACGACGTCTCGGGTCTGGGCGGTGGGACTGCTGGTCATCGGTGCGCTCGCTCCCGGGTCGGCCGTCGGCGGGCGCGGACCGCCCCCGAGCCGATGGTGGCAGCCGGGACTGGTCCGCGCACGCACCGTGACGGCACGGCACGGCCGAGCCCACCCCGTGGCCGACGTCCGGCTCCCGCCCGCGTCAAAGCGAGTTGACGCGGACTTGCGCGAACCGGGTGACACCGCGCCCGGGAGTCCGCGAACAGCGGGTGTCGCGAAGTGCGAACGCCCCGATTGCCCCGATACATTCCTTCCCAAGTGGCACGGCGAGAAGGGCGTCCTGCGGGCATCGCGGAAGGTCAAGGCCGGTGCGGCGGCAGTTCGGGGAGGGACTCCTCCCCGCCCGCCCTCCGGCCTCGTGATCACCGCGCTGCCCGACAGCGCGCCCGTTCACCGCCGGTCCGTGGTCACTTCTCCCAGCCGACCTTGGTGTAGTCGATGTCGGCCAGGCCGGCGGCGCCGAAGTTGGCCAGCCCCTTGCGAAAGGCGGTCACCTGCGGGCGCTGGTAGAGCTCGACGGTGTGGCCCAGCTCCCAGATCTTCGCGTCGGCCTGGTTGTAGAGCTTCGCCGCCTGGGCCGGGTCCAGCGTCGCGGCGGCCTGCTTGAGCAGGCTGTCGATCTCCGGGGTGCTGAGCTTGGAGAAGTTCTGGAACACGTTGTCGCCCACCGGCGCCTGGTAGAACGGCAGGATCGCCGAGGGCGGGAACGAGCCGGTGTTGCGCCAGGTGGCCAGGTCGAACTTGCCTACGTTCAGGTACTTCTCGTCGAAGTCGTTGGCCGGCACCTTGTCCACGTCCAGCTTCACGCCGACCTGCTGGAGCATGTTCTGGGTCGCGGTGGCCAGGTCCACGGTGGTCTGCGGAGAGCCGTCGGAGATCACGAAGTGCAGCTCCAGCGACTGGCCGTCCTTGGTGCGCGGGCCGGAGCCGTTCTCCTGCCAGCCGGCCCCGGTGAGCAACTGCTTGGCGGCGGCCGGGTCGTACTTGCCCCACTCACCGGAGTTGTCCTGGTAGCCGGCCTGGTTGGTCATCAGGATGTGGTTGCCGAGCAGCGGGAACTGGACCGGCACCCCCTGGTTGACCACCTTGATCAGCGAGGCACGGTCCAGCGCCTTGCCGAGGGCCTGGCGCACCTTCTGGTCGGCCAGCGCGCCGTTGGACCCGAAGGAGATGTGCACCTCGTCCCACGGACTGGCCGAGCGGATCACCGCGTTCGGGCTGGCCTTCAGCTGGCTGTAGGAGTCGGCCCGGCCGGCGCCGGCGTAGTCGACCTCGTTGTTGAGGAAGGCCTGGGTGATCGCGGAGGTGGCCAGCACCCGGTAGGTGAACCGGTCCAGCTTGGGCTTGTTGCCCCACCACCTGGGGTCCGGCACCACCGTGACGGTCTGCGCCGACTTGTCCATGGACCCGATCTTGAACGCCCCGCCGGTGATCGGGACCTGCTCCACCCAGCCCTTGTTGAACTGCTCCGGGGTGCCGATCCCGGCAGCCGGCAGCAGCGGGTAGAACAGGCTCTGCCAGTCGGCGAAGGGCGTGGCGAAGGTGACCTTGACCTCGGAGGCGTCGGCCCCCTGGGAGACGTCGCCGATCTGGCTGTAGCCGGTGGTGGTGGCGGTGTTGTAGTCCGGGTTCCGACCGTTCGCGGCCTGCCAGACCGCCTTGAAGTCCAGGTAGCTCAGCGGCTTGCCGTCCGACCAGACGGCCTTCGGGTTGAGCTTGTAGAGCACCACCTGGGGGGAGGTGGAGACCACCTTGGCGGACTGCAGGAACTCCGGGACCGGCTGGTATGTGCCGGTGGCGTCGATCCGGAAGAGCAGCGGCTCGATCATCTTCATGATCTCCACCGCGTCGCCGTAGGTGCCGTCGACCTGGAGCGGGTTCCACTGGGTGACCCACTGCTGCAACGGCTCGCGCAGCTCGCCGCCGTCCTTGACCTTGTCCAGCGGCTGCGGGTTGATGTCCTGGGCGTCGAGTCTGGGCTGGGCGCTCTTCGCGGCGTCCGGGCCGCTGCCCGAACTCCCGCTCGAACCACAGCCGGTCAGGGCCAGGGCGAGCGCGGTGGCGGCCGCCAGCAGGGCGGCCGGGCGGCGGTGCACGGGTGCGGTGGCATCCATGAGGGGCTCCTCCGGTTCGAAGGCGGGTGTGGCGGGACTTGAAGGTGGGCAGACAAGTCTCCGAGTCGGTGAGCAGAACGTAACAGCGCATCAGTTCGCCCACCAGACTGCGGTGTTCACTTCTGTTCGGATCGTCACCTCGGGAAATCCCGCGGCAACACTGCGGCTGCAATCGGCCGCAAGACTGTGACCAGGCACTTCGTCGAACCGTGGAGCCGCGTGCTGCACGACTCTTGACCGGCCGTTCGGTCGGTGGTCAGAATTCCGCTGCGCGAAGCTGCACCAACCACCCCTGCTACGAAGGCATTTGGTCATGATCCCGGCTCCGCACGGCAGGCGCTGATGCTGCGCTACCTGGCGAAACGCCTCGCCTACTACCTGGTCCTGCTGGTGGCCGCGGTCTTCCTGGCCTACGCGCTGGCCAGCGCCGCACTCGACCCGCGCGCCTACTTCGAGGAGAAGCACCCGCGCCCCTCGACTGCGGCGGTGGACCGGCAGTTGACCGCGCTGGGCATCAACGACCGCACCCCGGTGGTGATCCGCTTCGGCCACTGGGCCGAGGGCGCGGTGCTCCACGGCGACCTCGGCCGCACCATCCACGACACCTCGGTCAACGCCGACTTCGGCCGCCGGATCTGGGTCTCGCTGCGGCTGCTGGTGGTGGGCAGCCTGCTGGGCATGCTGCTCGGCGTGCTGGCCGGCGCCTGGAGCGCGGTGCGCCAGTACCGGATCTCCGACCGGGCGCTGACCATCAGCTCGTTCGTGCTGCTCTCCACCCCGGTCTTCCTGCTCGCGCTCTTCCTGAAGAACGGCGCGATCGCGGCCAACCAGGCCTCGGGCCACCAGCTGATCAACTTCACCGGCTACGAGACCCCGGGCCTGACCGGCGGACTCGGCACCCACCTGGCCGACTGGGGCGTGCACCTGCTGCTGCCAACCCTGTCGCTCTCGCTCACCGGGCTGGCCACCTACAGCCGCTACCAGCGCGGCACCATGCTGGACGTGCTCGGCTCCGACTACCTGCGCACCGCCGAGGCGAAGGGACTCACCCGCCGCCGGGCCCTGCTCAAGCACGGGCTGCGCACCGCGGTGATCCCGATGTCGACCCTGTTCGCCTACAACTTCCTGGGCATCTTCACCGGCGCGGTCTTCACCGAGACCATCTTCGGCTGGCACGGCATGGGTGAGTGGTTCATCAACGCGATCCGGGAGAACGACACCAACTCCGTGGTCGCGGTCAACCTGTTCACCGCGGTCACCGTGCTGGCCTCCGGCTTCCTGGCCGACACCCTGCACGCCGCCCTCGACCCCCGGGTGCGTGGCTGATGAGCGTCGACTCCCCCGCCCGGGCCGGCCGCGGCCGTCTGGTACTGACCCGGCTGCTGGCCGCGCCCGGCGTGCTGATCGGCGGCGGCACGGTGCTGCTGCTCTTCCTGCTGGCCTTCGTCGGCCCGTACCTGACGCACTGGAGCTACACCGACATCGACTACGCGTCGCTGCGCCAACCCCCGTCCGCGGACCACTGGTTCGGCACCGGCGGGCTGGGCCAGGACGTCTACGCGCAGACCCTGCGCGGGCTGCAGAAGTCGCTGATCATCGGCCTGCTGGTGGCGCTGCTGTCCACCGTGCTGGCCGGACTGGTGGGCGCCTGCGCCGGATACTTCGGCGGCTGGACCGACCGGCTGCTGATCTTCTTCGTGGACCTGATGCTGGTCTTCCCCGGCTTCCTGGTCATCACCATCGTCTCGCCACGGCTGCGCAGCGCCGGCTGGCTGGCCTTCGTGGTGCTGCTGGCCGCCTTCAACTGGATGATCACCGCCCGGGTGGTCCGCTCGATGACCATCTCGCTCAAGGAGCGCGAGTTCGTCCGGGCCGCCCAGTTCATGGGGGTGCGCCCGCTGCGGGTGATCTGGCGGCACGTGCTGCCCAACTGCGCCTCCTACCTGATCGTGGACGCCACCATCGCGGTCGGCTCGGCCGTGATGAGCGAGACCGCGCTCTCCTACTTCGGCTTCGGGGTGAAGGCCCCGGACGTCTCGCTCGGCACCCTGATCGCCGACGGGACCGACACCGCCCCGACCTACCCGTGGACCTTCTACTTCGCGGCCGGGCTGCTGGTCCTGTTCGTGCTGGCGGTCAACCTGATCGGCGACGGGCTGCGCGACGCGCTGGACCCGACCGCCGATGCCGCCCGCCGCCCCTCCCGCCGGGTCCGGGACGCCGCCCGCCCGCTGCCCGGCCGGCGCACCGACTCCCCCGTACCGACCGTCGACGAGGCCACCGCGTGACCACCCCCGCTCCGCTGCTGACCGTCCACGACCTGCGGGTGGAGTTCGCCGCCGCCCGCGGCCGCGCCACCACCACCGCGGTGCGCGGGGTGGACCTGACCCTGAACCGCGGCGAGACGCTCGGCATCGTCGGCGAGTCCGGCTCGGGCAAGTCGGTCACCGCGCTCGCGGTGCTCGGCCTGCTGCCCGGCACCGCCACCGTGCACGGCTCGGTCGCGCTCGACGGGCAGGAGCTGGTCGGCCGCCCCGCCCGCGAGCTCGCCGCGATCCGCGGCCGGCGGATCGCCATGGTCTTCCAGGACCCGCTGTCCGCCTTCACCCCGGTCTTCCGGATCGGCGACCAGATCGCCGAGGCGGTCCGGGTGCACCAGCGGGTGGACCGGGCCGCCGCCCGCCGCCGCGCCGCCGAACTGCTCGACCTGGTCGGCATCCCCGACCCGGTCCGGGCGCTGGACAGCTTCCCGCACGAGTTCAGCGGCGGAATGCGCCAGCGCGCGATGATCGCCATGGCGGTGGCCAACGACCCCGACGTGCTGCTCGCCGACGAGCCGACCACCGCGCTGGACGTCACCATCCAGGCCCAGGTGCTGGAGGTGCTGCGCACCGCGCAGCGGGAGACCGGCGCGGCCCTGGTGCTGGTCAGCCACGACCTCGGGGTGGTCGCACAGATGGCCGACCGGGTCGCGGTGATGTACGCGGGCCGGGTGGTGGAGAGCGCGCCGGTGGACGAGTTGTTCGCCGCGCCCCACCACCCCTACACGCTGGGCCTGATCGGCGCGGTGCCCCGGCTGGACCGGACCGGCGGCCCGCTGGTCCCGATCCCCGGACAGCCGCCCGCGCTGCACGCGCTCGCGCCGGGCTGCCCGTTCGCCGCGCGCTGCCCGCTGGCGGTGCCCGAGTGCCGGGCCGCCGAACCCGTGCTGACCGGGCCCGGCGAGCACCTCGCCGCCTGCCTGCGCTCGGGCGAGCTGGCCGCCGAGCGGCCGGCCCCCGCCGAGGTCTACCCGGTGCCCGCCCTGCCGCCGACCCGGTCCCCGGCGCCGGCGGCCCGCGAGACGCTGCCCCGGGTGCTCTCGGTCGACGGGCTGCGCCGGACCTTCCCTGTCCACAAGGGCACCGTCTTCAAGCGCAAGGTGGGCGAGGTGTACGCGGTGGACGGGGTGCGCCTCGACATCCGGCGCGGCGAGACCCTGGGCCTGGTCGGCGAGTCGGGCTCGGGCAAGTCCACCGCGCTCTTCGAGGTGCTGGGCCTGCGCCCGCCCGAGGCCGGGCGGATCGAGCTCCTCGGCCAGGACACCGCGGCCCTCTCCGCCGAGGCGGCGCACCGCCTGCGGGCCCGGGTGCAGATCGTCTTCCAGGACCCGATGGCCAGCCTGGACCCACGGCTGCCGGTCGGCGACATCATCGCCGAACCGCTGCAGGCCCAGGGCGCCGACCGGGGCCGGATCGCGGCCCGGATCCCCCAACTGCTCACCCAGGTCGGCCTGGAGCCGGACCATGCCGCCCGGTACCCGCACGAGTTCTCCGGCGGCCAGCGGCAGCGGATCTCGATCGCCCGCGCGCTGGCGGTGGAGCCGGAGCTGCTGGTGCTGGACGAACCGGTCTCCGCCCTGGACGTGTCGATCCAGGCCGGCGTCCTCAACCTGCTGCAGCAGCTGAAGGCCGAGCTGGGGCTGGCCTACCTCTTCGTCTCGCACGACCTCTCGGTGATCCGGCACCTGGCCGACCGGGTCAGCGTGATGTACCTGGGCCGCACCGTGGAGGACGGGCCGGTGGAGCAGGTGTTCGCCGCGCCCCGGCACCCGTACACCCGGGCGCTGCTCTCCGCGGTGCCGCTGCCCGACCCGGTGGCCGAACGGAACCGGGTGCGGATCCTGCTGCCGGGTGACCCGCCGTCACCGACCAGCCGGGCGCTGGGCTGCCCGTTCCGGCCGCGCTGCCCGGTCTACGCCGCGCTGCCCGCGGAGCAGCGCCCGCGCTGCGAGCGCGAGGCACCCGGGCCGGCGGCGGACGACGTGCACGCGGTGGCCTGCCACTACCCCGCGGCGTAGCGCCGCAGCACCGCGCGGGCCAGTAGCGGGTGGTCGGCCAGCGGGGCGGTCACCGCCCAGGCGCCGGGCGCCTGCACCGGCTCGGTCAGCTGGTGGTTGAGCACCGCGACCCGCTGGTGCCCGGCCGCGCGCAGCACGGCCACCTCCTCGGCCACCGCCTCCGGCGCGGCGGTGCGCAGCGGGCGCCCGAGCCCAACCGGGAACTGCGGCGGGGTGGCCGAGGCGGTGGCCAGCACCAGCGCGTCGGCCCGCCGGCCGGCCGCGGCCTCGGCGAGGCACAGCTGCTGGTAGAGGGCCAGCCCGAGCAGCCGCGGTGCGGCCAGCGCGTCCAGCTCCAGCGGGACCACCCGGGCCGCGGACCCCTGGGCCGGCAGCGGCAGCCGGCGGACCCTCACCCGACTGTGCGCCCCGAGCAGCAGGCCGAGCCGGTACCGCAGGCCGTCCAGCGCCCCGGGCGCAAGCCCGGCCGGGACCACCAGCACCAGCGCCGGGCGGACTCGCCCGGCCAGCGGCAGCTCCTCCCGCGCACCCGGTGCCGCGAACTGCTCGGACATCGCTCTCCCTTCCGTCCCGCTCCAGGCTAGGAGCGCGGCACCGGCCCGCCGGCGGGTCGGAGGTCACCGCCGACCGGGCCCTTGGCGGCCCGGGGCGGGCCACCCGGCCTGGACATGTCACGATGCGTTGCCGGTGGTGACCGCAGGCCGACTGGCGCAGGTCCGGCGAAGGAGGCCGAACCGCCGGCCGGAGGCTGTCGGATGTCCCGTCAACTCCCGCTGCACCGGGTACGAAGGGACCGCCCCGGCGAAGACGGACCAGCCCCCTTCGCCGGAGCCGCCGCGGTGCGGCCGACCGCCTTCGAGGTCTTCCTGGCCCGGTTGCCCCCGGAGTGCCCGAGCATGCGCGGCAGCCCGGCCGCGATTCGGTGTTTGCCCCCGTGTCGTGTACTGTTTCCCAGGTCAGCAGGCGCCGCTAGCTCAGTTGGTTAGAGCAGCTGACTCTTAATCAGCGGGTCCGGGGTTCGAGTCCCTGGCGGCGCACCGACAACCGAAGGCCCCTCGCGAGAGCGAGGGGCCTTCGGCGTTTCCGGCCCCCGCGGCCGGCGCTGACCCGGGTAGGACTGGAGCTCGATCAGGGTGCCCTGTGGATCGCGCAGGTGCGCGGTCCACAGGCCCGGGCCCCACTCGGGGCGGTCCGCGGCCCGGCCGGCGAGGGGTTCAGGACGAGTTGCTCGCACGGGTCTCCCCTACCGACCGCGCCTGAGCTGCCCGCCCTGCTGCTGCGGGTGCACCACGGTTGAGGGGGCCCGATTTCGGGTAGGGGGCTCCAATCGGGTAATGTTCTCCTCGTTGAACAGGCGCCGCTAGCTCAGTTGGTTAGAGCAGCTGACTCTTAATCAGCGGGTCCGGGGTTCGAGTCCCTGGCGGCGCACCAACAGCAGAGGGCCTCTCGCGAGAGCGAGGGGCCCTCCTGCGTTACCGGTCCTCTGTACCGATTAGTACGTACAATCAAGGTATGACCACTCAGGACCGCCTGATCGAGAGCACCCGGACCCTGCTCTGGGAGCGCGGCTACGTCGGCACCAGCCCCAAGGCGATCCAGCAGCTCGCCGGGGTGGGCCAGGGCAGCATGTACCACCACTTCACCGGCAAGCCCGACCTCGCGCTGGCCGCGATCACCCGCACCGCCGAGGAGCGCCGGGCCCAGGCCGAGGCCCAGCTCGGCGGCCCGGGCACGGCGGTGGAGCGGATCACCGCCTACCTGCGCCGCGAGCGCGAGGTGCTCAGGGGCTGCCCGGTCGGCCGCCTCACCCAGGATCCCGACGTGATGGCGGACCCGGCCCTGCGGCGCCCGGTGGAGCAGATGTTCGCCTGGCTGCGCGAGCGACTGGCCGGCATCCTCGCCGAGGGCCTGACCGCCGGCGAACTGCGCCCGGTGCTGGACCCGGCCGCCACCGCCGCCACCGTGGTCGCCACCCTCCAGGGCGGCTACGTCCTGGCCCGCGCCGCCGCCGCGACGGGACCCTTCGACCAGGCGATCGACGGCCTGCTCGGCCTGCTCACGGCCGCCGCCACGTCCGCACCCGGCTCCGCCGCCTGACATGAGGCCGGGGCACCCGGTGGGGTGCCCCGGCCTGGGGGGTTCAGCACTGCGGACGGCGTCCGTGGTTCGCGCCGCGCCTGGCGCGGGCCTTCTTCTTCCGACGGCGCTTCGACGACATGGACTTCTCCTCTCGCGGGTCCACCCCCCGGCCCTCCCCACCGTTCCACAGCTGCGCCGGGGCGGCGCGCCGGGCGTGGTCGGCGGGTGGTGAGGTACGGTCGCGCGAAACGGGGGCCAGGCGGAACGGAGCAGGACGTGGGACAGGTCGGAGCGCGGGCGGTGCGGCAGTTGCGCCGACTGGCGGGCTGGGTGTGGCGGCCCGAGCGGCGCTGGCACGCGGTCGCCGTCGACGTGCTGCTGGTGATCCCCGCCACCCTGGACGCGCTGCTGAACTTCCCGCCGCCGCGCGACTGGCACTTCTGGGTCTCGCTCGGCGCGGCCGCCGTCCTGCTGCTGCGCCGCCGCTTCCCGCGGACCGTGCTGCTGCTCACCCTGCCGGGCCTCTACGCGGGCAGCGCGATGATCGCCTCGATGGTGGCCGCCTACACCGTCTCCCGCACCAGCCGGCCGAACTGGCAGAAGGCGACGGCGGCGCTGGCGGTGGTGATCGGCAGCTTCATACCGTGGCCGGTCACCGACTTCGCCAAGGAGAGCGCCAGCGACATCACCCAGCACCTGATCTACGCGGCGGTGCTCGGCAGCGGCCCGGTGGTGCTCGGCCTGCTGGCCCAGACCCGGCTCGACCTGTCGGCCCGGATCGCCGAGCTCGCGGTGCTGCGCGACCACGAGCGGGCGTTGTACGCCAAGACCGTGCTGGCCGAGGAGCGGGCCCGGATCGCCCGCGAGATGCACGACGTGGTCTCGCACCAGGCCGGGCTGATCGCGGTGCAGGCCGGCGCGCTCCAGGTGACCACCCGGGATCCGCAGACCCGGGAGACCGCGGCCACCCTGCGCGGGTTGGCGGTGGCCACCCTGGAGGAGCTGCGTTCGATGATCCTGGTGCTGCGGGCGGCCGGCGCCGGGCCCACCGAGCTGGTGCCGCAGCCCCGGCTGGCCGACCTGGCCCGACTGGTGGCCGCGGCCGAGGTGCACGCCACGCTGCGGATCGAGGGGCTGGCCGAGCGGGCGCTGCCCGAACCGGTGGAGCGGGCCGCCTACCGCACCGTGCAGGAGGCGCTGACCAACGTGCGCAAGCACGCGCCGGGCGCGCCGACCGAGGTCGCGGTCCGGATCGAGCCGGACTGCCTGCGGGTCTCGGTGCGCAACGAGGCGCCGGACGGCGGTGAGTCGGCCCCCGGTCTGCCGGGCGGGCAGCACGGGCTGATCGGCTTGCGGGAGCGGGCCACCCTGCTCGGCGGGACGATCAACGCCCAGGCGGTGGCGGACGGCGGCTTCCTGGTCCAGCTCTGGCTGCCGCTGGCCGACCCCGCCGCCGACCGACTGCCGGGCGCCACGGCCGGCGGGGTGCTCGGCTGACCCCGGATCAGCTCACCGCGCGACCCGGCCGGCAGCTCGGCGTCAGTACCGTCCAGCGAGATGGCCCCTTTCACGCCTGTCCTAATAACTGGCAGAATGCCCCGATGCACACCTCCTCGGCCGGGTCCAGACCGGCGTGGCGCAGCCTCGGGCTGGTACTCGCCCTGGTCTCCGCGCTCTCCTTCGGCGGTTCCGGGACCGCGGCCAAGCCCCTGATCGAGGCCGGCCTCTCGCCGCTGCACGTGGTCTGGCTGCG
Organism: Streptomyces tateyamensis; assembly: GCF_003205575.1. Taxonomy (GTDB): domain Bacteria; phylum Actinomycetota; class Actinomycetes; order Streptomycetales; family Streptomycetaceae; genus Kitasatospora; species Kitasatospora tateyamensis. The sequence continues at coordinate 12,898 of NZ_PYBW01000025.1, forward strand.
GGCCACCGGCGCCGCGCTGGTACTGCTGCCGTTGGCCTGGAAGCACCGGGCGATCGTGCGCGAGCGGCCGGGGCTGCTGCTCGGCTTCGGGCTGCTGGGGGTGGCCGGGGTGCAGGCCTGCTACTTCGCCGCGATCTCCCGGATCCCGGTCGGGGTGGCGCTGCTGATCGAGTACCTGGGCCCTCTGCTGCTGCTCGGCTACGTGCGGTTCGTGCAGCGCAAGCCGGTCAGCCGGGGCGCCGCGGTCGGGGCCGCGCTGGCGAGCGCCGGGCTGGTCTGCGTGGTGGAGGCCTGGCACGGCCTCGGCTTCGACGCCCTCGGGGTGCTGTTCGCGCTGGCCGCGGCCTGCTGCCAGGTGGGCTACTTCGTGCTGGCCGACGCGGGCAGCCGCGGCGACCGGCCGGCCGATCCGCTCGGGGTCAGTGCGTACGGCCTGCTGATCGGGGCGCTGGCGCTGACCGCGCTCACCCGGCCCTGGCAGGGCCGCTGGTCGGTGCTGAGCGGCCAGGTGACGCTGGCTCACCACCAGGTGCCGGCGCTGCTGCCGGCGGCCTGGATGATCCTGGTCGCCACGGTGCTGGCCTACCTGACCGGGGTGGTCTCGGTGCGGCACCTGTCGCCGCCGGTGGCGGGGGTGGTGGCCAACATCGAGGCGGTGGTCGCCACCGTGCTCGCCTGGGTGCTGCTGGGCGAGCACCTGGGCACCCCGCAGCTGCTCGGCGGCCTGCTGGTGCTGCTGGGCGCCTGCGCGGCCCAGGCCACCAGGCCGGCCGCCCGCAAGGGCGCCGCGGACCTGCCCGGCGCCGTCGAGGCGGTGCCCGCGCAGACCCCCGTGCCGGATCCCGCCCACCGCTGACCGGGCATCACCGACCTACTTGGTGTCGTTGGCGATCGCCTCGTGGTGGCGGATGACTTCAGCGATGATGAAGTTGAGGAACTTCTCCGCGAACACCGGGTCCAGGTGGGCCCCCGCCGCGAGCTCGCGCAGGCGCTTGATCTGGTCGCGCTCGCGGGCCGGGTCCGCGGCGGGCAGGCGGTGCTCGGCCTTCAGGGTGCCGACCCGCTGGGTGGCCTTGAAGCGCTCGGCCAGCATGTGCACCACCGCGGCGTCGATGTTGTCGATGCTCTGGCGCAGGGCCGCGAGCTCGGCCCGCACCTCGGGGGCCACCTCGTCGAGGTTGGTGTGCTGCTGGGTCATGCGTATCCGCTCCGCTCCGGTCATCGCGCGGCCAGGTGGTCTGCCCGGGGCGCGGGCCGGGCAAATCTAACAGGCCGACCGTGCTGGGCTCGCCCCGTTCGAGCCTCGCGTCCAGCATCCGGACAGGACACTGTCCGCCACCCTCCGGTTGCGCACCGTGGCGAGCCGCCCGATCCTGACCGCATCCGCCGTAGCTTGACACCCTCAGGCCGGCGCCCCGTGCCGTCAGTCCTGGAAAGGCCCTGCCCGATGCCCGTGCGCGACTCCTACCCCGACGGCGCCCCCTGCTGGGTCGACCTCACCACCGCCGATCCGCTCGGCGCCCAGGACTTCTACGGGCCGATCCTCGGCTGGGAGTTCCAGGAACTCGGGGCGGACTACAACGGCTACACCATGTGCCTGAGCGAGGGCCGCCCGGCGGCGGCGCTGATGCCGCCGCCGGCCGGCGGCGAGAAGCTCCCGGCCGCCTGGAACGTGTACCTGGCCGCGGCCGACCTGGACGCGGTGTACGACCGGGTCACCCGGGCGGGCGGCACCGCCGTCTTCGGTCCGCACCGGGTGCCCGGCGCCGGCCGGCTGGCCTTCGCCTACGACCCGGCCGGCGCCGCCTTCGGCCTCTGGCAGCCGGCCGGCCACGCGGGCGCGGCGGTCTACGGGGAGCCGGGCGCGATGTGCTGGCACGAGCTGACCACCCCGGAGGCCGAGCCGGCCGACGCCTTCTTCGCCGAGCTCTTCCCCTACCAGCAGAAGCAGATCGGCGACGGCCGCTCCTTCGACTACACCGCCTGGTCGCTGCCCGGCCCGCAGGATCTTCCGGTCTGCGGCCGCTACCGCACCCAGGTGGTCCGCCCGTACTGGGCGAGCTACTTCGCCGTGGTGGACGCCGACCACGCGGCCGAGCAGGTCCAGGGGCTGGGCGGCCGGGTGCTGCGCGAGCCGTTCGACTCCCCGTACGGCCGGGTGGTGCCGTGCGCCGACCCGGCGGGCGCCCTGGTGACCTTCTGTCAACTCCCGTAGCCCCACGTGTCATAGGCTGGCCCCGGCGTGACCGCACCCGAACCGCTGGAGGTACCGATCATGGCAACCATTCGTACCGCGCACACCGTCTGGGAGGGCGAGCTCATCAAGGGCTCGGGCACCGTGACCTTCGACTCCTCCGGGATGCCGGAGCAGCCGGTCTCCTGGGCCTCCCGGGCGGAGCAGGCCAACGGCAAGACCAGCCCGGAGGAGCTGATCGCCGGCGCCCACTCGGCCTGCTTCTCGATGGCCCTGTCGCACGCCCTGACCGGCGCCGGCAACCCCCCGACCCGGCTGGAGACCAAGGCCGACGTCACCTTCCAGCCGGGTGAGGGCATCACCGGGATCCACCTGACGGTGCGTGGCGAGGTCCCCGGCCTCGACGCGGACGGGTTCCAGGTGGCCGCCGAGGACGCCAAGAAGAACTGCCCGGTGAGCCAGGCCCTGACCGGCACCACCATCACGCTCACGGCCGAGCTCGCCTGACCGGCAGCCGCCCCGCGTACGCCCCCGGCGCACTCGACACAGTGCGCGCCGGGGGCGTTCCACACTCCGCCGACGGCTGCCTCGAAATCCGAGGAATCGCCCGGGCGGCTGTGGTCCGTTCTTCACGGCGCGCCCTATGATCGGCCGCAGTGCGCTGTTTTGACGGCCAGTCACCGCTGACCGCGGCCGCGGCGCAGCTGGAGCGTCATCAGCTGAGGACGGGAGCTTGCCGTGCGAGGCCGGAACGAGGGGGCCGACGCACACCGCCAGGGCGTGCGCCAGGAGGATCCACCGCCCTACGGCAAACCGGTCCCGATCCATCTGCCACCGCCCCCCTCGCACTGCCCCAACTGCGCCTACCCGCTGCCCGCGAGCCTGACCCCGGACGCCGACGAACTGCTCGCCGCGCTGCGCGCCAGCGAGTCCCGGTTCCGGGCCGCCTTCGCCGACGCCGGCATCGGCATGCTGCTGATCGACCCCGACGACCACGTGATCGAGGCCAACCCGGCCTTCGCCGCGCTGCTCGGGCGGGAGCCGCAGGAGCTGGCCGGCCTGCACATCCACGAGGTGATCGAGCCGGAGGAGGGCCCGCGCCGGCTGTACCGCGAGCTGGTCGCCGGGCTCCGCGACCGGGTCCGGGTGGAGAAGCGGCTGCGGCACCGCGAAGGGCTTGAGGTGTGGAGCAGCGTGACCCTCTCCCTGGTCCGCGACGCGGAGGGGCTGCCGTTCTACACCCTGGCGATGTTCGAGGACGTCACCGAGCGCCGCCGGCTCGGCGACCGGCTCGCCTACCAGGCGCTGCACGACCCGCTCACCAGGCTGCCCAACCGCGCCCTCTTCTTCGAGCGGCTGAACGCGGCCTGCGCCCCCGGCCGCGAGGGCGCCGGGCAGCTCGGCGAGCGCCGGGTCGGCATCTGCTACCTGGACCTGGACGGCTTCGCCGCGATCAACGACACCCTGGGCCACCACATCGGGGACCAGCTGCTGACCGCGGTGGCGGCCCGGTTGGAGCGGCGCTTCGGCGGCATCGGCGACCGGCTGGTGGCCCGCATGGGCGGCGACGAGTTCGCCGTGCTGGTCCCCGACAGCGAGGGCAGCGAACAGCTCACCGCGCTGGCCGGGCAGCTGCTGGCCGTGCTGGAGCGCCCGTTCGACGTGTCCGGGCACCGGCTCGCGGTGACCGCCAGCGTCGGCGTGGTGGAGCGCCCGGTGGCCGGCACCACCCCGAACGACCTGGTCAAGGACGCCGACGCGACCCTCTACTGGTCCAAGTCGGACGGCCGGGCCCGCTGGACCTTGTACGACCGCGACCGCGGCGCCCACCAGCTGACCCGCCGCCTGCTCACCACCGCCCTGCGCCCGGCGCTGGAGCGCGGCGAGTTCACCGTGGAGTACCAGCCGCTGGTGGGCCTCGCCGACGGGACGGTGCACGGCGCCGAGGCGCTGGTGCGCTGGCGGCACCCGCGGTTCGGCACCCTCTCGCCGGACCGGTTCATCCCGCTGGCCGAGGAGTCCGGCGCGATCGTGCCGCTCGGCAAGTGGGTGCTGGAGGAGTCCTGCCGGCAGGCCCGCGGCTGGCTGGCCGAGTTCCCGGACACCGAGGCCTTCGTCAGCGTCAACCTGGCGGCCCGTCAGATCTGGGACTCCGACGTGGTGGCGGACGTAGCCCAGGTGCTGGACCGCACCGGGCTGCCGGCCCGGCTGCTCCAGCTGGAGCTGACCGAGTCGGCGGTGCTCGGGCCGGGCGGGCGGCCGCTGCAGGCGCTGCAGGCGCTGGCCGACATGGGGGTGCGGATCGCCATCGACGACTTCGGCACCGGCTACTCCAACCTGGCCTACCTGTCCCGGCTGCCGGTGCACGCGCTGAAGCTGGACGGCACCTTCATCGAGGGCTTCCGCGACCCGGCCCCGATCGGGCGGCCCGAACCGCGCTCGCGGCGCAGCGAGGCGGACGAGCAGATCGTCGGCGCGATGGTGCGGCTCGCCCACGACCTGGGCCTGACCGTGACGGCCGAGGGGATCGAGAGCGCGGCCCAGGCCGAGCGGCTGCGGCTGACCGGCTGCGACACGGCCCAGGGCTGGTTCTTCGCCCGCCCCGGCGAGGCGGCCCTGGTCGCCGCCATGCTGCGCGAGGGCCGGGTCCACCCGCCCGACGCGCAGTGGTCCCCGGCCGCCCGCTGACCCCGCCGCCGGCGGGATTCAGCCGTGCAGGCCGTAGGCCTCGGCGATCAGGCCGTAGGAGGTGAGGCGGGCCTGGTGGCCGTGGATGTGGGAGGTCACCATCAGCTCGTCGGCGCCGGTGCGCTTGCGCAGCTCCTCCAGGCCGTCGGCGACCTGGCCCGGGCTGCCCAGCACCACGTTGGCCAGCCAGGAGTCCAGGAACTCGGCCTCGGCGGGGCTGTACGGGTAGTCGGCCGCCTCCTGCGGGGTGGGGATCGGCCCGGGGCGGCCCTGGCGCAGCCGCAGCATGCCGAGCCCGGCCGAGGCGGCCAGGTACCGGGCTGCCTCGGCGCCGCCCTCGGGCACCGCGACCGCGCTCACCCCGATCAGCGCATAAGGCTCGTCCAGCACCGCGGAGGGCACGAAGTAGCGGCGGTACAGCTCCAGCGCGGGCACCGTGTTGGCCGCGCTGAAGTGGTGCGCGAAGGCGAACGGCAGCCCCAGCCGCCCCGCCAGCCGGGCGCTGAAGCCGGAGGAGCCGAGCAGCCAGATCGGCGGCCGGTGCTCCCCGTGCGGCACCGCGCTCAGCTTGGCGTAGGGGTGCCCGTCCGGGAAGTCGGCGTCCAGGAAGTGCAGCAGCTCGGCCAGCAGCCTGGGGAAGTCATCGGCCTCGTCGCTGCTGCCGCGGCGCAGTGCGGCGGCGGTGGCCGGGTCGGTGCCGGGCGCGCGGCCCAGGCCCAGGTCGATCCGCCCCGGGTGCAGCGCCTCCAGCAGGCCGAACTGCTCGGCGATGGCCAGCGGCGCGTGGTTGGGCAGCATCACCCCGCCCGAGCCCAGCCGCAGCGTGCTGGTGTGCGCGCCCAGGTGGGCGAGCAGCACCGCCGGGACCGAGCTGGCCACCCCGGGCATCCCGTGGTGCTCGGCGACCCAGAACCGGTGGTACCCCCACTGCTCGGCGTGCCGGGCCAGCTCGGTGGTGGCGGCGAGGGCCTCGGCCGGGGTGTGCCCGGCGCCGACGGTGGCCAGGTCCAGGATCGACAGCGGGGCCGGCGCGCCGCCCCGGGCCGTGCCCCTCACTTCACTGCCGGTCTGCCCGTCCGCACCGCTCATCGCTTCGCCTTCCGCTGGTCACTCGTGCTCCGCAGCACCACAACAGGGGCCCGGTCTGGACTGTTCCCGCCCGACACCCCTTACCGTGGTGCGATGCCGGACTCCCCCGCCACCGCCCTGCCGCCCGCCGCTGCCGCCGCCGCACCCGCGGCCGACGCCGTCTCCACCGCCGCCAAGGTCGGCCTGCTGCTCACCCTGGTGCTCGGCTCGCTGAGCGCGCTGGCCCCGCTCTCGATGGACATGTACCTCCCGGCGCTGCCCCGGATCACCGACGGCCTGCACACCCGCGACGCACTGGTCCAGCTGACCCTGACGTCGTGTCTGGTCGGCCTGGCGCTGGGCCAGTTGGTGGCCGGTCCGCTGAGCGACGCGCTGGGCCGGCGCCGCCCGCTGCTGGTGGGCCTGGGCCTGTACGTGGCGGCCACGGCGCTGTGCGCGGTGGCGCCCGACGTGCGGGTGCTGCTGGCCTGCCGGCTGGTGCAGGGCCTGTCCGGGGCGGCCGGGATCGTGATCTCCCGGGCGGTGGTGCGCGACCTGTTCGACGGACTGGCGGCCGCCCGGTTCGCCGCAACCCTGATGCTGGTCTCCGGCTCGGCGCCGCTGCTGGCCCCGATCCTGGGCGGACAGGTGCTGCGGTTCACCGACTGGCGCGGGGTGTTCGGGGTGCTGGCGGTGCTCGGCGCCGTGATCTTCGTCACCGCGGTGCTGCTGGTGCGCGAGACGCTGCCCGCCGAGCGGCGGCGCACCGGCGGGCTGCCGGACACCGTGCGCACGGTGCGGGCCCTGCTGGCCGACCGGCTGTTCAGCGCCTACCTGCTGACCGTCTCCTGCGGCTTCGGCGCGCTGTTCGCCTTCATCGCCGGCTCGCCCTACGTGGTGCAGGAGGTGTTCCACGGCTCGGCGCAGCGCTACAGCCTGATCTTCGCGCTGGTCGAGCTCGGACTGGTGGGCCTGTCCCAGCTGACCGGGCGGCTGCTGCTGGGACGCTTCTCCTCGCACGGGATCCAGCTGGCCGGGGTGCTGCTGCTGACGGCCGGCGGGCTGTCGCTGGTGCTGATGTGCACGGTGTGGCACGCCGGGCTGGCCGCGATCACCGCGGGCCTGTTCACCATGGCCGCCGGGCTGGGTGTCGCGGCCCCGCCGAGCTCGGCGCTGGCACTGCAGCGGGCCCCGCACGCGGCCGGCACCGCCTCCGCCCTGCTGGGCACCTGCCAGTTCCTGACCGGGGCGCTGGCCCCGGCCCTGGTGGGCCTGGGCGGACACGCCAGCGCGCTGCCGATGGCGCTGGTGATCCTGGGCGCCGGGCTGGCGGCACTGCTCTGCTTCGTGGCCCTGGCCCGCCCCTGGACCAAGGTGCCCGACCTGTTGCGCGCCTGAGCGCGCGGGCCTCGGCGCGCGCCCGACCTGACGGAGGGTCTACTGCCGTTCCCCGCCATCGGGACTGCGCTGCGTAGTGGCGGGATCACGCCAGCGCCGGTTCTCGCCAGCGTGTCCCCCTCGCCCGGCGCGGGTTGTTTCGGGCACTCTTTTCTCCAGTGAACGGCGCCGACCAGCGCCGCACTCCTCAGCAAGGCCAATGGACTGGACCAGTCCAGGGCGACCCTCATGGGCCCCGAAGGCGGACACCCCGCCCTCGGGGCCCATGCCTTTGTCACCGGACCCCGGGTGAAGCCCCAGGGGGCACTTGGCGAAGTCGAAGACGGAGCCGCTAGCGTGGTCGCCGGACCCACCTGTTCTCCTCCGGGCGGTCCTGAGGGAGTACAGAGTCATGGGAAGTGCGGCGCTGCTGACAGCGGCCGGGTTCTGCGCGCTGGCGGTGCTGGCGGTGCTCGGCGACGCCTTCCTCCCCTTCCTGCCCAGCGGCACCCTGGTGGTGCTCGCGGTGCTCAAGAGCGAGGGGGTGGCCGGCGCTCCGCTGGTGCTCGCGGCCGCGGTGGCGCTCGCCTCATTCCTCGGCGACGTGCTGCTGCTCAAGCTGGCCCGGCGCGGCGCACCCTTCCTGCGCCGCCGACTGGCCCGGCGCCCGCACCTGGCGGCCAGCGTGCGGCGGGTGCAGCACGCGCTGGACGGGCGGACCAGCCGCACCGCCGCCACCGTGGTGATCGTGGCCCGCTTCGTGCCCGGCGGGCGGACCGTGCTGGACCTCGCGATGGGCCACCTGCCGCACCAGTCCCGCGCGTTCCTGCGCTGGTCGGCGCTGTCCGCGCTGATCTGGGCGGGCTACATCGTCGCGCTGGGCTGGCTGGACCTGCACGTGTTCAGCACCGTCTGGCTGAGCCTGGCCGTCTCCAGCCTGGCCGCCACCGCCGTCAGCACCGTGGTGGCCCGGGTGGCGCGCCGCCACCGCCGCCTGTCGGTGGTCGCGCCGCTGGTGGAGCCGGCCGGCCCCACCCCGCTCGGCGACGCGGCCTGACCGCCGCTCCCCCCGCACCACCCCGCCCGGCGACGCGGCCCGGGCTGCGGCTGTGCGCTCCCCGGCGCTTTGTCCCGACCCTGCAACAGAACGGCGTTCTCCGGAGCTGTCACGGGACTTCACCGCGTCTGCCGGGAAGTGTCCTTCCTGGGTGGTTCCTTGGAGCCGAGCCGACTTCATGACATCCTGATGGACGAATTAACGATCAAATGCCGCAATTTGCCCGGCCCCTCCCGGCCACCACCGGGGAGGCCGGGCGCCGACTGGCTGGGGAGACCATGAGCAGCATCTCGCGCAGGAAGGTCCTGGGAGCCGGCGCCGCCACCGCGGCACTGGGTGCCCTCACCGCATGTGGCAGCTCGGGCAGTAGCCACCAGGACAGCGTGAAGACCGGCGCCAGTTCGCCGGCCACCGACCCGGGCGGCACCACCGCGGTGCCCTCGCCCTCCGGCAAGGCCACCCCGATCGGTGACGGCTCGACCTCCGACACCGGCCCGCAGCCCAACCAGCCGACCTTCAGCAAGCTCAAGCCGGGCGAGCGCCCGCCGCAGTTCGTGGTCTTCTCCTGGGACGGCGCCGGCGCCACCGACGACGGCCAGTTCGCCCGCTTCCTGAAGCTGGCCGAGGAGCACAAGGCCACCTTCACCTTCTTCCTGTCGGGCATCTACTGCCTGCCCGGCAGCAAGAAGGACCTCTACCACCCGCCGCAGCACTCGGTCGGCGCCTCCGACATCCCGTACCTGTCGGACGGTGCGGTGAAGAACACCATCAAGATGATCAGCCAGGCCTGGCTGCAGGGCCACGAGATCGGCACCCACTTCAACGGGCACTTCTGCTCGACCCGGCCCGACCACAACGGCGTCAACAAGTGGTCGCCCGAGGACTGGGAGAGCGAGATCCAGCAGGCGGTCGGTTTCGTCACCCAGTGGCGGACCAACACCGGCTTCACCGACGTGCCGGCCTTCCCGTTCGACTACCGCAAGGAGCTGATCGGCGGCCGGACCCCGTGCCTCGACGGTCAGAAGGGCCTGCTGCCCACCGCGGCCAAGCTGGGCTGGAAGTACGACGCCAGCTCGCCCGGCGAGAAGCAGACCTGGCCGCAGAAGGTGCAGGACGGCAAGATCTGGAACTTCCCGCTCCAGTCGATACCGTATCCGGGGCACACCTTCGAGGTGCTGTCGATGGACTACAACATCATGGCCAACCAGTCCAACGGCAACCCGAAGGGCGACCCGGGCCAGTTCGGTGCCTGGCGGGACGCCGCGCACCAGAGCTACCTGGCCGGCTTCAACCGGGCCTACAACGGCAACCGGGCGCCGTTCTTCGTCGGCAACCACTTCGAGCAGTGGAACGGCGGCATCTACATGGACGCCGTCGAGGCCGTGCTCAAGGACATCGCGGGCAAGCCGGAGGTCCAGCTGGTCTCCTTCCGCCAGCTGGTCCAGTGGCTGGAGCTGCAGGACGAGGCCGTGCTGCGCAAGCTCCGCACGCTGAACGTCGGTCAGGCGCCGAGCGGCGGCTGGGAGTCCTTCCTGGGCACGCCCGGCGGCAGCGCCTCGCCGTCCGGGCAGTAGGCCGGTGAGCGGCGGGCCGGCTCAGCCCGCGCCCGCCGCCGCCAGCAGGTGCTCGGCCACCGACCTCGCGCCCGCGGCACCCATCAGCACCGAGTAGTGGTTGGTGTCAGGCACCTGACGGTGCGCCGGCTGAACGCCCGCCAGCCGCGCCTCGTCGTACAGGCCCCGCGGCTCGTCCTGCAACCCGCGCTCGGCCCAGAGCAGTTCGGCCGGGCAGGGCAGCCGGTGCACGGCGGCGGCCGCCTCCTGGTCCAGCAGCACCTCGGCGCCGTCGGCCTCGACCGCGGCCCGCACGCAGGCCGAGCGCAACCGCGGTGCGCTGCCCGCCAGATCGCGCTCCAGGTAGGGCAGCACGGTCGACCGGTCCAGGCTCGGCCACGCCGGGTGACGCTGCCAGAAGTCCAGGTAGCCGGCGAAGTCGGGGAAGGTCATCGACAGCCGGTCCAGCGCCGGGCCGAGCACGGCGGCCAGCGCCTGGTCCGATCCCGCCCCGGGCGGCAGCGGGAAGCTCACCCCGCCGTCCACCAGCAGCAGGCGGCTCACCAGCGCCGGGTGGCGCACCGCGGTCAGCGCGGCCACCCAGGCGCCCATCGAGTGGCCGGCCAGCAGCACCGGCCCCTCAGCCATCGCGCCCAGCAGCAGCGCCGCGTCCTCGGCGTGGCGGGCCAGCCCGTACGGCCCGGGCAGCACGGCACTGCGGGCCCGGCCCCGCAGGTCGGGGGCGACCAGGGTGACCCGGCCGGCCAGCTCGCGGGCCACCGCGCCCCAGGCCAGCGCGTTGGCGGTGATCCCGTGCAGCGCCACCACGGTGGGCGCGCCGGCCTCCAGGGCCGGCCAGCGCAGCGCGGCCAGCGCCCCGCCCGGCACCGCGACCGTGAACTCCTCGACACCCATCGGCGGGCACCCTCCCTCTCGCAGTGCCCGTACCGTACGGCCGCACCCCGACCGCCCACCATGGTGGCGCGCACCCCCGGCGGCCGCCGCCCCATGGCGGCGGCCACCATGCCGGTCAGCCCTTGAGGTTGGGGATCGCCCAGTCGATCGGCGGCCGACCGAAGCCCTCGAGCGCCGCGTTGATCTGCGAGAACGGCTTGGAGCCCAGGAACAGCTTGGCGGACAGCGGCGAGGGGTGGGCGCCCTGCACCACCACGTGGCGGCTGGTGTCGATCAGCGGCAGCTTCTTCTTCGCGTACCCGCCCCAGAGCACGAAGACGCAGGGCTCCTCACGGGCGTCGACCGCCTTGATCACCGCGTCGGTGAACTTCTCCCAGCCCTTGCCCTTGTGCGAGTTGGCCTCGTGCGCGCGCACCGTGAGCACCGCGTTGAGCAGCAGTACGCCCTGCTCGGCCCACGGCATCAGGTAGCCGTTGTCCGGCACCGGCACGCCGAGGTCACTGGCCAGCTCCTTGTAGATGTTGCGCAGCGAGGGCGGGATCCTGGTGCCCGGCAGCACCGAGAAGCTCATCCCGTGCGCCTGGCCGTCGTCGTGGTAAGGGTCCTGACCGAGCACCAGCACCCGCACGTCCTGGTAGGCGGTGGCGGACAGCGCGGAGAACACCTGGCCGCGCGGCGGGAACACCTGGTGCTCGGCCCGCTGGGCGGCGACGAAGGCCGCCAGCTCGGCGAAGTACGGCTGCTGCGTCTCCCCCGCGAGCACCTCGCGCCAGGACCCGGGCAGCTCGAACTCGTTCTCCAGCACTGCTGCTTCCTGCTCAGCGACCTCGGTCACCGCACCGACCTTCCTCGACTCCGGCTCGTACTCCCCGCACGCTACACAGCCGGGCCGACAACGCCTATTCGCTCATCGCGAGGATCCGGGCCAGGCCCATCCGCTTGACCCGGACCTCCTCCACCACGACCATCAGCACCAGCACCACGGTCAGCACCCCGAGCGCGCCCAGGGCCGGCAGCTGCCGCAGCACCGGCGGCAGCGCCAGCACCAGCAGCGCGGCCAGCACCCGGGCGTGCGCCAGCGAGCGGAACATGATCCACCGGGTGTACCCGAAGGTGGCCAGGTAGACCGCGCACCCGCCGCACAGCAGTTCCAGGGTGTGCCAGCTCAGCTGCCCGGTGGGCTCCGCCACCGTGCTGTGGAAGCCCGCGGCCACCGCGATCACCGCGGCCACCAGCACCAGGTGCGCGTAGGAGAAGACCCGCCGCACCAGGTCGCGCTGCACCTGGGCGACCGTCACCGCGTAGCGCATCGCCTCGTTCGCGTGCACGAAGTAGATCCACCAGAGCGCGCAGGAGATGGTGAACGCGACGGCCACGGTGGCCAGTTCGATGTTGCTGAGGGTGCGTCCGGCGGCCACCGGGGAGCCGGTGGCGACGATCGACTCGCCGACCGCGACCAGCATCAGCAGGCCGAACCGCTCCGGCAGGTGGCCCGGGTGATAGCGCACCTCCGCCAGCCGGCGGCGCAGCACGGTCGGCCCGGCCAGGTCGATCAGCGCGGCCACCGCCCACAGCAGCAGCCGCGCGTTGCCGTGCAGCAGCGCGCCGCCCACCAGCAGCGGCCCGCTGATCGCCACCCCGATCCCGTACGGCCCGCGCCAGGTGCCGGGCACCTGGACGATCAGCGCGAACAGCACCAGCCGGGCCGCCCAGTAGGAGAGCCCGAACAGCAGCCCGCGCTCGCCGTAGGCGTCCGGGATGGCCATCGCCATCCCCATCCCGGCCAGGCCCACGCCGAGTATCCCCAGCCGGTCCCGGGCGTTGTCCACGTCGCGCACGTTGGCCTGCACGGTGGTGCCGACCCAGCACCAGTAGACCGGGACCAGGACCACCATGGCGCGCGGCAGGGTGCCCTGCTGGAGCAGGCTGGAGACCTGCGTGATGGCGAAGACGAAGACCAGGTCGAAGTAGCACTCCGCCCAGGTGACCCGCTTCTCCTCGATGATCTCCGACACCTGCTGCCCCTCCCCAGAAGCGTGGTACGTCAGACCGGGTCGGTCAGATCAGCTCGATCAGGTCGGCCACCGACTTGACCACCCGCCCGGGCCGGTACGGGAAGCGCTCCACGTCGGCGGCGGCGGTCAGCCCGGTGAGCACCAGCACGGTCTCCATGCCGGCCTCCATGCCCGCCACGATGTCGGTGTCCATCCGGTCGCCGATCATCACCGCGGTCTCCGAGTGGGCCCCGGCGGTGTTCAGCGCCTCACGCATCATCAGCGGGTTGGGCTTGCCGACGAAGTACGGCTCCACCCCGGTGGCCTTGGTGATCAGCGCGGCCACCGAGCCGGTGGCCGGCAGCACGCCCTCGGCGGAGGGGCCGGTCTCGTCCGGGTTGGTGCAGATGAACCGGGCGCCCGCGTTGATCAGCCGGATCGCCTTGGTCAGCGCCTCGAAGCTGTAGGTGCGGGTCTCGCCGAGCACCACGTAGTCGGGGTTGTTGTCGGTCAGCACGTAACCGGCCTGGTACAGCGCGGTGGTCAGGCCCGCCTCGCCGATCACGTAGGCGGTGCCGCCCGGCCGCTGGCCCTTGAGGAACTTCGCGGTGGCCAGCGCCGAGGTCCAGATGCACTCCTCCGGCACCTCCAGGCCCATCCCGGCCAGCCGGGCGGCCAGGTCGCGCGGAGTGTAGATGGAGTTGTTGGTCAGCACCAGGAACGGCTTGCCCGACTCGCGCAGCCGCCGGATGAACTCTTCCGCTCCCGGGATCGGGGTGCCCTCGTGGATGAGGACCCCGTCCATGTCGGTCAGCCAGGACTCGATGGGCTTGCGCTCTACCACGGCAGTTCTCTCCTGAAATCTTGCGGTTTACCGGCTGCCCCGACGGCCTCAGCCTAATCGCCCCGTCCAGCCCCCGGCAGCGACGTCCCGGCCTGTGGACGGCCGGTGTGGTTCCGTTGACGGCATGACGACCGCTCCGCACACCCCGTACCGGGTGGCCCTGATCGGCTACGGCCTGGCCGGCGCCGCCTTCCACGCCCCGTTGATCGCCACCACCTCCGGACTGCGGCTGGCCGCCGTGGTGACCGCCAGTCCCGAGCGCCGGGCCAGACTGGCCGTCGAGCACCCAGAGGCGCAGGTCCTGGACTCGCCCGAGCAGGTCTTCGACCGGGCCGAGGAGTACGACCTGGTGGTGATCGCCACCCCCAACCGCACCCACCTGCCGCTGGCCCGCGCCGCGCTGACGGCGGGTCTGGCCACCGTGGTGGACAAGCCGCTGGCGGTCTCGGCGCAGGAGGCCGAGGCGCTGTGCGGACTGGCCGAGATCCGCGGCACGCTGCTGACGGTGTTCCAGAACCGGCGCTGGGACGGCGACTTCCTGACCGCCCGCCGCCTGGTCGAGCAGGGGGAGCTGGGCCGGGTGCACCGCTTCGAGTCGCGGTTCGAGCGGTTCCGGCCCAAGCCCAAGGCCGGCTGGCGGGAGCTGGCCGACCCGGCCGAGGCCGGCGGCACCCTCTACGACCTGGGCAGCCACCTGGTGGACCAGGCGCTGACCCTGTTCGGCCCCGCGCTGTCGGTCTACGCCGAGATCGACGTGCGCCGCGACGGCGCGGTGGTGGACGACGACGCGTTCCTCGCCCTGACCCACGCCGGCGGCCTGCGCTCGCACCTGTGGACCAGCGCGCTGACCCCGCTGCTCGGCCCGCGGCTGCGGCTGCTCGGAGACCGCGCGGGCTACGTCACGTTCGGCATGGATCCGCAGGAGGCCGACCTGCGGGCCGGCCGCCGCCCCGGCGACGGCCGGCCGTGGGGCGCGGCCGCCGGCCCCGGCATGCTCGGCACCGACGAGGCCGCCGCAGCGCTGCCCACCGACCCCGGCGACTACCCGGCCTTCTACGCCGCCCTGGTCCGCGCGCTGGCCACCGGCACCCCGCCGCCGGTCGACCCGTACGACGCGGTGCGCACCCTGCGGGTGCTGGAGGCCGCCCGGCACTCCGCGGCCACCGGGCAGGCCGTCCGGCTGGACTGACGCTACGTCAGCCCTGGCTCGCCAGGTAGGCGTCGATCTCCGCGGTGAGCCGGCGCTTGCCCGCCTGGTCCAGGAACGAGGCCTCGACCGCGTTCTTGGCCAGGCCGGCCACGCCGGCCCGGTCCAGGCCGAGCAGCTGGGCGGCCACCGCGTACTCGGTGTTCAGGCTGGTGCCGAACATCGGCGGGTCGTCGCTGTTCACGGTGACCAGCAGGCCGGCGTCGACGAACTGCTTGATCGGGTGCTCCTCCAGCCGCTCCACCACCCGGGTGGCCAGGTTGGAGGTCGGGCAGACCTCCAGCGGGATCCGGTGCTCACCGAGGTAGTCCATCAGCGCCGGGTCCTTGAAACTCTGGGTGCCGTGGCCGATCCGCTCGGCGCCCAGCTCCCGGATCGCGTCCCAGACCGTCTCGGGGCCGGTGGACTCGCCGGCGTGCGGCACGCTGTGCAGACCGGCCGCCCGGGCCCGGTCGAAGTAGGGCTTGAACTGCGGGCGCGGCACGCCGATCTCCGGGCCGCCGAGCCCGAAGCTGACCAGGCCCTCGGCGCCGACCTCCAGGGCGAGCCGCGCGGTCTCCTCGGCGGAGGCCAGGCCGGCCTCGCCCGGGATGTCGAAGCACCAGCGCAGCACGATGCCGAAGTCGCGCTCGGCGCTGGTCCGGGCGTCCTCGATCGCCTCCATGAAGGCCAGGTCCGGGATGCCGCGGTTGACCGAGCTGTACGGGGTGACGGTCAGTTCGGCGTAGCGGATCTGCTGGCGGGCCATGTCCTCGGCCACGCCGTAGGTGAGCGTCCGGACGTCCTCGGCGTCGCGGATCAGGTCGACCACCGACAGGTAGACCTGGATGAAGTGCGCGAAGTCCGTGAAGGTGAAGTACTCCGCGAGCTTCTCGGGGTCGGCCGGCACCTGGGTGCGCCCCTCGTGCCGGGCCGCCAGGTTCGCCACCACGCGGGGCGAGGCCGAGCCCACGTGGTGCACGTGCAGCTCCGCCTTGGGCAGGCCGGCAATGAACGCGTCCATCCGCTCTCCTAGGTCTGGGTCGGTGTTCGACCCTCCATTAGAACCCGCCCGTCAGAACCGGTCAGCCACCCAGGGCCGTCGCCACCGCGTGGATCAGCAGCCCGGCCAGCGCGCCCACCACGGTGCCGTTGATCCGGATGAACTGCAGGTCGCGCCCGACGTTGGCCTCGATCTTGCGGGAGGCGTCGGCCGCGTCCCAGCTCGCCACGGTGTCCGAGATCAGCGAGGTGATCTCGCCGCGGTAGGTCTCCACCACGTAGGCCGCCGCGTCCTGCAACCAGCCGTCGGCCTTGGCCTGCAGCCGCTCGTCCTGGGCCAGCTTCTGCCCGAAGCTGCGCACCCCCTCGCGGATCCGGCGGCGCAGCTCGCTGTTCTCGTCCTCGGCGGCGGTCAGCACCAGGGCGCGCACCGCGCTCCAGGAGGAGGCGATCAGCTCCTGCACCTCGTCGCGGGCCAGCAGGTCGGCCTTGGCCCGCTCGACCCGGGCCTGGGTGGCCGGGTCGGTCCGCAGCTCGACGGCGAAGTCGGCCAGGAAGGTGTCGATCGCGCCGCGGGCCGGGTGCTGCGGGTCGTCGCGGATCGCGGTGACGAACCGCATCAGCTCCTTGTAGACCCGCTCGCCGACCTGGTGGTCGATGAACTTCGGGGTCCAGCCCGGCGACTTTATGGCGACCCTGTCCACCACGTCGCCGTGGTGCTCGGCCAGCCAGTCGTGCGCCCGCACCGCGACCAGGTCCACCACGCCGTGGTGGCCGCCGTCGGCCACCACCTTGCCGAGCAGCCGGCCCAGCGGCTCGGCCACCTGGGTGGCCGCGGCCCGCCGGGTGACCGCCTCGCCCACCACCGCCTGCACGTCCTCGTCCCGCAGCACCGCGAGCACCCCGCGCAGCGCGGCCGCCGCCTCGGTGGTGACCCGCTCGGCGTTGCCGGGGGCGGCCAGCCACTCGCCGAGCCGGCGGGCGATGCCGAGCGCGGCCAGCCGGGTGCGGATCACCTGGACGGAGAGGAAGTTCTCGCCGACGAAGCTGCCCAGCGACTTGCCGAAGGCGTCCTTCTTGGTCGGGATGATCGCGGTGTGCGGGATCGGCAGCCCGAACGGGCGCCGGAACAGGGCGGTGACGGCGAACCAGTCGGCCAGCGCGCCGACCATGCCGGCCTCGGCGGCGGCGGCCACGTATCCGGGCCACCCGGTCCAGCCGGCCGCCTTGGCCCAGGTGGCCAGGGCGTAGACGACGGTGGCGCCGCCCAGGAAACCGGTGGCGATCGCCTTCATCCGCCGCACGCCGCGGCGCTTCTCCTCGTCGGCGGCGGTGAACCGGACTCCGGTGGCGGCCGCCGCGGCCTCGTGCTCGCTCTCCACCCGACCAGTGTCACTGATCATCGGTCGGATCTTCGGCTTGTCGGCCCCTGAGTTACCCCTGGGTTCCGCCCCCGAGGACTATCCGGCGCACCCCGGCCCAGCGCGCCGGGTCGGTGATACCCCGTCCGTCCAGCAGCACCCGCACGCCCGGGAAGTCGGCCGGGCCGACTTCCGCGTACTCGGCGTGGTCCGCCTGGACCACCACGGCCGCCACCGGCTCGCCGGCCCAGGGGCGCAGGTTGAGCGCGGTCAGCTCGGCGTCGCGGTAGAGCGGGTCGGCGACCACCGCGGTCGCGCCGGCCGCGGCGAGTGCGTCGGTCAGCGGGAAGACGCCGGAGCAGGCGCTCTCCTTGACCCCGCCGCGGTAGGCCGCGCCGAGCACCAGCACCCGGTGCCCGGTCAGCGGGCCCAGGGCGCGGGCCAGCAGGTCGACCGCGTAGCCGGGCATCGCCTCGTTGGCGGCGCGGGCGGCGCTGACCACGGTGGCGTCCGGGTCCTGCCACAGGTACAGCCGCGGGTAGACCGGGATGCAGTGCCCGCCGACCGCGATGCCCGGGCGGTGCAGGTGGCTGTACGGCTGGCTGTTGCAGGCCGCCAGCACCGGGTCCAGCGCGATACCGGCCCGGTCGGCGAACCGGGCGAACTGGTTGACCAGGGCGATGTTGACGTCGCGGTAGGTGGTCTCGGCCAGCTTGGCCAGCTCGGCGGCCTCGGCGCTGCCCAGGTCCCAGACGCCGTTCTGCCGGGGCGCCAGGTCCGGGCGGGGGTCGAAGTCCAGGATCGAGCGGTAGAACCCGGTGCCCCGCCGGGCCGACTCGGGATCCAGACCGCCCAGCAGCTTGGGGTAGCGCCGCAGGTCCGTCAGCACCCGGCCGCTGAGCACCCGTTCGGGGCTGAAGACCACGTGCGCCCCCGGACCCAGCACGGGGGCGAACCGGGACCGGGTGGTGCCGACCGGCAGCGTGGTCTCGTAGCTGACCAGGGTGCCCGGGCGCAGGCCGGCCGCGACCGCGGCGGTGGCCGCGTCCAGCGCCGCGAAGTCGGGGGCGCCGGCCGGGTCGAGCAGCAGCGGGACCACGACCACCACGGCCTCGGCGGCGGCGACCGCGCCGGTGGTGTCGCCGGTGGCCCGCAGGAGTCCGGCGGCCACGGCGGCCTTCAGCGGCTCGTCGAGCTCCGGCTCGCCGGGGAAGGGGGCCCGCCCGGCGTTGACGGCGGCCACCACCGCGGGGTCGGTGTCGGCCCCCACCACCCGGTGCCCGCGCCGCGCGCACTGCACGGCCAACGGCAGCCCGATCTTCCCCAGGCCCACCACCACGACGTCCGTCACCGCTCGCCCCACTTCGCGTAGGCCCGCTCGACCATGCCGCGCCAGGCCGGGGTGCGCCGCAGCCGGCGGCGCAGTTGGGCCGGCACCAGGCCGCGCCACAGCTGGACCGTCAAGGTCAGCTCCGGCGGCCCGGGCGCCGGAGCCGAGGTCTCCCCCGTGGTCCGCGGCAGCGCCGACTCCCAGTAGGCGGCCTGGTAGCGGATCAGCCGCCGCAGCGCGGCCACCCGGCCGCGCCGGGCCAGGTCCAGCCGGAGCCGGTCGCGCACCGCCAGCTTCTCGAACTCGGGCGGCGGGCAGTGCCGCTCGATCAGCCGGGCCACCCCCGCGCACAGCCGCCGCTGGGCCGGCTCGGCGAGGGTGAGGAACTCGGTCTGCAGCAGCCGCGGGATCTCCCAGGAGAACGCCCGCCCGCGCAGCGCGGCCAGCTCCGGCCCGGGATCGGCCAGGCGCTCGGCCACCTCCAGCATCGCGGCGACCCCGCGCAGCCGGTCCTCGTGCCGGGAGCGGACGGTGACGTTGCCGTGGTCCCGGCGCAGCACCGCGTAGTAGCAGTCGTAGTCGGCCAGCACCGAGATCCGCCGCGAGCGCAGGCAGGCCTCCAGGGTGAAGGGCTGGTCGGAGTAGGCGGGCAGGTCCTCGCGCTTGCGCAGCCCGTGCCGCTCCACCAGCTCCCGGCGGAACAGCTTGGTGTCGGAGAGCGCCCAGGCCAGCGCGGAGTCGGTGAAGCTGATCCGCTCCCGGGTCTGCTCGAAGATGCCCTGCGGCACCTGGCGGCCGCCGACCCCGACCATCTTGCCCAGCACCACGTCGGACTCGGCCCGGTCGGCCAGCGCCACCAGCCGCTCCAGGGCCTCCTCGCCGAGCCAGTCGTCCGCGCCGAGGAAGAACAGGAACCGGCCCCGGGCCTTGGCCAGCGCCTTGTTGCCGGGAGCCGCGGGGCCCCCCGAGTTGGGCTGGCTGAGCACGGTGAACAGCTCGGGGTGCTGCTCCTCGTAGCGGCGCAGCTCGGCGCCGCTGCCGTCGGTGGAGCCGTCGTCCACCGCCACCACCTGGAGTGCGCCTAGACGCTGACGGCAGATCGACTGGCCGACCAGCGAGTCCAGACAGGCCGTCAGGTACGGCATCGCGTTGTAGCAGGCGACCACCACGGTCACCTCGGGCTGCGCGGTCACACCACCACTCCTTCGCTCACGGCCGCTCGGGCCAGCACCGACTCGGCCAGCTCCACCGCGCGCAGCCCCTCGCGCAGCGGCACCGGCTGCCCGCCGAGGCCGGCCACCGCGGCGGCGAACGCGCGGTGCTGGGCGGTCAGCGCGTCCGGTGCGGCCGGCACCCGGGTCAGCCGCTCGCCGGCGGGGCCCGCGCGCAGCAGGGTGCCGGTCAGCAGGTCGGCGACCAGCCGCCCGTGCTCGCCGGTGACGGCGACGGTGCGCTCGCGCACCGTGCCGAGCCGGCCCACGTGGTGGCTGACCAGGAGGCCGCCGGCCAGCTCGCCGAGCACCGCGGCCGCGCTCTCCACCGCCGCGCCGGGGCGGCGCACGGTGCGGGCGGCCAGCCAGGCGTACTCCCGGCCGGTCAGCCAGCGGACCAGGTCCAGGTCGTGGGTGGCCAGGTCCTGCACGACGCCGGTCTGCGCCGCGCGCCCGCCGAGCGGGACCTGACGGCTGGTCACCAGCTGCCCGAGCCGGCCCAGCTCGGGCAGCCCGCGGCGCAGCTCGCGCAGCACCGGCTGGAACCGCTCGACGTGGCCGACCGCCGCCACCAGCCCGCGCCCCTCGAAGGCCCGCACCAGCCGCTCGGCCGCCCGGGCGCTGCCGCCCAGCGGCTTCTCGATCAGCGCGGCCACCCCGTGGTCGGCCAGCGCCAGACCCACCTGCTCGTGCGCGCCGGTCGGACAGGCGACCACCGCGTAGTCCACGCCGCGGGCCAGCAGTCCGGCCAGCTCCGCGTAGACCGGGGTGCCGTGCACCGCGCCCTGCGGATCGCCGGCCGGGTCCACCACGCCGACCAGCTGGACCCCGTCCAAGGCCCGCAGGGCCCGGGCATGGTGACGGCCCATCACGCCCAGGCCGATCAGCCCGGCCCTCACCGGACGGCTCCGGCGAACTGCTCGGCGGTGGCCGTCACGGCCGCCACCACCCGGGCCAACTGCTCCTCGCCCAGGCCCGGGTGGACCGGCAGCGAGAGCACCTCGGCCACCGCCCGCTCGGTCTCCGGCAGGTCCAGCTCCAGCGCGTAGGCGGGCTGGCGGTGGATCGGCACCGGGTAGTGCACCGCGCTGCCCACCCCGCGGCGGGCCAGCTCGGCCTGGAACTGCGCGCGCCGGGGCACCCGCACGGTGTACTGGTGGTAGACGTGGCCGGCCCCGGGGGCGACCGCCGGTGTCGTCACCCCGCGCAGCCCGGCGTCCAGCACCGCCGCGTTGGCCCGGCGCCGGGCGGTGCGCTCGGCGAGCGCGCGCAGCTGCACCCGGCCGACCGCGGCCGACACGTCGGTCATCCGCAGGTTGCCGCCGACCACCTCGTGCCGGTACCGCTCGGCCATCCCCTGGTTGCGCAGCAGCCGCAGCCGGTCCGCCAGTTGCCGGTCCTGCACGGCGATCATCCCGCCCTCCAGCGCGTGCATGTTCTTGGTCGGGTAGAAGCTGAAACAGCCCGCCGCCCCGAACGCGCCCACCGGGCGGCCGTGCAGGGTGGCGGCGTGCGCCTGGCAGGCGTCCTCCAGCACCGCCAGGCCGTGCCGCTCGGCCAGCGCCAGCAGCGGGCCCATCGGCGCCGGGTGCCCGTACAGGTGGACCGGCAGCAGCGCCGCGGTGCGCGGACCGATCGCGGCCGCCACCGCCGCCGGGTCCAGGCAGTAGTCGACCGGGTCGATCTCGGCGAACACCGGTGCGGCGCCGACCAGCCGGACCGCGTTGGCGGTGGCCGCGAAGGAGAACGAGGGGACCACCACCTCGTCCCCGGGCCCGATCCCCAGGGCCTGTAGCGCCAACTGGAGGGCCGAGGTGCCGGAGTTGACGGCCACGCAGGTCCGCCCGGCCACCAGCTCGGCGAACTCGTGCTCGAACGCGGCCACTTCGGGGCCCTGCACGACCGAGCCGGAGCGCAGCACCCGGACCACCGCGGCGATCTCTTCCTCGCCGATCACCGGTGCCGCCACCGGGACGGCGGCCGTGTCCGGCACCATGGTCCACCTCGCAGTCCTGCGCCGGGTGGCGCCGGGGCTCCGTCGCGCCCGGCACCACCCGTCCCACCACTCCAACCGTGCGCGGGCCGTTCGGGTTACGGGTCAGCCGCCGACGGCTCCCGCGTACATCCGGGCGATCACGTCCTCGATCACCGGTTCGCGCACCGACAGGTCCTGCAGCGGGTAGCGGTCGGCCACCGCGGCCACGATCGGGGCGGCGCTCTGCTCGGCCGGGAAGGCCAGCCACTGCCGCGCGCCCGCCACCTTGACCACCCGCGCGCCCGGCGCCTCGATCGGCGGGCCCGGGCGGGCCAGGTCGACCACCAGGGTCCGCTCGCTGCGGCCGGCCGCGTGCAGGCCGGCCAGATCCCCGTCGAAGACCAGCCGGCCGTGGTCGATCACCATCACCCGGCCGCACAACTGCTCGATGTCGGTGAGGTCGTGGGTCGTCAGCAGCACCGTGGTGCCGGCCGCGTTCACCTCGCGCAGGAACTCCCGCACCCGGGCCTTGCTCAGCACGTCCAGGCCGATGGTCGGCTCGTCCAGGTAGAGCACCTGCGGGTCGTGCAGCAGCGCGGCCCCGAGGTCGCCGCGCATCCGCTGGCCGAGCGAGAGCTGGCGCACCGGGGTGTCCAACAGGTCCCCGAGCTGCAGCAGTTCGACACAGCGTTCGAGGTTGGCCGCGTACCGGGCCGGCTCGATCCGGTAGAGCCGGCGGGCGAGTTCGTAGGAGTCGCGCAGCGGCAGGTCCCACCACAGCGTGGTGCGCTGCCCGAACACCACCCCGATCCGGCGGGCCAGCGCGACCCGCTCCCGGGCCGGGTCCACCCCGGCCACCCGCAGCCGGCCCGCGCTGGGCACCAGGATCCCGGTGAGCATCTTGATCGTGGTGGACTTGCCGGCCCCGTTCGGGCCGATGTAGCCGACGCACTCGCCAGCTCGCACGGTGAAGCTCAGCCCGTCGACCGCGCGCACCTCGTGGCGCCGCCGGCGCAGCCGGCCGGCCTTGCTGCGCACCGTGAAGGTCCGGCTGACCCGGTCGAGTTCGATCAGTTCCATCGCGGTTCTCCTCTGCTGGGTGGGGAGTACGGGATCAGCTGCCGGTGCTGCGGTAGGCGCGCAGGCCGGCCCGCCAGGCCAGGCCGGCCGCGCCGGCGGCGGCCGCGGCCACCAGCGGGGCGGCGAACCGGCAGACGACGGGCAGGCCGAGCGGATCGGGGCGCCCCAGGATCTGCAGGGTCGGCAGCCAGTTGACGAAGGCCAGCGGCACCCCGAAGGTGACGCCGAGCAGCAGGTCGCGGGCGAAGACATCGGGCGGGTACTGCAGCAGGGTGGCGCCGCCGTAGGTGGCCGAGTTCTGCAGCTCGCGCGCCTCGCCCCAGAAGAACTGCACGCTGGACAGCCCGACGAAGAGCGCGCCGAAGATCACCGGCCCGCAGACCAGCATCATCGCCAGCAGCAGTACCTTGTCCCAGCTCCAGTGCAGGTCCAGGGCGTGCAGCGCCCACAGCAGCACCGCGGTGGCCTGGGCCGGGCGGGCGAGCCGGCGCAGCGTGAACCGCTCGGCGCAGACCATCGACAGGGCCGGGGCCGGGCGCAGCAGCAGGGTGTCCAGGGCGCCGGTGCGAATCCGTTCGCCCAGGCCGTCCACCGTCCCGAGCAGGAAGTCGGCCACGCCGATGGCGATGCCGGCGGTGCCGTAGAGCAGGCCGATCTCGGGCAGCCGCCAGCCGCCGAGCCGGTCGGTGTGGTGGAACATCAGCAGCAGCACTACGAAGTCCAGCGAGCAGACCAGCAGGCTGGCCGCGGCGAGCAGGACGAAGGAGGTCCGGTAGGCGGTGGCGGCCCGCATCCACATCGCGGCGGCCAGCCGCCAGGAGGTCACCGCCCAGCGCAGCTCAGCCACCCTGCACCACCACCTTGCGGGTGGCCAGCCGCAGGCCCACCCGGCCGAGCCCGAACAGGACCAGGGCCCAGCCGAGCTGGAAGCCGAGCTCGCCCAGGACCGCCAGGCCGTGGCGCCGCTCCAGGAAGACGTCGCAGGGCAGTTGGACGATCGCGGCCCAGGGCAGCGCGCGGGCGACCGCGCCGGCTCCGGCCGGGAACAGGGTCAGCGGCAGCAGCATCCCGGACAGGAACATCGAGGCGACCCCGGTCAGGGCGCGCAGGCCCTCGGCGTCGTGCAGCCAGAAGCCGCTGAGCGAGACCAGGAAGCGCACCCCGAAGCTGACCACCACGGCGAGCAGCGCGGAGAGCAGGAACAGCGGCCAGGTCAGCGGCGAGCGCGGCAGCCGGGCGCCGAACCACAGCGCGCCGACGGCCAGCGGGACGCCGCCGCGCACCAGCAGTTGGAAGCCGGCCCGGCCCAGGTCGGTGGCCAGCCACCAGCCCTGGAAGTCGACCGGGCGGTACAGGTCGACCGCGATGTCGCCGCTGCGGAACCGGGTCTGCAGCTCGTCCTGGAAGCCGCCGCCCCAGGCCGCGACGGAGACCAGCAGCGCCTGGCTGACCCAGATGTAGGTGACCGCCGCCCGCGCGTCGTACCCGCCGAGCCCGGGGCGGGCCCGCCACAGCGCGAGGAAGGTGGCGGCGAGGATGACCGCGAAGACGGAGTTGGTGACCGCCCCGGAGAAGGTGGCCATCCGGTAGGTGGAGTAGCGGCGGAACGCGCCGCGCGCGATGGTCAGGTAGAGCCCGACCGCCTGCCTCATGGAATGTCTCCTTGTCGACATTTCACAGGAGCGACCACCGCCCCTGCGCACGCGCCCGCGCGCCGACGAGCCCCGATCTGCGGGACCTGGGGGGTCCTCGTCGATCGGGGCTGGTCGGCGGTCTATGAGCTTGTGTCAGTCCACGGTAGCGGGGCGGGGCCCGGCGCCGCAGCCGAATACCCGTCAGCCGGCGGGCGTGCTCGGCAACGCGGGCGTGCTCGGCAGTGCGGGCGTGCTCGGCAGCGACGGGGTGGCGGGCAGCGAGGGCAGGCTGGGCAGCGTCACCGGCAGGCCGAGGCTGGAGAGCAGGTTGGTGATGGTCGACAGCAGGTCGCTCAGCAGCTTGAGCAGCGACCCGGTGTCCGGAGCGGCCCCGGTGGGCAGCGCGGGCACGGTCGGCGGGGTGACCGCCGGTCCGCCCTTCGCCGCACCGGCCAGGCCGGCCAGGCCCGCCAGGCCCGAGACCCCGGGCAGGCCGCCCAGGTCCGGCGCCGGCGGCACCGCGGGCACCACCTGGGCCACCCGGGGCCCGTCGAGTTCACGAAGCGGGACGGCGGCGGTCGCGGTGGCGACCGACGTGAGGCTCAGAGCCGCGCCGAGCGCGACAGCCGTCCAGAGGGCACGCATGAGGGTACTTCTCCTGTTCAGGGCTTGACTGTTGGGACACTGACGAAGACTCACGGAGTGAATCCGTCCCGCTCCTCACAGTGAGCCGAACAGCCCAGCCGGGCCACCGCGACTGCGCCGAACGCGTGAGCCCGTGACGGCCCTACGGCGTGTCCGCCACCGCCAGTCGGGCCGCACGCAGGGTCAGGTGCTGCTGCTCGGGCAGGCTGGCGGTGCGGCGGGCCGCGGTGCGGTAGTCGGCCACCGCGGCATCCCGTTCGCCCGCCAGCTCGTGCAGGTAGGCCCGGACCGCGAAGTACCGGTGGTGGGCCGCCAGCTCGGGCGGCGGGGCGGCGAGCAGTGCCAGTCCCGCCGCCGGGCCCCGCACCATCGCCGTGGCCACCGCCTGCTCCAGCAGGATCAGCGGGTTGTCCGACAACTGCGCCAACACCCCGTACAGCGCCAGGATCTGCGGCCAGTCCGTCTCCCCGGCCGTCGCCGCCTCGTCGTGCACCGCCGCGATCGCCGCCTGCACCTGGTACGGCCCCACCGGCCCGCGCGGCAGCGCCGCCGTCACCAGCGCGACCCCCTCCTCGATCATCGCCCGGTCCCACCGGCCCCGGTCCTGCGCGGCCAGCGGCACCAGCTCGCCGTCCGCTCCGGTCCTGGCCGGCCCGCGCGCCTCGGTCAGCAGCATCAGCGCCAGCAGCCCGGCCACCTCCGGGTCCGCGGGCAGCAGCCCGTGCACCGCCCGGGTCAGCCGGATCGCCTCCCGGGACAGCTCCACCCGGCGCAGCTCACTGCCCTCGCTGCTGGCGTACCCCTCGTTGAAGACCAGGTAGAGCACGTGCAGCACCGCGTCCAACCGGGCCGGCCACTCCTGCCGCGCCGGCATTTGGAACGGCACGCCCGAGGCCTTGATCCGCTGCTTGGCCCGGCTGATCCGCTGACCCATCGTCGACTCCGGCACCAGGAACGCACGGGCGATCTCCCCCGTGCTCAGCCCGCCCACCGAACGCAGCGTCAGCGCGATCGCCGAAGCCGGCGTCAGCACCGGATGGCAGCACAGGAAGAGCAGCGTGAGGGTGTCGTCCCCCTCCTCGGCCAGGTCCGCCCCCGGCGCCGCCCGGCGGTCCACCGGGACCTGCTCGGCCACCAGTTCCTCGCGCCGGCGCCGGGCCTGCTCGCTGCGCACCTGCTCGACCAGCCGACGGCTCGCCACCTGCACCAGCCACCCGCGCGGGTTGGCCGGCCGGCCGTCCACCGGCCACTGCGTCGCGGCCGCCAGCAGCGCCTCCTGCACCGCGTCCTCGGCCGCCGCGAAGTCCCCGTACCGCCGGGTGAGCACGCCGACGACCTGCGGCGCCAGCTCGCGCAGCAGGTCGTCGTCCGGAGTTCGCGTCACGGAGTCCGCGTCACAGCTCGCTCGGCGGCGCCGCCATCACCTGCCGCACCTCGATCGGCATGTTCAGCGGGCGCCCGCCCGGGCCGGGGGCCGCGGACACGGCGGCCGCGATCTCGATCGCCCGCTGCTCCGTCTCGCAGTCCACGATCCACCAGCCGGCCACCCACTCCTTGCTCTCCGGGAACGGGCCCTCGGTCACCACCGGCGCACCCCCGCTGTGCGAGCGCACGATCCGCGCCTGCTCCGGCATCGCCAGCCCCTGCGCGTCCACCAGCTCGCCGGCCGCCGCCAACTCGGCGTTGGTCTCCTTCATGAACCGGATGTGCGCCTGGATCTCCTGCGGCTGCCACTCGTCCAGCTTCGGGAAGTCCACGTTCTGGGCACTGAACTGCATCAGCAGCATGTACTTCATGGTCCTGCTCCTCGGTCCCTGGGCACCCCGCCGCGGGGCGCTCTCACGGGTAGGTCGAAGCCGGCCGCCCGCCTTCGACATCCTCGACGAGATTTCCCGGAAAAACCTCGCGCCACCCCCGGCACCACGCGAGCGGGGCCCCACCGGGGTCCCCGCTCGCCGACAGCTGCGCGCCCACCGGCGCCTACAGGTACAGCCCGGTCGACCCGTCCGCGTCCTTCAGCCGTTCGGCCGCCACCGCATGGAGGTCCCGCTCGCGCAGCAGCACGTAGGTCGCGCCGCGCACCTCGACCTCCAGCTTGTCCTCGGGGTCGTACAGCACCCGGTCACCGGGCTCCACCGACCGCACGCTCTGGCCGACCGCGACCGCCTCGGCCCAGGTGCACCTCTTGGAGATCTCCGCGGTGGCCGGGATCAGGATTCCGCCGGTGGAGCGGCGCTCGCCCTCGCCCCCTTCGAGGCGGACCAGGACGCGGTCGTGCAGCATCCGGATGGGCAGCTTCTCGCCCAGGCGGTCGTGCCGGCCGTGCTCCGGCTGCTGCTGGCTCAACTTCTCGTCGTCGTTCACGCTCACGTCCAGACCGTACCTGGCGCCGCCCGCCACCGTGCCGCGGGCCCGCCCCGGCCGACCGGGCTCAGCCGCGCCGCCGCTTGCGGGCCGAGGCGAGCAGCAGCAGCACGCCGCCGCCGACCAGCACCGCCGGCACGATCCGCTCCGGACGGGGCTTGCCCTCGTCGTCCACGAACTGCGCCTTGACCTGCTCGACCCCGCGGCTCGCACCCACGTACAGCCGGCCGAGCTTCTCCTCCACCGCCCCGACCACCTTGGCCTTGGTCTGCGCGGCCACCGTGCTCGGGTGCACCCGCATCGCCAGCTCGTCCAGGGTGTCGGCCAGCTGCGACCGGGTCCGCTCGATGTTCGCCTCGATCTCGGCGGTGGTGCGTCCCGCGTCGTCCCGCGGGCTGTCGTTGGTCTTCCCCTTGCCCACCCGGGCCACCTCACTCAACTGACGTCACGGTCTGCTGACGCCCAGTCTGTCAGCTCCCCCGCCGGCGCGCGCAGTCCCACCCACCAACAGGGGTAGGTTTGATTCCGGGCACGACCAGCTGTCAGGCACGACCAGCAGTCCCGTACGAGGAGAGAACCGAACGTGAGTGAGCGCCTCCAGGCGGGGGACACCGCCCCCGCCTTCTCGCTGTCCGACGCCGACGGGAAGCAGGTCTCGCTGGCCGAGCACCTGGGCCGCAAGGTGATCGTGTACTTCTACCCGTCCGCCCTGACGCCGGGCTGCACCAAGCAGGCCTGCGACTTCACCGACAACCTGGCGGTGCTGGCCGGCGCCGGGTACGACGTGATCGGCATCTCGCCGGACAAGCCGGAGAAGCTCGGCAAGTTCCGCGAGGCCGAGCACCTCGAGGTCACCCTGCTCTCCGACCCCGAGCGCGAGGTGCTGACCGCCTACGGCGCCTTCGGCGAGAAGACCATGTACGGCAAGACGGTGACCGGCGTGATCCGCTCCACCGTGATCGTGGACGAGCAGGGCAAGGTCGAGCGCGCGCTGTACAACGTCAAGGCCACCGGGCACGTCGCCAAGCTGCTGCGGGACCTCAAGATCGAGGCCTGAGCACGCACGGTGCGGCGGCCACAGCTCCCCCACACAGGAGCTGCGGCCGCCGCGTTCGTGGCCCGTGCCGACGGACGGGCCGTCAGCCGGGCAACCCCACTGCCCGCTCACCGCTGCGCCGCTGCTGGATCACCACAGCGACGACCAGCAGCGAACCCTGGGCCACGTTCTGCCAGAACGAGTTGATGCCCTGCACGGTCAACCCGTTCTCCAGCGCACCGAGCAGCGCGACGGCCAGCAGGGTGCCGCCGATGCCGCCCTTGCCGCCCTTGAGCGCGCAGCCGCCGAGCGCGGCCGCGGTGATCGCCTTGAGCTCCAGGCCCTCACTGCCGGAGACCGGCTGGCCCGAACCGGTACGGGCGGTCAGCAGGATGCCGGCCACCGCCGCCACCACGCCGATCAGGCCGTAGACCGAGATCAGGTACTTGTTGATGCTGATGCCGGCCAGGCGGGCGGCGGTGTCGTTGCCGCCGATCGCGTAGATGTTGCGGCCGATGTCGGTGTACTTGAGCATCACGTGCACCGCCAGCGCCACCGCGATCAGGATCCACACCATCACCGGCAGGCCCGCGATCTTGCCGCGGCTGAGGAAGATGAAGATGCTGTCGTTGAGCACGTAGCCCTGGGCCGCACCGTTGGAGATCAGCTGGGCCACACCCTTGTAGGCGGCGAGGCCGGCCAGGGTGGCGATGGTGGCGTTGACCCGCCCGTAGACGATGATCACGCCGTTCAGGACACCGACCACCACCCCGACGCCGATCGCCGCGGCCATGCCCACCAGCGGGTTCTTGCCCGCCGAGGTGAAGGCCATCGCGCTGACCACCGAGGCCAGGCCCGCCTGCGAGCCGACCGAGATGTCCAGCCCGCCGCAGATGATCACCACGGTCTGGACCACGGCCAGCAGGCCGGTGATGGTCACCGCCTCGGCGATCACCTGGACGTTGTTCCAGCTCAGGTAGTTGTCGTTGAGCGAGCCGAACAGGACCAGCACGACCACCAAGGCGGCGATCAGGCTGATGTTCTGCCCGCCGACCTGGGCCAGCAGGCTGCGGCCGTTCTTGGCGGCGGCCACGGGGGCGCTCTTGGTCTCGGGAACCTGCGTGTCCGCGGTCATGCCGCACTCCTATTTTCCTCGCTGAGGTCGTCGGCCATCGCGAGCGAAAGGATCCGCTCCTCGGTCGCCTCGGACCGGTCCAACTCCCCGGTGATCCGGCCGTTCTGCATCACCACGACCCGGTCGGCCAGACCGAGCACCTCGGGCAGCTCGGAGGAGATCACCAGCAGGGCCACGCCCTCCTTCGCCAGGTCGGCGATGATCTGGTAGATCTCCGCCTTGGCACCCACGTCGATACCGCGGGTCGGCTCGTCCAGGATCAGCACCTTGGGCCTGCGGGCCAGCCAGCGGGCCAGCACCACCTTCTGCTGGTTGCCACCGGACAGCTTGCGCACCTCGTGCTCGATCGAGGGGGTGCGCACCCGCAGCCGCCGCACGTACTCCTGTGCCAGTTCCTTCTCCGCGGCCCGCTTGACGAACCGGGAGCGGCGCAGCCGCTCCAGCACCACCAGAGCGATGTTGTCCCGGATCGAGCGCTGCAGGAACAGCGCCTGCGCCTTGCGCTCCTCCGGAGCCAGGCCCAGGCCCGCCCGGATCACCTCGCCCGGCCGGCCCGACCGCAGCTTCTTGCCGTCCAGGGTCACCGTGCCGCTGTGCACCGGCAGGTCGCCGGCCAGCGCCAGCGCCAACTCGGAGCGCCCGGCCCCGATCAGCCCGGCCAGGCCGACCACCTCGCCGGCCCGCACCTGCAGCGTGATGTCACTGACCTTGTCGGTGGTCAGCTCCCGGACATCCAGCACCACCCGGTCGGTCGACACGTTCTGCCGGACGAACATGTCCGACAGGTCGCGCCCGACCATCAGCCGCACCAGGTCGCCCTCACTGGCCTGGGCCGCGTCCAGCACCCCCGCCAGGGCTCCGTCGCGCAGCACCGCGATCCGGTCCGCGAGCTGGAAGATCTCCTTCATCCGGTGCGAGACGTAGATGACCGCCACGCCCTGCTCGCGCAGCCGGCGGATGAGTGCGAACAGCGCGTCCACCTCGTGCTCGGACAGCGAACTGGTCGGCTCGTCGAAGGCGATCACCTTCGCCTCACCCGTCAGCGCCCGCAGGATCTCCACCAACTGGCGCTGGGCCGGGGTCAGCTCGGAACCCAGCAGGTCCGGATCCAGCACCCGGGAGAAGCCGAGCCGCTCCAGGTCCGCCTGGATCCGGCGGCGCAGCTCGGCCCGGTCCAGCCGGCGCCCCGCCTTGCGGGGCAGGGCGCCGGCGTACACGTTCTCGGCGACCGAGACGTGCGGGATGATCTCCGGCTCCTGCGGAATGATCCGGATGCCGGCCGCCCGGGCCCGGGCCGGCGACTGCAGCGCCAGCTCGGACCCGTCCAGCAGCACGGTTCCCTCGGTGGGCTGGTGATCGCCCGTGAGGATCTTCAGCAGGGTGGACTTGCCGGCGCCGTTCTCACCCATCAGGGCGGTCACCTGGCCGGCCGGGAAGTCCAGGGTGACGTCGCTGAGCGCCCGGACCTCGCCGAACCGCTTGCCGACCCCGCGGACTCCCGCCCCGCTGCTGCTCGTCATGTCTGCCTTACCCGACGTCATGTCAGCTGCACTTGACGCCGGCGGACTGCCAGGAGGTCGGGTCCACCATCGTGGTGGGGGCGAACGCCTCCTGCGGGAAAGCCTTGCTGTTCTTCAGCTTGTCGTACATCGTCTGCACGGCCAGCGCGCCCACGTCACTGCCGTTGATGAACAGCGCCGCCTTCATCCCCGACGGCTTGCCGCTGCCCCAGTCCTTGCACGCCAGGTACGCACCCAGGCCGACACCGATCACGTTGTCGGCACTGATGCCCGCGTTCTCGGTCGCCGTGATGCCGCCCTGCACGTTCTCGTCGTTGCAGCCCCAGATCACCCAGTGCTTCACACCCGGGTTCGCGGTCAGCGTCGCCGCGATCTTGTCCTGCGCACCGGTCGGCGTGTTGTCCGTCGCCACGTCGATGTTCTGCACCTGCGCGCCCGAGGCCGTGCCGAACGCGTCCTTGGCGGCCTTCACCCGGTCACCGCAGACCGTCACGTCCTGCTTCCAGGCGGAGATCGTACGGGTGTCGGCCGCACTCCAGCCGGCCTTCTTGAACTCCTCGCCCGCCCGCTGACCGACCTGCTGGCCCATCTGCTGCCCCGAGAAGCCGATCCGCGGCACCAGCGCACTCTTGTCGCACGAAGCCGGCGCCGGGCCGGTGGTGCAGATCTGGTCGTCCGAGGTCAGCAGCGGCACACCCGCGTCCTTCGCCGTCTGCACCACCTGCGGACCCACCGCCGGATCCGGCACCACGATGATCAGACCGTTCGACTTCTGCGCGATCGCCGACTGCACGTCACTGATCGTCTGGTTCGCGTCGTTGCCCAGGTTGACCACCTTCAGGTCCACACCCAGCTGCGCGGCCTTCGCCTTCGCACCGGCGGCCTCGCCGATGAAGTACTCCTGGTCACCCTGCTTCTGCAGGTACGTGATGGAGACCTTGCCGCTCACCGGCGCGGCACTGGTGCCGGAGTTCGACGACTCCTGGCCGGTGGAACAGGCCGTCAGGCCGAGGGCGACGAGCAGCCCGAGGGCCGCAGCAGTGCGGCGACGATTGCGCACAGTGGTCATGGGTGGGGCTCCTAGCGCGGTGGGTGGACCACAATTCATCAGAACCGAACAGGTTCCAACGTGATGTCCCATATGACACCCCTGTGGTCCCGGGAGCGTCAAGAGGTTTCGCACACATCCGCACAGGTCGCAACGCAACCGTTGTCTGATCGTGTACTCGTGCGGGCGACTGTCACTTTATGTACCGGTGTACGAGCAGTGTGACATGTCAAGCATGGGCAAAGCGGTGGCGGTGCACCCCCCGACCGGGTGCACCGCCACCGCCGTGCGCTACCTCAGCGTGCCGTCGACCGCGTCAGCGGCTCAGCAGGCCCCGAGGTCGTTCCACACTCCCCAGGCACCGCTCGCCGTGGGGTCGTCGCCCTTGGTCCACCACTTGTTGCTGTAGTAGTGGCCCTTCCAGCCGACCTTGGTCCCGGCCGTCGCGTAGGTCGCGCCGGCGTCCCAGCTCGGCGCACCCGTGCACGCGCCGCCGCTCGGCGAAGGCGTGGGGGTGGGGGTGGGGGTGGGGGTCGGCGTGGGAGTAGGCGTCGGGGTCGGCGTGGGGGTGGGAGTAGGCGTCGGGGTGGGAGTAGGCGTCGGGGTGGGGGTCGGCGTGGAGCTGCCGCCGCTCGTGGTGCCGCGCGCCAGGTCACCCGTGATCCCGTACAGCGTCCCGCCCACGTTCACCGTCCAGTTGGACGGCGTGGAGACCGGCAGGTAGTAGACGAAGTCCACGTCCACCGAGGCCCCCGGCGCCAGCGACTGCCAGCTCGGCAGCTTCAGCGACATCCGGTTGTAGGTGCCCTTCAGGCCGCCCACGTTCCCCGGCCCCGGGTTGTCGGCCCTGACCACCGAGGAGTTGAAGCCCGACTGGTCGTGGGCGTTGTTCGGCGCCGAGTTCGAGTAGTCGAACTGGAACTCGGTGCCGCCCGGCAGCGTCACCGTCGAGTTGTTCACGAGGTGGATCTTCGGGTTGATCGGGTAGTTGTTGTCCCCCAGCGCGAAGTTGGTGAACGACACGTCGATCGGCAGGGTCTGGCTCGGCATCGCGACGGTCGCCCGGGTCGCCCCGTACGGCGAGGCCGACTTGAACTTGTTGTACAGGTCGGTGGTGAGCGTCGAGCCCGCCACGTACTCGCCCTTGCCGCCGTTGGCGGTCGGGTCGAACTTGTAGTCGCCCGCCAGCTCCCAGATCATCGCGCCGCCGGCGCCCTCGTTGACCAGGTAGTCCGCCTTGGCGTTGACCGACTGCTCGTCCTCGGTGGACAGGAACACGTTCTTGGCCGAGTTCCACAGCCACGGCGCCACCAGCGAGGAGCTGTAGTTGTGGGCGTAGCTGCCCGTCAGCGAGGTGTCGGTCAGCCCGTACTTCGCCAGGTAGTCCGGCAGGATCCCGTTCTGCAGGTTCATCGCGTGCCACATCGGGTTGGAGCCCGCCGGGGCCTCCTTGCCGTTGGTGTCCAGGTCGTGCCACAGGTTGTCGATGCCCACGGCACCGTCACCACAGGTGGTCAGCCCCGACCCCGCCGGACAGTTGGCGGTCGACGAGGTGCCCCACAGGCCGCTGGTGCCGCCCTGCACGTTCTTGAACCCGCGGGTGTAGTACGGCAGTCCCAGGTTGATCCGGCCGGCCGGCATCGACCCGCGGAAGTAGTGGTACGCCCAGTCGCCGTTCAGGTAGCCGATGCCGCCGTACTGCGAGGTGCCGTAGACGTTGGCCGACTTCAGCTCGGCGTCGTTCCCGTCGTCGTACAGCGAGGCGTTCGGGCCCACGTACTGGTTCCAGGCACCGTGCAGGTCGTAGGACATGATGTTGACGTAGTCCAGGTACTTCGTCACCTGGAAGGTCTCCATGCCGCGCAGCAGGTAGCCCGAGGACGGGGCCGCGACCGAGAGCAGGTAGTACTTGCCGTCCGCCGCGCTCGCGGTGTCCAGCTTCTGCCGCACGGTCTGCAGCAGCGCCGCGTACCCCTTCATCAGCGAGGCGCGCTTGGCGTTCGCCGTGGTCCAGTCGAGCGGGTTGCCCGCGTTGTTCATCGAGGTGGGGTACTCGTAGTCGAGGTCCACGCCGTTGAAACCGTACTTCTCGACGAACTTGACCGCCGAGTCGGCGAAGGTGTTGATGCCGGCCTGGTTGACGCTGCCGTCCGCGTTGACCGTCATCGAGTAGAAGCCGCCCGACGCCTGCCGGTTGCCCGAGTCGTCGAAGTAGCCGCCGGTCTCGGCCCAACCGCCGACCGAGATCATGGTCTTGACGTTCGGGTACTGCTTCTTGAACTTGGTCAGCAGGTTGAAGTGGCCCTGGTACGGAACCGTCGGGTCCATCTCCGCACCCGCGACACCCGGGAAGGTCATCCCGGTCGCGGCGTTGTTCGGACCGTCGGTGCCCACCGAGATGGTGTTGTCGCCGGCCACGTGCGCGAAGGCGTAGTTGAGGTGGGTGACCTTGTCCCAGGGGACGTTGTTCACCAGGTAGGCCGGGGTCCCGTCCTTGCCGGTCCGCCAGCCGGTGAAGTAGCCGATCACCCGGCGCTGGTGGTCCGCGCCCATCATCTCGCGGCCGCTGGAGTCGTACACCTGGCAGTACGGCACGTTCACGCCCGGCGTGGTGTACATCCCGTCCGGCCGGCACGCCTGGTTGTCCACGGCCGCGGCCGCCTGCGAGGGCGCCAGCCCCAGTGTCCCGAGCAGCAGCCCGGCCAACCCGGCAGCCGCGGCGGCCACGAACGCCACCCGCCTGCCACTGCCACGACGGCCACCGGCGGTGGGACGCTGCGCCGCCTCGTTTCGGATCAACACTCGGTCCTCCAGGAGAGAGTGTCGTGCACGCACCTGTGGGAAGCGCGCGCGTGTGGGGGAACTCGATGACACCCGCACCTGACCGGGGGTCACCGCCCCCTGCCGCGGCGCAGGTTGGCGTTGACCGTATGTGGTCTGGACCACATGGGTCAATAGGTCTGGACCAATGCCATGTCAATGGGCACGCCCGGAACTGGCGTGATTCTCATCACCCGCTCATCTGACGACCCGTTACTCATGCCACACCTCGCTCGTTACCTCCGGCGAGGGGGAGCCGACGTGTCCAAGCCCAGCCCGCACTTCCCGGGCGGTTAACGCAGGTGCGAGCACACCGACCGGGCAAGTAGCATGAGCCCTCAGTGCGAGCGGCCTTGGTGGAATGGCAGACACAATGGCCTTAGGAGCCATCGGGGGAGACCCCGTGAGGGTTCGAATCCCTCAGGCCGCACAGAGAAGTGGCTTCAATTCGAAGGGCCGGGCTGCGTTGGGTGGCCCGGCCTTCGCCGCTCCGCTACCCCACCAACTCCCCCACCACCACCGCCAGCGCCCGGAACGCCTTCCCCCGGTGGCTGATCGCGTTCTTCTCCTCCGCCGACAGCTCCGCACACGTCCGCGTCTCCCCGAGCGGCTGCAGGATCGGGTCGTAGCCGAACCCGCCCTCTCCCGCCGGGGCCGTCCGCAGCGTCCCCAGCAGGCGCCCCTCCGCCACCCGCTCGGTGCCGTCCGGCAGGGCCAGCGCCGCCGCGCAGGCGAAGTGGGCACCCCGGTGCGGGTCGGCGATGTCGCCGAGCTGGGCCAGCAGCAGCTCCAGGTTCGCCCGGTCGTCGCCGTGCTTGCCGGCCCAGCGGGCGGAGAAGATGCCCGGCGCACCGCCCAGTACGTCCACGCACAGGCCCGAGTCGTCCGCGACGGCCGGCAGCCCGGTGGCGCGGGCCAGCGCGTGCGCCTTGAGCAGGGCGTTCTCGGCGAAGGTGACCCCGGTCTCGGGGACGTCGGGGATCTCGGGATAGGCGTCGGCCCCGACGAGTTCGAGGTCGAGCCCGGCTTCGCCGAGGATGGCGCGCAGTTCGGCGACCTTGTGCTGGTTGCGGGTGGCGAGGATCAGGCGGCTCATCGCGCTCAGGCCTCCAGCGCCTTGCGCTGGATCTCGTCGAGCTGGGCGCAGCCCAGGCTGCCGAGGTCGAGCAGCTGGTTGAGCAGGTCGCGGTCGAAGGGGGCGCCTTCGGCGGTGCCCTGGACCTCCACGAAGCGGCCGTCGGAGGTGCAGACGATGTTCATGTCGGTCTCGGCGCGCACGTCCTCCTCGTAGCGCAGGTCGAGCATCGGGACGCCGTCGATGATGCCGACGCTGACCGCGCTGACGCCGCCGGTGATCGGCTGGCCCTTGGCGCGCAGCAGCTTCTTCTCGCGGGCCCAGCTGATGGCGTCGACCAGGGCGACGTAGGAGCCGGTGATGGCGGCGGTGCGGGTGCCGCCGTCGGCTTGGAGCACGTCGCAGTCGAGCACGATGGTGTTCTCGGCGAGCGCGCGGTGGTCGACGACGGCGCGCAGCGAGCGGCCGATGAGCCGGCTGATCTCGTGGGTGCGGCCGCCGATCTTGCCGCGGACGGACTCGCGGTCGCCGCGGGTGTTGGTGGCGCGCGGCAGCATGGCGTACTCGGCGGTGACCCAGCCTTCGCCGCTGCCCTTGCGCCAGCGCGGGACGCCTTCGGTGACACTGGCGGTGCAGAGCACCTTGGTGTCGCCGTAGGAGACCAGGACGGAGCCTTCGGCGTGCTTGCTCCAGTCGCGTTCGATGGTGATCGGGCGGAGCTGGTCGGGGGTGCGGCCGTCGATGCGTGACATGTGCCCGAGCGTAGTGGGTCCGCGTGGGCCGGACACAGTCCGAGGGCCGGTCGGCGGGGAGCTGACGGGCCCTCGGGGGCGTGGCTGCGCGGACTACATCATGTCCTCGATGTCGGCGGCGATCGGGTCGGCGTCGGTGCCGATGACGACCTGGATCGCGGTGCCCATCTTGACGACGCCGTGCGCGCCGGCGGCCTTGAGCGCGGCCTCGTCGATGAGGGAGGGGTCCTTGACCTCGGTGCGCAGGCGGGTGATGCAGCCCTCGACCTCTTCGATGTTGTCGATACCGCCGAGACCGGCGACGATCTTCTCAGCCTTGCTGGCCATGGTCTTTCTCCCTCTGTATCGGCTCCTGGCTGCCTTGCCGGGGGCCGTCCTGCTCTTGCCGTGGGGCGGTGCGGCCCTGACGGGCCGTCAGGCCCGCGCGCGCCGTGCGCCCGCGTGCCCAGCATCACCCGGTTCCGGACGGTGCGCCATGTCGGCGCCCGTTCGGCCCAGTACCGCGCGCGCCGGGTGGATCTTCCTCCCAGGATGACGGTGAGCGGGGCTCGGATCCAGGCGGTACGGCTGCACCTTCAACTGGTCTACACCAATCTGGGCGTACTTCCCAAAACGTGCGGACCTGCGGCCGTTGTCTCCGGGCCGCCCGCTCGCGATCCGTCAGCCCGCGGGGAAGGACGAGGATGAGCTCAACAAGCGCGGCGGTGCCCCCGAAACCGTGGTGGCAGTCCTTCTACGGCGGCCTGCAGAAGATGGGCCGCTCGCTGCAGCTGCCGGTGGCGGTGCTGCCCGCGGCCGGCATCCTCAACCGCCTGGGCCAGCCGGACATCTTCGGTCCGACGGGGAAGATCGCCGACTGGCCGAACGTGGCCAAGGTGCTCGCGGGCGCGGGCGGCGCGCTGCTGGACCCCTCGCTCGGCCTGCCGCTGCTGTTCTGCATCGGCGTGGCGATCGGGATGGCGAAGAAGGCGGACGGATCGACCGCGCTGGCGGCGGTGACGGGCTTCCTCGTCTACTTCAACATCATGCACCAGTTCCCGATCAAGCCGGCGACCACTCCGCCCAGCTACCAGAACCCCGGTGTCTTCGGCGGCATCGTGATGGGTCTGATGAGCGCCTGGTTCTGGGTCAGGTTCCACCGCACCAAGCTGCCGGACTGGCTGGGCTTCTTCAACGGCCGCCGCCTGGTGCCGATGATCATGGCCTTCGTGGCGATCGTCTTCGCGGTGCTCTGCCTGTGGGTCTGGCCGCCGATCGGGCGCGGCCTGGTGCACTTCAGCGACTGGCTCTCCGGGCTCGACGCGCTGGGCTCGGCGATCTTCGGCGTGGCCAACCGCGCGCTGCTGGTGATCGGCATGCACCAGTTCCTGAACACCTTCATGTGGTTCCAGTACGGCACCTACAAGGACGCCTCGGGCCAGACCTGGACCGGCGACATCCCGCGCTTCCTGCACGGCGACCCGACCGCGGGCCAGTTCCTCTCGGGCTTCTTCCCGATCATGATGTTCGCCCTGCCGGCCGCCGCGATGGCGATCGCGCACTGCGCCAAGCCGCACCGGCGCAAGGAGATCACCGGGCTGATGATCTCGGTCGGGCTGACCAGCTTCGTCACCGGCGTGACGGAGCCGATCGAGTACTCCTTCCTCTACGTGGCCCCGCTGCTGTTCGTGGCACACGCGCTGCTGACCGGTGCCTCGATGGGCATCACCTGGGCGCTCGGGGTGCACGACGGGTTCAGCTTCTCGGCCGGCCTGATCGACTACATGATCAACTGGAGCCTGGCCACCAAACCCTGGCTGATCATCCCGATCGGCCTGTGCTTCGCGGTGGTCTACTACGCGCTCTTCAGATTCATGATCACCGCATTCAACCTGGCGACTCCGGGACGCGAGCCGGAGGAGGATGTGGTGGACGTCACCAAGGACTGAAAAGCCCACTTCGCCGACGAACTGCCAGTAGGCCCCCGGACCCGTGCTCCGGGGGCTTTCGACCTTGCACGAAAGGCCGTCGGGCCCCTGGCGTGTCGCCCCGGGATTGGCCAGACTCAGCGCTGCGCCACCGCTTCGCCGCAGGCCGTGACGGCGGCGCGGACGGGCCAGTACGTGCGCGATCGGGCAAAGGTGAGCTCGGTCACGGCGGGTAGCAGTGATCGTTAATCCTCAACAAGGTTTCGATTTCATAGCGCTTCCCACCTGCACCGCTATCCGGGGTTCCGACTCCCCTCGGGGGCGTGCTACAAAACTGGTCTACACCACTAGTGGTGTAGACCAGTTCGCGTATCGGCCCCGGCCCGCACCCCGCCCGACACGCCATGCCGTAAGGAACCACCCCCATGAGTACGACTGCGCAGGCACCGGCGCCCGCCGCGGCGCCCAGCCCGACGAAGAAGTTCGGCTCGGGCCTCTTCCAGGGCCTGCAGAAGATCGGCCGCAGCCTCCAGCTCCCGATCGCCGTGCTGCCCGCGGCCGGGCTGCTGCTGCGGCTCGGCCAGCCCGACGTCTTCGGCAAGGACGGCCTGGGCTGGGACAAGGTCGCCGCCGTGTTCAACGCGGCCGGCGGCGCGGTCCT
This sequence comes from Streptomyces tateyamensis, assembly GCF_003205575.1. Lineage (GTDB taxonomy): Bacteria > Actinomycetota > Actinomycetes > Streptomycetales > Streptomycetaceae > Kitasatospora > Kitasatospora tateyamensis. The sequence continues at coordinate 52,330 of NZ_PYBW01000025.1, forward strand.
GGACACCAAGTTCGGCCTGCCGCTGCTCTTCGCAGTCGGTATCGCCATCGGCTTCGCCAAGAAGGCCGACGGTTCCACGGCACTGGCCGCGGTGGTCGGCTACCTGGTCTTCCACAACGTGCTGACCGCCTTCCCGGTCGCGGGCAGCGTCACCGCCGCCCTCCCGGCCGGCAAGCCGCAGGACCCCGGGGTGCTGGGCGGCATCGTGATCGGTCTACTGGCCGCCGTGCTGTGGCAGCGCTACCACCGCACCAGGCTGGTCGACTGGCTCGGCTTCTTCAACGGCCGCCGCCTGGTCCCGATCATCATGGCCTTCGTCGGCACCGCGCTCGGCGTGCTCTTCGGCGAGTTCTGGGGACCGGTCGGCGACGCCATCAGCCACCTGAACAACACCATGATCAGCGCGGGTGCGCTGGGTGCCGGCGCCTTCGGCCTGGCCAACCGCGCGCTGCTGCCGATCGGCATGCACCAGTTCGTGAACTCCTACGCCTGGTTCTCGGCCGGTGACTTCACCAAGGGCGACGGCACCGTGGTGCACGGCGACCTGGCCCGCTACATCGTCGGCGACCCGACGGCCGGTCAGTTCATGTCCGGCTTCTTCCCGATCATGATGTTCGCGCTGCCCGCCGCAGCGCTGGCGATCGCCCACACCGCCCGCCCGGAGCGCCGCAAGGTCGTCACCGGCATGATGGTGTCGCTCGCACTGACCTCCTTCGTCACCGGGGTCACGGAGCCGATCGAGTTCGCCTTCGTCTTCATCGCCCCGGTGCTGTACGTGGCCCACGTGCTGCTGACCGCGCTGTCGATGGCGATCACCTGGGCGCTGGGCGTGCACCTGGGCTTCACCTTCTCGGCCGGTCTGATCGACCTGGTCCTCGGCTGGAGCCACGGTCACCACCAGTGGCTGGTGATCCCGATCGGCCTGTGCTTCGCCGCGGTCTACTACACCGTCTTCCGCTTCGCCATCGTCAAGTTCAACCTCAAGACCCCCGGTCGCGAGGACGAGGACGAGATCGAGGACGTCACCAAGGCGTGACGCTCCCGAACCTCGGCGCGGGGCCCGGTCCGACTGGACCGGGCCCCGCGCCGACGTCGGCTCACACCTCGTACACCGCACCGGCCTTCGCCAGCTCCACCGGCCCGGTGTAGGCCGCCTCGGCGTCGCGCAGGTTGCGCTGCGGGTCGGTCCACGGCGGGATGTGGGTCAGCACCAGGCGGCGGGCCCCGGCGGCGGTGGCGTGCTCGCCCGCCTCACGGCCGTTCAGGTGGATGGACCGGAAGGTCTCCTTGCCGTCGGTGTACGCGGCCTCGCAGAGGAACAGGTCGGTGTCCCGGGCCAGCTCCACCAGTTCGGGGCTCTCCCCGGTGTCCCCGGAGTAGACCAGCGAGCTGCCCCGGTGCTCGATCCGGAACGCGTACGCCTCCACCGGGTGGTTGACCCGGACCGCGCGCACGGTGAGCGGGCCGAGCGCGAACGGCTCGGCGGGCAGCGTGCGGAAGTCGAAGACCTCGGTCATGCCGGGCCGCTCGGGCATGTCGTAGGCGCGGGCCAGTCGGCCGGGGGTGTCGGCGGGGCCGTAGACCGGCAGCGGGTCGGGGCAGCCCTCCTGCCGGTAGTTGCGGGCCACCCAGTAGGCACACAGGTCGATGCAGTGGTCGGCGTGCAGGTGGCTGAGGGCGATCGCGTCCACGTCGTAGAGGCCGGTGTGGCTCTGCAGGGCGCCCAGCGCGCCGTTGCCCAGGTCGAGCACCAGCCGGTAGCCGTCCGCCTCGACCAGGTAGCTGGAGCAGGGCGATTCGGGCGACGGGAAGCTCCCGGAGCACCCCACCACTGTCAGTTTCATCCCGAGCCCCTCCGCCGGATCCAGGTCCCGCGCACGCCGGTTACCGCCGGGTACACCGGCGGGTAGCGGCAGCGGTCGCGGGTTCGAGGGTAAGGGCGGAGCGGCACTTTGCCCCCGTCCCCGTGCCGGGCTGTGGCTGGAATCACCAGAACGGGCCGGGGCCGCCTCAGCGGTGTCCGGGCCGCTTGCGGGCCCAGGCCCGGATGGTCTCGGGGTACCAGCGCGGGTGGCCGCCCGCGTCGACGAAGTCGGGGTCGGGCAGCAGCCCGTGCCGGCGGTAGGTGCGCACGGTGTCGGGCTTGACCCCGATGTGGCGGGCGATCTCCGGATAGGACCAGGCTTCGGTGCCGCGCTGGCTCATGGGCCACCTCCGTCGCTGCAGGCTGGGGCTTGCCCGACCAGCCTTTCCGCGCAGGGGGCGGGGCCGGCCCCGCGCTGGGCACCGTGGCGGTTCCGTGACGAACCGGCAGCCTGGAACGGATAAATCCTCGACTGTCACACCGGTACGGTCAGCACATGAATCTCTGGACCGAGGCCTTCGCCGCGCTGGGCATCCTGGTACTGGGCGGGCTCGCCTACTACGCGCTGCGGCGCCAGCAGTCGTCGGCCCCGGCGCCCACGCCGCGGCCCACCCGCTCGAGGCCGACCGGGAAGGTGCCGGCGCCGCAGGAGATCTGGTGGGCCGAGGTCCCGTTCGAGGACGGCCCGGGCAGCAAGGACCGGCCCTGCCTGGTGCTGAAGGTGCACGGCCGCACCGCCACCGTCGTCAAGATCACCAGCAAGCACCACGCCGAGCGCCCCGGGGTGCTGGCGCTGCCACCGGGCACGGTCGGCGACCACGAGGGGCGCACCAGCTGGCTGGAGACCGACGAGCTGCGCGAGGTGGCGCTGGGCTCCTTCCGCCGCCGCGTCGGCCCGGTGGACGCCGACACCTGGGCCCGCACCGAACGAGCGGTGCGGGCCCGGGACTGAGGGGGCTGAGGCGGGGTCAGGCCCAGAGCTGACCCTGCAGCAGCTCGACCGCCGCCTCGGTGCTGTCCGCGGTGTAGATGCCGGTGGACAGGTACTTCCACCCGGCGTCCGGCACCACGAAGACGATGTCGGCCCGCTCGCCGGCCTTGGCCGCGCGGCGGCCGACGCCGATCGCCGCGTGCAGGATGGCGCCGGTCGACACGCCCGCGAAGATGCCCTCCTCGGCGAGGAGTTCGCGGGTGCGCCGGACCGAGTCGGCGGAGCCGACGCTGAACCGGGTGGTGAGCACCTCGGCGTCGTACAGCTCGGGCACGAAACCCTCGTCCAGGTTGCGCAGGCCGTAGACCAGGTCGTCGTAGCGCGGCTCGGCCGCCACGATCTGCACGCCCGGCACCTTCTCGCGCAGGAACCGGCCGACCCCCATCAGGGTGCCGGTGGTGCCCAGGCCCGCCACGAAGTGGGTCACGGTGGGCAGGTCGGCGAGGATCTCGGGGCCGGTGCCGGCGTAGTGCGCACCCGCGTTGTCCGGGTTGCCGTACTGGTAGAGCATCACCCAGTCCGGGTGCTCGGCGGCCAGTTCCTTGGCCACCCGCACCGCGGTGTTGGAGCCGCCGGCGGCCGGCGAGGGGATGATCTGCGCGCCCCACATCCGCAGCAGCTCGCGCCGCTCCTCGCTGGTGTTCTCCGGCATCACGCAGACCATCCGGTAGCCCTTGAGCTTGGCCGCCATGGCCAGCGAGATGCCGGTGTTGCCGCTGGTGGGCTCCAGCACGGTGCAGCCGGGGGTGAGCCGGCCGTCCGCCTCGGCCCGCTCGATCATGTGCAGCGCGGGGCGGTCCTTGATCGAGCCGGTCGGGTTGCGGTCCTCCAGCTTGGCCCAGAGCGTGACCAGCCCGTCCTCGTTGCCGGGGACCTGGGCGGAGAGCCGGGGCAGCCGCACCAACGGGGTGTTGCCGACCGCCTCCAGCGGGGAGTCGTACCGCATCAGCGCGAGCCGCCGGCCACGGCGGGCAGGATGGTGACGCTGTCCCCGTCGGCGACGGCGGTGGAGATGCCCTCGAGGAAGCGGACGTCCTCGTCGTTCAGGTACACGTTGACGAAGCGGCGCAGCTCGCCGTTGTCCAGCAGGCGGTCGGCGATGCCCGGGTGGCGGACGTTGAGGTCGGCGATGAGCTCCCCGAGGGTGGCGCCGGTGCCGTCGACGGCCTTGGCGCCGTCGGTGTAGCTGCGGAGGATGGTCGGGATGCGGACCTCGGTGGCCATGGCTGTGCTCCTGGGCAGTGGTGGTGGGCCGCAGGGCGCGGCGGGGACTGGCGGTACGAAGGTGCTCGGCGGAACTGTGCTCGTCACAGTGGGCGCTGGTGCACTCGCCGACCCGGACGGGTCGGCGGGTTCAGGCGTCGGGACAGATCGCCGCGGCGTGCCGGCACAGGTCGATGTGCAGGCGCGCCACGAGGCGGATGCCCGGGGCCTGATTGCTCACATCGACGGAACGCATGGGCTCATCGTATAGATTCCCGCCCCGGTTCCTCCATGCCCATCTCGCGCCTCGGATGATTTCGTGTCGCATGCTGGGATCCACCGGGAGTGCGAGAGCCCGCCACCGGGGTGGCGGGCCCTCCGGTCAGGCGTCCACCACCTGCACGTCTTCCTCGGTGATCACACCATCCACGATGCGGAACGAGCGGAACTGGAACGGGTCCGCCGCGCCGTTGCCCTCGGCGGTGGAGACCAGCACGTAGTGCGCGTTCGGCTCGGAGGCGTAGCTCACGTCGGTGCGCGAGGGGTAGGCCTCGGTCGCGGTGTGCGAGTGGTAGACGACCACCGGCTCCTCGTCCCGGTCGTCCAGGTCGCGGTAGAGCTTGAGCAGGTCGGCCGAGTCGAACTCGTAGAAGGTGGGCGAGCGGGCCGCGTTGAGCATCGGCACGAAGCGCTCGGGGCGGTCGGTGCCGGCCGGGCCGGCGACGATCCCGCAGGCCTCGTCCGGGTGGTCGGCGCGGGCGTGGGCGACGATCGCGTCGTGCAGCTCTCGGGAGATGGTCAGCATGCGGCCAGGATAGGCGCCGGCACCCACCGCCCGGCCCAGCCGTCCGTCAGCCGGTCATCGCCTCCAGCAGCGACTCCTGCATCGCGCCAAGCCACAGGTAGGCCATCACCAGCGGCTTGCGCTCGTCGGAGTCCGGCAGGTCGTAAAGGCCCTGCTCGTCCTCCTCGGTGACGTCCAGTCGGGCGCCCAGGGTCAGCCGCAGGTCGTTGAGCGCGCCGAGCCAGCGCGGGCACTCCTCGACCCCCGGCCGCAGCACGCCGGGCCCGCCGCCCAGGGTGTCCAGCGCGCGCACCACCGCGAGCGCGTCCTCGCGCTTCCTGGCCCGCAGGTCGAGTTCGGTGTAGCGGCGGAACTCACCGGCGAAGGCCTTGGTCTGCGCGTCCACCGGCTGCCCGGGCTCGCCGTAGGCATCCGGGAAGAGCCTGGCCAGCGCCGGGTCGCTGGGCGCCTCGGTCGGGCCCTCGGCGAACAGCGCGGCCAGCGGGTCCGCGCTCTCACCGCCCGGGCCGGGGCCGATCAGCTCCAGCATCTGGACCTCCAGCGAGCGCAGGATCGCCGCCTCGACCTCCTCCAGCGCGATCGCCGCACCGCCGTCGCCGGTCCGCTCGAACAACCCAGCCATAGTTCTGACAACCGTCCCGGTTCGCGTGTCTGTCGATCGGTCAGGCGCGCCGCGACCCGTTGCCGCGGCGGCGCGGGTGCAGCTCAGTCGTGCTGCAGGGTGGCCCACAGGCCGTAGCCGTGCATCGCCTGGACGTCCCGCTCCATCTCCTCACGGGTGCCGCTGGAGACCACCGCCCGGCCGCGGGTGTGCACGTCCATCATCAGCTTGCGGGCCTTCTCCTTCGGGTAGCCGAAGTAGGCCTGGAACACGTAGAGGACGTAACTCATGAGATTGACCGGATCGTTGTGCACGATGGTCACCCACGGAGTGTCCGGCTCCGCCACCGGAAGGCTCTCGGCCTCGGGGCGTTCGATCTCGGCCGGCGCGACACTCACGGCTGGCTCTCCTCACGGCGGTGCTCGACTGATCCTCTGACCTCCCATGCTGCCATCCGGGGGACCTCGGAGCGATTCCGACCCGGCCGTCGACACGGAAATCGTCAAACTGACGCTAAGTGGTAGTACCATCCTTCTTATGGACGCCCAGGCATTCGTGGCGGCGAAGTCCGCCCTGCCCACCTCGCCGGCAGCGGCTTCGACCGCGCTGCTCACCGACCGCTACGAGTTGACCATGCTGCAGGCCGCGCTGCGCAGCGGGGCGGCGCACCGCCGCTCGGTCTTCGAGGTCTTCACCCGACGGCTGCCCGAAGGTCGCCGCTACGGGGTGCTGGCCGGCACCGGCCGGGTACTCGACGCGGTGCAGAACTTCCGCTTCGACGCCGCCCAGTTGGACTGGCTGGCCGACCAGCGGGTGGTGGACGAGGCCACCCTCGCCTACCTGGCCGACTACCGCTTCGGCGGCGACATCCACGGCTACCCGGAGGGCCAGGTCTACTTCCCCGGCTCGCCGCTGCTCACCGTGGAGGGCAGCTTCGCCGAGGCCGTGCTGCTGGAGACGGTGATCCTGTCCATCCTCAACTACGACTCCGCGATCGCCGCCGCGGCCTCCCGGATGACGGCCGCCGCCGGGGAGCGGCCGTGCATCGAGATGGGCGCCCGGCGGGCCCACGAGACCGCGGCGGTGGCCGCCGCCCGGGCCGCCTACGTGGCCGGCTTCGCCGCCACCTCCGACCTTCAGGCCGGCTTCGCGCACGGGATCCCGACCACCGGCACCGCCGCGCACGCCTTCACCCTGCTGCACGACAGCGAGCGGGACGCCTTCACCGCCCAGCTGGCCTCGATGGGCACCGGCACCACGCTGCTGGTGGACACCTACGACCTGGCCGAGGCGGTGCGCACCGCCGTCGAGGTGGCCGGCCCGGGCCTGGGCGCGGTGCGGATCGACTCCGGCGACCTGACCCTGCTGGCCCACCGGGTGCGCCGCCAGCTCGACGAGTTGGGCGCCCGGGAGACCCGGATCATCGTCACCTCGGACCTCGACGAGTACGCCATCGCCGCGCTGGCCGCCGCCCCGGTGGACGGCTACGGGGTGGGCACCAGCCTGGTCACCGGCAGCGGCCACCCGACCTGCGCGATGGTCTACAAGCTGGTCGCCCGGGCCGGGTCGACCGAGGCCGACGCCCCGCTGGTGCCGGTGGCCAAGCGCTCGGCCGGCGCCAAGAGCAGCGTCGGCGGCCGCAAGTGGGCCGCCCGCCGCCCGGACGCCGACGGGGTGGCCGAGGCCGAGGTGGTCGGGACCGGCCCGCTGCCGGCCGAGCTCGCGCCGTTCGCGCTGCAGGTGCCGCTGGTCAAGGGCGGCGAGGTGGTCGGCCGCGAACCGCTGGCCGCGGCCCGGGCCCGGCACCTGCGCGCACGGGCCGAGCTGCCGCTGTCGGCCACCCAGTTGTCCAAGGGCGAGCCGGTCCTCGGCACCGAGCTGCGGCTGGGGTAGCCGGGGTGCCCGGCACTCCCTAGAGTGGCCCCACTCCCACCGAGAACCCGTTCCACCCAGACCAGCGAGGAAGCAAGCCATGCGCCGGGCCCTGATCGTCATCGATGTGCAGAACGACTTCTGCGAGGGCGGGTCGCTCCCGGTGGCCGGGGGCGCGGAGGTGGCCGCGGCGATCACCGAGCACATCGCCACCCACCGGCCGGAGTACGACCACGTGCTGGCCACCCGGGACCACCACCTGGACCCGGGCGCGCACTTCTCGGCCGAGCCGGACTACGTCGACAGCTGGCCGCCGCACTGCGTGGCGGGCACCGAGGGGGTGGGCTTCCATCCCAACTTCGCGCCCTCGGTGACCTCCGGCGCGATCGAGGCGGTGTTCGAGAAGGGGGCGCACGCCGCGGCGTACAGCGGGTTCGAGGGCTTCGACGAGCACGGCGGGCGACTGGCCGACTGGCTGCGCGAGCGGGAGGTCACGCAGCTGGACCTGGTGGGCCTGGCCACCGACCACTGCGTGCGGGCCACCGCGCTGGACGCGGTGCGGGAGGGGTTCGCGGTGCGGGTGCTGCTGGAACTGACGGCGGGGGTGGCCGCCGGGACCACCGCGGCCGCGCTGGAACAGCTGCGGGCGGCGGGGGTGGAGCTGACCGGCGAGCCGGTGCTGGGCTGAAGGCGGGGGCTGGGCTGAAGGCGGGGCGTGGGGGCGCGGGCCGGCGGGGGGGGGGGGGCGGCTCACTCGTGCGGGGTCAGCAGCTCCACCACGTCCTGGCCGCCCGCCAGGTGCGCCGCGTGCAGCTCGGCCGCCACGGCGCCCGGCTCGGCGGCCAGCCGCTCGCCGGCGACGTACACCACCCGCACCCCCAGGTACTCCATCCGGTGCTGTCCGGCCCGGGTCCAGGCCGCCTCGCCCTCGCTGACGCAGCGCAGCGCCGAGTCCACCTCGACCGCCACCGCCGCCCCGGGCCAGTACAGGTCAGGCACCGCAACGAAGGTGCCGCCGCGCATCCGCAGCTCGGGCTGGACCAGCGGCACCGGCAGCAGTTCCCCCGCTGCCAGTTCGAGCAGCTGACCCAGGACGAACTGGCGCTCGACAGCCAGCAGTTCGTCCATCGCCGCGCGGATCCGGGGGATCTCCACCAGGCACGCCTCGCGCAGTTCGGCGATCAGCTCGGTCGGGGTGCAGGCCCGCCGCCCGTCCGGGCCGGTGGCCGCCACCGCCTCGCGCAGCACCGAGCGCAGCAGCCGCGGGCCCAGCGCGCCGCTCTCCAGCGCCCCGTCCTCGGTCCACTCGCGCAGCGCGTCCGCCACCGCCCGGCCGACCGGCGCGCAGGCCAGTCCGTGCACCTCGCGGGCCTGGAGCTCGCGCGCGGTGCGCTGGATCCGCACCTCCCCCACGTCCCGCAGCCGGCGCTGCCGGGGCACCAGCACCTGCACCCCGGTGACCGCGGGCAGCCGCGGCACGGCGGCGAAGCCGTACAGCGCCAGCGCGGCCGCACCGGTGATCACCGCACCCTCGCGGTGGCCCTCCTGGCGCCCGTTCTGCGCCGCGTACAGCAGCGCCGCCCACATCCGCTGTTCGGGGGTAGGCGTGCCGGTCTGCAGCAGGTAGACCCGGGGCAGCAGGCGCTGCCAGGGGCCGCCGCGGCGGCAGTGCTCGCTCACCACCCGGGTCGGAACTCCGCGCGCCCGCAGCTGACTTGCCGTGATCACGTTCTGCTGCCGCCGGGCCAGCTCTTCGAGCGAGGGGGCGGCGGAGGGGATCTGGTAGCTCATGCGACAACCCTCCCCCGTCACCCGGTCGCCACAGCCCCAACCTGACGCACCGTTACGCAACCGTCGTCAAACCGGGACAGGCCCGCACTAAAGTCGCCATACCCTCACCCATTTGGAGTAATTGGGAGCAAAGTCATTGCAGATACGGTCAGCTGATGGTCGTTCTGGACCGCGCAGGTGGACGGCCATGACATTCGTCATGCGGCAATGGTGACCAGCCCCCACTGCCGGCCGGCCGATCCAGCAGGCATCATCGTGTTCACCGGGTGGGGCGAGGGGCCGCACCGGGATGATCGGGGGACATCGAAATGAGCACTGCCACGGGCGTCACCGCCTCGGATGCCGCTGCCACCGGCGGCACTGCCACCGAGACCGCCGCCGAGGCCCAGGACGCGGTCGGGCCGGCAGCGGAGGCCACCGGGGCGAAGGAGTCGCGCCAGGCCCGCCGGGAGCGCCGCCGCAACCGGCCCAAGGGGCTGGCCGCGGTCACCGAGCCGATCGAGGAGCTGCGGCTGCCGGTCTGGTACTTCGGCTTCGAGGCGGTCTTCGCCTCCGCCTTCGACCTGATCAAGGCCTACCCCGCCTGCTGGCCGGTGCTGGCGCTGCTGGTCCCGGTGAACCTGGCGGTCTCCTTCACCCTGCTGCGCAAGCGTCTGCGGCTGGCCGGGGCGCTGTGGCGCGGCAAGGAGACCCGCAAGCTCGCCATCGCCCTGCTGGGGCTGCGCGTGGGCAGCCACTTCGCGCTGAGCGCGGTCGGCGTCACGGTCACCGGCCGACTGGGCCACCTGGTCTTCGCGGTGGCGATGGGCGCGATCACCGTCTCCCTGCTCGCCTACACCCAGCGGACCGCTCTGCGGGCACTGGAGGCCTCCCGAGCCGCCGAGCAGCACTGACCGGGGCCGCCCGCGGGGGCGGGGTCCCTCGGCCCAACTCCCCTGCGAGCATTGCCTACCATCAGCACATGCCATATGACGAAACATCAGGTCTGAGCGCAGCACAGCTGCGCCTGGGCCGGCTGCCCGGCTACGTCCGGCGCCCAGACCCCGCCCGCCGGGCCGGCGAGCGGGGTTCGGCGTACAAGAAGGGCTGGGAGGTCCGCTTCACCGCCCGCAGCGAGGCGGAGATAGCCGAGATCCGCGAACTGCTCGTCGCAGCCGGATTCGTACCCGCCCGTCCGTTCTTCAAGGGTCAGCAACTCATTCAGCCGGTCTACGGCATGGCCGTGGTGCGCACCTACCTGGAGGCCCGCGAACTGGGCGTCTGACCGCCGACCGCCGACCGCCCACCGGTCGGCCCGTGGTCGTTGGCCGAGGAACGGTCTCGGTCAACGACCAGGGGCGGAGGGTGGGCGGTCACCCCTGGTGCGGCTCCAGGAACTCCAGGCGGTTGCCCAGCTTGTCGAAGGCGTAGCAACGATCGTGCCCCGGGAACTCCCCGTCCCACTGCACCGGGTGCCCGTGCGCCTCCAGCCGCTCCGCCAACGCGCGCAGCCCCCGCACCAGGATCCCCGGGTGCGCCTTGCGGGCCGGCACGAAGTCCTCCTCCACCCCCAGGTGCACCTCCAGGCCGCCACCCCGGAACCAGCAGCCCCCACGGGCCGCCAGTACCGGCGGCTTCTCCAGTTCGGTCATCCCCAGTACGCCGCCCCAGAACTCCCGGCACAGCGGCTCCGCCCCCGGCGGAACGGCGAGTTGGACGTGGTGCAGGCCGGAGAAGGCGATGGTGTCGTTCGTCATCCCACCCACCCTAGTGCGCCCCCGGTGCCTGCCGCCCCTTCCGCACCAGGAACCCCACCCCGGCCACCACCAGCGCGGCCACCACGCCCCCCGCCACGTAGAGCCACCCCGGCGTTCCCCCCGCCGCGCCCACCACGGGCACCGCCGAGGCCGCCACCGACTCCGGCGCCCCCTGCGACTCCACCCGGGCCAGCAGCGGATTGTCCCTGGGCCCGTCGTCCACAGCCGGATTCGCCGCCAACGACTTCGAAGGCGACGCGATCCCGTACCCGTACCGCTCGTTCGGGGTCACACTGCCGTCGGGAGGGGCAGCGGCACTGGTGATCATGCGACGGATCACCTGCCCGGCCGACAGGCTCGGGTACTTGGCCCGCACCAGCGCGGCGATGGCGGAGACGTAGGCGGTGGCGTCGGAGGTGCCGGTGGCGTAGCGGTAGTCGGTGGGGGATTTCGAACCGGCGTCCCGGATTTCCACGCCAGGTGCGACCACGGAGACCTCCGGCCCGCGGTCGGACTTCTCCCAGATGTTGCCCTTCCGATCGATCGCACCGACCGCGACCACCCCCGGAAACGCTGCGGGATAAGCAACCTCCGCACCAAGATTGCCGGATCCGGCTACCAGCACCACGTCATGAGAGAGCGCGTACTGAACTGCCGAGCGCGCATCCCGATCGGTTCGCAGTGCCGCTGCGAAGGACATGTTGACCACCTTCGCGCCACGGTCCACCGCATAACGGAGTGCCTCAGCGAACCTGAGCTCGGGCCCCGCGACCACTGTGTCTGCATCCCTGAGTCCTATCCGTACCGGAAGGATGCGAGCCTTCGGGGCAAGGCCCATAACGCCGGCCAGATCAGCGTGGCCATGGCCGGCAATCAGACTCGCCATAGCTGTGCCGTGACCCACGGCATCACGTTGGCCATTCGTGTTCTCGCCGGTGAAATCGGCACCCGGAAGTACCTGGCCAGTCAGATCCTGATGGTCTGCCAGTACCCCGGTATCCAGAACGGCGACGGTAACGCCTTCCCCCTCGCTGACCGGCCACACCTTGGTTGAGGCTTCGTAAGCTTGCAACGGCCACTGCTGATCCCTGATGTCGTCCGCGACAGCCGGGGCGGCCGCCAGCACCCACGTCAGCGCCCCGGCCGCGAGAACGGCCACGGCTCGCACCGGCCGACTGACCGCCATACCTGATGTCCCCCAACCTCGACGATCTCAGCCACTCATTCCACCACCCCTGGGCCAGGCAACTGGCCCGACACCCAGGTCCCCGAGTCCTCAACCAGGTACTCGGCCCGCACACCCTTCTTTCGCTTCCGGCGGCGCGATTCCTGGGGACTGACCGGCATCATCCCCACACCGGTCTCGGGTGACATGGCCGCACGGTCCTGCGCCAGGCGACTCCGCGCGCCGAGACCGGTGCCACCCTCGGTGAAGGCTTCAGATGTGCCACCGGCATATCGTCCGACCGGGCCAACCTCCGCACTCCCGATGGCGCCACCTGGTTGCCGCGCTCTCGGCCCTGGTCCTCGCTCGCCGCCAGTCAACTCCCGTTCGGGGAACTGTTTCCGGGGTCCGCCGCCGCGCCACCCGGCGCTGTTCCGGAACTCGGGGATCCCAGGAACAGGCTGTCCCACCGAACCGCTGAATCGCATCGGCGTGCGAACGTCAGGCAGACTCCCCGTCCCCGTCCCCGTCCCCGTTCCCGGCGACTGCGGCAGCTGAACTGACGATGGGCCAGTGGCTGCTGGCCCAGTGCCCATCCGGGTGACGCTGTCCAGTGCCGTGCCATCCGTGCCGGCTCCGAGCAACTGACTCATGTCCGTGGGGGCTGCAGGGGCGCCAACGGCCGTCGACTGGGGCAGTCTGGGCGCCGGAGCCGCGACACCACCAACGATCCCGGGCTCTCTACCAGTTGCACCGCCCGAGCCGCCGAGGCGCGCGGGCGCAGCGCGACGAGCCGCAACTGCCGGCTGCGTGGCCGGCGCCACCGCGATCGCACCACCAAGTGCTCCCAGGCCTGCGCCCATGACCAGTGCACTCATCGCAGCACCAACTGATGGGTCCGGCGGCGGAACCTCATCCTCAATCCCCGGTGGCGGTGGCGGCTTCAGCACCCTCGCCGCCACGCGGTACTTGTTCGCCAAGGTCTGCATCACCGCGACCGCCTGGGTCTTGCGTTCGTCGGCGAGGGGGATCTGGGTGCTGTCGCTGCGGTCGCCGATGGCGCTGTTCCAGGTGTCGGAGATCGCGTTGCCCATCTGGTCCCAGAAGTCGGGTTCTTCGGGCATGTCGTGCTTGGCCTGGTCCATGGCCTCGGACATCAGTTTCAGGGTGTTCGCGGCGTCGTTGGCGTAGGCGGCGGTGTTGTTGACGCTGTTGGTGAGCTTGGTCATCGCCTCGTAGAAGGCGTCGCTGCTGGCGCCCTCCCAGGAGTCCACGGCTGCTCCGGAGGCCGCGCCGAGGGCGGCGCGGATCTGCTTCAGGACGTCGGAGGCCCGCCGCCAGGGGTCGCTCGCGGACATGACGTCGCCCGAGTTGAGCGCCTCGGCCATGGCGCGCAGTTGGCCGTGGCTGTAGTGGTTGAAATCGGTGACCCCGCTGCTCACGATCGCCCCTCGCCCTTCCTGCCGGTCTGCTCGTCTGCCCTGCTGCCTAGCTGCGCTGACGGGTCACCAGGTGGGCAGTGCGGTCCCGCCGCTCGGCGCGCCCTTGTCCGCCGCCACCGTGCGCACCTTCGGTGGCGGGGCGGCGGGCGGGCTGGCGGGGGTGCCCAGCGACCAGCCGTCCGGACTCACCTTGAGCCGTTGAGCGGTGTGGTGCTCCTGCTCCTCGTAGCCGGTGGCGGTGAGGTCGGCCTTGCGCTGGGCCTCGTCGATGGCGGCGTGCAGGGCGGTGAGGACGTCGCGCAGGCCGTCGCGCATCATGTCGTACTGGTCGTGCAGTGCGGTCGCCTCCGCGAACTCGCCGAAGGAGCCGCGCCCGACACCCGACTTGGTGTGGGTGGCCGGACCGTCGGCGCTCTGCTGGAACTCCTCCAGCAGTCCGCGCACCTGGCCCGCGAAGGTCCGCAGGCCCGCCACCTCGACGCGGTAGCCGATGCCCGCGCCCGTCCCTGCACCCGTACCCGCGCCCCTACCCGCGCTGCTGCTCCCCTTGCCCGCCACGTCGCCGTGCCTCCCCAGCCGTCGTCAGGTCCAGATCCACGTCCAGGTGTTCAGCCTTCCCGAGGCTGCCGACCATTCAACGCAACGCCCACCCCTGCTGTCCACTACGCACCGTGCTGGTACGACCACAAGAGTGGATCTTCCTGGCACGCTTGCCGGCACGCTCGAGGCTGACGGCCGGCAACCTCAGCCAGTGGTCGGACAACCATTCCGGGCCAAGCCGTCCTGTTGCGTGCGGCCTACCTGATCACGGGCGATCCGCACCTGGCGCACGATCTCGTTCAGAGCGCCCTGGCGCCGGGCCGCTCCGGCACTCTGTCGGGCCGGCAGCTGCCCCCCGTCGCAACATTGGACGCGGCACCGAACGGCCCCGTGCGCTGCATCCTCGGACCGCGAGCTGTCGCGGCGATCCGGTTCGGCTACCGAGCGGGCCGGACGTCGAAGTCCGGATCGGGGTGGACAGCTGCCGCAATGCCCCCAAGGCAGCCGCGAGGTCAATGCCACCGCAGTCACGCTCCCGGTGCCTCCGGATGCCACCCCGACCCCGGCCTGACGCCCCGTCACTCCACCGGGTCCGCCACCGCCGCCGCCAGGGCCCGGCGGCAGAGTGAGTCGGCGCGCCGGGTGGTCTCCGGCAGGCGGAACTCGGGGGTCAGGGCCAGCAGCACCTCCACCGCCTCCGGCAGGCCGATCCGGTGGCCGACCGAGACGAAGACCGGCTTCACGCCCGCCCGGGTGCGCACCGCGCGGCCGACCTCGTCGCCGGAGGCGGGGTCGAGCAGCGGGGTCCACGCACCGCGGGCGGGGGCCGGCTCGGTGGCGGTGAAGAGGAACGGGGTCTTGGCGACACCCATGGTCGGCACGCCGGTCAGGACGCCCAGGTGGCTGGCGAGGCCGAGGCGGCGCGGGTGGGCCTGGCCGTAGCCGTCGCAGACGATCAGCGCGGGGGCCGCGGGCAGTTGGGCCAGGGCTTCCAGCACGGCGGGCACCTCGCGGAAGGCGAGCAGGCCGGGGATGTACGGGAACGGGACCCGGCCGACGGCGGTGGCCTCGGCGACGGGGGTGAGGTCGGGGTAGGAGAGCAGCACGGCGGCGGCCGCCACCACGTCGCGGTCGTCGTCGTAGGCCACGTCGACGCCGCAGACCAGTGCGCCCGAGGCCGGCCCGGGGCCGGTCAGCGAGACCAGCGGGCGCAGCCGCTCCTGTTCCGCGAGCGCGTCGGCCTCGGTGGTCGGCCATGGTGCGGTGATCGGGTCCATCGGGTCCCCCTGTGGAACGGACGGCGGTGCGGCCCACACGCTAGCGCGGGCCGCACCGCCGTCCGTCGCACCGGGCGGTCCGTCAGTTCGTGGAGACCACCACGGTCTTCGCCGCCTTGTCGTGCACGCACTGGCGGAACGGCTTGTCGAAGACGCCGAAGACGCCGTCGATCAGCCACCAGAGGCCGCAGCAGATCGCGGCCGGCAGGGTGAAGACGGCGGCCCTGGTCCAGGCTGCCGAACCGGTCGGTGCCGAGCCGTCGGCCAGCATCGCGACCCGGACGTTCATCACCTTCTTGCCGACGGTCTGACCGTCCCGCGCGAGCATCACGCCCTCGTAGACGAGGTACAGGCCGTAGTACAGCCAGACCGCGCCGGCCCACCCGTTGCGGCTGCCGAAACCGGTGAACGGCAGCACCAGGACGGCGGCGACCACCTGGATGATCACGTAGTCGATCAGCCGGGCCAGGATCCGGCTCGGCCAGCTGCCCACCGGCGGCATCCCGGCCACCGGCACGTCACCGTAGGCGGGCGGCTGGTACGGGGTGTACTGGCCCCCGTTGTGGGGGCCGGACGGGCCGGGGGCGCCGGAGGGGCCGGGGCCGCCGGTCGGGCCAGGGGTGCCGTACGGGTCCGAGCTGCCCCCGTACGTCCCCTGGTACGGCCCGGCCCCGGGCGGGGTGTCGTCGTAGGGCGAGCCGCCGCCGTGGGGCGCAGGCGGCGGGGTGTTCGCGGGCGGGACCGGCTGTGGCGGCCGCTGGTCGGAGGGGGGCTGGCCGCCCCCCTCCGGCTCAGGGCTCGAAGGGTCGTAGGTGCTCATGCCAGCAGTAGATCACCGCAAATCTTATGTTCTGCGGATATCTGACCCGTTTCGCCCAAGCTGACACGGGATCAGCAACGGTCGTGGGACTGGCAGGTGCGAGCCGGCCGGCCGATCGCGCGCCCGGCCGCCAGCCGCTCGGCCGATCACCGGCTCGGCAGGAGCCGTCGATGCGACGCAGGATCAGCCGCGCAGCACCCGGCTGCGGCCCACCCGGTCCGGCCAGGAGACCAGGGCGGGGATCCCGATCACCGTCAGCACCAGCAGTTGCCCGAGCAGCCAGCGCACCAGCGAGCGGCCGAACCCGGGCGCCCGCTGGTCGTCCACCGCCGCCACCCGCACGCCGGCCAGCCGCTTGCCCAGGGTCCGGCCCGCCCTGGCGGTGGGGAGCACCTCGAGCAGCAGGCCGGCCAGCAGCACGGTGCCGAGCAGCAGTCCGGCCCGGCCGAGCACCGTGCCGTCCACCAGCCAGACCTGGACCTCACGGCCCGTCAGGTGACTGGCCGTCCGGGCCTGGTCGAGCTTGCGCTGCAGGTAGCTGTCGGTGGCGGAGACCACCGGCACGGCCACGGCGGCGACCACGGCGGCGAGCAGCACGGTGTCCACCAGCCGGGCCAGCGCCCGCCGGCCCAGGCCCGCCCGGACCGCCGCGGGGGCGGCCGGCCGGCGGGCGGCCCGGGCCGGCTGGGGCAGCCGGGCCGAGCGGGACGGCTCGGGCGAGCGGCTCGGGCGGGAGTGCGCGGCCGAGCGGGAGTGCGCGGCCGGCCGGCGCGCGGGCACCGGCGCCGGCCGCGTCGCCACCACGGGCGCGGGCGTGGCCTTCGGCGGTGCCGCGACCTCCAGCGGTGCCACGGCCGCCGCCCGAGCCACGGCCTCCGGCGCCACCACGCCATCCGGCGGAGCCGCGGCCGCCGACGGGGCCGGAACGGCCTCCGCCGGGCCCGGAGCCGACCCCGGGCCCGGCATCGGCACCGGCTCCGGAGACCCCCAGGAGACCCGGGACACCTCCCCCGGCTCCAGCAGCCCGGGCTGCGCCCGCGGATCCGCCCAGCCCGCCCCCACCCCGCACTCCTCGCCCCGGATCAGCACCGCCCCGGCACCGGTCTCGTCCAGGAACACCGGCCCGGTCTCCGGCCCGGCGGCCACCAGCCGCGCCGGAGTCGGCTCCGGCGCCGGCGCCGACTGCGGGACGACGGCCACCGGGGGCGGGATGTACCGCCCCGCCGCGGCCGCCTGCGCCGCCCGCGCGGCGAACCGGGGCGCGACCAGCACCTCCCCGGCGGCGGGCGCCGGCCGGCTGGTCCCGGGCACCCAGGCGGTCCCGTTCCAGTAGCGGACGAAGCCCGGTACGGACGGGTCGGGGTAGTAGCCGGGCTCGGGCACCACGGCGGTGTGACCGGTCGGCAACGGCTGGTCCGGCATTGCAGATCCACTCTCCTGGGAGCCTCAGAGCCTCCGGCGGGGCGCACGCCACGTCGCCGGGCAGTCACAAAGGGTAGCTCCTCCGTCCCGCCCGCGCCGGAACTTGCGCGCGACTTCGCCGTTCCGGGGACACCGCGCCCGCGGACCCGGTTGGCTGACCCCGAGGTCTACCCGCGCACCGGCCCCCCGGCGCCCGTCGCGGCCCCTCCCCCGCCCCGCGCGCGGCCCCGCCCCGTGCGCCCCGCTCCGGCCGCGCGCAACCGTGGTGAAAGCCGATCGCGGAAACTCGCCGAAAGCCGTGTAAGAGTCGGGGCCCACCCCGCTCTCCCTGGTTGTAGCGCCCCTCACGGGCGACGACCGAACGAGAGGACTCGCCGACATGGACAGCCGCACGAGCGTGGTGGAGCACGAACTGGAGCTGAAGCTGGTGCTCTCCCCGGAGCGAAGCGTTCCGGTCCCCGCCCGGTTCTCCTACAGCAGCCACGACCCGTACGCCGTGCACATCACCTTCCACCTGGACACCGGCACCCCGGTGACCTGGGTGTTCGCCCGCGAGCTGCTGGTGGAGGGCACCTTCCGCCCGTGCGGGCAGGGGGACGTGCGGATCTGGCCCACCTGCAACGGGCGCCAGAGCGTGCTCTGCCTGGCACTCACCTCGCCGGGCGGGGACGCGCTGCTGGAGGCGCCGCTTCCGGCGGTGGCGGCCTGGCTGGAGCGCTGCCACCGGCTGGTGCCACCAGGCAGCGAACTGACCGTGCTGGACCTGGACGGTTCCCTCGCCGACCTGCTGGCCTGAGCGGGTGAGCGGCTCCCCACGGCGGTCACCCCGACCGGGCCGACCGCCTCGGCCGACCGGCTACCGAGCCGGGCCGACCGGCAACGGCTGCTCCGGCTCCCGCTGCCGCGGCACCGGCGGCAGCCCGGCCGACCGGCGCCCGGAGCGCAGCCGCACCGCGGCCACCGCCAGGAAGCAGAGCCCGATCCACGGGTACATCCCGGCCGGGACCTGCTTGAACAGGTTCATCTGCAGGTTGGTGATGCCCTTGTGCGGCACCAGCCACATCGAGAAGGAGCAGAACCCGACCACCGTCAGCCAGAACACCGTCCGCCACCGCCGCCGGCGCACCGCCGGCGGCCGGGCGCGCTCGGTTGCGGCCTCGGCGGCCAGCAGCACCAGCAGCGGCACGCACCAGACCCAGTGGTGGGTCCAGCTGATCGGGGAGATCAGCAGCGCGGTGACGGCGGCGCAGCAGATCCCCCAGGCCTCGGCCCGCGGCAGCCGGCGGGCGTTGCGGTAGGTGGCGACCGCGACCGCCAGGCCCGCCACCGCGACCAGCGCGGCGCCCACCGTGGCGGCCGTGCCGGGGTCGGCCAGGTGCAGGAAGCGGGCGAAGACGCCGCGCAGCGACTGGTTGTCGACGATCTCGGTCTTGCCGACCCGGGACGAGTCGTAGAGGTACTTGGTCCAGAAGCCCCAGGTGGCGTCCGGCAGCACCAGGGCGCCGAGCGCGAAGGTGGCCAGGAAGGTCCCGCCGGCCACCAGGGCGGCCCGGATCCGGCCGGTGAGCAGCAGGTAGACCGCGAAGAACCCGGGAGTCAGCTTCATCCCGGCCGCGATGCCGATCCCGACGCCCTTCCACTTGCGGCTGTCCGGCGTGGTCAGGTCCCAGAGCACCAGGCAGAGCAGGATCAGGTTGATCTGGCCGTAGCGCAGCGTGGTGAAGACCGGCTCCAGCCAGACGCCGAGCCCGGCCACCAGCACCACCCCGGCCGGCCGCAGCTCCCGGCGAGGCCAGCCGACCAGCTTGAACGAGAGCAGCGCGGTGAGCCCGAGCAGCACCACGTTGCCCAGCGTGATCGCGATCCGCAGGAACGGGACCGGGAACCAGGTGACCGGCACGAAGAGCATCGCGGCGAACGGCGGGTAGGTGGCCGGCAGGTTCCACTGGGTGACCCGCAGCCCGTACAGGTCGTGCCCGCCCGCCACGGCCGCGCCCTCGGCCCGGTAGACGACCATGTCGACCATCGAGGTGCCGATGAAGTGGCGCACCACCGCGTAGGCCAGCAGCGAGCCGAGCGCGATCAGCACGGCGGTGCGCAGCTGGCGGCGCGGGGCCTGGCGGACGGCCTCGCGCACCTCGCGCACGGCGGTCGTCGACCGCCGCTCCTGTTGCACCGTTGTCACTGCCTGCTCCGTCCAGCCGCCCGGTCCACCGGACTCGGCCGACCAGCCAACGACCATACCCGAGCACCGCCCGCACGGCCTGGGACCAGGACGGCTGCGGGGCCGGGCGCACCCCCGTGCCGCCCGGTCCCGCGGCCGAACCGAGGTGTCAGCCGGCGTAGGCGCCCAGCGCCTTGGTGAAGTCCAGCGGCTGCTGGACGATGCTGCTGCAGCTGGCGTCCGCGTAGCCCTTGGCGCCGCCGGCACAGGCCTTGTCCCGGGTGCCGGACCACATGGCCAGCCAGGCCAGGTGCTTGCTGGTGGCGAAGGCGGCCAGCTGCTGGGCGTCGGCCACCGTGAAGACCTCGCTGGCGACGTCGTTGACGCCGATCATCGGGGTGACCGCGACCTTCGCCCAGGCGGCCGCGTCGGTCAGCCCGAGCACGCTCTTGACCTGGGCCTGGGTGGCGGTGGCCGCGTCGATCGCGTAGCTGCCCATCTTCCCGTTCGGGTTGGGCGCCACGCCGTCGCCGAAGTCCATCGCCATGATGTTGACCGCGCCGATCTGCACGCCGGCCGCCTTGGCGCCGCTGACCAGGGTGATCCCGTCCTGGGTCAGGCCGGTGGGCAGGGCGGGCAGGGTGAAGGAGACGTCCAGGCTGCGGCCCTTGCTCGCGGCGTTCTGCTGCAGCTGGGCGATCGCCTGGTCGCGGCGGGTGTTGGCGGCGCCGTCGGCGAGCGCACCGCCCTCCACGTCGAAGTCGATCCTGGTCAGCCCGTAGGCGTCCACCACCTGCTGGTAGGCCGCGGCCAGCGCGCTCGCCGAGGAGCAGGCGCCGGCCAGCTCGGTGCCGTTGGCGCCGCCGAAGGAGACCCGGGCGTCGCCGCCGATCGCGCGCAGCGCGCCGAGCTGCCCGGCCACCGCGTCGCCCGCCAGGTCGGTGACCCCGCCCCACTTGGGCACGCAGCCGCCGCCGCTGACCACGAAGGCCAGCGTGAAGTTCTTCACGCCGCTCGCCTTGGCGGTGGCCACCAGGTCGTAGGCCGGGTAGAGCGAGGTGTCCACGTACGGGGCGAAGCCGGCCCCGGCGGCCGGGACCGGGACCGGGGTGCTGGTGCCGGTCGGGCTCGGGGCAGCGGTGGTCGGCGCCGGGGTCGGCCTGGCGCTGCTGGCGGATGCGCTGGGCCGGGCGCCGGTCGCCAAGGCGGTGGCGGACGGGGTCGCGGTGACCGGGGGCGCGGTGCTCGGGCGTCCGGACGGGACCGGGGTGGGCCCGCTGCTGGTGCGACAGGGCGCGTTGTCGATCAGGCAGTTGCCCGGCTCGGCCTGGGCGCTGCCGGCGCCCTGGACCACGAAGCCGACGTCCACGCTCTGGCCGGCGCCGATCTGCTGGTTCCAGGAGGCGGGCTTGACCACCACGTGCTGGCCGGTCGCGGTGAAGGTGCCGTTCCACAGCGAGTCGATCTTCGCGCCGTCCGGCAGGTCGAAGCTGAGCGTCCAGCCGTTGATCGTGCCCGACTCGCCGTTGCTGACCAGGTACTGGCCGGTGTAGCCGCTGTCCCAGGTGCTGGTGCGGCTGTACACGGCGCCGAGCGGGGCGGCGCTGGCGCTGGCGGCGAGCACCGCCACCGTGCCGGCCAGCACGGCCGTGGCCACTGCGCTCGCGCCGATCACGGTGCCCTTGCGGCTACGCCGGCGGTGGCCGGCCGGGCGGGTGCTCTGCTTGCTCATCGTCGTGCTCCAGGGGGGCGGGGAGGTCGGGGAGGCCGGTGCGAGTGGCTCCGGCGCCGCCGACGCTAGCTGCCTGCCGGGGCCGGAAACCGGCAGCTCAGGCAGTGGTAGCCGTCCCTTAGGCAAGCGTTAAGGAAGAGCCGGGCCCGGTTCGGCGGACCGCCGCCGGCCCCGGCCCAGCCGCCGGGCGCCCGGGGCCGGCACCGAGGGCCCGGTGCCCAGCCGCAGCCGGATCTCGGCCCCGCCCAACCCGGCCGAGCGGCCCAGCGCGAGGTCGCCGCCGGCCGCCTCGGCCAGCTTGCGCACGATGTCCAGGCCCAGGCCGGTGGACCCCTCGCCGCCGTGCCCCTCGCCCCGGCGCACGGCGGCCGAGGGGTCGGCGAAGCCCGGTCCGGCGTCGCCGACCAGCACGATCACCGCGTGCTCGGTGGCGGTGACGTCCACCGAGAAGGCGGTACCGACGGCGGTGTGCCGGAACACGTTGCCCAGCAGCGCGTCCACGGCGGCCGCCAGGTCGCCGCGCTGCACCGGTACCGGCGCCGGCACCTCCGCGCCGTGCAGCCGCCAGGTGCGCCCCTCGTCCTCGGCCAGCGCGGACCAGAAGCCGACCCGCTCGCGGATCACCTCCGCCGCGTCGCAGCCCAGCGTGACCGCCGGGGCGTCGGCGGGCGCGCGGCGGGCCGAGCGGATGATCTGGTCCACCTCGCGCTCCAGCTGGGCCACCGCGTGCCGGGTGGCGTCGGCCGCGTCGCCGTTGCCCAGCGAGGCGGCGTTCAGCCGCAGCACGGTCAGCGGGGTGCGCAGCCGGTGGGACAGGTCGGCGGCCAGCTCGCGCTCAGCAGCCAGGAGTTGCACCACCCGGTCGGCCATCGCGTTGAACGCGGTGGCAGCGTCGCGCAGTTCGGCGGGAGAACCGTCCACCTCGGCGCCCTCGACCGGGACCCGCACCGCCAGGTCACCCGTCCCCAGCGCCCGGGCGGCACCGGCCAGCCGGCCGGCCGAGCGGACGATCCGGGCGCCCATCCGGTCGGCCACCAGCACCGCGACGGCCACCAGGCCCAGCGCCACCAGCGAGAGCACCAGCCAGGCGGTGGCGACGCCGCGGGTCAGGTCCGCCTCGGCCACGTAGACCTCGACCACCGCGATCCGGCTGGTGTCCACCGCCACCGGCTGCAGCCGGGCGAAGCCGCCGGGCACCTGGACGGTGAGCACCTTGCCCTGGTCGGCCGCGGCCGTGACGTCGGCCGGGACGGCGCGGGCGGTGCCCAGCGTCGGGCCCTCGGTCTCGGCGCTGGCCTGCGGCGCGGGCAGGTGGACCGCGATCCGGCCGCGCGCGCCGGCATCGGTGCTGGCCAGCGCGCGGGCCAGCGCGTCCTGGTCGGTGGTGATCGCCAGCGCCGGGCCGAGTGCCGCGGCCTGCCGGTCGGCGGCCGCGAACGCCCGGTCCCGGGCGGTCTTCTGGACCATCAGGCCGAGCGGGATCAGGAATGCCAGCGCCACCATGGTGGTGCCGGCCACCGCCGCCTTGACCAGCTCCCGGCGCAGCGAGCCGCCGCTGCGCCCGTCGGCCCGCTCCCCCCGGGCCGCACCCCGCTTCACGGCCGCGGCTCCACCGGCTCCACCGGCACCGCCGGCGCCTCCAACCGGACTCCGACCCCGCGCACGGTGTGCAGGTATCGCGGGCTGGAAGCCGTCTCGCCGAGCTTGCGGCGCAGCCAGGACAGGTGGACGTCGATGGTCTGGTCGCCGCCGTAGGTCTGCCGCCAGACCTCGGCCAGGATCTCCTTGCGCGGCACCACCACGCCGGGCCGGGCGGCCAGGAAGGCCAGCAGGTCGAACTCACGGCGGGTCAGGTCCAGCGCCCGGCCCTCCAGCAGCGCCTCGCGCCGCTGCACGTCGATGGCGAGCGCGCCGACCCGCAGCACCGGGGAGACGGGGGCGGCGGTGCCGCCGAGCCGGCGCAGCACCGCGGCCATCCGGGCCGTCAGGTGCTCGCCGGAGAACGGCTTGACCAGGTAGTCGTCGGCACCGTCGTTGAGCAGCCGGACGATCTCGGCCTCGTCGTCGCGGGCGGTGGAGATGATCACCGGGACGTTGGTCAGCCCGCGGATCATCTTGAGCGCCTCGCTGCCGTCCAGATCGGGCAGGCCAAGGTCGAGGATGACCAGGTCGCAGCCGACCTGGGCGACCTCGCGCAGCGCCTCCAGTGCGGTGCCGACGCTGCGTACGGCGTGGCCCGACTCGGTCAGGTGGCGGATCAGGGCCGAACGGACGAACGGATCGTCCTCGACCACCAGGACTGTTGCCATGGGGCTGCACGGTACGGCATCTGGGAATTTCGCAAGAACCCTGACCATTTTCGGTCGGCGGACCAGCACCGCCCCGCCGGGTGGCGCACCCGGCCCGGGGCGCTGACCTGCTCGCGGGACGGATGCGGCAGGATGTCCGCACGATGCGAAGCGGACTGGTTCAGACGGGCGCCTGGGCGGTGGCCACCACGGCAGCGGTGCTGCTGTCCTGGCTGGGCGTCAGCTCGGTGCTCTCGGACGCCGCCTTCGATCCGCCCGCCACCCTGGCACTGCCCGGCTCGGCCACCCCGGCGGCCTCGGGCGGGGTCGGGACCAGCTCGCCGGACGCGACGCTGCCCGACCCGCCGAGCGACCCGCCGAGCGGCACCGCGCCCAGCCCGAGCACCCCGCCCCGTTCGGCCTCCCCCGCCCGGCGCACCACCGGGCCGACCGGCGGTGCGGCCCAGCCGCAGCAGCCGGCCCAGCCGCAGGCGAGCACCGTGCACAGCTACCTGGTGCCCGGCGGGCGGGTGGCGCTGGACGAGCACCCTGACCGGGCCGACCTGGTCTCGGCCACCCCGGACGCGGGCTGGCAGATGCAGATGTGGAACGGCGACCAGTGGATGCGGATCGACTTCTCCAGGGACGGCGCGACCAACTCGGTCTTCGTCACCTGGAACGGACACGCACCGGACGTGCAGACCGTGGTCCGCTGAGCCGAGCCGCAGGCCGCGCCGCGGCGCGGGCCGTCAGAGGTTGCCGCGCTTGTCCTGCTCGCGCTCGATCGCCTCGAACAGCGCCTTGAAGTTGCCCTTGCCGAAGCCCATCGACCCGTGCCGCTCGATCATCTCGAAGAACACGGTCGGCCGGTCCTGCACCGGCTTGGTGAAGATCTGCAGCAGGTAGCCGTCCTCGTCCCGGTCGGCCAGGATCTTCAGCTCGCGCAGCTCCTCGACCGGCACCCGGGTGTCGCCGACCCACTCGCCCAGGGTGTCGTAGTAGCTGTCCGGGGTCTCCAGGAACTCCACCCCGGCCGCCCGCATCTGACGGACCGTGCGGACGATGTCGTTGGTGGCCAGCGCGATGTGCTGGACGCCCGGGCCGCCGTAGAACTCCAGGTACTCGTCGATCTGCGACTTCCTCTTGGCGACGGCCGGCTCGTTGAGCGGGAACTTCACCTTGCGGGTGCCGTCGGCGACCACCTTGGACATCAGCGCCGAGTACTCGGTGGCGATGTCGTCGCCGACGAACTCCTTCATGTTGGTGAAGCCCATCACCCGGTTGTAGAACGAGACCCACTCGTCCATCCTGCCGAGCTCGACGTTGCCCACGCAGTGGTCGATCGCCTGGAAGTTGCGCTCGGCCACCGGCTCGACGATCGGGCCGCGGGCCTGGTACCCGGGCAGGTACGGGCCGCTGTAGCGGGACCGGTCCACCAGGGTGTGCCGGGTCTGCCCGTAGGTGGCGATCGCGGCCAGCACCACGGTGCCGTGCTCGTCGCGCAGCTCCCGCGGCTCGGCCAGCGCGGTGGCGCCGTGCCCGACCGCGTAGGCGAAGGCGGCCGGCACGTCCGGCACCTCGATGGCCAGGTCCACCACGCCGTCGCCGTGCTCGGCCACGTGCCGCTCCAGGAAGGCGCCGCGCTCGGTGCTCGCCTTGACCACCGAGGTGAAGACGAACCGGGCGCCGCCGGACTCCAGCACGTAGCCGGCGGTCTCCCGCGAGCCGGTCTCCGGGCCGCGGTAGGCGGTGCACGTCATGCCGAAGGCGGTCGAGTAGTAGTGCGCGGCCTGCTTGGCGTTGCCGACCGCGAACTCCACGGCGTCCATCCCCTTCACCGGGAAGGGATCGGCCTGGCCCGCGTGGGCAGGGGTGGACGTGGCGGTGGTGTCGGTCATGACGGCCTCCCTGTAGGGCGAGCGTGGCCCGGCTCACACCCTTGCGCAACAGTTCCATTGTGCGCTGGTCAACCCGCGCCGTCCGGCAGGACAATTCCGGTGTCGACTGGACACTCTGCACAGCGAAAGGGCCCCGATGCCGAACTCCCCGATCGACGCGCTGGACGGCGCCCTGATCGCGCTGCTGGCCGAGGAGCCCCGGATCGGCGTGCTGGAGTGCTCGCGCCGGCTCCAGGTGGCCCGCGGCACCGTGCAGGCCCGGCTGGACCGGTTGCGGTCCCGCGGGGTGGTCGGCGGCTTCGGCCCCGAGGTGGACCCGGCGGCGCTCGGCTACCCGGTGACCGCCTTCGCCACCCTGGAGATCTCCCAGGGCCAGGGGGCCGACGTGCGGGCCCACCTGGCCGGCGTGCCGGAGGTGCTGGAACTGCACACCATCACCGGGCAGGGCGACATGCTGTGCCGGATCGTCGCCCGGTCCAACGCCGACCTGCAGCGGGTGATCGACAAGGTGGTCGGCTTCGACGGGATCGTCCGGGCCGCCACCGCGATCGCGCTGGAGAACCCGGTGCCGTACCGGGTGCTGCCGCTGGTGGCCCAGGCCGCCGCCGAGTAGCCGGTCAGCAGCTCGGCACCGGCTGGCCGGCCCGCAGCGCGGCCAGCGAGGTGAGCGCGTCGGTCAGCGCGCGCACCGGGATCAGCTTCAGCTGGGACGGGGTGTTCACCTTGGCGTCCGCGCACTCCAGCTGCGGCACCAGGAAGACGGTGGCCCCGTCCCGCGCCGCGGCCTGGGTCTTCAGCGCCACCCCGCCGACCGCGCCGATGGTGCCCTGGTCGTCGATGGTGCCGGTGCCGGCGATGTTGCGCCCGCCGGTCAGGTCGCCGCCGTGGCCGTCCCCGGCCAGCTTGTCGATGATCGCCAGGCTCAGCATCTGCCCGCCGCTGGGACCGCCGATGTCGCCCAGGTCCACCGTGACCTTGACCTGGTCCGGGGAGAGGTGCAGGTAGTTCAGGGCGACCGTGGTGGCGCTGTCCTGAGCCTGGGTCATCTGGTGCTGGGCCTCGGTCAGGTTGCCCTGCGGGTAGACGCTGTCCCGCGGCAGCACCGCGACCTTCGGGTCCAGCCAGCCGCGGACCGCCTGCTCCAGGGTGACCGACTCGTCGGGCCCGGTGGCCAGGATCGTGGT
This sequence comes from Streptomyces tateyamensis, assembly GCF_003205575.1. Classification (GTDB taxonomy): domain Bacteria; phylum Actinomycetota; class Actinomycetes; order Streptomycetales; family Streptomycetaceae; genus Kitasatospora; species Kitasatospora tateyamensis. The sequence continues at coordinate 79,125 of NZ_PYBW01000025.1, forward strand.
GACCCGCAGCGACCCGCTGGTCTGCCGCTCCGGCGCCCCGGCCACGGTGACCACCTGGTGGCCCTGGTAGCTGCCCAGCGCGTCGGCGGTGGCCCCCGGCCAGGTCCTGGTGAACGGCAGCGGGGCCAGCCAGGAGACCGCGAGCAGCACGGCCGCCACCAGGGCGCAGAGCAGCAGGGCCCGGCGGCGCGGGGTCAGCCGGGCAGCGGGCTTGGCGGCGGCGGGCGCCGTGGGATCAGCGGACACAGGGGGAATCCAAACACACCCCGGTTCAGCGCAGCGCGTCCGCCACCTCGGTGGCCGCCTCCACCACCCGCGGGCCGACCCGCTCGGGCACCAGGCCGTTGAGCATCACCACGCCCACGCTGCCCTCGATCCCGCTCAGCCCGATCAGCGCGGCGGCCGCGCCGCTGGCGCCGGACTGCTCCTCCGCCCGGGTGATCACGAAGCCCTGCTCGGGGCGGCGCTGGCCGGGGAACTTGCGGGCCTCCAGGATCGCCCGGCCGGCCGCGCTCTCGTCCAGCGGGTGGCGCAGGCCGGTCCGGTAGGCGACGTGGAAGTCGGTCCAGCTGGGCTCGACCACGGCGACCGCGAGCGCCTCGGTGCCGTCCACCAGGGTCAGGTGCGCGGTGGCGCCCAGGTCCTCGGCCAGGCTGCGCAGCGCGGGCAGGGCCGCCTCGCGCAGCAGCGGGTGCACCCGCTGGGACAGCCGCAGCACGCCCAGGCCCACCCGGGCCCGGCCGCCGATGTCGCGGCGGACCAGTCCGTGTTGCTCGAGGGTGGCCAGCAGGCGGTAGACCACGGTGCGGTTGACGGCGAGCCGGGCGGCCAGCTCGGTCACCGTCAGGCCGCGCTCGGAGTCGGCCAGCAGCTTCAGTACCCGGATACCGCGATCCAGGGTCTGGGAGGTCTCGGCGGTCACGACGCTTTCCTTTCCGCGGCGGTCGTCCGGGCCGGCATGGCCGACCCGGGGGGAGGTGACGCGCGCAGGGGTGATGGACGCGGCTGGGCCGGCTGCGTCGCCATCGGCACGCCGGCCATGCGCGCTCCGGTCGGAGGTCGTACCTACGAGAAGAGAGCGTGCAGGAAAACTAGTAACTGTTTCGGCGCTGCGGAAGTGGTTGTCCAAAATTCGGTCATGATCAATTTTTTTGATCCGGACCAATCCGGGCATTGACTACCATTTCGCAGGAGTACGAAGGATCGAACTCCGCCTCCGACTCCGGGTAGCGGACACTGACGGCCCGCAGCTGACGACCGGTCAGCGGGCCCACTCGCGGACCTTGGCGATCCGCGCCTTGAGCTGGTTCACGGTGGCCTGGGCGGTCAGCGGGCCGCCGCACTGGCGGCGCAGCTCGTTGTGGATCGTGCCGTGCGGCTGGTTGGTCCGGTGGTGCCAGGCGGCGACCAGCCCGTTCAGCTCCTTGCGCAGGTCGCGCAGCTCCTGGTGGGTCACCACCGGGCGCTGTTCGGCGGGCAGCTCCAGCAGGTCGGCCTGCTCGGCCGGCTTGGCCTTGGAGCGCTGGATCTGCCGGGTCTGCCGCTTCTGCAGCAGCAGGTGCACCTGGTCCGGCTCCAGCAGGCCGGGGATGCCGAGGTACTCCTCTTCCTCCTCCGAGCCCGGGTGCGCCTGCATGCCGAACTCCATGGCGTTGTACAGCACCCGGTCGAAGACCGCGTCCGAGCCCAGCGCCTCGTAGGAGAGCTCCTCGCCCCCGGCCCCGTCCGGGCCGTCGTCGGCCCGCTCGGCCTCGGCGAGCAGCCGGTCCTCCTCGTCGAAGAGCCCCTCGCCCTCCTTCTTCGGCCGGTCCAGCACGTGGTCGCGCTGCAGTTCCATCTCGTTGGCGAAGCCGAGCAGCATCGGCACCGAGGGCAGGAAGACCGAGGCGGTCTCGCCGCGCTTGCGGGCGCGCACGAAGCGGCCGACCGCCTGGGCGAAGAAGAGCGGGGTGGAGATCGAGGTGGCGTACACGCCGACCGCCAGGCGCGGGACGTCCACGCCCTCGGAGACCATCCGGACCGCGACCATCCAGCGGTCGTCGCCGGCCGCGAAGTCGGAGATCCGCTGGGACGCCTCGGCCTCGTCGGAGAGCACCAGGACGGCCTTGTGGCCGGTGATCTCACGGATCATCTTGGCGTAGGCGCGGGCCGCGTTCTGGTCGCTGGCGATCACCAGGGCGCCGGCGTCCGGGATCGCCTTGCGCACCTCGGTCAGCCGCTTGTCGGCGGCCCGCAGCACGTTCGGCATCCACTCGCCCTGCGGGGCCAGCGCGGTGCGCCAGGCCTGGGCGATCAGGTCCTTGGTCATCGGCTCGCCGAGCCGGGCCTCCAGCTCGTCGCCGGACTTGGTCCGCCAGCGCATATTGCCGCTGTACGACAGGAAGATCACCGGGCGCACCACGTGGTCGGCCAGCGCGTGGCCGTAGCCGTAGGTGTAGTCGGCCACCGACTTGCGCAGGCCGTCGGTGTCCTGCGCGTACTGGACGAACGGGATCGGGTTGGTGTCCGAGCGGAACGGGGTGCCGGTCAGCGCGAGCCGCCGGGCGGCCGGCTCGAAGGCCTCGAAGCAGGCCTCGCCCCAGGACTTGGAGTCACCCGCGTGGTGGATCTCGTCCATGATCACCAGGGTCTTGCGCGACTCGGTCCGGTTGCGGTGCAGCATCGGGTTGACGCCCACGCCCGCGTAGGTGACCACGATGCCGTGGTACTCCTTCGACAGCGGACCCGAGGAGTAGGCCGGGTCCAGCTTGATCCCTATCCGCGCGGCCGCCTCCGCCCACTGCTTCTTCAGGTGCTCGGTCGGCGCGACCACGGTGATCTGCTGCACCAGGTGGTTGTGCAGCAGGTAGGAGGCCAGGGTCAGCGCGAAGGTGGTCTTGCCGGCGCCCGGGGTGGCGACCGCCATGAAGTCCCTGGGCTGCTTCTCGATGTACCGGTCCAGCGCTGCCTGCTGCCAGGCCCGCAGCTTGCCCGCGGTCCCCCAGGGCGCCCGCCCCGGGAAGGCGGGCGACAGGTGCGCGGCGGCCGAGGTGCCGGCTGCTCGGGCCGCGTGGTGCTGCTCGGCGGCGTCGGAGAAGAGCGGCGACATGTCGGAAGAGGCGGCAGTACTCACGGTCTCCGAGGGGGGATCGTCGCAGGTCAGGGCGATCGTGCAGCCCCGTCCCACGGGAGGGTGGGCGGTCGGACAACCCGCCTAGCCTACCGGGCCGCGGCGGCGGGCGAGGGCCGACACGAAGGGGCGCCGGCGGCCGCCGGGCGCCCGACCAGGCAGGTTGGCGGGACGCCGCCCGGCTGTGAGCGGGATCACCCGTTTGCCGCGGTAAGCGGTGGCCCGCGGACCGCTCTCCCTCCATGTCCGCACCACCAGCGAGGGAGTCCACCATGCGCAGCGCCGTCGTCGAGCAGATCGTCCGGGCCCGGCTGATCCTGTCCGGCCAGGTCTCCACGGGGCTGCTGGTGGCCCTGCGCTACCGGGCGGCGGACCCGCTGGCGGTCCAGCTGGTCTTCCCCCGTGAGTACTCGCTGGACGAGCCGACCGGGCCGGGCGAGGTGGTGTGGACCTTCGCCCGCCAACTGCTGGCCGAGGGGCTGGAGACGCCGGCCGGCCTCGGCGACGTGCACATCCGCCCGGGCCGCGGGCCGCACACCATGGTGGAGCTGCGGGCCGCCGAGGGCGTCGCGCTGCTCGCCTTCGAGGCGGGCGAGCTGCGCCGCTTCCTGCGGGCCGGCTACCGGCTGGTGCCCGAGGGCCGCGAGCACCTGCACCTGGACGCCGACCGGGCGCTGGCCGAGCTGCTCGGCTGACCCGGCGGGCGCGGCTGGGCCGGCCTCAGGTCGACAACCGCCGCATCAGCCGCATCCCCTCACCCGCCGTCAGGTGCGGCAGGTAGGCCTTGCCGATCGCCCGGGTGATGCTGGGCAGCGCGGCCGGGTCCGGGTAGACCATGTACATCGGCCGGTACTCGGGCTGGAACTTGGCCTTGAAGGCGAGCAGCGAACGGAACCCGTAGACCGGCTCCAGGGTCTTGCCCATCCAGTCCAGCATCCGCTGCAGTGTGGTCGGCTCCTGCCCGCGGTCGGACCGGGCCAGCGGCGCGCCGGAGAGCGAGAGGAACTGCGCGCCCTCCTCCTGGAAGCCGAGGGCGGCGGAGGCGATCAGGAACTCCATCACGCCGCGGAACGGGGCGGGGGCGCCGGCGCCGCGGGCCTCACTGCGCCGCCGCATGAAGTCCAGCGTCCAGCCCACCGGCGCGCCGTCCCGGTACACCGGCATCCAGCTGGTCAGCCCGTGCACCGTGCGGTCCCGGTCGACGGCGATCAGCACCCGCACCGCCGGGTCGGCCAGCTCGTCCAGCCCGCCCAGGGTGAAGCCCATCTCCGGCAGCCCCTTGTCGGCCACCCACTCCTCGGAGATCGACCGGATCTGGTCCCGGACCTCCAGCGGCGCCTGCTGCCAGGTCCACCACTCGGCGGTGATGCCCTCCTTCTTCGCCTTGTTCAGCGCGGTCCTGACGTCCTGCCACTTCTTGCCGGTGAAGGCCAGCTCCGGCAGCGGCACCACGGTGTCCTCGGCCACCTGGACCGAGCGCCAGCCGAGCGCCCGGCCGGCCGCCTCGGTGGCCGGGGTGACGCTGTAGAAGCACGGCGTCCAGCCGCGCCGGTCGCAGTACCGGGCGAAGCCGGCCACCGCCCGCTCCCGCGCCTTCGGCTCGCCGAACGGGTCCCCGCAGGTCAGCGCGACCGCCGTGATCCCGACCGAGCCGAGCAGCCGGTACGGCACCGCCGCCTCGCCGTGCTCGTCGAACCAGTAGTGGTTGCCGTCCCAGGTGGCGATGTAGGAGAGCGTCGAGCCGCCGTACCGGACCAGCAGCTCGCGGGCCCGGGCCGCGGCGGCGGCGTCCTCGTGCACCCACGGGCGGCGGAAGGCGATCAGCAGCGCGATCAGCGCGACCGCCCAGAACAGCAGCCCGCAGTAGGTCTCCAACGCCTGCGCGGTGCCGCCGGCCGCCACCGGGTAGGTGGGCACCAGATCGTTGTAGGCCGGCGGCAGGAACTCCGAGGGCAGCCCCTTGAGCAGGGCCGGCAACGTGGTGTCCGGCTCGTACTGGTCGCGCACCAGGTAGCCGATCCCGACGTAGGCCAGGCAGGCCGCCAGCAGGGTGCCGCCGACCACCGCGGCCAGCCGCCGCACCACCCGGACCGGCAGCCGCAGCCCGAACTGCCTGCGGGTGGCCACCAGCAGCGCCAGCACCAGCACCGGCAGCGCCCAGGCCTCGCCGACCAGCTGCCACACCACGGTGCTCCCGCCGAGGTCGGCCGCCTGGTCCAGCAGCAGCCGCAGCAGCCAGCCCAGCAGCGCGATCCACAGCAGCTGCACCACCACGACCGACCACCAGGCCAGCCGCAGGCCGCGGCGCAGGCCGCGGCGCAGGCCTTCGGCCAGCACCAGCAGCAGGATCGGGATCACCGCGGCCATCAGCCGCCCGGGCGAGTCGAAGAAGTGCAGCGCCGACTTGAGGTGGGCGCAGTCGTCGGCCGAGATCGAGCACGCGTAGTCGACGTCCTCCCGGGTCGGCGGGCGTGAGAAGTAGAGGTCGCTGAAGGTGTTGAACGGACCGAAGGCGTCCTGGTAGAGCGAGGCGATCAGCGGGCCGATCGCCGAGGAGGCCACGCAGAGCGCGACCAGCACCCGGGTCTCGGTGTGCGAGGCGCGGCGCGGCCGCAGCGGCTGGTCGCCGCGCAGCCACAGTGCGCCGACCAGCAGCCCGAAGGCGGCGCCGGCCACCCGCTGCACGCTCTGCAGATGCCCGATGTAGAGCATCATCACCAGCGGCACCAGCACCACGAGCAGTTGCAGCCGGCGGCGCCACAGCGCGCTGAGCCTGAAGCTCAGCGCGCCGGCCAGCGCGAAGATGCCGGTGGTGGGACCCAGCCCGTACTGGTCCCCCAGGCCCTCGGTCCAGGTCTCGCCGACCGCGATGCCCAGGCGCACCAGCGCGGTGCCCAGCAGGGTGCCGACCAGCTGCCCGGCGAGCACCAGGCCCACCGCGCGCAGCCGCCCCAGCCGCCGGGCCGCCACCGGCCCGAGCACCACCAGCATCGCGGTGTTGACCACGTAGGAGGCGATGCCCGAGCACCAGAGCAGCGAGCTGAACGGGGTCCACCAGTAGCCGGCCGCCAGGCTCTGGATGCCCACCCCGACGTGCGCCAGCAGAACCGGCCCCGGCCCGTGGCCCAGGCTGTGGGTGAGCCCGCCCAGGATCCACAGGGTGAGGATGAGCACCACCGTCATCGGCGCCTGACGCAGCGCCAGCAGCGGCAGCACCGTGGTGTGCAGCGCCCGCTGGAGCGGCCCGGGCCTGACCGGGGTGACCGGGGCGTCGGAGAGCTCGGTGCGCGCGCTCACCGGGTCAGCCCCGTCGCGGTGGCCAGCCAGGGCAGCTGGGTGCTCAGGCCGGCCCGGAACACGGTCCAGTCGTGGCCGCCGGGGACGGTGGCCCAGGTCGCCTTCATGCCCGCGGCGACCGCGGCCTGGTACACCTTCTGGTTCTGCGGCCCGTACTCCCCGTCGCTCTTGCCGGCCACGAAGACCGCGCTGGTGTCGGGGAACTTCCGGCGGGCCATCACGTGCAGCGGGTCGACCGCGTCGAAGGCCGCCTCGTCGCCGCCGAAGGCCTTGTCCACCGTCTCCTGGTGGCTGCCCAGGGTGGGCTCGTCCTGGCCGGAGATGTCCAGCAGGCTGCCGAAAACCTGGGGGGCGTTGACGCCCAGCTGGATCGCGCAGGTGCCGCCGTAGGAGATCCCGCCGATCGCGGTGGCGCCGCGCCCGGTGGCGGTCTGCAGGTTGGCGTGGACCCAGTCCGGCACGTCCTGGGCCAGGTAGGTCTGGGCCTTGGCGAGCTTGGAGTCCATGCAGAGCGTGTTGCCCCACAGCGAGCCGCTCGGGTCGGCCGCCACCACGATCGGCGCCAGGCCCTGGTGCTGGGCCGCGAACCCGTCCATGATCCCGGCCAGGTCGCCGGAGTTCACCCAGTCGTCCGGGCCGCCCGGCTGGCCCGACAGCAGCACCAGCACCGGCAGCAGCGGGCGCGGGTCGGCCTGGTAGGCGGGCGGCAGGTAGACGTAGGCGTCCCGGCCCTGGAAGCCGGACTTCACCCCGGGGATCGGGCTCTTGGCGACCGTGCCCTTGGTCGGCAGCCCGGCCGGCGCCCGCCACACCTCGGCCAGTGCCTTGCCCGGCGGCACCACCACGGTGGCCTTGGCCCGGCCGACGGCCAGCTTCGGGGTGTGCTGCAGCCAGGGGGCCAGCAGCACCCGCAGGGTCGGGTACTGGTCGTAGACCCGGTTGATCTGGGAGCCGGACATCAGCAGCACCAGCAGCGCCGCGCCGGCCGCCGCGAACCGGCCGCGCCAGCGCAGCGGCGGCATCCGGAAGACGGCGAGCAGCACGCCTAGCGCGCCGATGCCGATCCAGAACAGCACCTTGCGCGGCAGCGGGTCGGGGAACGGCTGCCACCAGTCCTCCACCCAGAACCGGATCAGCACGGTGACCGCGGCCGCCAGCACCACCGCGCAGGGAAACCGCCGGCTCCACCAGTGGCTGCTGGCCGAGACCGCCAGGCCGAGCAGCGCGACCAGGCCCGCCACCAGCACCAGCACCGGGAGCACGCCGTGGGTGACCGGCCAGTCCAGCGGTCCCTCGATGGCCAGGTTCATGTCCGCTCCCGATGCCCCGTCAGATGGGCGAAGACCACCAGGTTGCCCTGATAGCCCTTGCCCTTGGTGTACTGGCCGCCGCAGGTGATCAGTCGCAGCTGCGGGTCCGGCGCCTGCCCGTAGACCTTGCGGTCCGGGAACGCGGCCCGGTCGTAGACGGCCACCGCGTCGACCACGAACCACGCGGTGCTGCGGTCGGCCCGCTCGACGTCGATCCGGTCGCCGCGGTGCAGCGAGCCCAGGCCGTAGAAGACCGCCGGGCCGCCCGCGGTGTCCACGTGGCCGGCCAGCAGCGCGGTGCCGCGCTGCCCCGGGGTGATCCCCGCGCGGTACCAGCCGGCCAGGTTGCGGTCGGTCTCGACCGGGGTGGCCAGGTGGCCGTCGCGGTCCAGCCCGACCCCGGTGACCGGGGCGTCCACCCCGATCGCCGGGATCCGCAGCCGGACCGGATCGGCGGCGGCCATCGGGGTGCCGCTGAGCGCGGCGGCCGGCACCGTGTCGTCCGGCGCCTGGTCGACGGCGGGCGCCGGCGGGTGGTGCGCCGTCGTGCCGTCGTGCACCAGCCAGGCGCCCAGCAGCACGGCGGCAGCCAGCACCACCGCCCCCGACCAGGGACTCTTGTGCCCGCCCACGTCTGTCCCGCTTCCCGGTTCCGTTGTCGAACGGTTCACTGCACCCGTCCAGCCAAACCGGACGCGGGCGCGGTCGCATCGGTTGCGCCGCCACCGGGGTGAGTCGTGCCACGCCGCTCCGCCCGGCCGACGCCGAGCAGCCGCGGCCGGACCAGGAAACCCTCCGCCAGCCCGTTGGCCACCGCGATCACCGGCAGCTCGGAGGACTTCTCGTAGAGCACGAACCGCGGCTCCCAGGCCGGCTGGTACTTGGCGTTGGCCCGGTACAGCGACTCCAGCTGCCACCAGCGGGACAGGAAGCGCAGCACCGCGCGGCACAGCCGAAGCACCGGTCCGGCGCCGAGCTTTCCGCCGGCCTCGAAGACGTAGCGGAACATCGCGAAGTTGAGCGAGACCCGGGTCAGCGCCAGGTCGCCGGCCGCCGCGCGCAGCAGCAGCTCGGTGACCAGGAACTCCACCAGCCCGTTCTCGGACTCCCGGTCACGGCGCATCAGGTCCAGCGAGAGGCCGTGCGCGCCCCAGGGCACGAAGCTGAGCAGGGCGCAGGTGCGGTCGTTCTCGTCCCGGCACTCGACCAGCAGGCAGTCGCCGTCCGCCGGGTCGCCCAGCCGGCCCAGCGCCATGGTGTAACCGCGCTCGGTGCGCCCGTGCCGCCAGGCGTCGGCCAGGTGCACCAGCTCGGCCAGCTCCCCGGCGGGGATGTCGCGGTGACGGCGGATCACCGCCCGGTAGCCGGCCTTGCGGACCCGGCTGTGGGCCTGGCGCAGGGTGCGCATCGAGCGGCCCTCCAGGCTGAAGTCGGCCACCTCGACGATCGCCTCGTCGCCGAACTCCAGTGCCCGCAGCCCGCTGCGCCGGTAGGCGGTGGCACCCTGCTCGCCGGCCCCGGTGACGGCCGGCACCCAGGCGCTGGCCCGGGCCAGCTCGCGCCAGCGCTCGATCGCCCCCGGCCAGGCCTCGGGGTCCCCGATCGGATCGCCGGAGGCCAGCGCGACCCCGTTGACCACCCGGTAGAGCACCGCCGCCTTGCCGGACGGCGACCAGCAGACCGCCTTGTCCCGGCGCAGTGCGAAGTAGCCGAGCGAGTCGCGGGCGCCGTGGCGATCCAGCAGTGCGCGCAGCTGCTGCTCGTCGGCGGGCTGCAGCAGCACCCGCCCACGCGGGGAGCGGAAGAAGACCCGCAGCACGATCAGGAACAGCGCGGCGCCCAGCACGTTGATCGCCAGGTCCGCCCAGCGGGCCACCGTCACGCTCGGCACCAGTTCACCGAAGCCCGAGGTGGTGAACAGCCGGATCGCGGCGTAGCGCACGCTGTCGTCCCAGTCCGGCGCGGGCGGCGAGGAGGTGGCCCGGATCAGCACCGCACCCAGGCCGATCACCAGCGCCCCGCCGAGCGCCGCGGTGGCCAGGCCGACCGTCACGTTGCCGGACGCGCCGCGCACCTGGTAGGCCCGCCGGCTGAGCAGCAGTGCGATCAGCACGGCCGCGGTGAGGGTGGCCGAGACCCAGTTGAACGGGTGCTCGCGGTCCTCCGGGAGCACCGCCAGGGCCAGCCCGAACAGCACCGCGTAAGCCGCCACCACCGTGGTCGCCACGATCCAGGCGGCCCGCTTGCGGCGGCGCAGCATCACCGCGAGCAGGGCGGCGAAGAGCGCGGCGGTGAAGCCGGCGGTCATCAGCACCGGGGTGAAGAAGTCGCCGCTGTTGGCCTGGTGCACCCGCTCACGGAACGGTGCGATCAGGCCGGCCAGCAGGTTGAGCGCGGCGGCGATCCGCAGGTACCACTGGGCGAAGCCGCCGAGCCGGCGGCGCCAGGCGGGCAGCGGCGGCGCGGGTGCCGGCACGGCCGGCGCGGCCGGCGCGGCGGTCGCGACCGGTCCGGCCGGTGCGGCGGTGACGGCGGCCTCGGCGCCGACGTCCGGGGCGCCGGCCAGCAGGTTGTAGGCGACCAGCTTGGCGGCGGTGACCCGCCGGTGCAGCAGCGCCTCGCGCCGCTCGGCCCTGGCCATCCGGCGCGGCCGGCTGCGGTAGCGCCAGCGTGCCCAGGGGCTGCCGGGGCGGGCCAGCCGGATCGCGCCGAACACCGCGAGCACCGGCAGCATGACCCCGATCAGGCCGGTCCACAGCTTGCCCTTGAGCAGCGTGACGGTGACCAGGAGCAGCAGCACCGCGGCCCCCACCGACTGGCCGACCGAGGGCCGGCCCGCCAGGAAGCCGCCCAGCGGCAACTGGCCGACCAGCAGCAGGGCGATCAGTGCGACGGCCAGGATCACCGCGTCGACCGACGTGCGGCCCTGCTCCTTCCAGTAGACGTCCTTCAGGTGCAGCACCAGGGCGAACTCGTCCAGCACCAGGCCGCAGCCGGCCCCGAAGCAGAACGCCATCAGCTCGCGGGTGTGGCTGGTCAGCCCGTGCACGGTGAACCCGCCCACTCCGGCCACCAGCATCAGGGTCTGTCCGAAGACCACGTGGTGGATGTGCAGGCCGCCCGGCGTGACGTTGCCGGGCCACCAGGACGTGCCGCGGCGGATCATCCGGGTGCTGAACCGGATGAACACGAAGGCCGTGATCAGCCCGACCAGCAGCAGGAAGAGCGGCTGACGGCCGGGTTCCACGATGCGCGAGTGGTAGGCGTCCACCACCGACTGCCACATTGCTGCGCGCTCCTCCCGATCCTGTCGTCCAATCAGATGATCTATGGGTCCTGCCCGCGAATCGACACGCCGATCGGCTGGTTCTTACGGGCGGAAGGTCACCGAGCTGCCGCCACGGGCGCGGTCCCCGTGCGATCCTGATGACAAATCGCCCATAACGGACAATTAGCCGACAGTTCGCCACCCGTCTTGCCAGCTCGCGCCGTTCGGGCCCACCGTCGCGCTCATCCCCGCGCTGACGCCCACTCGGAGTCTGGAGAGCCCGCCTTGACCGACGCCCTGTCCCGCCGCGCCCTGCTCGGCGCCGGCGCGGCCACCGCCGCCGCCGTGGCCGCCGGCTGCGCCCCGCGCGCCACCACCGCCGTCAACAAGGCCGACGCCGCCGGCGCGGTCCCGCTGTCCACCGCCACCGCCTCGCCCACCCCGGCCAAACCGCCCGCCACCATGATCGGCGACGGCTCCACCTCGGACACCGGCTCGCAGCCGCACCAGCCGGTGCCGGTGCCGCTGGAGCCGGGCCAGCGGCCGCCGCAGTTCGTGGTCTTCTCCTGGGACGGCGCCGGCGAGCTGGACAACAAGCTGTTCTCCCGGTTCCGCACCCTGGCCAAGGAGCACAACGCCTCGATGACCTTCTTCCTGAGCGGCATCTACACCCTGCCCGAGGGCAAGAAGGACCTCTACCGCCCGCCGCAGCACCGGATCGGCGCCTCCGACATCGGCTACCTCCAGGACGGCCACATCCGCGAGACGCTGACCCAGATCGGCGCCGCCTGGCTGGACGGCCACGAGATCGGCACCCACTTCAACGGGCACTTCTGCGGACCCAGCGGCGGCGGGCGCTGGTCCCCGGAGGAGTGGGACAGCGAGATCCAGCAGGCGATGGACTTCGTGATGAACTGGCGCACCAACACCGGGTTCACCGACCTGCCGCCGCTGCCCTTCGACTACCGCAAGGAGCTGATCGGCGGCCGCACCCCCTGCCTGGAGGGCCAGCGCGCGCTGCTGCCCACCGCCGCCGCCCGCGGCTGGAAGTACGACAGCAGCGGGCCCGGCGGACTGCAGGTGTGGCCGCAGAAGTTCCAGAACGGCGCCCTGTGGGACATGCCGCTGCAGTCCATCCCGTTCCCCGGGCACTCCTTCCAGGTGCTCTCGATGGACTACAACATCATGTACAACCAGTCCGGCGACAACACCAAGGGCAACCCGGTGCTGCAGGACTCCTGGCAGCGACAGGCCCGGGACGCCTACCTGGCCGGCTTCGACCGCGCCTACTCCACCAACCGCGCGCCGATGTACATCGGCAACCACTTCGAGCAGTGGAACGGCGGCATCTACATGAACGCGGTGGAGGAGGTGCTGCGCACCATCGCGGACAAGCCCGAGGTGCGCCTGGTCTCGTTCCGCCAACTGGTCCAGTGGCTGGAGGTGCAGGACCCGGCGGTGCTGCGCAAGCTGCAGACCCTCGGTCCCGGCGAGGCGCCGGCCGGCGGTTGGTCCGCCTTCCTGGGGACCGGCGCGGGGCGCTGACCCCCGTTCGGCGCTACCGGGTGTGAGGAGGCATCACCCCAGGTAGCGGGCGGTTTTCCGGGTCCGGGCCGGGCGTCCTGCGGGTGCGGGCCCGGCCCGCGGGCCGTCCCCTGGTTCCCAGGACGCGGTTTCGCCTATTCCTTCGCACGGGGACGACCCCGTGGCCGCGCCCCGTGGAGTCCCCCCATGCGCGCTCGTCACTTCGCCGCCGGCAGCCTGCTCGCCCTGGCCCTGGGCCTGGCCGCGGCCGCCCCCGCCGCCGCCAACCCAGTCGTCATCGAACCGGACCCGGTCACCCCCGGCAGCCAGTTCGCGGTCTTCGACGGCGGAAACTGCGACAGCGCCGGCGGCACCGCCACCTTCCGCTCCCGCGAGCAGGGCGGCGGCACCGAGGACATCCCGGCGGTCAAGCTGGGCTCGCTGCGCGGACTGGTGGGCGCCATCGCCACCGTCCCCGAGCACGCCCGGCCCGGTGTCTACGACGTCACGGTGCAGTGCACCACGGTCACCAAGAGCCAGGTGACCACGACCTTCACGGTGCACGGCGACCCCGGGCGCGGCGACCACGAGGAGGCGGGCCACCTGGCGCCGCAGGGCCCCAGCCACGCGGGCCTGGGCGGCGGCAGCGGGGTCGACCTGCCCGAGGCGCTGGCCGGGGTCACCCTGCTGGGCACCGCCACCGCGGCCGTGGTGCACCACCACCGGCGCCGGCGCGACGTCTGACTCCGGCCGAGTCCCTGACGGGGGCTCAGCCGGCGGTGGCCGGGCGGACCCGCCCGGCCACCGCGGCGCCCAGCAGTGCCACCGCCGTCAGCATGGCGAAGATCGCGGCGAACGCCGCCCGGGCGCCGCTGTCGGGCGTCGCGGCGGCCACCGAACCGCCGCCCAGCCCGGCGAAGAGCACCCCGGCCAACGCCACCAGCAGCACGTTGCCCAGCGCGTCGGACATCTGCAGCGAGGCCGAGTTGGCACCGGCCGCCTCGGGCGGCGAGAGCCGGAGCATCAGCACGCTGATGCTGGCGACCGAGATCCCCATGCCGAGCCCGCCGACCGTCCAGGCCGCCGCCGTGGCCCAGGTCGGCGCGGCCGGCCAGAGCACCAGCGCGGCCCCCGCGATCGCCACCGAGGTGAGCACGAAGCCCAGCCGGCTCAGCCCCTCGCGGTACCGCTCGGCGGCCGGCCGGCCCTGCAGCCAGGAGCCGAACGCCCAGGAGAGCCCGCCGCCGGTCAGCGTCAGGCCGGCCAGGGTCGGCGACAGCCCGCGCTCGGTCACCATCATCAGCGGGATGAACGATTCGGCAGCGATGAAGGCGCCCGCCGCCACGCCGCGCAGCAGGATCACGGTGGGCAGCCCGCGCCCGGCGCGCAGCGTGCCGGGCGGCAGCAGCCGCAGGACCGCGGGCCCCAGCAGCGCCGCGCCCGCGACCAGCGGCAGCAGCCCGAGCAGGTCCCGGCGCTCCCCCGCGTACTGCAACAGCCCCGCCCCGAGCGCGGCCATCGCGGCCAGCGCGATCCGGTGGCGGTCCAGCGCCCCGCCCGGGGCGGGCGGCTGGGCCCGCTCGGCCCGGCGCAGCGCCGGGCCCATCACCGCCAGCGGCAGCACCACCAGGGCCGGCACCGCCAGGAACACCCAGCGCCAGCCCAGCTGCTGGGTCACCGTGCCGGAGACCAGCGGCCCCAGGATCGAGGGCAGCACCCAGGCCGCCGCGAAGGCCGCGAACACCGCCGGCCGCAGCCGCTCCGGGTAGGCCCGCCCCACCACCACGTACAGCGCGACGATCACCAGTCCGCCGCCCAGGCCCTGGACGGCCCGGCCGCCGACGAAGGTCCACATCCGGTCCGCCGTGCCGGCCACCACCAGCCCCGCCGCGAACACCCCGATCCCGCCGAACAGCGGCGCCATCGGCCCGCGCCGGTCGCACCACTCCCCCGCGAGGACCATGGCGAACAGCGTGGTGGTGAAGTACCCGGAGAAGGCGAACGCGTACAGCCCCACTCCGTGCAGCTCGCGCGCGGCCACCGGCATCGCGGTGTTCACCGCGGTCGCCTCGAAGGCCAGCAGCAGCACCACCGACACGATCCCCAGCGTCAGCGCCCGGTACCGCGCCCCCAGCACCCCGTCCTCCCCCACGGGCGCGGACGGCAGCAACTGGGCGGTGTCGGTGGTGGTCATGGCTCACATCGTAAGACCCAACACCCCGTTTGACTCCTGACCTTTGGTCCTAGGACCCCACCGTACGAGTTCATGCAGCCGTCACACTCAGCCGTTGACCTGCCCCCGCCGCTGGACCAGAATCATTCTCGAAAGCACGGCGAATTCCCGCCCCACCCGACCTGGAGAGGAGCCCGTGCCATGCCCCGCACCGCCTTCTCCTGTTGTCGTCGCACGCACTGACGCACCGTCAATGGCCGTGTGCCCGAGTGGTTCAGGGAACCGTCTGCAAAACGGTTTACACGGGTTCGATTCCCGTCATGGCCTCCACTGCAATTCCGCGCAATTCACTCGCTCGGGTGAATCCCGTCGACTCCCCCGTCGCCGACCGCGTCGGCCACCTACGGTCGGCGCCATGTCGGACCGGTACAGCATCGAGGTGGAACCCGAAGTCGAGAAGTGGCTCGACACCCTGACCCGCGAGCACTACCGCGCCGTGGAGTTCCAGGTCGACCGGGCATGAGTCGCGGTGACCACACCCGGTGGACCATCCCTGCCGAGCACCGCGCCGACCCGGCGTACGTGGAGGCGGCGGCAGCCGCAGCCCGGGTCGCGTTCAACCCGACCGGCAGCCGGGCCGCCTGATCGCGGTCTAACCCACCACCGCGTCCTGCGCCTGGATCGGCAGTCGGCCCACCGGCAGGCCGGTGGCCGCCCGGACCGCGGCCGCGACCGCGGCGGGAGCGACGGCGGCCGGCACCGCGCTGACCGCCTTGGCGCCGAAGGTGGCGACCACGTCGCGCTCCTCCAGCAGGGCGGCGACCCGCACCTCGGGGGTGTCCAGGGCGGTGGGCAGCCGGTAGCCGGTGAGCGAGGGGTTGAGCAGCACGCCGCCGGCGGTGCGCAGGTCCTCCAGCAGCGCGGCGCCGATGCCCTGGGCCACGCCGGCCTCGATCCGGTCCTCGATCTGACCCGGGTTCAGCGCCCGGCCCACGTCCTGGGCCACCGTCACGTCCACCACCCGGACCGCGCCGAGCTCGATGTCCACGTCGACCACCGCACGCATCGCGCAGAAGGCGATCGACACGAAGGCGTCGCCCTGCCCGGCCTCGTCCAGCGGCTCGGTGGGGTGCGGGCGGCACTGCGCGGTGGCCCACAGCTCCTTGCCCTCCAGCGCCTCGGCCACCGGCATGCCCAGCACGCCGTCGTAGGAGGTGATCTTGCCGTCGGCGATCGAGAGCAGCTCCACCGACATGCCGAAGTCCGCCGCGATCGGCGCGAGCAGCTGGTGGCGGACCATCAGCGCGGCCTTCTCCACCGCACCGCCGGAGACCCAGGTGTGCCGCCCGCGGGCCGCGGGGCCGGCGATCGACTGGTCGCTGTCCACCGGCGCGACGTACACCTCGCCCACCCCGAGCACCGACTGCACGATCTGCCGGGCCAGCGTGGCGAAGCCCTGGCCCGCGTCCACCGCCGCGCAGATCACCGTGGCGCTCCCGCTGCTGACCCGCACCGTGGCGGTGGAGACCTCGTCCGTCCCCTCGGCGCCGAGCATGTGGCACATGCCCACCGCGTAGCCGATCCCGCGCCGCACCGCGGCCGGGTCGCCGGCCCCGCCCGGGCCGCCGGGCAGCAGCCAGTCGGTGTCCGGCTCGTCGAGCGGCAGCGCGGGCAGCGGCACCTCGGCCACCGCGTCCAGCAGCGCGGCCACCGGGGCCGGGCAGGTGACGGCCTGTCCGGTGGGCAGCGTGTCGCCGGTGGCCAGCACGTTGCGGCGGCGCACCTCCAGCGGGTCCAGGCCCAGCTGGGCGGCCAGCAGGTCCAGCTGCGACTCGTGCGCGAAGCAGGACTGCAGTGCGCCCTCGCCGCGCATCCGGCCGGCCGGCGGGTTGTTGGTGCGCACCGCCCAGGCGTCCACCGCCACGTTCGGACAGACGTAGGGGCCGACCGCGAAGGCGGTGGCGGCGGCCAGCGCCTCGGCCGAGACCTCGGCGTAGGCGCCGCCGTCCAGCAGGATCTGCGCCTCGACCTTGACCAGCTTGCCCTGCGCGTCGGCGTGGTGACGGTAGCGCAGCAGCGCGGGGTGCCGGGCGGCGTGCGCGTGGAAGGACTCCTCGCGGGTCAGCGTCATCTTCACCGGCCGACCGGTGCGCAGGGCCAGCAGCGCCAGGGTGACCTGGAAGGAGAGGTTCTCGCGGTCGCCGGTGGCGCCGGGCACGCCGGTGACCACCAGCCGGACCCGGTCCGTCTCCAGGCCCAGCCGGGCCGCCACCGCGTCGCGGTCGCCGTGCGGGTCGGTGGAGGACAGGTGCAGCTCGACCCCGCCGTCGGGGCGCGGCACCGCGAGGCCGGCCTCGGCGCCGATCGGCGCCGGGTCCTGCCGGCCGACCTGGTAGAGACCCTCGACCACCACCTCGCCTACCACCTCCTGGTCGCCGTGGCGCAGCGGCAGGTGGCGCAGCAGGTTGCCGTTGGGGTGCAGCGGCGGGCCGGTGAACGCCTGTTCGGGGTCGACCAGCGGCTCCAGCGGCTCGTAGTCGACCACGATCGCGGCGGCCGCCAGCCGGGCGGTGTCCGGGTGGTCGGCGGCCACCGCGGCGAGCGGCTCGCCGTGGTGGCGGACCACCTCGGCCGCCAGGACCGGGCGCTCGCCGTCGGCCGCCGCGGTCGGCAGGTCGGCGGCGGTGACCACCGCGTGCACCCCGGGCACGGCCAGCGCGGCCGAGGTGTCGATCGAGCGGATCCGGGCGTGCGGGTGCGGCGAGCGCAGCACCGCGCCCCACAGCAGGCCCTCCGCCCACAGGTCGGCGGCGTAGGGGTAGATGCCGAGCGCCTTGGGCAGCGCGTCGGTGCGCAGCGGGGAGGTGCCCAGGCCGAACGGTGCGGCGGCGGGCGCCTCGGGCGCGGGTGCGGGGGCGGGTGCTTCGGTGGTCATGCGTGGTCGTCCTCGGCCGGGCTGGGGGTGGTCTCGTAGACCGTGCCGTCGAAGGGGGTGGGCTGCGCCGGGACGCCGTGGGCGGGCGTGCCGGGGTAGCCGATGCCGTCGTAGGGCGCGCCCGGGTACGGGGCCTGGGCGTACGGGCCGGCGGTGTACGGCGGGGCGGCCGGGTAGGCGGTGCCGTGACTGGGGGTGCCCTGGTGGGCGGTGCCGTGCGCGGGGGTCGGCTCGTACGGGGTGCCCTGCGCGGGGGTGCCCTCGTACGGGGCGCTGGTGGCGTGCGCCGGGGTGGGTTCGTAGCCGGCGCCGTCGTAGGCGGTGCCGGGGCCGTAGCCGTAGGCGGTCGGGTCGTAGCCCTGCGCGGGGATCACGCCCAGGCCGGTGCCCGCGGCGGTGGCGCCCGGGTGCTCCTCGGCACTGATCCAGCCCTCGTCGAACAGCGGCACCTCGCCGACCGTGGCGGTCTGGGTCCAGGCGTCCTGGTAGACCGGCGGCTCCTGGGCCGCCGTGTCCTCGGGCTCCGGTGCGGCGGCCGCGGGCGAGGCCTCGGCCCCGGCGGCCTCGGCGGCCGCCTGCTGCGCCGCCTCCTCGGCCGCCAGCAGCGCGGCCGCCCGTTGGTCGGCCACCGACTGGACGGCGGCGAGCGCGCTGCGGTAGCCGGTGCACCGGCACAGGTTGCCGCACAGCGCCTGCCGGGCCTCCACCTCGCTGGGCCGGTGGTTGCGCTGCAGCAGGTCGTGCACCGCCATCGCCATGCCGGGCGTGCAGTAGCCGCACTGCACCGCCCCGGACTCGGCCAGCGCCTGCTGCACGTCACTGGCCGCGCCGGCGGCCGACAGGCCCTCCACGGTGCTGACCTCGCAGTCCGCCGCGAGCGCCGCCGGGACCAGGCAGCCGGCCACCAGCTGCCCGTCCACCTGCACCGAGCAGGCCCCGCACTCGCCCTGCTCGCAGCCGTTCTTGGCGCCGGCCAGTCCGAGCCGCTCGCGCAGCACGTACAGCAGGCTCTCGCCGATCCAGGCGTCGGCGACCGGCCGCTCGAAGCCGTTCACCCGCAGGACGTACGAGGTGGTCGGACGCGGGTCCCCCGCCGGAGCGGGGTGGTTCATCGACGCGGTCGTCAGGTCCGCGATCTGCTCGGCCGTCACTTCAGTGCCCTTCCCAGTGCCCGGCGGGCCAGCACCGCCACCGTACGCCGTAGTGCCACGGCCGCCGCCGTCGGCCCCTCGCCGGCGGTGCCCGCGGCCGGGTCGGCGCCGTAGCCGTCCGGCACGCAGGCGCTCGCCACGTACTCGCCGAACGCGGCGGCGGCGGCCGGATCGATGGTGCGCGCCCCTTCCTCGCCGCGGGCCGACCAGTCGATGCATCCCGCCACCCAGGCCTCGGCCTCCAGCGGGCGCAGCGGCACCGGCGCGACCGCGCCGACCGCGCAGCGCACCCCGCGCCGGGCCGGGTCGAGCACCAGGGCGACCGAGGCGGTGGCGCGGGACGGGCCGCTGCGCCCGGTGGCCTTGAGGAAGACCTGCGGCGCGTGCAGCAGCGGCACCCGGACCCAGGTGAGCAGTTCGCCCGCCCGCATGGGGTCGTGACCGGTGAGCAGGTGACTGACCGGCACCTCGCGGGTGGCGCCGGCCCGGGCCAGGGTGACCACGGCCTCCAGGGCGGCCAGCACCGGCAGCGTGTCGCCGGTGGCGGCGTTGGTCGCGATGTTGCCGCCCAGCGTGCCGACGTTGCGGGTCTGCGGGGGGCCGGCGGTGCGGGCGGCGTCGGCCAGCGCCGGGATCAGCGCGGCGAAGTCGGGGCGGTCCATCCGAGCCAGGGTCAGTCCGGCGCCGAGCACGGCGGTGCCACCGTCCTCGTAGCGCCAGCCGCGCAGTTCGGTGATCCGCCCCAGGCCGAGCAGCGCGGCCGGGCGCAGCCGGCCGGCGTTGACCGCCTCCATCAGGTCGGTGCCGCCGGCCACCGGGACCGCGGCGGGCGAGGCCCCGAGCGCCTCCACGGCCTCGTCGAGGGAGGTCGGCAGCATGATCGTCCGGTTCACCTGGATCCCACCGTGCTCCACTCTCCTGGGCCGTGCTCAGCCGTCTCGGCCGGCTGCCGGGCCGGCCAGGTCCGTCGGCACCGCGGACTCGCGGCACCGCCCGTAGCGTACGGGCGATGGGCGGCCGAACAGAAGCAGCCCATCGGGTCGGGCAACTCTGGCACACCGCGCACCGTGATCGCCGTCCGGGTACAGGACGATCCGGTCACTTTTTGGGCACAACGCCCCGTAAATTGACCGGATATTCACCTGTTCTTGACGCCTGCGCCGCGCGAAAGGTTCCGGAACGATCAACCGGCCGGGCCGACGCGCCGTCAGGCCGCCCTCAGACCGCCGGCGGCGGCCCGTCCAGCGGGCGGCCGACCACGCCGGGGCGGCGCTGCCAGGGGTGCGGGCCGGCCGGCGGGCGGTAGGCCACCCCGAGCGCGTCCAGCCGGGCGAAGTGGCCGGCCATCCGCTGCGCGAAGCCGGCCCAGTCGCGCGCGGCGGGGTCGGCGGGCAGCGCGGACCAGGCCACCTCGGCGAACGCGGCCAGCCGCGGGAAGGCCCGGTAGTCCACGTCCCGGGCGTCGTCCATGAACTCGGTCCACAGGTTGGCCTGGGTGCCGATCACCTGACGGGCGCTCACCGGATCCAGCGCCGCCGACACCGGCTCGAACCGGTAGACGTCCTCCAGGGTGCGCACGAAGCCGACCGGGATCGGCTCGTCGGGCCCGTCGGCCTGCCGGTGGTCCAGGTAGACGTGCTGCTCGGGGCACATCACCACCTGGTGCCCGGCCCGGGCCGCCGCGATCCCGCCGGCGAAGCCGCGCCAGGAGGAGACCGCCGCGCCCTTGGCCAGCCCGCCCTCCAGGATCTCGTCCCAGCCGATCAGCCGGCGCCCTCGGTCGGCCAGCCACTGGTCGAAGTGCTTGATGATCCAGCTCTGCAGCTCGTCCTCGCCGGCCAGCGCCAGCTCCCCGATCCGGGCCTGGGCGGCGGCGCTGGCCCGCCACTGCTCCTTGGGGCACTCGTCGCCGCCCAGGTGGACGAACTCCGAGGGGAAGACCGCCAGCAGCTCCTCCAGCACCCCCTCGAAGAAGGCCAGCGTGGCGTCGGAGGCGTTGAGCACGTTCGGGCTCACCCCCCAGTCGGTCCACACGCCCAGCGCCGCGGTGTCCACCACGTCGGTGTTGCCCAGCTCGGGGTAGGCGGCGATGGCGGCCTGGGTGTGGCCCGGAAGGTCGATCTCGGGAACCACGGTGATCCCGCGCTCGGCCGCGTAGGCGACCAGCTCGCGCAGGTCCTCCTGGGTGTAGTAGCCGCCGTGCGGGCGGTCGTCGCGGCGCCCGGCGGCCCGGTAGCCGACCATCGAGCGCTCCCGCCAGCTGCCCACCTCGGTCAGCCGCGGGTAGCGCTTG